>DASPST010000068.1:0-14436 GCA_035623795.1 Terriglobales bacterium
GAAAGCGATTCTGCACTCAGTCCCGGTGGGAGCGGTTCAGGCACGGGACACAACCCGCGCGCCGGAACACGAGTGTGCGTGGCAAAGCCTCCGTCGCCATCGTTGCCGGGCATGAATTGATTGCGGCAGATCGTGGGCCGATTGGCCCGGCAGGCTGGACAGTCGCCGCAGGGAACGACTGCAGGAACAATGACGAGTCGTCCGAGCCATGCTCGCGCGTTGTCTCCGGCAGCGACCACGCGTCCGCTGATCTCGTGGCCTAGCACCAGCGGCAACGGCTTTCGCGTGGGGACTCCGTCAACCGCGAAACCGACGTCCGTATGGCAAATGCCGCAGCCGAAAACCTCCACCACAACTTCGTCCGGCGCGGGCTCCAGCGGAGGGAGCTCAAACCGCTCCAGCGGTTGGCCCAGTGCGACTAAACGATAGCCATGCGCGCCATCAATACGCATACTCGCTCGCAGCCGTTTCGGCGGCTGATCGCTTGCCCGCCAGGCGTTTCAGACCAAGCAATGCTGCCCCTAAGGCACAGATAAAATCGCAATCCTGAGGAATGTTCACCTTGACCTTCAAGCGATCTGCCAAAGCCTTGGCGATGCCTGCCTGGCGCGCGACTCCGCCGATCAGCGTGAGTTGATCTGTCATCTCCACCCGCTTGAGAAGCGCTCCGGCACGGTCGGCCAGGGATTCGTGGATGCCGCGCAAGATATCCTGCACGGTAATCCCGGCGCTGACATGGTTGATGATTTCGCTTTCCGCGAGCACGGCGCAGACGCTGGAAATCGGCTGAGGGTGGGTGGCCTTGAGGGAGAGTTCACCCACTTCTTCCAGCTTCACCTCCAGATACTTGGCTGCACGCTGGATGAACATGCCGGAACCGGCGGCGCACTTATCGTTGCTCTTGAAGATCTTGACTCTGCCGGTATCGGTGACACCGATGGCGCGGGTGCACTGTCCTCCAATATCAAGGATGGCTCTAGTCTCAGGGATAACAAAGTGCGCCCCCCGCGCAGCCGTGGTGATTTCCGTTACCTGAATGTCGCGGAAGCTTACGCCATAGCGGCCGAATCCCGTGGCGGCAACGTATTCCAGCTGCCGCCGATCGAGACCGGCCTCTCCCAGGGCCTGCTCCAGCGCGGCGCCGGCTGCTTCGTCCACCTTCACACCGCTTCGGGTCCGGCCTTTGCCCAGAATGCGAGGTTGGCCCTGATCCTCGGAAAGCACAAGCGCTTTCGTGAAACTGGTTCCACAATCAATGCCCGCCAGAAACGGCATGGTCTCCCCTCCAAATGCCGGACTCGAAACTCTGGTCGAGTTTCTCCAGCGCGAACAGCGCGGCGCCGACCGCGCCGATAAATTGCGCGTCCGGACTGACCAACATCTTGCGTCCCAGAACTTCCTCGAGCGCGCGCACCATGCCTACGTTGCGGGCGACGCCGCCCGTCATGGCAATTTCCGGTTCAATGTTGAGCCGTCTTGCCAATGACAGAGTCCGTTTGGCGATGGCGATATGCACGCCGCCCAGGATGTCTTCCCCCGTTTTGCCTTGTGCCAGGTAGGAAAGGATGTCCGACTCGACGAATACCGTGCATACGGTCGCAATCTTGACCGGATGTTGTGCCTTGAGCGAAAGCGGTCCAACCTCATCGAGGCTGATGCCCATGACCTCCGCCGAGTTTGCCAGGAATCGGCCGGTGCCAGCGGCGCACTTGTCATTCATCACGAAATCCAGCACCTCGCCGTTGGCCCCAACACTGATTGCCTTCGAATCCTGCCCACCCATATCAATGACCGTGCGCGTGCCGGGGCAGAGGAAGCTAGCGCCCTTGGCGTGGCAGGTGATTTCGGTCATCTGTGTGTTGCCAAAGGCAATCTTGTACCGGCCGTATCCGGTGCCGACGACAAATCCCACGTCGCCGCTGTGAATGCCGACTTGCTGGCAACCCGTATCGAAGGCGCGTTCGGCCGCACGCTGCACATTGGCGCCGGTATCCACGAGGGCGCGCGCCAGCACCTTCACACCTCCGTTATCAGACATGATGACTGCTTTGGTCTGCGTGGAGCCGACGTCGACTCCGGCTGCGATTCTCATGCCTCCTCCTACGCTCCGCCCCGGACCGAGGCGGCCGTCTTCAAGTGTTCCAGCGCTTCGAAGAAAGCGTCAATGCGGTTTTTGGTCTGGGCTTCGGCGAAATACCTGGGATCTTCCAGGTCGGATTCGATATATAGGGTCGGAACGCCGAGCTGCTTGGTGAAATAATCGCGCATGTCGCCCTGACCGGCGGAGAACAGGCGGCAGCTTTTCACAAAGTGGATGATCAGTCCGTCGGCGTTCCACTCCTCGACGTACCTGCGAATCTGTTGGTAGCGCTGCAGAAAGTTCCGATTGGTCACGTTCTGCGCGATCATGTGCCTGGCGACGGATTCGAATGGATTGTCGGGGTCGTGGCGAAAGCCGAACTCCCAGAGTCCGCCTACTGTCGAGTAGGTCGAGGCAACCGCGCACGCTTGCCACTTAGCAAACATGTCGCGGAACGTGCGGAAATAGGGATAAGGAGGCGGGCCCTCCATCACCAGGCGGAAGTGTTCTTGTTCGTACACTCCTTTGTGTGCGTCCGCTTTGGCTTGCAGCTCGGCCAGGGCAGCCGCAAAGAACTCAACCCCTTCCGCTCTGGCGCGATAGACGTAGAGCGGTCCCATCAGAGTGATGGCATCGAAGTAGGCGTCGAAGGGTGAAGGCGAACGGCGTGCCAGATGCTTGATCCGCGACCACAGCTCTTCCGTACGGCTGGAGCATGCCACAGCCTGACGAAAGCGATCGTAATCGAACTTGCTCCCCGTGAGTTGCTCAAGCTTCTTCACCGTCTCCTGCAATTGTTTGACCACGTATTCAAGGTCCGATCGCGAGGCCTCATCGGCGCGCATGAAGGGAACATCGATCACATACAGTGGAGCCTGCTGCAGCTTGGCGAGGTGTTCAAACCACTTGAGGTAGGTGTTGCAGCCGACAAAGTTGCACAGGATAAGCGTCGGCGTAGGCAATTTCCCCCCGGTCGGTGTTATGCCCTTTACAATGCAACCGACATCGGCTTTGACATACGCGCAGTTGTCTGCCGCATAGCCTAGATCTTCCGCGGCTAGGATGGGATCGAGTGATTGGTGACGGATGGCCAACTGTAGCGCGTTCACTTCCGGATAGAGCGGAACGGCTCCAAAGCCCTCCAGCAATTCCACGCAGTTTCCAGAAATCATCATGGAAACCGTAGCCGGAGTGCCGGTGTTGGCCGCCTGATCCAGTTGTTCATACCAGGCGAGCATCAAGTCTTTTTGCCACTGGTGAATCGAGCCGCGGTATTCCTTCTTCTCGGTCATTGTCCTTTCCCTAACCGATTCCTCAGTCAAAGATCAGCGATTCCACAAACGTCTCGATCTCCGTGCGCAGACGGTCGAAGGTGAATGACTTTTCCTCGAACTCCAGTTGCAGGTGAGGGATTCCGGCGCGCTCCAGTTCCTGCTTGTAAGGGACGTAATCGAAATAAGCCGGCTCGCAGAACTTGGCGATCAGGAACAACACCGCATCCGCCTTGCTTCGCCGGACCTTCTCGACCAGGCCGTCCCAGCGCGGCTTGCGGAAGTCATGGCGCACGGAGGAGTAGACGGAGCGGTCCAAGTAGCTGGTCGCGAGTGACAGCAATGGATCTCCTTCCGTGGGGACGTCGCTTTCAAACCAGCTCTGGCCGATCACGAAATCATCGTCCACGATGTAGCAGCCCGCGTCCTCGATAAGCTGGATCAGGGGGAGCGGTGGCTGTTCGCAGAACGAACCTTCAATCACGATCCGAATCGAATCCCGCTTCTTGTTGCTGCGCGAGCCGAATTGCGCAAGAGCCGTCTCCAGTTGTACGGTATGTTCCTCGACCGGCAAGAAGCTTCCAGCCCTTATCAGTTGATAGAGTTCCCCGGTGGGGATCTTTTCCGGATGTCGCGTGCGTACCCGGTAAAGCTCTCGAATCAAGGACCGGTTGTGGTTGTAGACCGTGATGGAGTGGCGCACTCGGTCGTCATGAACTTGGCAGCCGCCCACACGCTCCAACTCCAAAAGGATTCGGCGATACTCTTCCGCCAGAAACTGCGCTGCCGCCGGCGAACTGGGGTTATGCGGGAGATGAAGGAAGTCGACATACATTGCGGGGAAATTCCGCTTCATGACGAAGCACAAATTTCGCGCCGAGTCGCAGATGGTAGAGAACAGGAAGCCGTCAAAGGGTTCCAGGTGCCCGGTCAAACCCATTTCCAGGGTAGTCTTGACAATCGAGCAAATGAACGATCCGAAGCGGGCATCGGCATGCTGGATGTCGAGCCGGTCGCCGGCACCGTAGAGTGAGACTGGCAACATGCCGGCAGCATGAATCAATTCCACCGGCGCGTACACGGGGAAGTACGCGATCGCTTTGGCGCCGGGACGGCTTTGTTTCCACTCGCGCACTGCGGGGAAACGGAGATCATCCGCATATCTATCGAACGTTCGTTCGAACGAACCCACAATAGAAGTAGCTTATGCATCCTGTACACTAGGTCTGTGACCGCAATCACACAGTAATGTGACCTGACCGCCGGACGGTCGGCCAACCCTGGGACAAGAGTGTGCCGTAGAATGCATTGGTTATCGTCGGTGCTGTTTATGACGGCAGGAAGCGAGCCAGTGAAGAATGAAAAAGGAATTGATCGCCTTGCGAGTCAATGGCCGCGCGCACGAGCTGGCCGTTGAAGCGAACTCCACCCTCCTCGATGTGTTGCGGCAAGAACTAAACCTAACGGGGTCGAAGCGCGGCTGCGATGATTCATCCTGCGGGGCATGCGCGGTAGCCGTGGACGGCCAGCCGATGCTTGCCTGCACGCTACTGACGGCAAGCTGCGAAGGGCGCGAGATCACCACGATCGAAGGTTTGGCCGAGCATGGTAGCTTGGCCGCCATTCAGAAGGCATACGGCGACTGGGGTGGTGCGCAGTGCGGTTACTGCACACCGGGGTTCATGATGTCCGTGCACTGGTTGCTGCAGCAGACTCCCAATCCCAGCGAAGAGGAGATCAGCAACGCGCTCAGCAGTAACCTGTGCCGCTGTACGGGTTACGTGCAGATGTATCAGGCGATCCGGGCCGCGATCGCGGTTGAACAGGAGCGTCGGGACACATGAGCCAATTCTCCGTTATCGGCAAGCCGATCGCCTTGGTGGACTCGGCCGCTAAGACCACAGGAGCCGGAAAATATGCGGACGACCTCCGGGTTCCGGGGATGCTGATCGGAAAGATTCTGCACTCGCCGTACCCTCATGCGCGCATCACGCGCATCGATCCCAGCCGGGCCCTGGCACTCGAGGGCGTAGTCACAGTCGTGACCGGAGAGGATGCCCCGAACAAATACGGCATTCTTCCTGTGGGACATGACGAAACGGCGCTGGCAGTGGGCAAGGTGCGCTACGTGGGCGACAACGTAGCCTGCGTGGTAGCCGTGAGCGAGGAGCTAGCGGAAGAGGCTCTCGAGTTGATCGAGGTCGAATACGAAGTTCTGCCCGCGTACTTCGACCCCAGAGAATCGATGAAGGCGGAGACGGATCTGATTCATTCGGAGAAGCCGCACAACATCGAAAGAGACTATCACCACGTATTTGGTGATCCGGAAAAGGGCTTCGCCGAAGCTGACTACATCCAAGAAGGCCGCTACCTCGCTAATGAGGTTACCCACGCTGCGATGGAGCCGCACTCCACGTTGGCCATGTTTGACCTCGATCCTTACACCGGGCAGATGGGCCGTCTGACGGTGTGGTCCTCCACCCAGGTGCCATATTATCTCCAGCATAAGTTGAGTATGGTGCTCGAGATGCCGATGTCGCAGATCCGGGTGATCAAGCCATTGGTAGGCGGCGGGTTCGGAGGAAAGAGTGAGGTCATTCCGCTGGAAATCATTGCCCCCGTGGCCGCGCGCAAGGCGCGGGCTCCGGTGAAGATCACCTACACGCGGGAAGAAGTTTTCCTGGCGCATCGCGGGCGACCGCGCACGATTGTGGAGTTGAAGACCGGGGTGAAGAAAAACGGCCGGATTACGGCGGTGGCAGCGAAGGTGATACAGGATGGAGGAGCCTACTGCTCTTATGGGGTCGTGACCATCCTGTACTCGGGTGCTCTGCTCGGAGCGCTGTACGACATCCCTAGTGTCCAGTATGACGGCTATCGAGTCTTGACCAATAAACCGGCTTGCGGCGCGATGCGCGGACACGGCACGGTAAACGTTCGCTTTGCCTTCGAGTCCCAGCTCGATGAGATTGCCGCCGCCATCGGCGTGGATCCGGCAGAGATCCGTCGCGAAAACCTGCTGAAGCCACCGTGCATCACGGTGAACGGGCTGCGGGTGCAGAGCTACGGGCTGCCGGAGTGCATTGATAAAGTGGTGGAAGCTTCGAAGTGGCGGGAGCGCAAAGGAAAACTGCCGTGCGGGCGAGGCCTCGGCATCGCCTGCAGCCACTATGTCAGCGGCGCAGCTAACTCCATCATCCGTTCGGACATGCCGCACTCCTCCGTGAACATCAAGATTGACCGCGATGGCGGTGTGGTTGTGTATACGGGGGCATCGGACATCGGTCAGGGCTCGGATACGGTGGTGGCGCAGGTCGCCGCCGAGGTGCTCGGCTGCGCGCTCAGCCGTATCAAGGTAGTAGCCGCGGATACGGACTTGACGCCCATTGATATCGGTTCGTACTCCAGCCGCGTGACTTTCATGAACGGCAACGCCACACTGCACGCGGCCGAGTCGGTGAAGGAGCAAATTGTCCGAGCATCCGCCCAACACATGCGCTGCGCCCCGGAGGACGTTGTGATGGCGGAGGACCGCGTGTGGAAGAGGAGCGCAAGTCCAATAGCCGGCACGGTTCCCGGGATGGCTGAGCAAGATGCGCCGACAGGCAGCGGCCACGTCGAGGGGCAGATTCTCCGGGGCTCGGTGCAGCAGAAGCGCAAGCAGGAAGAGCCGAAGGACCACATGTCGTTTGAGGAAGCGGTCGTGGCGGCCATCGATTTTCATGGCGCACTCACGGCGACGGGCTCGTATGCACCGCCGCCGGAAGCGCGCGGCGGTAAGTTCAAGGGCGGGGGTGTAGGACCCTCCCCCGCCTATTCCTACTCGGCCCAGGTCGCGGAAGTAAGCGTGGATGAAGAGACTGGCGCGGTCACCGTGCACAAGGTCTGGGCGGCCCACGACTGCGGGCGCGCGCTGAATCCGGTCTCCGTGAAAGGCCAAGTGATCGGTTCCGTGTGGATGGGACTCGGGCAAGCCCTGCAGGAGGAGATGGTTTGGAAGCACGGCTTGCTGATGAATCCCGGACTGCTCGAATATCGCTCCCCATCGGCCAAAGAGTCGCCGGAGATCGAAGCCATCATTGTGGAGAGCGTGGATCCAGAAGGGCCGTTTGGCGCCAAGGAGGCGAGTGAAGGTTCCCTTGCAGCCGCGATTCCAGCCGTGGCGAATGCGATCTTCGACGCCACCGGCATCCGGCTGCGCGAATCGCCATTCACTCCGGAGCGCGTGCTAGCAGCGCTACGCTCCAAGAGCGTCGGGGGGAATGCATTGCAACTCACCAACAACGTAGACCCCACACATCCGGAAGCATTTCGCGAACACGGTGGCGTGCTGCTGTTCCGCGGCAAGGGACCTTTTCGGCACGTGTTGGATCCGGCCATGTCGAAGCAAAGAGCCGCCGGATCTGAGCCGGCAGGTGAAAAGTGAGTCTCCCTGATTTCCAGGTGCTGCGACCGCGCACGGTGGCTGAAGCGGTGGAGCTTCTTGGAAAGTACGCAGGCGAGGTGCAGGTGATCGCGGGGGGGACCGATTTAATCCCCTCGCTGCGCCAGCGGCTTTTCGCCCCCAAGTATGTGCTGGATATCAGCAGGATCTCCGAACTGCGCGGCATCCGTCCGGAGCGTGATTGCCTGGTGATTGGCGCAGGCACGTCGCTAAACCACATCGAACATAGTGACGTCATTCGGCGGGACTATCCGGTGTTGGCCGCGGCGGCGGCCACGGTGGCTTCGCCGTTATTGCGGAACATGGGTACGCTGGGCGGGAATATCTGTCTCAATACCCGCTGTATCTGGTACAACCAGTCCCTGACCTGGCGCAAAACGTGCAACTTCTGCATCAAGAAGGACGGCGATCTCTGCCATGTGGCGCCAAGCAGCAGCAAGTGTTGGGCGGCGTTTTCAGCCGATACCCCCCCGGCGTTGCTCTGCTTGGGCGCGGAGTTGGAAATTGTGGGTCCCGGTGGCGCACGCCGCATCGCCATCCGGGACTTTTACACCAACCTGGGCGACCCTCCGATGAAACTCGGAAAGGATGAATTGCTGACGCGCATTTCTCTGCCCGTAGCATCCGCCGGATATCACGGTAGCTACCGCAAATTGCGGGTCCGCGGCTCAATCGACTATCCGCTGGCTGGCACGGCCGTGGTGGTCAAGTACTCCAATGGAAAGGTGGCGGACGTGCGGTTGG
Organism: Terriglobales bacterium; assembly: GCA_035623795.1. Taxonomy (GTDB): domain Bacteria; phylum Acidobacteriota; class Terriglobia; order Terriglobales; family Acidobacteriaceae; genus DASPST01. The sequence goes on from DASPST010000068.1 coordinate 8,540, forward strand.
CGATTACTGCGGTGAATCCCGCCCCGTTGCTCGTCCGAGGAGCTGAAGAACTGCTCGCTGGGCAGACCCTTACGGAGGAATTGGCCTTCGCGGCGGGAGAACTCGCCGCAAAAACTGCGAAGCCGCTCACTACTTCCGCGCTCACTCCGGAATACCGCCGCGAAATGGTCCGTGTCCTGACCAAGCGGGCGCTGCTGGACCAGGCCTCTGCTCAATGAGGGGAGGGCACTCACGTGGCAGCAACGACGGTCCTGGGAACAGAAAGGCAGTTCACGACTTCGGGAGGAAGCGGTCGCGACCGAACTCGTTCGGGGTGGTGGGGGTCGCGTTCCGTCCAAACACGCGTCTCGAACCCTTCCACAACGGAGACTCCGTCCTTCGAAAAAACATGATGGACAACAAAGCTGCTTTCTCCCCAGCGATTCACAGTGGACTGGGCAAGGAGTTCGTCGCCGTAGGTGGATGGCGTGAGGAAGCGCGTCTCGAGCTTAACGATCGGAATACCGATGACACCCTGTTCTTGGAAGAGACTGTCCAGAGGCAAGCCAGCATTTTCGAAGAGGGCGGTGGTGCACGCGTCAAACCACATCATGTACTGGGGAGTGTAAACGATGCCGGCGGGACCGCATTCTCCAAACTCGACGAAGATGCGTTTTTGACTGACTAACATCTGGAGGAACCTCCCTCAACATGTTCCTCAGATTATGTCATGGCTCCATCATTCCATTCTGCACATCTCTGACGTTTTCCTCTCGACCGGCGAGTGCGCGTTTCCCTCGCCACACACATTCGTTCCTCGTCGACGAGGCACGCACGCCATCTCGCCAACCACCATGAGGGGGAACTGTGCTTATATCAGAGCTGTGTACTTCATCGATGACGCGAGAAGATATCCATAACCGGGAGACCGAACGGTGACAGGGGCGGGGGCCGTTTCTCCGTGTCGAATCGGCATCTTCCTGCACCAAGGCCGAGGCCAACTGGTCTGGAGTCGTACTGATATCATTCGCCGGTTACGGTAACCGCACGACCCTGCGCGTGGTGCTCATGCCAGTGGCGCAGGCCCGAGCTGCAGTCAGAGTTGGAGGTGGCCGTTGGGGACTGAAAATTCGCCGGACAAGAAGTCCGAGAGGAAGCCGGAAGAAATACGAGAAATTTTCGGGACTACATCAAAAAGCTGAAAGAATCCGGGCTGGAGGTGATCGACACGACCCATCAGGGTGGCAGCACCGTATTCGTGGGCGGGGTTCGCAGGCAGCCCGGGCAGCGATGGGAAACTAACAGGGCGCCGGTTGATGGTGAAGCGGACAAGCACTGAAGTCAGGGCAGGCGCGTTCCCCTTTTGCTGGATCTCGCGCCGCCGCCCGAGACAGGTTTCTCAGACACTCCGCGCATCCACTAGAGTGGTTTCAGAACTAGTGTTCGTCCGAGTCACATAAAACCGAGCCCAGGTGAGCGTTTTAGCTTAGACGTTCCGGCACCAGCAGGTTTTCGGTTACGTTAAGCATGGTTTTGAAGATTCGAGGTGGACACATGAAGGCAAACGTGCAGTACGGAGAGATCGTAGAGCCATGGATTCGGTTGCATTGTTACAAAACACAGAGCTTCGTGCGGGTAATGCGTGGCGCCAGCATGGTAGGGCTCTACCTGCGCATCATGGCGTTGACCCAGGAGGTCATTCTGGAGCATTTCGAGCTGTCCAGGCCGGACTGGCCCGTCGACCCTTACATACTCGATGACCCGAGCGTGCTTAACCCGGCCTGTGCGTATCGTCTCCTCGACGGCAGCGATTTTCACCGGGACGATGTCCTAAACCACCGCATCGGGACTGAAGGTACGATTCGTCACAGAAGAGTGATGAGCGGTTTCCTGCTCGCCCAGAGCTTTACCTCCGAGGTCCCCGAGCTTCCGGATCGAGAGCGCATGTCGCTGGTTCTTGCGATCACCAACCAGTTCGACCAAGTGCAGGTAACTAGTCTCGACCTGCCAGTTCAACACATTCCGTTTCGATTTCGGCCGCGGGCCGTGGGCCGCCGCTCGTTGTTCGATGACGAGGACTCGAGCGGGGAGAATGTTTCAAACGTCATCCAAATGCCTCGAAGACCCTGAACTGCTCAGGAGATCAGTTACTCCGTGGAGCGTGCAGCGAGAAACTGCGGTGCAAAAGTGTCCACGAGCTCACATTCCGGGCCAAATTGGTCTACAGGCGACCTGGGGGAATTCGAAATGGTGGCGGAGCCGGAGGAAGTCGAGCCGGGCATGTACGCGACCACGTCCACATGTCGCACGACACCACGATCGTGCGGAGCGTCGGAGGACGCCGAGGCAAGTCAGTCCTCACGTCGTAAGTCTTGACTCTGAATGTTATGATTGTGGAGTCGTAGGCTGTCACCTATCAGGTGTATTGTTCCAAGGATTAGGCGTAAATAGAAGTCCCCAATTCAGAAAACCAATCGTGAAATCAGGACGGAGCATTTTTTCTGTCTGGCCTGTGTTCTCGATAAAGTGGGGTCGTTTGCGCCAGAGCCTGCATAACACCAAGAATTCCGCAATTCCCAACTCAGTCATTGAAACCAGCGGAGAAATCTTCGATGATGGAAGCGCCATTGAGTTGGTCGAGGACCTGACTCAACCCACCGGAGTGTCCCTGCTCCGCTGGCGCCAGGGCAAGGTCAGAATATCACCGGAGTTCGTGCACCAGGGGCGGAGTTACGTTCCCGTCACTTTGGACCTGAGTGTGCGTCGAGCTCTCCGGTTGCCGTCCCACTGCTCAGCATTTGGCACCACCGGGCTGCTCTTCGACCAGTTGGTCGCCTTGGCTGCGGAGTACACAGGCCTTGCGGATCACTTGTTGCAGCAGTTGGTCGTATTCGTGTTCGCCTCCCACTTGCCGGATCTTCTTCCGGCTCCGATCAACCTGTGGCTTTGGTCTCCAGCGCTTCCAAACGGTGCCCGCGTGCTGCAGTTGCTGGGCTGCCTATGCCGCCAGGCGGTGATGTTGTCAGGGGTGGGGGAGGGGGACCTGAGGACATTGCCTGATAGGTTGCAGGCTACGTTACTAATCCTTCGTCCTGCTTCCAACCGTCGAACTCGCGAATCTCTAGCCGCATCGGGTTGGCCCGGCTTCCACATGGTCAGGGCGGGTCGCCTCGTCGAGGTTGTTGGCGCAAAGGCGCTTTTGACGGACGCTCCCTTGAACGATCCAACCCTCGGCCCCATGATCGAGATTCCCGTGGCCAACGGGCGGTGCCCGCCGCTCGTCTTGGACAAGCGAGCGCAAGAGAAGGTGGCCAGCGAATTCCTTCCCAAACTGCTCCAGTACCGGCTAACCCGCCATCCCGCGAAATCGGCCAAGACCGATGACGCTTCTCCCGCGACAACGAGCCAGCTAAGCAATGGGCTTCGTGTGTGTTTCTGGGACGAGCCAAAACTAGGTGAACAACAGATTGCTCTGCTCGAAGCAGAGCAGCGGGAGAACGGCCTCACGGATCCAAGGGTGATCCTAACGGAGGTTCTGCTCTCCAGATGTCACGAGCCGCAGAGGGAGGAAGTGCAGGTTGGGGAGGTTGCTTTTGATGTAAACGCAGTGATTTTTTCTCGAGGTGGGACTCTGCAACTGAGTGATCGGTTGGTAGGCAGCCTAATGAAGTCCCTGGGCTTGCGGACACACCGCCTTGGTCAGAACGGGCGCGGATTAGGGTTGGACCCGTCAACACGACGGGCCATTCACCGTCTGGCGGAGTCTTACCACGTCCCAGCCGCCGGGCAACCCTTCCCTGGCTGTGCCGAATGTGCACGGAATGAACCGACTGAAACGTAAGAACTTATGTACGTATGCACGTTGCACGACTCATGAGAGGAGGCAAGGCTGATGCTTCCCAGCCAAAAAAGAAAGCTTTACATCGAGAGGCTGTCTCAGCTCCAGCGACTGGGTTTGACAATGCCGTTCGAGTACAGCTTGCTGGTTACCCGGGCTTCCGAGATCATTGTCGAACAGTGCGGGTTGGGTATCGAGAGTGCGATCCTCGATCTGTCCGATGGGAGATCGCTCTACCTAGTCTGGCTTTCGCTGGCGGCAGAGACACCGGGCGCCTGTATTTATGACTTTCGTTTTGTCCCCCCTTGGCCGGATCCGGGATTCCAGAGGTTGCCAAGTTTCGCTGAAAGCCACATCGGCGAGGCCTACGTTCTGCCTGACAGGTGGGAATTCCCCCGTCAGGACGTGCTGAACCTGCAGTTCGAGAACAAAGGTTGGTGCCTGCCCTGTGCGCGCGTAGAGGGCTTGCTGGCCGCGGTAAGCGATACGCCAATCCCTGAGCAATACGTGCACGGCTCGTTGATTCCGGTTGGAGTCGAGTTCTTCGGCAAATCTGGTCGGCAACTAGGGGGAACCATGGTGACACTCTGGGCGGATCGGCTGACCCACCATGGGCGAAGCCTTCGGCAGTCAACGATGGGATTTCCAGTAGAGCCTTCGCTGAACGTCGCCGACTCAGCAGAGGCGCATAACGCCGCACACCGGTTCCATTCCCGTCTTATCGAGGGTGGCGAGCTGACCGACTCACGCAATGCAAATGTGCTGAGGGCTGAAGGAGCCAGGGACACAGATCCGGGAAGACACTCCCCGAACCCCACGGGGCAGGGAAGGGTGGTGCGTGGCGCAGCAGAAGGTTCGTGATTGCCACGGGGGAGATCTTCTTCGCGGAATGGAGGGGATTTGCACGGTGAGCGGGCGCCCCAACCTGACGCCGATAAACCCGAAGCATCACCCGACGGGTTGGACCAGCAGAGTGGGGCCGGCGCCTGTAGGGTGCTTGGCATAGGGAGTTGGAATGCACAGCGGGTTATACTCTGGCCATCCCCGAGACGTCTGGCCTGGCCAACGATCGCAGGATTTTCCTGGAGTCGTCACACGGACGAACTGGTGAATCTTGCAACTCTGCTCGCCCTGAGGTCGAAGCAGTGGAGCGATGCTGTCGGCTGTGAAGGGAACACTTTCTTCAAGGCCTGCATCCAAATTGCGAGGCATCATGTTCCGCACGGCAACGGTTGGTGGCGCCGGACCCGGTTCGAGCTGCTCCCCCAGGTGGCAGCTAATGGCCATGGCCACCTGCAACCCGCGAACCAGGGCAGGGGAGAAATCTAACGCACACGGTCTCTGGCTACGAAAGCAGTCACCTACTCCCTTTCCGAAACTCCCAGCTTCTGCAGGAGTTCAGCGGTTGTGTACCACTCGATCCCCGTCTCCTCAAAGTCGTTATCATTCGACCAGAGAGGAAGGTTCGTGTGAAGCGCGAGTGCGAGGACATGAACATCATCCGGATCGCGCTTGGCTATTAATCTGCGGGCCTGGGGCAGAGAGGAAGAGTAGATGGCCTCCTCAATGACTGTGACGGGCAAAGCAGCCATCGCTAAGAGCAACGTATCCAGCGACAGCCGTCTCTTCCTGGCCAAAATGCCCGCGTACTCCTGGACTTCGTCCAAGGCTGCCGCGGTCGTCAACAACTCATCGATTTCAGGATGTTGGAGAATAGCTTTGGCTCGGCCGCCAAGCACAGCCGCAAGCAGGACATTAGCGTCGGCGACGAGTCTCACGTTTCCTCTTCCGCCACGACTGGAAGTCGGCCACGATCTCTTCTTCCTTGAGTCCCCGCTTCCGGAGTTGGCGCGCGATCTCCGAACTCAAGGCGGCGAACAGCTCACGTTTGAATTCAAGCGGAAGACTGACTTCGGGACGTGGGAAAAACACTCCGGCCAACCGCCCTCGTCGAGTTACGAGGATCGGATCCTTGGAGCGCAGATAGCCCGTAGCGTTGTCCCGAAACTCCCGTACCGTGCTTATCTTCATGTGGTCACTCCAGTGGTCATTATATCAACTCTGCAACAGAGGAGGCGAT
>DASPST010000075.1:0-92215 GCA_035623795.1 Terriglobales bacterium
GAACATGAAGCCTTGGGTTCCGAAGACAGGGAGCACTGGGCCGCTCGTTGGAATGCGCACTTCCGCTTCGCCCTAAAGAACAGGGCTTCGCTTCAGTGCGCATTCCAACGACAACAACAACCAACATCAACCCCCCAAAAGAGGACATTTCTAACGAGTTAACGATGGGGACATTTCTAAGGAGTCTTGACAGACACCGCTAACATGATTGCCTTCTGTCCCGGATTGCGCTAACCTTTCCCCGCTCTCGCGATTTCTCCCGTCCTTCGTTCCCCACCAGTAAACCGGACATGGGTTGCATTGCGCACTCAACCCCAGGTGGTCGAGTCTAGATACCCCCAATATATTGGGTTTTATTTCTTGACCCGAGCCCGATTTCGCCGTTACAGTAGCAGCAATCCATGTCTCCCCTGTGCAGACCGGGGCGGTTTTGTGTGCGATAAGACAGCGGGAGGCGTCCAAACAGGGGTGTGGAAGGGCACGCGCCAGCCAGTCGCCGATCTCGCCCAGCAGATCGGGTCGTTCCCTCACGCATGTCCGACGTGACGGAGCGCCAAGGAGTACAAGTTGCTCAAACTGAAAAAGCTCCAAGTATTAGGTTTCAAGTCGTTCTGTGACCGAACCGAGCTGAAGTTCCACGGTGAGGGAGTGGCTGCCATCGTCGGGCCCAACGGTTGCGGCAAATCCAACATTGCCGACGCCATCTCCTGGGTGCTGGGAGAGCAGTCGGCTAAGTCCCTGCGCGGTTCACGCATGGAAGACGTCATCTTCGCCGGGTCCCGGGACCGCCAGCCCACTGGCATGGCCGAGGTGTCGCTCACGCTCATTGATCCTGGGGTCTACGCCGGCCCCGACAAGCACGAGCCGACCCAAGTCGAAGTCCAGGAAGAGCTGGCCGAGGATTGGGACGAAGCCGAGCTCCGTGCCCGAGCGCAGGAAGAAACCGAACGCACGGTGGAAGAAGCGCAACCCGGGAGGATCGAGGAAGGCGAACCTGCGGCCGTCGGACCCGACGGCGATCTTCCGCCCGAGTCTCCGGATCCCGCGGATGCTTCCTCGGCAGCTCCGCAGGTCGTGCTGAAGATTCGGCGTCGCAAGTTCCAGCAGCAGTTTCCTGCGGGGGAGATCGTCGTGACCCGCCGTTTGTTCCGCACTGGCGATAGCGAATATCTGCTCAACGGCAAGCTGTGCCGCCTGCGCGACATTCAGGAGCTGTTCATGGGAACTGGCCTGGGGCCGGAGTCCTATGCGCTGATTGAGCAAGGTCGCATTGGGCAGATCCTTTCCAGCCGACCAACCGATCGTCGCGCGATTATTGAGGAGGCTGCGGGCGTCACCAAGTTCAAAACCAAGAAGCGGCTGGCTGAGGCTCGGCTTGAGGAGTCGAAGCTCAACCTGAATCGCGTGAACGACATCTTCGAGGAAGTCACTCGCCAGATGAATTCCTTGAAGCGGCAGGCGTCCAAGGCAGAGCGTTACGCCCGGCTTCGGGACCAGATGCGGGCCAAACTCCGGGTGGTTCTGGCGAGCAAGTTCGTGCACCTGGATCAGGAAAGCAGCAAGCTTCGGGCCCAATTGAACGCGATCGCGGAACAGATGCAACATGAGGTTGATGCCCTGCAACACCTGGAAGCGGAACACGGGGAGCGCGCCCAGCGAGGCTACGCCATCGACGCCGAATCGCGGCAGAACCGTGAGCGGCTGAACCAGATCGCTATGGAGACCGACCGCGCCCATGCCCGTCGCCGCACGAACGAAGAGCGCTGCGCCGAGTTGGCAGCCCGCAGCGCCACCTCGGAGGCAGAACTCACGCTGGCTCACCAGCGCCTGACTGCGTTAGAGCAAGAGCTGGCCGCCAACCAGCGGGTGCTTAATAGCGCCGCGGCCGAACTGGGAGAGGCCCAGACCGAGCTCGAACTCTCCCGGCAGGAGGCATCGGCAGCTTCCGCCAGTCTCTCCACCCTGGAGGCGGAGATCGAACAGGGCCGCGCGTTGGTAATGGAGGCTGTCTCCGCCGCTGCCGACTTGCGCAACCAGCTGACCCAGACCGAGGAGCGGCTGGCCTCCATGGATCGTGAGAGCCAGCGTCTGGTGAACGAGATCATCGCTGCCTCCTCCCAGGTGGAGGCTCTCGGCGGACAGCGGGGGCAGCTGGCCTTGCAGTTTGAGACCGTCTCCCAGCACGTGAGCGCCCTCTCCCAAGAAATCACCCGTGTGCGCGCGCGGCTGGAGACTCGGCGCCAGGAAGAAAGCGAAGCCAAGCAACGCCTTGATGGAATGCGCTCTGAATATGCGTCCCTGCTAGGGAAGAAAGGGTCCCTCGAGGCGGTCATTGCCGAACACGGTTACTCCACGGAATCGGTGCGGCGGCTGTTCCAGTCCGGGGCCTTGCAGGGGGGGCTGGCGCCGGCAGGCGTACTCGCGGACTTTCTCGAGGTCGCGCCGCAATACGAGCGCGTGGTGGAAGACTTCCTGCGCGACGAATTGAACTACATTGTGGTGAAGTCCTGGGACGCCGCCAACGAAGGGCTGCGCTTGCTGCGCAGCGACGTCGATGGCCGCGCCACGTTCCTGGTTCATTCCGACGACTCCCAGGCGCGGTTCTCGTTCCCGGTGGATGAAAGCGCACGCCCGGCCCCACCTCATCAAAGTCTTGTGCCCTTGAAGAACACGGTCGCGGTTCTGAACGGCTTCGGGAAGTCGTTGGAAGTAATTTTACCCAAGTTGCGCGACGGCTACATCGTGCCCGACCCCGGAGCAGGCCGCAATCTGGCCTTGGAGAACCCCCATGCGTTCTTCCTAGCGCAGTCCGGCGAATGCTTCCACAACGTAACCGTGACCGGCGGCAAGCAGCGCTCCGAGGGACCGCTCTCCATGAAACGCGAACTGCGGGACGTCGCGCGCCTGCTCGAAGATCTGGAGCGTTCTCTCCACGAGCACGAGCTCAAAGTGCTGACGCTGGGGCGGGAAATCAAAGATCTCGCGTCCTTGTTGGACCGCCTGGAGGGTCAAAAGCGGGATGCCGACAAGCAGGCCATGACCTCCGGCCACCTTCTCCAGCAGCTGGACGCCGACACGGCGCGGGTCCAAGAGCGTTTGCGCGTCAGCCGGATGGAGGGAGACAGACTGGCGTCCGAGCGCACCGAACAGGAGTTGCTCATCGGCTCGCGTCAACAGCAGATCGCGGACGAGGAGGCTCGCCGCGCAGCGCGGGAACAGCAGATCGCGGCCTCGCTGGAGCGTCTTCGATTTCTCAAGGCGTGCCGGGACGCGGCCGTTCAGCGTGCCACCGAGCGCGCCGCGAAAGTCGCAGGATTGGAGGAGCGGCATCGCTCTGCCTCTGCCGGGCACCAGAGGATCGAGTCCCTGGCCGGCGAAATGAGGGAACGCGTTTACGCCCTGCGCGCGCAGATCGAGGCATTTGCTGCCGAGAAGGTGCAGCGCGAAAACGAAAACGTGACGGTGGCTAGTCAAGTCGAGGATTTCGATGAGGAACGCAATGCTGGCGAAGCTCGCGAGGGCTTATTGCAGTTTGAATTACAGCAGACTCGGGCGCGCCTGGCGGAGATTGATGAAGCCTTGCGCCACGCCCGCCAGTCCCTCGACCAGGCACGCGACCGCCGGGGAGAGATCGCTGCGGCGGCGGCCAAGCTTCAGTCCGATACCCAGTACCTGGCGGAAACCTGCCTGAATGAACTCGGCGTACCTCGCCAGGAACTGCTGGCCGACGGCACCATCCCCATCGTGGCCGGCGAACCCTTGGCGGGGGAAGACCAAGCCTACCGTGAGATGCACACGCGCCTCGACGCCATGGGCCCGGTGAACATGATGGCACTCGAAGAGTACAAGGAGACATCGGAACGGCATGTGTTTCTCGAAACCCAGCGCAAGGACCTGCTGGAATCCATTGAGAACACCCTGGCCACGATCAGGGAGATTGACACCGTCTCGCGCCAGAGGTTCCGGGAAGCCTTCGAGCAGATCAATCAGAATTTCCAGCTCACGTTTCGCAAACTGTTTGGCGGTGGGCACGCGTTCATGCGGCTCACCGACGAGGAAAACAGCACCGAGAGCGGCATCGACATAGTGGCCTCCCCCCCGGGTAAGAAGTTGCAGAATGTGCTCCTGCTGTCAGGCGGCGAGAAGGCGCTTGCGGCGTTGGCCCTGCTGGTTGGGGTTTTTCAGTACCAACCGAGTCCGTTTTGCATCCTGGACGAGGTGGACGCGCCTCTCGACGAAGCCAACATTGGACGCTTTACCGAGCTCGTACAGGAAATGAGCGTCGGGACTCAGTTCGTGCTCATCACGCATAGCAAGAAAACCATGAGCATCGCCCCCGTGCTCTACGGAGTAACCATGCAAGAACCGGGCATTTCCAAGCTCGTGTCCGTGCGGTTTGGCGTCAGCGCGTAGCCAAGTTTTTTGACGGAGCGCGATCGGCGGGCGCTCCTCGGGGCGTTCGCGCAAAACTCCCCCACTTCTTTCCTCAGCTTTTCCACATCTCAGTTCCCCAACGGCGCATCGGACCGCGGCTCAAGCTAAAGAGTTTCCGGACAAGCGCGTTTCTTCTCAGCAGCATGTCTCATCACCGTCAACCATGACTTAAATCGTTGACAAAAATTCCTGACCAGCTAAAATACGCCACGTTTTTTCCCTGTAAAATTCCTGTCATGAGTTCTGGTCTTCTCGATACCGTGTTGCTTCGCACCGACTTCCCAGATCTTCCGCTTCATGCCAGCGGGAAGGTTCGCGACGTGTATCGGCTGGATGGAGGTCACCTGCTGTTTGTCGCGACCGACCGCATCTCCGCCTTCGACTACGTACTGGCGACCGGCATCCCCTGCAAAGGCAGGGTGCTGACCCAGATCTCGCTGTTCTGGTTCGATTTTCTCAAGGACGTTGTCTTAAACCATCTCGTAACCGCCGATTTTCAGCAGTATCCGCACGAGATTCGGCAGTATGCCGATCAACTGCAGGGCCGGTCCATGATCGTCCAGCAGGCCGACATGGTTCCGGTGGAGTGCGTGGTGAGGGGCTACATCTCCGGGTCGGCGTGGAAAGAGTATAAGGCGACAGGAGCTGTTTGTGGGGTCGCGCTTCCCAAAGGGTTGCAAGAGTCCGACCGACTCCCCGAGCCCATCTTCACGCCCGCTATCAAAGCGACCACGGGTCATGATGAAAACATCTCTTTCGATCGCATGGTGGCACTCGTGGGGGGCGAGTTAAGCGAGCAGCTTCGCGACCTCACTCTGCGTATCTACCATCAGGTTACCGACTACGCTCTTGCCCGGGGCATCATCATCGCCGACACCAAGTTCGAGTTCGGACGCACGCAGAGCGGCATCACGCTCGCGGATGAGGTGCTCACCCCGGACTCGTCCCGTTTCTGGCCGGCGCGGAACTACCAACCAGGCCGGCCCCAGGAGTCGTACGACAAGCAGTTCGTTCGCGACTACTTGGAAGAGATTCGCTGGAACAAGCTGCCGCCGGCGCCGGCGTTGCCGCCGGAGGTGGCACGCAAAACCAGTGAAAAGTATCTGGAGGCTTACCAGGAACTCACCGGACGTAAGCTGGATGTGTAATTTGAGCCCCACCTGCGGGACGTCCCCGTGAACGCCGCGGATTGGGTGATCGTGGTCCTGATATTGATGTCGGTGGCCGCCGCGGCCAGTGAAGGTTTTTTTCACCAGGCGTTTGGGCTGGCTGGCCTGGTGGTCGGGTATCTGCTGGCGGCATGGCAGTACCAGCGCCTGGCAAATTGGTTCGCGCCTCACCTAAAGTCGCCTTGGGTAGGCGAGATCGCTGGCTTCGTCATCCTCTTTGTCGGAGTCGTGATTCTGGCTGGCGTGGCAGGCCGGATCGTTCGTTGGGCCATGCGGGAGGCCGGCCTGAGCCTCTTCGACCGTATCTTGGGTGCTTTGCTGGGGTTGGTGAAAGGGTGCCTGTTCGTCTCGGTAATTTTGATGGGAATGACAGCCTTTGCCCCGACCTCCCGTTTGCTTGAAGGTTCGCAACTGTCGCCGTATTTCCTGGTGGTGGGTCGGGCGGCCATATGGCTGGCGCCTGCGGCACTGCGTTCCCGTTTCTATCAGGGACTGGACTTGCTGCACCGTACGCCCGTCCCGGGAACACCTGCGGATGAGACGAAGCCGGCGCAGCCGTAGACGGAAGACGAGAAGATTTTCATTTTGACCGATCGATTGAGAGAGAGCCCGTGAAAGATCAACTGGAAGGCCTCATCACGCAGATGTATCGCAGCAACATCCTCTACTCGGAGGCGGTACGCGAGTTCAAGAAGCGCTTCATCCTCACGGTGCTGCAGGAGAACAAGGGCAACCAGTGCCGTGCCGCCCGCGAACTCGGCATGCACCGCAACACGCTCAGCCGCACCATCAGCGAGTTGAGGATCGATGTCCGGCAGTTGCGCGAGGGTGCCAAACGTCCCCCGCGCAGCGCCCGGCCGGCAGCTTTCGAGAAGAAGGCTGCGCGCTGATCTGAACTTTATTCGGATCAGGCTGCCCCCCTGGTCCGGCACGGAGAACAGCGACATAAGACACCATGAAGAGCGGCCAGATGGCCGCTCCCCCGGTTCCATGCGGGACCTGCGTTACTGTCCTTTCTTGGGCGCGGGTTTCTTGCCGGCCGCGGGAGCCTTCGCGGTCAGAAGGGCTCCGTCCTTCATTGTCATCACGAACGGCTTTGGTTCGTAGGAGACGGGAGTTCCCTCGAACTGCAGATCCTTGCCTGCGCTAGGCATCATTCTTGCCGGGATCGCCGCCGTCATGGTCAGGTCGATGTCGGCACGCTTGGCGTCAATGTCATCCTGGCTGCCGGCCAGCTTCAGGCTGGTCGGCGAATCTACACTGATCACATTGGCGACCATCTGCAGCGGTTTGCCCTTCAGCACGCTCCATACCTTATCCGCGTCCTCAGGCTTGCCTTCCGAGAGAACCAGTTCCCACTCGGCAAAACTCATTTCCTCAACTTTCTTGGTTTTTACCAGGTCCGCTGCCTGCTCCGCGGGCGTAGGCGGCACGTACTGCGTGATCGTGAATCCTGCGGGCGGCAAAGGCGTCGTCTTGGTCTGCGCCATTAGGTCAGACCATCCCTGGTCGGATCCGTGGTATTTGCGGTACTGGGAAATGCCATACTTCTCAATCTGCTGCTGCCCCTGCGGCGTGGGAGCCAGATTGGCGGCGCGAGCGGTAAACCAAAGACCGTTGACGTAGTCCGGCTGGGCAAGATGTAAGTACGCCAGTGACAGCGGGTAAACCAGGCTGACATCGTTGGGCGAGCCCTCCACGGCCGCGCGCAGACTGCTCGCGGCGGTCTGATAGTCCTTATCCTGCAGCGCCGCCAATCCCACGCCGCGGTGGAAGATGCCCGAAAGTTGCTTCTTCAGTGAGTCGTAGTCGGCATCCGACATCCCTTCGGGCTTGGTGAAGTTCGGCAACGCAGCCAGACCTTTTTGACCATACTGCTTGGCATCGGCCCAGGCCTTCGCATCTCCGCTTTGTCCGGCTGCCGTCTTGAGGTAAGTGAGGATAGCCAACGCGCGAACACTGTTGGGATTGACCTGCAACAGGCGCTGGGCGGTGTCGACCAGCTTGGCGCTATTGTTGGTTTGCTGATAAGTCGCCATCAAGGCCTCGAGGGCGTCTTCCTTCATGACGCTGTTGGGATACTGCGTGAGGAAGGCCTCCAAGCCGCTGATCTTGGCCGCCGGGTCCTTCTGCTGAACCGCACCCACGTAGGCGTTGTACTCCGCAGGATCCTTGATTTCTTTTTTCTGTTGTGGGGGTGCGGCCGGTTGTGCCGGCTGTTGCGACGCCTCCTGGCCGGCAGCGGCCACTGCCATTCCAAGCACAACCATGATGAGAATTCTGTTCATTCGCATGGCTCCTCAAATTACGGGAAAATTGGCGACATCACTCCTGCCGAAGCATCCACAGCAACCACTCCGCTTCGTCCGACTCTCGCCAACACGGCAGGATCCGCTACCGCCCGCGCTGTGCCTGTAACCTGAAGGCAGCCAAGGCGATCTTCCGTGTGAGCCGGATTATATGTACGTGCTCTGCATCTGGCAAGCTTTTGCGCAAGCCATTCTCCCGGCTGCTAAGATGCGGCCAGCAGGGCGGCAAGATGGACCCTGCTCGCTGCAAGACTTCCAGGCGGAGGGTGCCACCATGACTACCCCAGATTCTCCCCTTTCCTCGCAGGTTGCAGTCGTAACCGGCGCGGGAAGTGGCATTGGAGCTGCGATCGCTCGGCGTCTTGCCAGCCTCGGAGCGGTGGCATTGCTTTGCGGCCGCACTCGCAGCACCCTTGCGGCGACGGCCCAGACTATCGCCGAGGCGGGAAACAAGGCGGAGGTTTGCGAATGTGACGTTGCCTCCCTGCCCTCGGTGGAGGCTCTCGTCCGGTACGTCGACGCCACCTTCGGCAGAGTTGATATCCTCGTGAACAGCGCGGGCAGAGGCGGCTTTTCCACCCCTCTGCATGAGCTCCCGCCCCAGGAGTGGGAGCAGATCCTTAACACCAACCTTCGAGGTGTATACTACTGTATCCGCAGCTTTGCCCCCGCCATGATCCGCGCCCGAGGCGGTCATATCATCAACATCTCCTCGATCGCCGGCAAGAATCCCCTGCCCAACGGCGCCGCCTATGCCGCTTCCAAGTGGGGACTGAACGGCCTCTCCTACTCGGTGGGGGAAGAGCTGCGCGCCTACAACATTCGAGTCGCGGTGATCTGTCCCGGCTCCACTCATACCGAACTGTCACCACACGACGGCAAAGATCTGTCCCGCTTGCTGCGGCCCGAAGATGTCGCCCATGTGGTAACCATGCTCGTAACGCAGGCACCACGGGCTTTTGCGAGCGAGGTCATCCTGCGGCCTACATTGAAACCCTAGGCGCCTGGCAGAACGAGTGAGGGGAGCCGCGCATCCGCCTGGGTGGGACTCCGGCTACTTTTTGAAGAGGTTTTCGAACGCCCGCCGCGCATCGTCCGGACGAGCGGGGCCGCTGACGGGTGTTGTTGTTTCTTTCTCCCGGGTGACCCGGATCGAATACAAAGGGCACTCATTGCGGATGTCTTTCCGGGGAATGCGCTCCGGGACGGGTTGCATGCATTCGAAGCGGCTGGAAGGATCAAAGTACGCGCACTGCTTGCAGGAGTGCAGCTCGAACCCACACTTGGGACAGCGCTCCGGCAGGCCGCCCTGGGCTTGTAGGACGGTACCACACTGGACGCAGCGGGAAACCATTCGCGTGCCGGGCATCTGCACCGGTCTGGGCCCGAAGGTATCCTTCTTGACGGGCTTTTCCTGGGACCGCTTCTCAGGTTGCCCGCTGTCCTGATATCCACGTTGGCGGTATTTCCGGTCAGACACAGGTTGCCTCCCCTGCTTGCGGCCAACATTGTCTCGCGGGTCCAAGCTGTCGACAAGGGGTAGCCTGGGGACGGCTTGACTCCGCCGCTCAGAGAGTGCTCCCGCGGGCAGAATTGTTTTTGCCGGAAGCGGGTGCTACCATCCCAACAGGGCGTGACAGCAGGAGGCTAGTTTATGGCGGACAGTAATGGCAATAGTTTTCTCTGGTTCTTGGCGGGTTTAGGCGTAGGCGCGGTGGTTGGGGTTCTCTACGCTCCGCGCTCCGGCAATGAGACTCGTGAGGCTCTCCGTTCCAGGGCGGAGGAGGGCCGCGAATACATGCGCGCCCGCGCCCGGGACGTGCGCGGGCAAGCATCGGAGTGGGCGGATCGCGGCCGCGACGTTTTAAATCAGCAGAAAGAGCAGTTCCGCGCTGCCTACGAGGCCGGGCGCCAGGCTTATCACGAGGCCACCACCGAAGGCGGAACGGCGAAAAACCTCTAAGCGCTGCCGGGAATACTGGCCAGGTGGCTGAGCGACCCTGCGGAGCAATCGAATGGACAATCTTCTGCCGGTGTTTGTCGCGGTGACGTCTGTGGCCGTCGTCATCCAGGCTGGGATCCTGGTCGGCCTGTTCCTGGCGGTGCGCAAATCTGCGGCGCGCTTGGAGGCGCTTGCCACCGAAGTGAAGACCAAGATGCTCCCGACGGTCGAAACCGCTCAACACCTGCTGCTGGAACTGCGGCCGAGAGTGGAGAACATCGTCAGCAACCTCGATGACTCCGCCAAGATGGTCCGCGGACAAATGGAGCGACTCGATGTCACGGTCAACGATATTGTTGATCGGACGCGGTTACAGATCATCCGAGCCGACGAACTGGTAAGCCGGACCATGGACAAGGTTGAAGAGACCAGCGACATGGTGCATCGCACCGTAGTCTCTCCCATCCGCCAGGTTTCCGGGATCATGCAAGGTCTCGGCGCAGGCTTGGAACTTCTTCTTGGACGGCGCCGCCGCCCGCCCCGCGATGGCGTGGGCGTACCGCAGGACGAACTCTTCATCTAAGCCCTTCCACACAACTTGGTCCCGGGGAGTCCGCCGGGCTTGGTTGACTCTTAGCCCACCGAGCGGCCAGCCTGCCATCGAAGAGTTGACAATTGTACCGCGCCGATTTCAAATGCTCCCGGATTACAGTCCCTGGGCCACTGGTACCTTGACATATCGGGCCGCTCAACCCCTGAAGCGCAACCGCTCCCTCCTTCCCAGGGAGCACTAGCTCTCGCCTTCGTGAGGAGGAACGCAATGAAAAAATACGTGGCTGAATTTGTCGGAACCTTCACCCTGGTGTTTCTCGGATGCGGCGCTGCCGTGGTCGCGGGAAAGCAAGTGGGGGTTCTCGGCATCGCGTTCGCCTTTGGCTTCGCTCTGCTGGGCATGGCCTATGGCATTGGTCCGATTTCCGGCTGTCACATCAATCCGGCGGTCAGTCTGGGAGTTTTCACGGCCGGGCGAATGACTCCCGCCGACCTGGTTGGCTACATCATCGGCCAGGTCTTGGGCGCCGTGGTAGCCGCGGGTGTCCTGACGATTGTGGTCACCGGCCAACTCGCTGGTTACAACCTGGCCACGGATGGCCTGGGGCAGAACGGGTGGGGCGCCGGCTATCTGGGAGAGTACGGCCTGGGAGCCGCGATTACCTTCGAGTTTGTGGCCACGTTGCTGTTTGTGATTGTGATTCTCGGGTCGACACAGTCCGCCGCGCCTTCTCAAATCGCAGGACTTGCCATCGGCATCACGCTGGTTGCCATTCACATCGTGGGAATCCGGATCACGGGAACATCGGTGAATCCGGCGCGCAGCCTGGGCCCGGCGCTCATCGTGGGAGGAAGGGCGCTGCAGCAAGTCTGGCTCTTCCTGCTGGTACCTAGCATAGGAGGAGTTGTTGCCGGTGCCCTATTCCGATCGAAAACCCTAGAAGTGTAGCCATGGCAGGACCCCCTGACTCGCAGACTGCGAAGCGAAGCACGGTCTGAGGTCCAAGGCCTGAGGCCCAAAGTCCGGCTTGCCCTAACTGATCCAGCCGCCACCCACCACCATTTCGCCATCGTAGAAGACAGCCGCTTGGCCGGGGGTGATGGCTCGCTGCGGCTGATCAAAGACAACAAGGATTTCATCGTCCCCGGTCCTCTGGATCGTCGCCGGGGCGGGATCATGGCGGTGCCGGATCTTTACACCCACTCGCATCGGCTCCAGCACATCCGCCACGGCGATGAGATTCGTACGCCGGGCTCGCAGGGTCTTCGCGTACAGCTCTTCGTTGCTGCCCACCACCACCTGGCCGGTGTCTCTCTTGATCTGGATCACATACAGAGGCGCGCCGGTCGCGACCCCCAGTCCCTTGCGTTGGCCTACCGTGAAGTTGTGAATTCCCCCGTGCTCGCCGATTACCTCCCCAGTGCTCGTGACCAGTTCACCGGAAGTGCCCGGCCTTGACGCGCTTTGCTCCGCCAGGTAAGCATCCAAGAAGCGCTTGTAGTCGCCTCCCGGCACGAAGCAGATCTCCTGGGAATCGGCCTTCTCCGCCAACGCCAGGCCATGCTGGCGCGCCAATTGCCGCACCTCGGCCTTGGTCATCTCTCCGAGAGGGAAGATGGCCCGGCTCAACTGCTCTTGCGTCAGCCCGAACAGGAAATAGGTTTGATCCTTCGCCAGATCGGCCGGCCGCTTCAGCAGCCACCGCCGTCGCTGCTCGTCGAACTCGCACCGCGCGTAATGTCCGGTGGCCAAGCAGTCCGCCCCGATCTGCCGAGCCACAATCAGCAGCTGGTCAAACTTCAGGTGGTTGTTGCAGAGGCTGCAGGGAATGGGCGTGCGCCCGGAAAGATACTCTTCGACAAACGGCCGGACAACATCCCGCTCGAATCGCTCTTCATGATTGACCAGGTAGTACGGAATCCCGATCGTCTGGGCCACGCGGCGCGCATCGTAAACGTCATCCAGGGAGCAGCAGCGTCCCTGCACAGCCTCCGGCGTCCCCTCTCGCCCCGCGAGCCGGCGCTGGTTCCAAAGCTGCATCGTCAACCCGACCACGTCGTGGCCCGCCGCGCGCAGCATGGCCGCAACGGTCGAGGAATCCACCCCGCCCGACATGGCCACGGCAATGGTCTTGCGACTCGGCATGCGCACCGGCTCTGCTTCATTCTAACTTGGGGCCGTGTCGCGTGGGGAACCTCAGCTTTCACGGGCCAGTTCTCTGCCCGGGGAGGGCAGGTCCGGGGGCGAAAGCGGAGGTGCAGACGCTGGAGGATTTGCCACACTGGGCACGAACATCTCGCGCATGTAGAAGGCTGCCGCTGAGGCGCGCTGCCAGAAACGCATGCCGAGCAGTGCGATCAAGATGGCCTGGCTGACCACAAACGCCCCCACCACGTTTGCGGGCGGGACCACGACGTGCCACACCCAAATACCAATCACCAGAACCAAGCATGCCGCGGCCGCGATAACCATGTAACTGCCAAGCAGCCGGCCCAGGGAACGCCAGCTATGGCGCCATGCGCTGGCAACCGACTTGCGCACCATATTCTGATCCCGCAGCACCACGTCCACCTCCGCCAGGTCGAACCATATCCGGAGGAAGGTCATAACTAAGGCGATAAGGCCCAGTGTGGCTATCATCGTGTAGAAGGGAAGGAGTTCGTTCATGTCCTTCTCTGCGGCTTTCACCAAGGCGTGGTGCAGACTGAATAGCGCAGCCACGACTGGGACTGCGATGATCGCGAAGAAGAAGATGAGTCGAATAAACCGCCAGAGGCTTCGCTCGCAGACCCGGAAGAACGCTTCGCGGGGCAACCGGTGTTCTCCGGTATAGGCCAGAAGCACGCCCGGCAGGAAGAGCAGCGTCAGCAGGAAGAACAAAAAGGCGAAGGGGACAGCCGGCGCGGTGGAAGCCGTCTCCGGACCCATCTCCGGACGCGCGACCAGCTCGAGGTAAACAGCGGCGTCAAAACCGTGCAGCAGCTTGTCCGCGTATCTGCTGTGATCGAGGATGGGATGCAGGCGATTGCCGAGTCCTGCCACCCCGAGGAACGCCAGCGCCAGGTTGAGGAGCCACAACCAAACAAGGTAGCGTTTGTGACGGCGCACGATGGCAAGTCCGGAGGCGATCAGATTCCTGTGCTCGTTCATGTGCCAGCTCTCCTTACACCAGCCACCAGGTGAGGCACTGCGCCAGCAGCTGGCTGGCGAATTGCCAGTAATTGGCTAGCTTGCGGGCGGGGGAGGGCTTGGGCTGGGCGGTCCAGCTATTGTTGAAGTCATTGCGGTCAAGTTGAATCCGGTGATCGGGATCGATCTCAACCGATTCGACCTTCGCCTTCTTTCGATAGCTGAACTTCACCCAACGATCCTGGCCATCCCAATGCTCGCGGAGCTTTTCCCCGTTGTCGAACCTGACTTCCACTTCGACGGGAAAAACGAAGTCTTCCTTGCGATGAATCATGACGACCGAGTCATAGCTGGTCTCGCCCTTCTTCTCGCTTGCTTGCTTTTCGTACCAGTTCGCGGGCCAAGAGTCGAGGCGTAGCACCTCGTAGTCCAGCACCTGCGTTCCATAGACGGCCTGGTTGAAATACCAGCGCAGGTTCTTGCCCGATACCTCCTCGATGGTCCTTAGAAAATCTTCCGGCGTGGGGTGGGTGAAGCGGTAGCGCGTGAAGTACACACGCATGGCGTTCTGCATCGTGGCTTCGCCGATTACGCTCTCCAGGGTGAGGAGCAGGCTGGCGGTCTTGCCGTACGTCACGCCACCGTAGGAACCGAAGCTGGCATACTGCCAGGCCTTGCGGGAGAGAGGGTCGAGGTCGGCGACCCCGATGTATTCGTACCGCTGGAGCTCCCTATCGCCAGCGGTTACGCCCAACAGGTTTAAGACCGACGTGTCCCGGCCCAGGATGGAGTCCAGTACCTTCACCTCCGTATAGCTGTTGATACCCTCGTCCATCCAGGCGTCCTCGAACTCATTCGTTGCCACCATGCCATACCAGTACTGGTGACCAAATTCGTGTTCGACCACCAGCTCAGGAAGGTACAAACCGCTCGGCATCCACCAGGTGGTGCCGCCGGTAATAAAGGTCGGGTATTCCATGCCGCCGGCCTCGGAACCGGGCTCGGGATCGACTAGCGTCAAAGTCTTGTAAGGGTAGGGACCGTACCAGCGCTCGAAGCGGTCGAGCGACTCCTTGAGGATCCTGGCGTGCCGCGCTTCCTGGCGCCAATGCGCAGGCTGCATCAGAATGTGAAGTTTGATCGGCCCCATGGCGCCTGCGTAGCCGTGTTCGCCGACTTTGAAGCGAGGGCTGGCTGTCCAGGCGAAGTCGTGGACGTCATCCGCGTGGTAGGTTTCCGTCCTAGTGCCATCGGAGTGATGGACGCTGCTGAGCTCAATCCCTGTGGCTCCCAGCACCTCGTACTGCGGCACCGTGAGCTTGACGTCGTAGACGCCGAAATCAGCGAAAAACTCGGTGGTAGTGTGAAATTGGTGGCAGTTCCAGGCCCCCTGCCACCACACTCCGACCTTGGGAAACCACTGGCCTGCGAGAACGAAGTCCCGCTTGTATCCGGTGCGTGCCACCGTCTCCGGGAACTGGTCGTGAAACGCGATCTTGAACTGCACAGATTGCCCGGGCGGGATGGCGTTCGGCAGGACGACCTCAGCTACCGTCTTGTCGTCGACATTGTCATCGTCGGGCTGAATGAAGTGCAGCTTCGATGTCAGGTCACCCACACCGACAACTTCGAAGCTCTTAATTTCGTCGGCGCCCCAGAACTCAGGCTTCCATTTCGCCAGTCTCTCGTCGCCCAACGCTTTGGTCTCCCGTACGAAGGTCGATGTCGGCTGGAAGGCATTCAAGTAGAGGTGAAAGGGAAAGCGGTCTAGCGGCTGCCCCGTCAAGTTGTGGTAGGTCAAGAGCTCACGGCCGTCGAGGGTGTGGGTCTTGGCGTCGTATTTTGCTTCAATGTCATACGCTACGACACGCTGGGACAGCGGCGCTGGGGAATTGATCGCCAAGGTGGTGACGGGAATCAGCGAGGCGCCGGCGGCCGTGGCCGCCGTTGACTTGGCCTGCGGAGGCGCTGGGAGCGCATGACCCAGCAGGACAAGAAAAAGCAACCGTTTGATAACCATACCCCCCCCGTTGGGTAACGATAGGTCCGTCATCATAAACCACAAGGGGGATTCCGTCGCGAGCGCCGGGCGGGAATCTCATTCAGCCGCGCTCAACGACGTTAGCGGCTCAATGGCGCTGTCTCCAGATGCAGAGCGTCCGCCACCAGTTCGCGCACCCTCGCTTTGAGTTCGGGAATCCGAGCTTCCACCGGGACTCCCCCGCCTCGAACAACTCTCCAGAAATGGTCAGCAGAAACGCCGCGGGGAAGGCGCTGTATAGCTCAGCAACGTGATTCCTGAGAGAAGATTCGCCCTTTCTTCAAATAAAGGAGATCCGCAGCGCCGGTATGTGACCACAATCACACCGGCGTTGGTCATTCGAAACGTCCCTCGGCGACGAGGACAATCCACATGCGCCGGGCTCCTCACAGACGGGAAAGTCGATGAGCCGCGATCACAGCCTGTCCCAGGCTCAGACCGCCATCTCCGGCGGGCACTTGGCTGTGCGTGAAGACCTGGAAGCCCGCAGCCCCCAGGCTGTTCTTCAAACTGCGGAGAAGATAAACGTTGTTGAACGTTCCACCACTCAAGCAGACCCGGTCGAGAAAGGTCTGACCGCGGATCAGCTCCACGGCCTGTACGAGGACCTCTGCCAGACCGTCATGAAAACGCCGACTGAGGACGCCTGCACTCACACCTCGAGACAGATCCTCAAGAATCGCTTCAAACAAGGGCCGGGTGCCGATGATCCAAGTCGTTCGATCCTGTCTCACTTCAAACGGGTATTTGCCGTCATCCTTTCGGCCGTCGATAACGGCTTCCAGTTCGATGGCCGCCTGCGCCTCGTAGTTCACCCGGTCGCGAATTCCAATCAGCGCGGCGACGGCGTCGAACAGCCGCCCGCAACTCGAAGTCAATGGAGAATTGATGCCGCGCTCGACCATCCGGACCACGAGTTCTGCCCTGGCAGCATTCGAGCGCTGCACAAAGGGCAGGTTGAGCTTCAGGAAGTCTCGCCCAAAATCGTGCGTGAGATAACTGAACGCCATGCGCCAGGGCTCACGGATCGCCTCGGCACCTCCCGGCAGGGGAACGTACTCCAGATGAGCCGCACGCTCAAAATCTTCGTATCCGGCAACCAGAACTTCTCCACCCCAGATACAGTTGTCGGTACCGTATCCCGTTCCATCGAGAGCCAGGCCGATTACTTTCCCCTCAAGCCCGTTCTCTGCCATGCAACTCGCGATGTGCGCGTGGTGATGCTGCACCCCGAACTTTGGCAGTTTCTGGTTGAGCGCCCATTTGGTCGAGAAGTAGTCGGGATGTAAGTCATAGACAATAGCTTGCGGCTTGATCTCCAACACCCGCCCCAGGTGCTCTACTGCTTCCTCGAAGAATCGGTAGCTCTCTAAGTTCTCCAGGTCTCCCACGTGCTGGCTGAGAAATGCCTGATTCTCGCGCGTCAGGCAGATGGTATTCTTCAGCTCTCCCCCGACCGCGAGCACCGACGGAACTTCTTCCTTCAGGAATACGGGAACCGGCACAAAACCGCGAGAGCGCCGCAGCTGGCGCGGTTTGCCATCAAAGACACGCACCACCGAGTCGTCACACCGCAACAGGATCTCCCGGTTATGCACCAGGAATAGGTCCGCCAGGCGAGACAAACGGTTCACCGCCTCGCCATTGTCAATGGCAATGGGCTCTTCGCTGAGGTTCCCGCTCGTCATCACCAGCGCCTGAAAGCCGCCTGCCGCGAACAGCAGGTGATGAAGCGGCGTGTAGGGCAGGAATACACCCAGCTCGTGAAGATTAGGGGCGACCAGTTCGCAGACCGGGCTGGGATGTTTCCCGGGCAGCAGCACGATGGGATGCTGCGGGAGTTCGAGCGTCCGCCGGGCTTCCTGGCCGACTTCGCACAGTTTTTCCGCAACCTCCAGGCTGGGAACCATCACGGCGAAGGGCTTTTCCACCCGCCGCTTCCGTTGGCGCAGCAGCGCGACCGCCCCCGGGCTGGTCGCGTCCGCGGCGAGGTGAAATCCGCCCAGCCCCTTGACCGCGACCACCAGCCCGGCTTCGAGCGCATCAGCCGCCTCGGCGATCGGGCTCTTGGCCTGAAGCTTCCGCCCGCTCCGGTCCCACAGCTCTACCTGCGGCCCGCACACCCAGCAGGCGTTGGGTTGGGCGTGGAAACGCCGGTCGAGGGGATCGTCGTATTCCGCCTGGCATCGCGAACACATCCGAAACACGGCCATCGAAGTGTGTGGCCGGTCGTAGGGGATGTCCCGTACGATGGTGAAGCGTGGACCGCAGTTCGTGCAGTTGATGAAGGGATAACCGTAACGGCGGTTCGAGGGATCGAAAAGCTCGCGCAGGCAAGCGTCACAAAGGGCCACATCGGCCGAAATCAGGGTGCGTGCCTGCTCGCCTCGGCGCGTGGCCACGATACGGAACTGTTGTTCCCCAACGCACGACAAATCGCGAACCTGCACGCTGGTGATGCGGGCCAGGGGCGGGGCGGAGGCAGGCAGCCGTGCGACGAATTCCTCCACGGCTTCCTGCGGGCCCTCGACTTCAATGCTGACGCCGGCTGGAGTATTGGAGATAGTCCCCGCCAGACGCCGCTCCAGGGCAAGGCGGTAGACGTAAGGGCGGAAGCCCACGCCCTGCACGATTCCCGCCACCTCGATCTGGCGCCGGACCGTCACGGGTTCACCTGCGCAACCGTGGCCTTCGCCTCGAGGAACGCGTGCCGGCGCTGCTGCAGCCAGGTGAACCACTCGTGCAGCCCGTTGCCCATCAGGCAGGACACGCGGATGATCTCCATCCCGGGATGAACGCAGCGGGCGTTTTCCGCGGCTCTTTCCACATCGAAAGGCACATACGGCAGCAGGTCGATCTTGTTGAGCACCAGCAACTCGGACTTGAAGAAGATCGCGGGGTACTTCAGCGGCTTGTCTTCGCCCTCGGTGACGCTCAGCACCACGATCTTGGCGGCTTCTCCCAGGTCGTAGCTCGCCGGGCACACAAGATTGCCTACGTTTTCTATGAGCAGGTACTCCAGGTCCGCCAGATCCCAGTCCTCGAGATGGCGCTCGATCATCCGAGCGTCCAGATGGCAGGTGCCTCCGGTCGTGATCTGTTTCACGGGAAACCCGAAGCGTTTGAGGCGAGTGGCATCGTTCTCCGTCTGAATGTCGCCGGTGAGCACCGCTACCCGTTGGCCCCGGGCAAAGCTTTCGAGCGTCCACTCCAACAGACTGGTCTTGCCCGAACCAGGCGAACTGATCAGGTTGACGCAGAAAACCCCATGCTGCGCGAAGCGTGCCCGAAGTTCGGCTGCGATGCGCTCATTTTCACTGAGAACCTTGCGCTCCAACGGTACTCGGTTCATGCTTCTCTACCTCCAGGTAGCCCAACGCTAGTTCGTCCCCACCGATGCAATCGGACCACGTGCCCTGACATTGGGGACAGACGAAGTCGTAGTCGCGGACTGCGTACTCATGGCCGCATTCATGGCAGCGGTGGCGGCGCGGACAGACCGTGATTTCCAGCTCCAGCCCCTCGAGATCGGTTTCCCGGCTCAGTGCCTCAAAGCAAAAGCGCAGAGATTCCGGGTCGACTGCCGCTAGCTCCCCAATGCGAACACCGACCTTCAAAGCCCGGCCACCCGGATATCGCCGCATTTCGTTCTGCACGGCTTCCAGGATCGAGTTGGCAATGCCCATCTCGTGCATGGCTGGCTCAACAGATTCGCGGCAACTGGTCGCCCGCCAGCATGTCGACGATCCGCGTGGTTCCCAGCGGGGTACGCAGGGTCACCAAGCCGGTATTGGCCGCCGTAACCGTGCCGATCACGCTGGCTTTCGTTCCCAGAGGATGACGCTGCATGGCTCGGAGCACATCAGGGGCTGCCTCGGGTTCGACGATGGCGACCAGCTTGCCTTCGTTCGCCACGTACAGCGGGTCCAACCCCAGCATCTCGCACGCTCCCCGCACGTCCTCGCGCACCGGAATCTCGGACTCGACCAGCTCAATCCCCACTCCCGATTGTGCGGCAATCTCATTCAGCGAACTGGACACTCCGCCACGCGTCGGATCCCGCATGCAGCGAATGGAAGACGACGCTCGCAGCATCTCAGCCACCAAGCTGTGCAATGCCGCACTATCGCTTTCAATGCGCGATTCGAACTCCAGGCCTTCACGCTGGGCCAGGATGGCGATGCCATGCTCGCCAATCGAACCGCTCAGCAGGACTTTGTCTCCGGGCCGGGCCCGATTTGCCGAAAGGCAAGTGCCGTCCGCCACAACTCCGATTCCGGTCGTGTTGATGAACAACTGGTCACCGCTGCCCTTCTCCACCACCTTGGTATCGCCGGTGACCACCGCGACTCCCGCCGCCATCGCCGCCTTCTGCATGGACTGCACGACCCGCGACAGCACCGCCATGCTCAATCCCTCCTCCAGAATGAAAGCCGCGCTCAGAAACAGAGGACGAGCTCCGCCCATGGCCAGGTCGTTCACGGTGCCGTGCACCGCAAGCGAGCCAATATCGCCTCCCGGGAAGAACAGCGGCTTGACTACGAAGGTATCGGTCGTGAACGCCAGGCGTGAACCGTTGACCTCGACGATTGCCTGGTCATCGAGCTGTGCCAGAAGGGGATTCTGAAAGGCCGGCAGAAAGAGGTTCCGGACCAGGTCTGCGCTGAGTTTGCCCCCGCTGCCGTGGCCCAGCAACACCGTGTCCCCGGCAGGGAGCGGCGTTGGGCACCTGAGTTCGGCCATGGTTTTGAGGGCATTGCTCACAACCTTCTCCTCAACTGACGCGTGCGTGGCGGCGATAGTGGTAGTAAGCCGCGCACGCCCCTTCCGAGGAAACCATCGGCGCTCCCAAGGGATTCTCCGGTGTGCAGCGCATGGCAAACGCCGGGCACTCCGTCGGCTTGCGCAGTCCCTGCAGCACTTGGGCGCTCATGCATTCCGCCGGTTCCTCGGCCGTAATCGATTCCAGTTCGAAAATCTTGTTCGCATCGTAGGCGGCATACTCTTCGCGCAGCTGCAACCCGCTCTGCGGAATCGTTCCGAGGCCTCGCCACTTCTGATCCGTTACCTTAAAAACCTCCCGCATCGCATTCTGGGCCAGTAGGTTGCCTTGATAGCTGACAGACCGAACGTACTGGTTTTCCACTCGCGCGTCTTCGCCCTCGAGTTGTTTGACTAGCATGAGCACAGCTTCCAGAAGGTCCAGGGGCTCAAAGCCCCCGACGACGATCGGGACACGGAAGTCGCGCACCAGTTCCTCATATTGGCGGCACCCCATCACTGTGCAAACATGGCCCGGCGCAATGAAACCCTGCACGCGATTTTCGGGGGAAGCAAGCAGTGCCCGAATCGCGGGCGGAACCAGCACGTGGGATACGAGGAGTGACAAATTCTTCAGCCCCTGGCGTTTGGCCATCCACGCGGCCATGGCATTGGCGGGTGCCGTGGTTTCGAAGCCGATCGCCAGAAACACGACCTTGCGGTCCGGATTCCGGAGCGCAATCTTCACTGCCTCCGCGGGAGAATATGCGACGCGCACATCGCCTCCGCTCGCCTTGGCGTGGAGAAGATCGGAGTGAGAACCGGGCACCCGCAGCATGTCCCCGTACGAGACCAGGATCACCTGGTGCCGCGCTGCCAGTTCGATGGCCCGGTCGATGGTTTCAAGGGGAGTTACGCAGACCGGGCATCCCGGTCCATGAACCAGTTCTAGCCCCTTGGGCAGAAGCTCATCCAGGCCGTAGCGCATGATGGTGTGGGTCTGCCCCCCACAGATCTCCATGAGGACCCAAGGCCGGTGGCAGCGCTGGGCAATTTCCGCGGCCAAGGCGCGGGCGATGCGGCCGTCACGATACTCGTCGATGTATTTCAGAGCCACCCCCGGCCGACTGGCGGGAACGAGAAAACTCTAGCCCCGACTGAACATGGAGGCCGTGATACTGGTCACAGGAGGCAGTGACCGCGAACACGCGGGAGGGGGAGAGCGGATCGCAGAATGGCGCCGCCGTTCTCACTGTGAGTGGTCTGGTGCAGTGTGGCGCAGCTTTTTAAGGCAGCCTGGAAACGCGTCCCTTCAATCCCGGCCTTGAGCCTGATGTGGCGAAAGGCCCCCGGCAGGCCAGGTTTCTTTCCGAGCGTGCTCTAGCTTGGCGCCGGCTCAGAAGCGGCCTCGGGACCCAGTTCCGCCTCCAACCCTCCCAGTTGCTCCAACAACTCGTAGGTGCGTTGCGCTTCTAGGGCGTCGACACGGCTGATCGCAAAGCCCACATGAACCATCACGTAGTCCCCGACTGCCACCTCGGGAACAAAGCCCAGCGCAACCTGCCGCGTGATGCCACCGAACTGCACTTGGCCAACCTCGACACCACCGATGCTTTCCTTCGTCAGAACTTTTCCCGGAATAGCAAGGCACATACCCGCAGCCCCCTATCAAGCGTGCGCCGGCTCGACCAGTTCCGCCAGCAGCCTGTCGAGAATATTCTGAGCCTTTTCCAGGGCCGGTCTCAGTGATCGATGAACATCGTCGGACAGGCCCAGTCCGGTCTTCACCGACTTCGGCTCTACGCCCACCAGGAAGCACCGCTCAGGCAGTTCTCCCAGAAAAGCGGCCGTCGCCAGTAGCTCGCCGGCGTTGCCTTCATGGGCGGTTGTGGACCGGCTGGTGGCAAAGCGCAGCACATCCTGTCCCTTGAAGACCGAAACACTACCGGGAACGCGTCCCGTGGAGACCGCATCCAGCACCAGCAGTGCCTCGCGGTCGGTGATTCGTCCCAGCAGGGCGAGACCCTGCGTGCCGCCATCGAGGAATTCCACCAAATCATTGACATAGTCGTACCGTTTCGCAAGGTCTCCGACCACCCTCGACCCGAAACCGTCATCGCCCAGCAGAATATTGCCCAGCCCCAGCACAAGCACGGGCGCGGTTCGTCGGAATTCAGTCGATCCTGTTGTCATCGTTCAACTCCCCAGGACACCAAACAGCCAAAGTTTGCCCGCGGAGGACTTGTGCGAATGGTCGTCCTCAGCAGCGCAAAGATAGCCAAACGGGCGGATTATTCGTTCAAGTGCACGGAAGTGCAGTGATGGGGATCACTGCTTGTGGTGACTCCCCAAATGGCACTCACTTGGCCCGCCCGCGGGTGCCCGCGGATTCGTTACAATGGGCGGTTCCCAGGCGGCAGCCGCTCGGAGAATGGAAGGCGCATGATCATCGGAGTTCCGCGAGAAACCTATCCTGGGGAGCGCAGGGTCGCCTTGGTTCCGCTGGTCATCCCCATTCTCACCAAGGCCGGATTCGAAGTCCTGGTGGAAGCAGGGGCGGGCAGCCAGGCAGGGTATCCGGACACCCAGTACTCGGAAAAAGGCGCCACCCTGGTCGGCACCCGCCCGGCCCTGTTCGAGAAAGCGGACATCGTGCTCCAGGTTCTCTGCTATGGCTCCAACGACCTGACGGGCAAGGATGATCTGCCGCTGTTCCGCCCCGGCCAGGTTTTGCTCGGCTTCTTACGACCTTTCGGGTCGAAGGAAGTGCTGCAGCAGATTGCCGGCCGTGGCGTGATTTGCTTTTGCGTCGAACTGATGCCACGCTCCACCCGCGCCCAGAGCATGGATGCTCTCTCCTCCATGGGAACGATCTGCGGGTACAAGGCTGTCCTCATCGCTGCCGATACCCATCCCCGGATCTTTCCCATGCTCACGACCGCCGCCGGCACCATCACGCCCGCCCGAGTCCTTGTCATCGGCGCCGGAGTTGCCGGACTGCAGGCGATTGCCACTGCCCGCCGCCTCGGGGCCGTCGCCTCCGCCTATGACATGCGGCCCGCCGCCAAGGAGCAGGTGCAAAGCCTGGGTGGACGTTTTGTCGAGCTTCCCATTGAGGCCAAGGAGGCACAGGACGCGCAGGGCTATGCTCGCGCCCAGGATGAGGACTTCTACCGGAAACAGCGCGAATTGCTGGGCCGGGTAGTGCAGGAAAGCGACGTGGTTATCACCGCCGCGGTCATCCCCGGCAAGAAGTCACCGGTACTGGTGACCGAAGACATGGTCAGGAGCATGGCTCCGGGTTCGGTCATCTTTGATCTGGCGGCGGAACGTGGCGGCAACTGCGAACTGACCGAGGCGGGCAGGACCGTAGTGCGCCACGGCGTCACCATCATTGGCGCCATTAACGTGGCCAGCAGCGTGCCTTACCACGCCAGCCAGCTCTATGCCCGCAACATGAGTACGTTCCTTCTCCACCTGTTCAAGGACCAGAAACTGCAGCTCAACCTCGAGGATGAAATCATCCGCGAGACCTTGTTGACGCGGGGCGGGGAAATCGTCAATCCCCGCGTGCGCGAATTCTTCGGGATGCCAGCCCCGGTCGCCCAGGGTTAGAGCGTTCCCGCTCGGAGGACAGATGAGCAGTTCGAGCCTGATCAATGGTCTCTTCATATTCATGCTGGCGGGGTTCATCGGATTCGAAGTCATCCGGCGGATCTCGCCGCTGCTGCATACCCCGCTGATGTCGCTGACCAACGCTCTCGATGCCATCGCGGTGGTCGGCGCCATCGTGCTGGTCGGCGAGCATAAGAGTACCCTCTCCCACACGCTGGGGGTCCTGGCGGTCATCGCCGCCACCAGCAACATCGTTGGCGGATTTCTCATCACCGACCGCATGCTCAAGATGTTCAAGTCCAGCCGCCCTGCGCCTAAGCCATGATCGACCTCGCCGGCCAGCAACTCCTGATCGAGATCGTCTATCTGGTCGCCAGCGGCCTGTTCATCCTCTCTCTGAAGTGGATGAGTTCTCCCACCACGGCTCGCCATGGCCTTTGGGCGGGCGAGCTGGGCATGTTGCTCGCCATTGGCGGAACCCTCCTGCACCACGGCATCGTGGACTACAAGTGGATCTTCATCGCCCTGGTCTTGGGCACCATCATCGGCATCCCATTGGGCTTGGTGCAGATGACGGCTGTCCCACAGCGAACGGCGCTGAGCCACGCCTTCGGGGCTCTGTGCGTCACCTTGGTCGGAACCTCGGAGTTTTACCTGCGCACGCCGGAGATCTCGACCTTCATGATGGCGGTGCTGTCGGCGGAAGTGATTCTTGGCTCCCTCACCTTCACCGGCAGCCTCATGGCCGCCGGCAAACTCCAGGAGATCCTCCCGCAGCGCCCGCTGACCTACCGCGGACAGAACCTGGTCAACTTCCTGCTGCTGGGAATCGCGATCGTGCTTGCCCTCTATCTCATCCTTCATCCCGAAGCAAAGCCGCTCTTCCCCTTCATCGTGCTCATCGCACTCAGCTTCGGCGTGCTGCTGGTCGTCCCGATTGGCGGAGCAGATATGCCCACCGTAATCTCGCTCTTGAATTCCTACGCCGGCCTCTCCGCTGCAGCCATGGGTTTCGTTCTGGACAGCAAGCTGCTCATCATCGCAGGCGCGCTCGATGGCTCCTCGGGCCTGGTTCTCTCCATCATCATGTCCAGGGCCATGAACCGCTCGTTCACCAACGTCCTCTTCGGAGCCTTCGGCCAAGTACAGATTTCGGCGGCAACTCAGGAAGCGCGGCCGGTCAAGAGCGCCACCGCCGAAGAGGCGGCCGCCATCCTCTCCGCGGCCAACAAAGTTGTGGTCGTTCCCGGCTACGGCATGGCAGTGGCCCAGGCCCAGCACAAGGTTCGCGAGCTCTACGATGCCCTGAGCAAGCGCGGCGTGGACGTCCGCTTCGCCATCCACCCGGTGGCCGGACGCATGCCCGGCCACATGAATGTGCTCCTGGCCGAGGCCGACATCCCCTACGACCGGCTGGTGGAGATGGATGATATCAACGGTGATTTCCCGCAGACCGACGTAGCTCTGGTGATCGGGGCCAATGATGTCACCAACCCCGCCGCACGTACCGACAGTTCCAGCCCTATCTACGGCATGCCCATCCTCAACGTGGACAAGGCGCGTACGGTGATGGTCATCAAGCGCAGCATGAGCCCCGGTTTCGCTGGCATCGACAACCCCCTCTATTATCTCGACAACACGCTGATGCTATTCGGAGACGCCAAGGTTTTCGTGGGAAACATCGTTCGCGAACTGACCGGCGGGAGCCACGGATAGCATCACACCCATTCCCGATGCCCTCGTCCGGGCGGGCGAGCGCCCGCTCACCATGGCGGGAGTCCGGGGAACCTCGTGGCGGGTTCACAGGTGCCATACCCGGAACCGCTCCTCCGACACCTTTGAACCATTCCGCGCTTTGTGGGAGAGTAGAGACATCTCGGCCCGGCGCTGGCCGACTCCTCCGGGGTGACTAGATGGATGATCTCCGCAAACCGATTCTCCCGGGCACGGGGGCCTCGGACTACGAGCGCTATCTCCGCACCGATGAATTGCTCTCTCTCCAGAAATCCCGTGAGCAACTCAGTCACCCCGACGAAATGACCTTCCAGGTCGTCCACCAGGCCTCGGAATTGTTGTTGAAGGGGGCTGCCTTCGAGCTGGAGCGTGCCCGGGACTGCATCACGCAGGGAGATTTCTCCAACGCCGCCTTCCTGCTGCGCCGGGCCAACCACATGGTCGAATTCCCCATCTCGCTGTTACACGTGCTCGAAACCATGACTCCGTACGATTACCACATTATTCGCGCCCATCTGGGACACGGCAGCGGCCTTGACTCGCCTGGCTTCCTGGCCCTGCTGCACATCGGACCGCGCCTGGGAGACGCATTTCACGAGCAACTGCACCAGGCGGGACTCGCGGTTGACGACCTCTATCGCCGGCACGCGGAGTTTTTTGCACTGCACGATGTAGCCGAGCGCCTGCTCGACTTCGACGAGCGCGTGCACCTGTTCCGCTTTCACCACCTCAAGCTGGCGCAGCGCATCATCGGCGGCGGAGTCGTCGGCACCATGGGCACCCCGGTCGAAGTTCTGCACCAGCGCATGGAGCACCTCTTCTATAAGGATCTCTGGGATGTGCGCAACCAGATCACGGCGAAAGCCAACGAAGCCCTGCAACAGAACGGCGCATCCACCAAGTATTAGATAGGCTTGGTGGTATGGATAGGTGCCCGTCTCACCGGCCAGGAGCGAAGTGCGGTTGCTTGCGGTTCAAGGCTGCTGCTCATTCGTCCGCCCTTTTGTAGACAACCCCGACACCGGAAAACTACACTCTTAGCCTGGGGTTTCGACGGATTCCATGCGACTCATCACCTTTCTCAATCCCCTCGAACAGTACCGCATCGGCGCAGTCACAAGCGACGGCCGCGTCGCTGACCTAAACATCGCTGCCGCTCTCTATCTCCGCGATGTGCAGGGCGAAGCTGCCAATGATCGGTTGGCCGACGCCCTCGTCCCCCCCAACATGCGCGCGCTATTTGCGGGCGGAGACTCCAGTTTGAAAATGGCCCAGAACGCGCTGGATTATGTCCTCGGTTCCGGCACCGTCGGTCCGAACGGCGAGCCTGTCTTCTTCCGCGCTTCCGACGTCAAGTGGAAAGCACCCATCATCCCCAAGAAGTTCTTCCACACCGCCGGCAACTTCCGCGAGCATCATGAAGAAGCCAGCCGAGCTGGCTTCTCCCATCCCGTCATGCCCTGGATCGTGTTTTTCCAGAACGTAGACGCCATCATCGGCAATGAAGAGCCGGTCATCTATCCTGAGCATCTCACCCAGGAACTCGACTACGAACTCGAACTGGCGGTCGTCCTCAAGCGGGGCGGGAAGCACTTCACGCCAGAGGAGGCATCCCAGCACGTGGGCGGCTATGTCATCTTCAATGACGTTACCGCGCGCGACATCCAGCGCCGGGAAATGAAATCGGGCGTATTCAGCTTCTGCAAGGGTATCGACACCTTCTGCCCGCTGGGCCCGTGGATCGTGACCGCCGACGAGATTCCCGACCCGCACAACCTCGCCATGGAACTGCGCGTCAACGGCGAAACGCGGCAGCGCTCGCATTCGAGCAAGATGTCGGTGAAAATTCCGGAGATCCTATCCCACTACTCGCCGATGGGCTACAGCGCCGGCGACGTGGTCTCGACCGGAACAGTATCCGGGGTGGCTGCGTTCAGTGGAGACCCCAAGGCCTGGTATCTCAAGGTGGGCGACGTCATAGAGTGCGAGATCGAGAAAATTGGTGTTCTGCGCAACCGCGTGCTCTCCTGGGAGCAGGCCTATGGCCACAAGGCCGAGGCTCTGGCCACTCAGGAAACCAGGCACTAATACTGGGCCGCATGAAGACTCATACCGCGGAGTGACGGACGTCCTCGCCCGTCCCCACGAGGCTCCCTCGGCGATTCATGCCCTCAGGCATGCCCGCAACCGCTTGCCATCAACCCGCTTTGAGGCTCTGGCGCCTATACAATGGGTCTTTGGGTTCGAAAGCTGGCTCTGAAAACGGCGCTCTGGCCCCTCGGGAGACCGAATCCTCGATGACCTTGACCACCAACTCGAAAATCTGGGTCAGCGATCTGAATGCGCGCCCGGAGATCCGGGCCGCTTTCCCGCCGACGCCGGTACGCTTCTACGACACTACTCTCCGTGACGGCGAGCAAACCGTCGGCGTGGTCCTCTCGCCCGAGCAGAAGCTCGAGATCGCTGTGAAGCTCGACGAACTGGGCGTGAGCCGAATCGAGGCTGGCTTTCCGCGCGTCTCGCTAGAAGATGCCGAAGCCATCCAGCTGATGCAGAAAGCGGGTCTGAAGGCGGAGTTATGGGGTTTTTCCCGCGCCGTCAAACCCGACGTGGAGGAACTGCTGCGGCTGGGCCTCGCTGCTTCGGTCATTGAAGCACCCACCAGTGCCATCAAGCTTAAAGCCTACGGCATCACCCAGGACGAGGTCCTTCGCCGCGTCACCGATGCCATTTCTTGCGCCAAACAGAATTGCATCACGGTGGCCTTCTTCGCGGTCGACGGAACACGAACCGACCTCGAATTCCTGAAGCGCGTCTACCTCTCGGCGCTCGAGGCCGGAGCTCGAGAGCTCGTGGTTGTGGACACGATCGGCGCCTGTGGCCCGGAAGCGTCGGAGTTCCTGGTGCGCGAAGTGCGTGGCTGGGTTGGGCCGGATGTCCCCCTCCATTGGCACGGACACAACGACTTTGGCATGGCCACCGCTTGTGCAGTGGCAGCGGTCCGCGGCGGAGCTTCCTGGATCCAGGGCACCGTCAACGGTATGGGAGAGCGCGCCGGAAACGCCGATATCTCCGAGATCGCTCTCGCCCTGCGTTGCCTGTATGACGTACCCGTGCTGCTGAACCTGGAAAAGGTGCGTGCTGTTTCCGAGGTCGTGCAAAGGGCCAGCGGCTACAAGCTCGAAGCCTGGAAACCCATTGTGGGTGAGAATCTCTTTATGCGAGAAAGTGGCGCCGTCGCCAGCCAGTTTCACATCCCGGAAGCCATCGAGCCCTATTCTTCCGAACTGGTGACCGCGGAGCGCCGTATCGTGTTGGGCAAGAAGAGTGGACTCGACAGCATTGAGCTTAAGGCCAAGGAATTGCAACTCGCGGTCACGTCCGAGCAACGCGCTCCCATCCTGGCTATGGTAAAAAAGCGGGCGATCGCAAAGCGTGGATTGGTGACTGACGAGGAGTTTCGCCAAATCGTCGCAGAAGTTAGCGCACCGCCGAAACCTTGATGGCGACTGCGAAAAGGGTTACGCACCGCCCTACGAGAGGACCTTCACTTAGACCGGGCTCTTTCCGGTCAAGTCCCACAAAAAGCCTCGACTCCGTGGAAACGCAGCCAATATTCTTGAAAACCTGGCTGGGATATCCCGTCCTCCTAGAGCTAGTAGCTGACAGCTATACCTGCGATACGCTCACTTCCCGAAGTGAGGCAACACCGCCTCCCCAAAGAGCCGGGCTTGCCCGGTGCGATCGTCGCCCCAGATTTCCAGCATGACGTGGGTACAGCCAGCGGCACGATACTCCTCGATCCTCTGAACGCATTCTTCGGGCGTGCCTGCGATAGCGCACACTTTGCCTAGAATCTCGTCGGTCACCGCCTTGGCCGCTGCTTCGCGGCCGCCTTCCTCCATCGCATGCGCAATGGGCTGCAGTTCCGCGAAGGTCAGGCCTGCGCTTTCCAGCAGCACGTCGGCCGAGCCTCTGATGTTCTGCACCTTGTTGGCCAGGTACATCGCTGCCTGCTCGCGGGCTCCTTTCTTGCCCGCAGCCGAATCGTGGCCGATACTCCCCACGATGACCGACCCAAGAATCAGCCGATCCGGATCCTTCCCGGCCTGGCGAGCGCCCTCTTCCATGTTCTGACGCGAGTAACGGACGAACGCCGGCGTAGTGATGCTGGCGGTAAGGAGCCCGTCGCCGATAGAGCCTGCCATCTTCTGCAGCACCGGCCCGGTCGCGGCCACATACAGTGGTGGAATGTCACGCGGCGCGTACGCGTCTGTCTTGAGCGCAGGCACGTTCGCTTGAAACACTTTTCCCCGGTACTGAAACGCATCGCCTTGCAGCACTCCCCGGACAATCTCGATGCTCTCCCGCATCACCCTCGCCGGGCCGATCTTCTCCCCTTCGCCCTCACCAATCTCCTTCATGAAGATCTTGGAGGCGCCCAGACCCAGCAGGAACCGTTGGCCCGCCAGATCCTGCATCACGCGCGCTTCCATGGCGATCTGCACGGGATGCCGCGTGTACGGCGAGATGATTCCCCAGCCGAGCTGGATCCGCTTGGTCCGGCTAGCAATTACGGCGAGAATCGCCGTGGAGGAGCGCGCTTCAAACGAATGTTTGCGCCACCAGGGGTAGGCCTCTGCAATCCAGAACGTATCGAAGCCGGCCGTTTCGCAAGCCTCAGCCATCGCCAGTGTCTCGCGCACCGGCTCCATGCTGAGTTGCAGCACACCGATGTTGAAAGGAAGGGTCATGAATCCTCATTCTTTCGGGGGTCTCAGTCCGGATCGGTCCAGGAATGCTCAAGCCCCTTGATCAACTCCCACGCGGCACGATTCAGAGGAGTGGGAACACCTGAGTTTTCCCCCCAGCGCACGATGGCACCATTCATGAAATCGACTTCCGTCGAGCGGCGGGCCAGAACATCTTGCAGCATGCTCGCCCGGTGGCGTCCTGGGGCATCCGCACCTTTGTGCACGAGGTCTCGCGGATCGCCGTGCAGGCTGATGCCGAGCGCGCGGGCAACAGCCTCACCCTCGGCGATCAAGTCCTCGAACAATCTCGCAGTCGGAGCAAAGCGAGCTGCAGCGCCGTGATGCAGAAGCGTGAGCCCGCCTACCGGATTGGTGGCAGCGTTGAAGATGAGTTTGGTCCATTGCGCTCCGCGCGCATCCGCCAAAGCGATCGTTTTCATGCCCGCGCGGGTCAGCAATCCCGCCAGTTCTTCCACCTTGCTCATCGGCGTTGGTCTCGGTTCGAAAGGACCAATCCAGGTATCGCCCTTGATGTCGTATCCGACATGGCCCGGAGCGATGGGATGGCCGGCCGGAAATGTCGTACCGCGGATGACTTCTCTCACGTGTTCGGCCAGGATTTCTTCATTGCCCACGCCGTTCTGGACAGAACACACGGCTGCATTTTCACTGAAGACGTGCGCCGTCTGCGCGATCGCGTTGCTCGTGTGGATCGCTTTGGTGGCCACGATGCCGAAGTCACAGGACGGCAGTTGCTTCGGATCGCTGGTAACGTTGAGTTTGGTCGTGAACTCGGCGGCTCCGGAAATTCTCAATCCCGTCTTACGAATCGCCTCGACGTGCTCCTTCCAGACGTCGTACGCCCAGACTTCCGCCTCGCCCGCGCGGGCAAGGTGCGCGGCGAACAGGCTGCCAACCGCGCCGCAGCCCACGATGCAGACCTTCATCGCACCACCCCGGCGCGAGTTTCCTTACCGGTGAAGAATTGCCACGGCACATCGGCGAGGCATTCGCCCTCAGCCTGGCGGATGCAGTAGGTGTCCTGGGTGTAGAGACACACCTTCCCGTCCTGGTCGACGACCTGGGGATGAAGCGAAAAGACCATATTCTCTTCCAGCCGGACATCGCTCTGCGCGCCGATCGCTGGGTACTCAATCATGGTGGTGCCAATGGAATGTCCCGAGAGGTGTCCGAGGGAGAAGCCGTGTTTGGCGAAGGCCTCCGCAACGGCACGATGCACGTTGCTGGCCAGTTCGCCAGTGCGCATGAGTTTCCGCGCCGCTTCCAGGGCGGCCGGATAGGCATCGGCCATGCGCCGTGTCGTGTCGCTCGGCCTGCCGCGCAACAAGGGCCTCGAGAATTCCACCCAATAGCCGCCCGCCCCGGTGATTTCCAGTGAATACAGCAACAGGTCGTCGGCTGCTACCACGCGGTGGCCGGGAACCTTGAAGAAGGCGTTGGCCTCGCCCTGGGAACCGGAGAGCAAGATGTTCATCATGCGAGGACCGGCTCCGCGCGCGAAGAAGCGTTCGACGGCCGGGGCCATGATCTCGGCTTCGGTCCTTCCCGGTTCGTACGCTTCGACCAACGCCCAGAAGCCGTCGAGAATGATGTCCATGGCATCGCGAACCTCGGCCAGTTCCTCCTCGCTCTTAACCGCGCGTGCCATGTCGAACTGTGCGTCGAAGGGAACCAGCTCGAATGACCCTGGTGCCAACTCGCGGTAATCGCCGACTGCCATGACGAAGTTCATGCCGTACACACCCAGACGCTTCCACTTGCGGTCTTCGGCCCGCTCTCGGATCCAGTGCCCAGGAACATCCGGCCAAACCTGGTCCCTCACCCATGGCTTGATCTTGTCGCCGATCCACCGGGCCTCGCGCGGGAAGACAAGCGTAGGCTCGCCGACAAGCGGGAAAAGCAGGTACACATACCGGTGCACGATCTCGAAGCCCGACATGTAGAAGACGGCGCCTTCAAAGCCGGCATACTGGTTCCCGCAGACCAGCAGCGCGTCGAGACCTTCCTTCTCCATGCGGGAGCGGAGGTTGCCGTAACGCCGTTCGATTTCCTTCTGGCTCGGCAAATCTTCCCTCATTGCAAATCGGACCGGGCTACACCCGACCGCAGATTTCCGCAGCCGTCAACGCATACACCTTGGTAATCTCAACCAGCGTCTGGATCCTGACCTTCTCCCCGTCTTTGTCCCGCGGCCCACTGGAGGGACCGTAGTTTATGGTTTCGATTCCGTAGCGGCTGAGCACGCTCGCATCCGAGCACCAGGTCACCACCTCCCGCTCCGGCGGCTTGCCCATGATGCGTTCATGGTTGACGACAAGGGCTTGCACCAGTTCGTGCTGCTCATCGATACGCGCACCCGGCACCGAAACATAGGTCTCGAACTCCATTCCCCAGTCGGGATGCTGGTGTTCGAGTTCGAGAAAGACCTGCTGGATTTCCCGCCGCGCCTCGCTCAGGGGGATCGTGGGCGGAACCCGCACATCGAGGAAGAGGTCCGTTTTTTCTGGCGTGCGACTGGCGCGCCACGCATGCCCACCCCGGATGCCGCCCAAGTTCACGATCGCCTTCTTGCCGCCATAAGATGCCTTCTTCTCCCACACGGCAATCCACCGCATAATCGGCTGCATCAGCTGGTGCATCCGTCGGATGGAGTTCATCTCCTCGCGCCCTTCGCAAAATGCCGTGTGCACGTAGATCCCTGTGCAACTGATGCGCACCCACATGGAACCAAAGTGTTCGAGCACCAGGTGAGAGTCCGTAGGCTCTCCCAAGATGCACATGTCCGGCAACACGCCGTGGTTCACAAGGTAATGCGTGCCGCAACCGTAGCCGCGGTACTGTTTCCCCTGGAATTCGCCCCATTGTGTCTTTTCAATCTCTCCGGCTACGGCAGCGACAATCACATCCCCTTTCAGCCGCACGCCCGCCCGCTGCAACGCCTTCACGGCCTGCGTGTAGCACACCAGGGCGCCCTTCATGTTGTAGGCGCCCAGCCCATAGAGAAAACCATCGCGGACTGTAGCCTTCGGCTTGTACCCGATTCCGGTGAGGAATTCTTCGTTGCCGGTATTCGAGGTGTCCAGGTGACCGTTGAACATCAGGTTCTTGCCACCGCCCGCTCCAGGCCAGCGTCCGACCACGTTGGCGCGACCTTCTTCCACCTCTTGCCAGGTGACCTGAAGACCAAGCTGTTCGAGAGCGTGCCGCATGCATTCGGCCATCTGCAGCTCTTCTCCCGTCGCGCTGGGAATGTTGATAACCTGGCAAGCCATGTCGACGATCTCCTGCTCGTTTACGCCGGCAAGGATGCGATCTACGACGCTGGGATCAAGGTTCGTCTTCCGTTCTTTGCTTGTCGGCGTCAAAACTTCGACCACCCCCTCGATTTTTCAGTTTCGCTGCACCAAGCGGAAATCATCAGGATCGGTACAGAGCTTCTCGTTGCCGTTTTCCGTCAGCAGGAAGTCATCCTCCAGTCGCAAGCCCCCGCCGCCTTGCCAATAGATGCCAGGTTCGATGGCCAGCACCATGCCCTTCTTCATGGTGCCCGTGCCCGCCTGGTGCGCATACGGGGGCTCGTGGGCCCGCGCACCCACCCCGTGGCAAATGGGATGGGATGGCTGCCCCGGATATCCACCTTCGGCGATACGAGCCCGGATGAGCCGGTCGAGGCCGGGAAAATCGGCGCCATCCTTCGCATGGCAAACCGCCTCTCCGAACACCTTTAACAGAAGATCGAGCAGCTTGTGATATTCCGGTGTGAGATCCCCGGGACAGGCGTTCTTGGTGAGGTCCGTCCAGTAGCCGTCGGCGCACACCCAGATCTCGAACAGGGTCGGCTCGTTCTTCTGGACGGGGCGATCCCCCGTGGCAGTGAACGTCGCAATTCCCTTCCCTGACCAGACCAAAGTGAAGGCCCGCGCCATTTCCACCTTCCCCTTGTATCCCACGCCCAGCCCGTGCACGAAGCCTTCATACATGCCGCCGACTTCACTTTCCTTCATGCCCGGCCGCATGTGTTCACGCGTGTACTCCATGGCGAGCGCCGCCAGTTCATTGGCCAGGCGCATACGCTCAATCTCCTGGCTGGTCTTTATGGCGCGTGCTTCGTTCAATAGCGGTGTGGCGTCGACCACCTGCCCCGAAATCTTACGGAAGGCATCGAAGTAATTCTGCGTCGGCGTGGTCGGCTCACCTACCATGCGATCGGCGCTCTGCGTGCCCATGTTCAGTTCCACCGCAATCTTGTCGGTCAAGCCCCTCTTCTTCAGAGTCTCCAGGGTGCGATCCAGAGCGCGATACTGCGGCGGGCGGGGATCCTGCTCGTCATAGCCCTTAAACAGCAACAGATCCGAAGTCCACGCGTTTCTCGTGGCGTCCGCCAACTGGGGTTCCAGCACGATGAGGGTCGGATTCCCTGCCCGGGGGAACACGACCGCGTCATATCCCTTCATGCACCAGTAGTTAGTGAGATATAGGACATTGTCGGGCGCGCGCACCACCAGCGCGCTTATCTCCTGATCTTGCATAAGCGACCGCACCCGGTTCAGCTTTACCTCATCGACAGGCCAAATCATGATGCTTCCTCGTGAGATGGAACTTGGTAACCAACTCGTCGCCGGGAGGCCCCCCTCGTGTCCTTGGTCGTGACAACCTTCTGGACCACAGAACACCGGGGAGCACGAAGGAAAACCAGCCTAGCACGGCTGGTCCTTCCTCAATTGCTTCTCCTCTCCAGAGCGACGAGCGGCTGGTTTTCATCCTTGAATGTCCAACCCTCTTCTTTCCCCCGGATCAGCCGGTAAACCGCCGTGTGCAGGGGCGCCGCAACCGCCACCCGCTGCGCTTCGCGCGCGATCGCTCCACTTAGAAACTCCACTTCGGTCGGCACCTGGTGACGCACGTCATACAACATCGAAGGAGGATGGTTGGTCAGCGCGCCGATCTTGTTCATCTCCCACGGATCGTCGTGCAAACGGACACCAATCGCCGCCGCTACCTGCTTCCCTTCCTCGATCAGCGCATGCAACAGGTGACCGAGATCGTCGAAACGGTCCTCTGCGGCGAAGTGCGGCGAATGTGGCAGGCCGGTCAGCGCCGACACTCCGTTCACCGAAGCGTTAAAGATGAGCTTCGACCACTGCGCCGGACGCGCATCTTCGAGCGCCTCCGCCCTCAATCCGCCCGCTACCATCAGTTCTGCAGCCTCTTGCACCACCGCAAGTGGGGTACGGCGGGGTTCAAACGGTCCTAGCCAGGTGGCCGTGTCCAGTTCGTACTGGACATGGGTGTCGCTGTGCCGAGTACCGCTCATGAATGTCGTGCCGCGAATTACGTAGCCTCGCGTGTGCTGCGCAATGATCTCTTCGCTACCCAGGCCATTCTGGGCGGAGAGCACTGCACCTCGGTCCAATCGTTTCCCCGCCTCAGTGATCGATTCCTCGACCTGCGTCGCCTTGGTGGCGACGATGCCCAGGTCGCACTCGGGCAAGTCGGCAGTCTTGGTCGTGGCTTGCAACCGGACCGAGAAGTTGTGTGTCCCGCTGACCCGCAGCCCTTCCCGATTCAAGGCCTCGGCATGCTCGCTTCGCCGCACCAGGGCCCAGACTTCTGCCACGCGGGCGAGGTGTGCGGCATACAGGCTTCCAATCGCTCCACATCCGATGATGCAAACCCGCTTCATGCCGGCAGTCAAGCAACCCTCCGCTCCACTTTGACCGACTTATCCACGCGATAAATCTCGCCCTTCAACGCCCGGAAAAGACGGTCCGGGTTGTTGAACGAATCCGCGATGAACACGCCTTTGTCAAACAGCGCGTCCTGCAGCGCGGCTGAGATGGTATGCAACGGTGCGGCCCCGCCTTCGCCCATGCCCTTGGCTCCGCTGTAGCTGTGTGGCGACGGTGTCTCGATGTGCCCGTACTTCACGCGGGGCATGTTGACCGCCGTGATGGGCGTGTAGTCGCTGAACGTGCTGGTCAACATGTTGCCCACTTCATCGTAAACACAATTCTCCAGCAAAGCCGCGCCAATGCCGTGGGCGGTCGCGCCGTAGACCTGTCCCTCCACGATGGGAGGATTGATGACCTTGCCGCAATCGTCCACGGCAACATAGTCGAGGATCCTGGGAATGAAAGTCTCCCGGTCGACCTCCACCACCGCCATGTGCAACTGCGACGCATACGTCAGCGTGAGATTGCCGTACTTCTTTTGCTTATCCGGCACTTTGAACGGCGCGCGCCAGACGTAGCGGCAATTGAGCGTGATTTCGTGTAACTCCGCCGGCAGTATGGCGCTGTTGACATTCACGATGTTCGCCAGTCCCCAGTAGTTAATCGACTTGCCGTTCGACTTCGAACGCACCTCCGGGCCCTGCGCGCCCATGCCGAATTCCAGGTCCTCCTGCTGGCTGTCGAGGACAAATGCAGCCAGCCGCTTCATTTCGCCCTTGAGTTTCTGCGCCGCGCCGTGAACCGCCGACAGGCCCGAGACCGCAAACTGGCTGGCGTACGTTCCCGAGAATCCGGTGTGCACGTTGCGCTCCGTGTCGAATCCGGTGCGCACCGTTATCAGATCGGGGGAAATGTTCAGCACGTCAGCGACGACCTGCGCCGCGGTCGTCTCGTGCCCCTGGCCCTGCGGGCATGATCCGACGGCCACGACCACCTCTCCGTAGATGTCGAGCTTGCAGTTCGCGCCCTGGGAATTTCCGGAGAAGGGCGCACCCGGGTTCACGATCTGCGCCTGCCCGAAGTTGTTCGTCCCGGAGTCGAGCGTGGTGCCGATGCCGATGCCGATCAGCCGTCCCTGTTTCTGGCCATCTGCCTGCACTCTCTTCCACTCAGCCCAGCCGATCAGCTTCTTGGCGATCTCGAGCATTTCGGGATAGTTGCCGGAGTCGTACACGCACCCGTTGGGCGTGGTGTAGGGAAACTCTTCCGGGCGAATGTAGTTGCGCAAGCGCATCTCGTCGGCGGGAATGCACAACTCATGCGCGCAAAT
Source organism: Terriglobales bacterium (assembly GCA_035623795.1). Lineage (GTDB taxonomy): Bacteria > Acidobacteriota > Terriglobia > Terriglobales > Acidobacteriaceae > DASPST01. Next base: position 37,465 of record DASPST010000075.1, read on the forward strand.
ATCGACCACGCGCTCCAGGAACCAGAGATGCTGCATGCGCGAATAGCCGCGATTGGGTCCCACCGGGCACTTGTTGGTCACCGCCTGGGTAAAGTCGATGCGCGCATTGCGGAAGCGGTACACGCCCGGGAAGACCTGCGACCAGATCACGCATCCCAGAGGCTCGTAACGCGGGTAAGCCCCGCAGTCATCGATGTGGTGCGAAGTAATCGCGGTGATCACGCCGTCCTTGTCGAGCGCAACCCGCGTGTCGCGGAAGGTGCGCTCGTTCCCGTGGGCGCTGGATGTCATATGTTCGGAGCGCGTCTCCACCCACTTGATCGGCCGGCCCCCGGCCTTTTTTGAGGCCAGCGCGCACACGGCCATCTGTGGGTAGCTGGTGATCTTAATACCGAAGCTGCCGCCGATGTCTTCGGTCTGCACCCGGATGCGGTCGATGTGAACGTTGAGGTGCGCCGCCAGAAACTGGATGGCGAAGGAGGGAAACGAATTGTTGCACCAGTAGTAGATGCGATCATCCTTCAGGTCCCACTGCCCGATGATTACGTTATTCTCGAGCGGTGTGCTGCTGAAGCGATGGAAATGCATGCGGTCGATGGTGACAATGGAAGCGGCCTCACGGAAAGCCCCGGCCACGTCGCCATACTCAAAGACGCCGTTCCAAACCTTATTCGTTCCCGCTTCGTCATGCAGGATGCTCGCGTCGGTGAGCGCCTGTTCCGCCTCCACGACAGGTTCGAGCGGCTCATATTCGACGCGGACGGACTCGGCGGCGTCGTCGGCCAAGGCCGGCGACTCGGCCACCACGGCGGCGACCGGTTCACCCTGGAAGCGCACCTTGCTCACAGCCAGAGGAAAGTCACGAATTCTGGCCGCGGCATCGGGGCCGATCTCGATAAACGGCTGTGTCTGGGAGACCAGCTCCGCGCCCGTCACGGCGCAGACCACGCCGGGCATCTTCTCCGCTTCGGAGGTGTCAACGCTCGTGATTTTCGCGTGCGCGTAGGGCGAACGCACAAAGCGCAGATAGAGCATCTCGCGAAATTTCAGGTCGTCCGCAAATTTGCCGCGGCCCCGCAGCAGGCGGTTCTCCTCCTTGCGCGGCACCGCCTTGCCGACCCAGGTCTCGTTCTCGGCTTCGCTCACGCTATTTCTCACCCCTTACTGCAAAGCTGCCTGCAAACCGTCGATCAGTTTTTGCACCTGCTTCTTGCCGAGCGGTTCCAACAGGCCGCCGGCAACCGAGGTCAGACGCCCAAAAACCTGTGCCTCACCCTGCCAGGCGACCCGCGTACCGGTAGCCGCCGGCGTCAGATCAAAACCGGCAACCATGCTGACCGTGCCTCCTGCCATGCTCCCCTGTCCTTTATATTGCGCCCGCTTGGGAGACTCTGTCTCGGACAGATAGATCTTCACTTCGGCTGTGCCCTTGATGTAGGAAATCCCAACGTTCACCTTCACCGTGAAGTGTTCCGGATCCTGGACCGTCACTCCCTGAAAGTCGGGGAGCAGCGGTGCGAATTTGCTGGGGTTGGTCAGGAACTGGTACACCTCTTCCGGTTGCCGCCCCACCTCGAAGCTGCCACCAAACTTGATCGCCATGGCTATCCGCCTCTCAAGCTCCGTCCCGCCCATTCGATCGCCTTGAACACGTTCTGGTATCCGGTGCATCGGCAGGTGTTGCCGGCGATGGCCTTGCGGATCTCCTCTTCCGTCGGCTCCTGCGTCCGTGCCAGCAACTGGTAGGCGGAAAGCATCAATCCTGGAGTGCAATATCCACACTGCAGGCCGTAAGCATCACCAAACGCCTTCTGGATGGGATGCAGTTGGCCGTCTTTCTCCAACCCTTCGACGGTAAGAATCTCAGCCCCGTCCGCCTGGACCGCCAACACGGTGCACGATTTTACCGCCGCTCCATTCATTAACACCGTGCACGCACCGCAGTAACTGGTGTCGCAACCCACGTGCGTGCCGGTGAGATCGAGCGTCTCGCGCAAAAGTTCGACGAGCAGCGTGCGCGGTTCGACCGCGACAGAATAATGCCTGCCATTGACCTTCAACTGGAGAGCGACGTTTTCAAAGATTTCAGGCATAGATGTGGCTAACCTCGACTCGTTCTCCGCGTGCCCGAAGCGACGCGGCCTCGATGGCCCGCCTCACCAGTGCTGCGACCAGGGTACGCTTGTATTCCGCTGAACCGCGCATGTCCGGTTGCGGGTCGGCCGCCGCATGGGCTGCTTCCATGGCGGTGCCGATGGCCTTGGCATCCACCGAATTTCCCCGCAGCGCGTCTTCCGCCGCCCGGACTCTGACCGGAGTGAGGCCTACGCACCCCAGCACGATCGCCACTTCCTTACAGACACCGGCCTCCAAGCTGAGTTGCACCGCGGCGCTGGCTGTGGGATAGACCGGAGCGCTGCGTTTGAATGCCAGGTAGGCGCTGCCACTTCCTCGCGAAGGAATCTTCACGGCGATTTCGCGCACGATTTCGTCAGGCTGCAGCACCGTTGTATAGGCGTCCTTGATGAACTCCCAGAGTGGCACGCTGCGTGACCCCTTGGTTCCCAGGCAGCGCACTTCCGTAGTCTGGGTTAGAAGAGCGACTGCCCAGTCTCCACTTGGATCCGCTTCCGCCAGCGACCCGCCGATGGTTCCCCGGTTGCGGACCTGAACATCTGCAATCCCGGCAGCGCAATCATGGAGAATGGGTATTCTCCCGGCGAGAGGCGAGTGTTCGATGCTGGCGTGACGGGTCAACGCCCCAAGAAGCAGCACATCGTCCTCCTCCTTAATATAGGAGGCGCCGGGCACATAATTCAGATCCACCAGGTGCTTCGGACTGGCGAAGCGGAGCTTCATCAGTGGAATCAGGCTCTGCCCCCCGGCCAGCAACTTTGCTTCCTCTCCGAGTTGAGCCAGCATGGTCGCCGCCTGCTCGAGGCTGCCGGCACGATGATAATGAAAGGGTCGCGGATACACTCCTTTTCCCCCGGATCGGAGCCGTCAAAGCGGCTCGCTCTTCTGTGGCCTCGGCGTGTTGCCGGCTTGCCTGCCCCTGAGCATAGTGGAAGGGCGAGGGTCGGCCTTCGCTAAGCCATTTTCCGGCCGAAACCCCAGGCCACGCCAGCCAGTGAAATTGTGACCAGAGCGGATCCGCCAATGGCCAGCCCGGAGGCAAACGCAGCACCGTGGGTAAACGTCTGCAGGATCACCCCCAGCGGGAAACATACGGACCCGACCAACAAGGCACCCGCCATCCACAGGCGAACCGGCTCAACGAAGGCCACACTATCAAACGCCACCCCGAGGATGATCAGGAGCATGGCCAAACCGATCCAATGCGAGTGAACGTCCACTTGGCGTACGTAGTTGTATTTGGTGGCTGCGTATGTTCCCACCGAGGACTCCGCTTCAGGCATGCGCCGTTCCGCCGCTTGGCCAAAAGCCTGGGCCAGCGAAGTGCCCATCTGGTTGAGGGTCTGGTGCTCAACAAAGACCGCGTAGTGCAGGCCGTACAACATGCCAAGCGCAGCCAGGCTGACTCCCCCAAAGACCAGGAGCTTTCTCGATGGGCTCATGGTGCCACGTCCGCATCCAGCTTGCCAGTGTAGCGCAACATCCCAACCAGCATTCCCATCAAGGCAATGATGACGAGAAGACCGCCGGCATCGGCGATCCCTCCCGCAACCAGCCCGAGTTTCACCTCGAGTAACACGAACACTGGCAGCATCACCGACCCCGCCAGCAGCACGTACACCCAGCGCCGCCTCCACTTCTCGCTCAGATAGACATACGGCTGCACAAAGGAAAGAAGGATCGCCAGCAATCCGAACTCGATGATGTGCGCGTGCGCTGCAATCTTGACCGCGCGTTCCGCTGCCAGCGAGCCGTAGTCCGCCACGGCCATAACGCTACCCCCCTGCGCACTCACCGCGCCGCGCAGCATGGATTTCAGGATCTCGGTTTCCCGGGCCTCGTGCCGGTAGAGGTCGATTCCCGCGTACCACGCCCCGTACAGGAATCCTAAGAGCACCAGCCAGGTTCCTCCGCTCAGCAGGATCCGCCGCTCCCAACTGCGGTCTCGTGGCAATTGAGGTTCGCTGGCGACGGCAGCGCCGCGGAAGTGCTTCCACAGGCCTCCGGCCTCGATGAGCAGGACCACGATCAGCAAAGCCCCGGCGGAATCCGCAAGCACGCTGGCCCAGCCGATCACGGGTAAAGGGCTGTACGCGAGGCCCACGTAGTGAATCAGAAAAATACCAACCGGCAGCAGCACCCCAGCGGCCAGGATCAGACTGGCGAGCAGTTTTTTGTGCTTTGGGGAAAGCGCGACATAGGGCTGGAGGAGCGCCAGCAGCAGAGCGAGATACCCCACGTCGGTCATGTGGACATGGGTATCCTCTTTCGTACCGTGATCCTCCAGAAGCCCACCGATGTGTGCGAACAGTTCCCGGACCGCCAGCGAGTTACCGGCGGAGACCGCCTGGGTGGCAGTGAGCAGGGTTTCCCCGGTCTGCCCGGCATTCTGGTGAAGAACGAAGACTGCGAAGATGTCGCCGAACAGCATGCCCGCAGCGACCAGAGCGATGCCGCCGAAAACCAGCAGCCGTCTTGCACCCAGGGGCGCGAAGACGGTTGCGGGATTGGCCGCTGCTACATTGGTCGCCATGGGATCAACGTACTGCGCCTTGGGGGAGTGCCTTGCAAACTCTAGTCGGCAGCTAGTTCGCCCGCTTCCTGCCGGAAAGCCGGCATCACATGCTTGGCAAACAGGTGCTGGGTCTTGATGCTCTTCCAATGCTCGAGTCCGCCGAAATTGGAAACGATGGCGAGTTCACCGATGCCGCCCTTGGTCCGCAAGGCCTCGACTTGGCGAATGACTTTCTCAGGTGTCCCGATAAAGCCGATCTCCTGGTCCACGATCTCATCGTAGGCCAGTCGGGTGAGAGACTCGAGCGCGCCGCTGGCGTAGAAGCCATAGCCTTTGGCGCGCAACTCCGCCTTCATCTGTTCGTCCTGCAGGGACTCAACGGGCGACGCGTTGAAAGTCAGGAAATTGTGCAGCGCCTGCTCCACTTCACGGCGGATGGTTTTCTCGTCTGTGTCGATGTATACCGGGCGGATGTAAACAATGTCTGGCGAGTGCCCGTGTTCGGCGCAGGCCTTCTTGTAAATTCCGAGCGGTGCCTCCAGCACAGACCAAGGCAACAGCGGTGGCACGAACACACCCCAGCCTTTCTCGCCCGCCATCTGGTAGGTGATGTCGCTGGTCCCGCCGGTGTAGAACTTAGGATGCGGTTTCTGCACAGGACGTGGCACCACACTGACATCCTTCACCTTGTAGTAGTGCCCGTCATAGGAGAACTTCTCCCGGGTGAAGGCGAGTTCGAGAATGTCAATGGCCTCGTTGTAACGAGGGCGGCTCTCCTCCAAGGGTAATGCCGATGGGCCAAACAGCCAGGCATGTCCCCGGCCCAGGCCGCACTCCAGCCGACCCTGGGTGAGGATGTCGGTTTCTGCGATCATCCCCGCCAACCGCATCGGGTTTTCGAGAGGAAGGGTGAGCAGGGCAGTGCGAAAGCGGATCCGCTTGGTGCGCTGGGCCGCCGCCGCGAACATGGCCAGAGGGTTCGCGGAGATGGAAAACTTCGGGAAGAAATGGTGGTCGATCACGGAATACACATCGAACCCCACTTCGTCGGCATGTTCGATCTGCCGCATGATCTCCCAGGTCAGCTCGTAGTGCGACTTTCCGGCAGGCGTCTGCATTTCGCAGTAGATACCAAATCGCATACTTCGTCTTTCTCCCCCTTTCGATTCTCACCAGCTTAGACGCGCCACGAACTGTAGCTGTCGGGGGTTGAATACGGCGCTAGGGGTTCCGTACAAAGAGTTCGGCGAGCCTTCGCGGTACAACTGAGGCGCGCCGAAACAGCCAGGCGCGGCTGCGCCCGTCGTGGTGTTACAGAAGTCGGCCGCGCCGTAGGTCGTATTGAAGTAGCGGACGTTGACGGTGTTCAGCAGGTTATAGGCTTCTGCCATGAGCTGCAGTCTCAGGCGCTCCTTTATGGGGAAAGTTCGTTCGAGGCGCACATCCAACGTCTGGAGGGAATCTCCCTTGAACGTGTTGCGGGCCTCGCTACCCACGCGATCGTTGTTGCCGAAGACGTCGCCGTTTGCGTCAAAGCCCGCGTACTTGGTGAAGTACTGCGGCGATTGCAAAGTCAGGATGAGGCTGAAGGTAAAGTTGCGCACGAGCAGGTTCCAGTCCGCTGGACTGGAAAAGATGGCATTGCCCACGAAGCGATGACGAGTGTCGTCGGCGGAACTGGCCCTCTCCTGGCGGAAGTTCCCACTGTCCTGGGGAATGAGGACGAAGCTCGGGTTGGGCCCGTTGTCGATCGAATGGGAATAGGTGTAGCTGATGTTGTAAGAGAAGTTGTGGGAAAAGCGCTTGTTGAGCGTGACGAGCAGGCCGCTGTAGACGGAATCCCATCTGGAAGCGGCCTCAAAAAATACACTGTATTGCGGATCGCGGAATCCCGGAACTCCGGCGATATGGGGTACGTTGGGGATGACCATGGCCGCCGGATACGGCGTGCAATTGGGTGGGGTGATGGGATTCGGTGGGATGGGAGTGACAAAGTCAAAGTAGACGTTCTTGCAGGCGGTGCCTCCCTTAGAGTCGTGTACGAAGACAGTCCCGCTGGGGTTGGGTTGGTTCACATTGAAGAAGCTGCCCAGGTGTACGCCACGCAGGTAAATGCCTGAAACGTTGAGCACGGTGTCCTTGAAGGGCTGGAACTCTAGCGAAGCACTGGTCTGGATGCCGTAAGGATTCTGGCTGTTCTGGTCGAAGCGGACAATGGTCGCGTCCTGCAGGAAGCCGCAACTGGCCAGTGTGCCGTCGGGGCAGAAAGGCGCCGGGGTTCCGTTAGGATAGGTCGCAGCCGGCGAGAGCAGCGCGTTGAGACCGAGAAAGTTGATGAAAGGAGAGCTGGCAAAACTGAACAGACCCGTATTCGCGTTCAATCCATTTTCGAACGAACGCCCGGGATACGTCGCCAAACCGCCGCACGAGGGCGCTTGACACATCAGCAGGGGTGACGGAATGATCCCGTGAAACAGTCCAAAGCCGGCGCGAAACACCACGTTGCGTGACGTACCGAAGCTATACGCCAGTCCCAGGCGAGGGTCTACATTCTTCCATTGCGTGTTCAACACATGCGACGGCCAGGTTTCAAACTCCCAACGCACACCTGCGTTGAGTGTCAGGGCATGGGACATATTCCACTTATCCTGCACATAGAAACCCGTGTAAGTATGGTCCAGAGTCGCCGAGGACTGCTGCCGGATGTTTTGCGGAATTGGGCCACCCTGATAAATTGCGTTGCCTCCAGCCAACGCGTCTTCGGTGAAGAGCGGCGTCGTCGTGGTGCTAAAGCGCTGGAAGAAGATGACAAACGGATCCGGACATACCGTGTTTGGACCGCACGCAGCGCCGTCGGTACCGAGAAAAGCGGGCAAGCTGGCGAAGTCCGCCTCAAACGGATAGAACAGCGGGAACGATTCGTAAGTCGAAACCCGGTTGAAGTCGCCGCCAAAGCTGACCGTGTGGCTGGAAATGTTGTGGGTTGCGTTGTCGACCAGCTCGAACCGTCCCTCGCGATAGATGTCAGGATTGCCCCGGTTGACGCCCACCGCAAAAGTATTGGCGACCTCGAGATGGGGCTGAGTCGACACGACGGGAAAATCAAAGGTCCGATGCGCATACTGCATGCGCAGTTCGTTGACCCAGGAGGGTGAGAACGTCGACGTCAGGCCGCCTGCCACTGACTGGTCACGGATAAAGTTGTTCTTGAACGCCGAAGGTAGGTCGAAGCCATTGTTCAAAGGGGATTGGTTGGTGAGCCGATCGTCATTGATGAAATAGCGTGCGTACAGGTAGTTCTTGGCATTGAGGTTTTCATCGACGCGTATGAACCCGTTATCAGTGTTCCCATCCCGGAGCACGAACAGATTCTCGGGGGGCAGACCATAGAACGATGCCTTCACGTTGTTAATGGCATCGATATTGGTCAGAACCGCGGAGTTGTAGGTGGGCGATTCGGCACGCCTCTGCCCTTCATAGTTGGCGAAGAGGAACGTCCTGTCTTTCTGGATCGGCCCGCCCATGGCGACGCCAAACTGGTTCTGCCGGAGCACGTGGAAGCCGGGGGCTGACAGAACGCTGACCGCATCCAGCGCATCGTTGCGGAAATATTCGTAGGCCGAGCCGTGGAAGTGATTGGTGCCACTCCGAGTGACGATGTTCAAGATTCCGGCGGTGGCTCGTCCAAACTCGGTTGTGTAGTCGGTGTTGATCACGCGGAACTCTTGAACGGAATCCTGGGGCGGGGTACCACGCTGGATGCCAGAAGCGGTTGAGATGTCATCCGCACCATCGACCGCGATGAAGTTGAAGTGAATATTCTGTCCCGCGAAAGAAAGCTTGGTGACCGGCTCCACGATAACATCCGTGCTCCCCGAGGTAGTGTTGCCGATGGTAACTCCCGGAGACAACAGGGCGAAATCTACGAACTCGCGCCCGTTGCTGGGCAGGGACTGAATCTGCTGGGTGTCAATCACGGAGCTGACCATGCTGCGGGTAGGCTCGGCCACCTCGCCCACATCCTGCACGGCGACTTGCTGCGTGATCTGGCCGACGGCCAGGCTGAAATCGAGATTGGGGGCCCCGCCTACTTCCAGGTGAATCTTCTTGGCTGACTTCTGGAAACCAACCTTCTCCGCGGTCACGGTGTAGTCCCCCGGAGGCAGCAGGGTAATCTGGTAGTCGCCGGTAGCGCTGGCGGTGACTTTGCGACTCAGGCCGGTCGCATCATTCAGCGCTGTGATCTCGGCTTGCGAAAGCGCGGCCCCGGTGGCGTCGTAGACGCGGCCTTGAACGGAGGCGGTGACGACCTGGGCCGCGACCGGTCTGCTCGCGAACAACAGCCAGGTGAGACAGAGTCCGCAAGCGAAAGCCGCAAAGGCTGGATCAGTCAATCTCACACTCACCGGGCGCTCCATGGGGCTCTCCTTAGCGAAGGTTTTCGGCCACAACTTTGGGACTGCGCAAGCTGGTTCCCCGGGCAGGACGTTGGCCGGCCTCGGCACTCGCGTGCCTGTCCATGACCTTGGCCAGTCTGGCCTCGGAATCGTCAAGGTGTCGGGCGAGCACGGTCGCGCACTCCTTCAACTTGCCCGCCGTGAGCAACTGGTACAACCTGCGATGCACGGGGATCAGCATGCCCGGGTCATCATGCCGACGGTCGACCAGCACCATACCCATGCGCAGTTCACCGAGCAACTTCTGGTGGAAGGCCTCCAGCCGCTTGCTTCCGTGAAACCGGATCAACAAGCTGTGGAACAACAGATCGTGGCTCACGGCGCTCACCCAGTCGCGGGCGCGCACAGACTTCTCATACTGGTCGAGGGCAGCCCGGAGGTCGTGAAGCAACTCCGGGCTGCGATCGCGGGCGGCCAGTACGGCTGCGATCTCGAGCATGCGCCGCACGTGGTAGATCTCGTGCACATCCTTGCGGGAGAGCTGGGCCACGGCGATACCCCGGTGGATGCTGCGTTTGAGCAAGCCTTCCAGAGAGAGAATGCGCGTGGCCTCACGCATGGTATTGCGCGAGACCCCCAGCGAGGCGGCGAGGGGAACCTCCTGTAGGGGAGTGCCAGGGCGCAATTCGCCCCCCAGGATTCGCTGCCGCAGAATGACGGCAACCTGGTCCGCTACGCTTACGCGCGCAATTTGGGTGCGCTCCATCGAAGATCGTCGACAGGCTGGGTTGGCCCCCGATATTGCGTCGAAATGTTCACTCTGTCAAGTGGTGAACAATTGAACCGTGGGATGCAAAAGCATGCTGCATCGTGTAGGACAAAGACGCATCCTCGGCAGTATGCGAGGCCGGCGGGAGACGAAAGGAGGCGCGCTGTTTCCTCCGCAAAGGGGGAGCAGCCTGGGATCTAGGACCGGGGAGCGCTGGTGGCTTTTATCCACCTGGATCGCGGCAACCTTCGATGACGGAACACGGTTTGCTCTGATTGGATCAATTAGCTACGCTAGCGGCGGCTGAAGCCGATGGAGAAGAGGTACCGATGGGAGTGATGGAGGGTGATGGCAAACTGCGCAAACTCACTCTGTCCTTCTACTCCCAGCTGGGTGAGCTTCCCTCGTTCGCTACCACGCCTCGGAGTCGCTGTCGAGATCGTGCAGGGCAGTATGACCGATCAACTCGTGATCACACCAGAGAAGGATCGCTATGACTCCGCAATGCGGACAATATAGTTCAAGGACGTGGTTCGGCGTGATTTCCCTCGTTGCCAGGTCGCTAGCGCCGCACTGTGGACAGAACTTGATGTCAGACGGGTTCATGACAATCCCCCTCCGCGTCGGTATCGGAAAACTCGAGCCGGGAGCTCCCCCTGCAGGCTGTCGCCGCTCGGTGATCCTCTAGCCCTGAGGGGCGCGCTCTCGATTTCAATGAGCCACGAACTAGTGCTTCGCGGCAGTCACGGGTGTGCGCTTTTCCATCCGCAGAAACTGGCGCGTACGGTGGCCGGTGTAGATCTGCCGCGGCCGAGCGATTTTCTGCTCCGCATCCACAAGCATTTCCTGCCACTGGGCCAGCCACCCGACGGTACGCGGTATGGCAAACAGCACCGTAAACATCTCAGGCTTGAAGCCCATGGCTTGATAGATGATCCCCGAGTAGAAGTCGACGTTGGGATACAGTTTGCGCTTAACGAAATAATCGTCTTCCAGGGCGATCCGCTCCAACTCAATGGCAATATCAAGCTTCGGGTTGCGTCCTGTGACTTTGAACACCTGCTCGGCCGTCCACTTGATGATCTTGGCGCGGGGATCATAATTCTTGTAAATGCGGTGTCCGAAGCCCATCAGCTTGCCGTGGCCTTCTTTGACCTTCTTGATATAGGCAGGTACGTTTTCTTTCGAGCCGATCTCGTCTAGCATTTTGAGAACTTCTTCATTGGCTCCCCCGTGTAACGGTCCGGACAGGGCGGCAGCGGCAGCGGCCGTCGCGAGGTACGGATCAGCATGCGAGCTCCCCACGGAACGCATCGCATTCGCGCTGCAGTTCTGCTCATGATCGGCATGCAGGATGAACAGAATATCGAGAGCGCGGGCCAGCACCGTATTGGCTACATACTTGGGCTCCACCATCTTCCACAACATGTTCATGAAGTTCTCGGTATAGGTCAGATCGTTGTCGGGATAAACGTACGGGAAACCAAGGCTGTGCCGGTAAGACATGGCCGCGATCGAAGGCATCTTTCCGATTAGCCGCTTGATCTGCAGCAGGCGGTTGCCTGGATCGTGAATGTTCCTAGCCTCCGGATACACGGTGGATAGTGCAGCTACCGAACTCACCAGCATGGCCATCGGGTGGGCGTCGTGGCGAAAACCCTCCATGAACTTCTTCGTCGTCTCGTGCAGCATCGTGTGGTGGGTAATCTCATGGACCCAATCCTTCAGGTCGCTTTGGTTGGGGAGATCGCCGAACAGCAGCAGGTACGCAACCTCGAGGAAGGTGCAGTGTTCCGCCAACACTTCTATGGGATAGCCGCGATACTCCAGGATGCCACGTTCACCATCGATGAACGTTACCTGGCTCTGGCACGAAGCCGTGTTCATAAAAGCGGGATCATAGGTCATAAGCCCGAAGTCGTCCGGACCACTCTTGATTTGCCGGAGGTCCATCGCTCGGACTGTCCCCTTCTCGATTGGCAGAGTGTAGGTTTGACTGGTGCGATTATCGGTGATCGTGAGCGTGTCTTTTGACATAGGAACAACTCTCCCTTGTTCAGAGTGGTTGCGGCCAGATGCCTGGCAGTGCAAGCGGGCGCAAAGCCGGAGCAAGAAACGTCGTTAGAGGCGTTCCATCGGTCGGAAGTACCAGAGTTCCCAAACGCATCCTCCGCCAGCTATTTGTTGGTGAGACAGGGGATGCACGCATGCAAGATGCAATTCCCCTGCCTCGATAGTTTCGCGCGATTTTGAAATACAGCCTGACTTGTTTTTCGGAAGACGATGGTGGCGCACACCGTTGAAGCAGACAGGAAGAGGTTGCGGCAACCGAAACTCGTGTGAAAAAGGGAGGCACTGCCGATTCGTGGCACAATTTGCAAAGCATGTTGTGCGATCAGAGCGCGCATGTCACCGTCGGACTCATCTCCGGGTTGCTGGCACGTGCGCTGAATACAGGTCGAGCATTCGAAAGCTGGTTGCTTCTAGACGCTGACCCACTATCTCAACCGTCCGCTTAAGTAGTTCGTAGCCCAAGTTAGGATTCTTCTCGCATTTTGTGCGCAGGCATGCACCATCCACGGCAATGGCGCGCACCGGCTCGACTGCACGTGCGCCGAAGTGCCAGCGATGTGGCGGAACCAACCACGACCACCCCAACACCTCGCCGGCTCCTACGGTCTCCACGATGAGAGGGGGGCGTTGCGGCCTAACCATTTCAAGCGCCAGCTTGCCGTCGCGGATCAAATAGAACTGACTGGCCTCTCCCCCCTCCCGAAAGACGTGGTGGTCCGTTTCGAAACGCACATTGGATGCGCAAGTGACCAGCAGCTCAAGGTAATAGCTGTCCAGCCCACTGCAGAAAGGGTGCTCCGCGATGATCCGTTCAAGGCTTTCCATGGCAATACTCAGGGACAGGCACCCAGAGCCCGGCTGCCCAGCCTCCGCGGCGAGCGCCGAGACTCGAACCTGAGCTAAACCAAATTTACAAATTTCATGCTCACATGTTGGACCGAGCGTCGCTGTGTCCGCTATCACCGTTTCCTGTGACCCAGGTTCCCTTTCCAAAGGTGCGCTCGGAGAAGGCCTCCGAACCTTTGTCGCTAGGGCCGGACAATTTTCTCAATTATGGTTCGTGCAACCTGAGGGTTACATAGGATGCCAGGACGATGTGCCGCAATCACTGAAACAAGTGATTGCGGTCACTGAATTTCGGTGATTTGCGAGAGCATATGTCCTGACCAGGACGAACCCGAGCGCGTGGCCCAGGTGGCCCTCTTTCATACGACGTGGCGCGACTGGTGGCCAGGTTTCCTGTTTTGCTAATCGATGACCGAAACGCTGGGGGGGGGCAGCCATGGAAGATTATTCGATCGTCCCGTGGCAAACGATGCTGGAGTTCATGTTTGCCTTCGTTTTAGTAGCAATCTCATCGTATGCATACATGGGGTGGGTGACCGGCCCACACCGCATCAACGCGGCTGACCAGAAGCTGGTTTTTGCCAGGCTGAGAACGGTTCGCCACATGGGGATGAGTGTGAGAGTTTCCCCTTCTGTGTTGCCGCGACGAGTGCAAGGAACGACAAACAAGTCCTGGTTGGTTGCGGAGTGGCTGGCTCCGCTTATCGCATGGTTGGTGGTCACTGGGACCGGCCTGGCGATTGTCAGTTTCTTGCTTGGCGAGAATTAGTTTGCTCAAGCGCTGGCTCATACCAATGTGACCGATGGCCACAGTCGTCGCAGGCGGGATCAGGCAACCCGAGAGTCAGCAGGCGCCCGGCGCAATCTCTGGAACGAGGCGTTTGCAGAGAAGGGCCTGTTCCAAAGTACGCCTCGGACTGATAACGACACTACTTCGCCAGTGGCCGTGCTCCGCTCTGATCGATTCCTGGAAATACGCCTGACAACAATCTGGCTGACGGCCGTGCCCTAAATATGCGGCGCCCAGCCGTTTTCATACTCGCGCTCCCACAATATCATCGCTTCCGGGTCGCCCTGAATGCGCCCACTTTGGGTATCGAGATGCAACTCCCGATTGACTTCCCACGCGATGTTTGAGAGCTGGAGCATTGTAACCGCGACGTTGCCGTCAGACACAGGAGCATTGAGCTCCTCGCCCTTGAGAATCCCCGCGATGAAGTTCGCAAAATGCGCATCGGTCATTGCGTCGCGGCCGACGACATCCGAGGATGATGTCGTAGTGCCGGCTTTGAACTCGTTCGTTTTGTTCCCGTTGAGGTCATAGATCTCGTAGCCGTCACGGTCGATCAGCGCCGTGCCCGTGGTTCCCATGATGGTGGAACCGCGATCGCGGGTGTAATACTTCATTCCCTGGCAGCTCCTGCCTTCCCACGAGATCATTCTGTCTTCGTACTCGAAGCTGGTCACCAGCGTGTCGTAAAACTGCCAGTCGTCCTTGAACTGATACCTGCCACCCGACGAAGTGACGCGCTTCGGATAGTCGACACCCAGCGCCCAACGGCAGACATCGACCTCGTGCGTGCCATTATTGAGCGTTTCGCCTGTGCCGTAGAGCGTGAACCAGTGCCAGTTATATGGGTGCACATTGTCCTTGTAGGGACGACGGGGCGCCGGCCCCTGCCACAGGTCCCAGTCGAGTTGCAGCGGCACGGGCACCTGCTTACCGGTGCCAATTGACTTCCGCACATTGACGTACCAAGCTTTCGCGCAGTAAGGCCTGCCTATGATGCCGCCGTGAATTTTGTTGACGACCTCCATGGTGTGTGGCGAAGAGCGCTGCTGAGTACCCATTTGCACCAGCTTGCGGTACTTCTGCTGCGCCTGCACGAGCATCTCTCCCTCGGCGGGATTGTGACTGCATGGTTTTTCGACGTAGACGTGCTTACCGGCCTGCAATCCGGCAATGGCCATAGCGGCATGCCAATGGTCAGGCGTAGCAATCGTGATGGCGTCGACATCCTTCGATTCAAGGACCCTGCGGAAGTCCTTGTCCGTTGCGGGCGGCGCGCCCATTTCCTGCCGTACACTGTCCGCGAACCTCGCGAGAATGTCGCCGTCCACATCGCACACGTGGGAGATGCGGGCGGCGCGCTGGTTCGCCTTGAGCGCCGAGAGATGCGCATAGCCTCGGCTGTTGAGGCCAATCAGGGCAAAATTAAGGCGATCGTTGGAGCCGAGGATCTGGCCATAGCTCTGGGCCGTGGTTCCCACAGCCAGCCCGGCCGCACCCGCCGCAAGTGCGTCGAGAAATTCACGCCTCGTCACCATCATGCTCTCCTTGTGGCTGCGGTCACAACCGAGTAGCTGTACTCAGCAGGAAATCCCAGCGCTGGTCAGCGCCTTCCTGAGCCCATCCATGCTGGCTCGCGTGGAAGCTTCCGGCGAACCCGCGCCGCGCCAGTGGGTCTCGAGGCTAAGCCCAGCGTGGAAACCGTCGTGCAGCAGAGCCCGTAGTTGTCCAACCCAATCCAGCAAGCCACGGCCCACCGGAGCCCAGTCGTATGTAAGGTCAGGCTTGCGCACCACGTCCTTGCAATGGCAGTGTCCGATGCGATCCTTGGGCAACAGCTGATAGCCCGTCGGATAGGGCGTGTCTCCCAAGGCTGCGGCATTCCCCGGATCCCAGTTCAGCATGAAGTTAGCATTTGGAATTGCCCGTAGCACGCCGGCTGATTCCTCACCCGTCGCTGTGTTGCAGGACATTTCGTTCTCAAGCAACAGGATGAGGTTGTCCCGAGCGCAGCGTTCCGCAGCCTGCTGCAGTTTGGCATTGATGGTCGCCCGGTAGGGCTTCACATCGTCCAGCCGCCAGAAGTCAAAACAGCGAATCCTGTCGGTATTGAAAGACTTGGCAAGCAAGATGCAGTGCTCGAGTAGCTTATCTTGCGCGTTGGCATCGAAGTTTGCGTAAAACTGGTCGCGCCTTTCGCTCTGCGACGAGCGAGGAGCCCCCGGCCAGTCTGTCTTGAACAGCGGGCTCGCGATATCCGTGACCCGCAGTTTGTGTTCCTCGAGGATCTTACGCGCCTCCTCCACTTCTTTGGCACTGAGCTCGGTCAGATTCTTATTCCACATCGAGCGCAGTTCGATCCAATGCAGTCGGAAATCGCGGGCCGCGATTTGACATGCTTTTTCGAAGTCCTGGCTTACCTCATCATTGATCACCGCCAGCCGAAATGGGCAGGCGACTGCGGCCGCCGCTGAGAACTCGGATGCGAAGCCTCCCTTGATCGATGAGGTCATCAGCAGGTCCAGTCCCGCGACGCCCGCGCCGGCGAGCAACTTACGTCGTGTGCAAGCCATGCACTCTGCTCCTCCCGCCACCCGGACCAGGTTCGATGCACTTTCGTTGACCTCTTCTCTTATAGTCTGCCCCATCTCGACGGAAAAGCATTTTCAACACCTCCCTTCTCCGCCAGGGTCGACCCGATAACGGAGGACGCGTGCCGGTTAACATCGCAGCGCCTCTGTCGTGTTGTCCCTCCCCGGTCCCAAGCGAAAAATTGGAGTCGTCCCAGGTCGATCTCTCGGGCGATCCATTTCCTGCCGAATCCGGCACAAAAAATAGCGTGCTGTCCACGCGGCGCAGATCGCATGCCACGCCACCCACTCTATCTATCGAACGATCCCTGTGTCTTGCCGGACCACCAACCATCATCATCGTTCGTACCCTGACGATCGGAACCATCCGAACTCAGCGTCGTCCCAATTCTGTCACGGCACGGAGGTAACGGTGGGTAACCATACATCCGTTATCTAACCTCTATGAAGGGGGGCAGCGTATAAACAGAGCTATCCCTCTGGTCCATTAGCTCCCGACATCGGTAACCATATGGACCCGCTGCATCAAGGGGCTGCTGGATCAGTAGCTAGAAGCCATTTCGCTGGTCATGAGAAGAGTGACGTCAGTTCCTGCTCGAGCGATGAGGCGCCGTGTTATGAGTCAAGGGGAAGCTCGACGATGAGTACAGGAGCTAGCCCCGCTGTCTCCCAAGCAGCTGTGCCCAAGCGTAAGGTTCCTCGCTACAAGCTCACAGTGCCTTTAGATCTCACTGTATTGCGCTCAGGCCTCCCTGACATCATCTCTGGACGCACCCTGGAGATAGGTGAGGGCGGAATGGGAGTTGTCCCGGCATCGCAACTCCTGGTGGGCGAAGCCGTTCGGGTCGAGTTTCTGGTTCCGCACACCGGCACGCCGGTGCGGGCCACGGCCGTGGTGCGCTACCAGCGTGAGCGGTGCTTTGGTCTTCAGTTTCTCCGCTTGCCCATCGAACAGCAGTCGATCGTTCGTTACTGGACGCGGCGCGAAGGGGAACTGCTAGTGACCGCCCAGGCGGGCTCGACCTCGGGAGAGCCGGACCGGCCCCAGTCGACCGCCGGCTTGGAGAAAGACTCCACAACACCGAAACGCAGGTGCGGTATCGGAGGTAGGGTTGCGTTCGCCGCTTCTCTGACGCTGATGGTGGGAATGCTGGGATGGTGGCGGTGGCAGCAAGAATGGACCCAGTTGGAAGCGCAGCTTCCAGCCAAGGAAGCTGTGGTGGCACAACCGCAGTTGAAGGTGCCAGGCGACGCCATGGAGCGGCGGATCATCCACAAGGTGATGCCCGAATACCCGGAAGTGGCCCGCCAGGCAAGAGTGCAGGGCACGGTGGTGCTGGACACCGTCGTGAGCGTGAAGGGCGCAGTAACACAAGTGAGGGTGGTCAGCGGGCCCGAGGCGCTATCAGAAGCGGCCGCCTCCGCCGTGCGGTGGTGGCGATATGAGCCTTTTTCGGTGGACGGCCGACCGGCGACGGTCGAAACCACAGTGGCAATGGACTTCCGGCTGGCGAACTAGGAACCCGCTTGGCCAGCCCACCGTGAGTCGGGCTAGGCAGAGGACCCAGGTCAGCCCGTGATCATCTGTAGGCTGCGGGGCCAAAGTTGCTGTGTTCCGCGCTGCCCGGCTGCCGTCACCTTCACGGCGAGACCTCTCATGCGATGCCGTCAGTAGGTTACGATCACAGCTTCGTAGTCAATGTCCGCATTGTCCGCGGCGTTGTTCGAGACCAACTGCAGTCGCACCTGGCCGTCACTGGCGCGAACATAGTTGGGTAAAATTCCTGGCACGTTGAATGTCAGAATTTTCCACGCGCCCCAATCGGGCGCGCCGATGTTGGTTCCAACCGTGACATAAGCCCCGCTGACCCAATTGTAGATCTGCCAAGTCCAGGTCTGTGTGCTGGTAGAGGGGCCTTGGTAATTGACTTGGATCTGGATGTTGGTCACCGAACTAGGAGCAATGCTGGTGGGTAGTGAAAAGACCTGATAGCCGGCGTAGAGACCATCAAATTCGACATATTTGTTCCAAGTGTTCTGTGTACCCGACTCATCCAACAAGTCAATGGAACTGCCGACGGCTTGACCTCCCGTCGTCCCCAGAGTCGTGACGTAGGAGGAGGGCACGAGGGTGATTGTGGTACTTTGACCACCGATCGCGGTGTTGGTGAGTGCAAAGGTGGCTGGCGTGGACACGCCCGCCACGCTCGCGGTCACTGAGTAGCTGCCCGCCGTGGCGTTGGCCGTGAACACCGCCGAACTCGCCACACCCGAGGAGTTGGTCGTGGCCGTGTTCACTCCGCCCGCAAAGGTGCCGGAGGCCCCGCCAGCCGGAGGCGTGAATGTTACGCTCACCCCGCTTATGGGGTTCCCGTTTGAATCTTTCACGGCGACCACGAGCGGACTAGCAAACGCGGTGTTGACGGCCGCACTCTGTGGTGTTCCGCTGCTGGCAATGACAGACGCTGGCTTACCCGTGGTGTTGGTGAGCGCAAAGTTGGCTGAGGTCGACACTCCGGCTACGCTTGCGCCGACTGTGTAGCTGCCAGTCATGGCATTGGCGGTAAACACAGCTGAGGTCGCTACTCCCGCGGAATTGGTCGTCGCCGTGTTCACTCCACCGGCAAACGTGCCGGAGGCTCCGTTGGCCGGGGCCAAGAAGGTTACGCTCACTCCACTCACCGGGTTCCCGTCCGAATCGTCGACCGTGACCACCAGGGGACTAGAGAACGCCGTGCTGATAACCGCGCTCTGGGGCGTTCCACTCGTCGCCGTGACAGATGCGGCTTTACCAGCGGTGTTGGTGAGCACAAAGCTGGCTGGCGTCGACACTCCCGCCACGCTGGCGCTGACTGTATAACTGCCAGCTGTGATGTTCGCGGTAAACACAGCTGAAGTCGCTACTCCGGAGGAGTTGGTCGTCGCCGTGTTCACTCCACCGGCAAACGTGCCGGAGGCTCCGCTGCCCGGGGCCAAGAAGGTTACGCTCACTCCGCTCACCGGGTTCCCGCTTGAATTCTGGACTGTGACCACGAGCAGGCTGGCAAACGCCGTACCGACCGTCGTGCTTTGCGGCGTTCCACCGCTGGCGGTGATGGAAGCTGCGCCAGCGGCTTGATTAGTGAGTGTGAAGCGAGCTGAGCGCGAGACTCCGGCCACCTTTGCCGTGACCGTGTAAGTGCCAGCCGTGGCATTGGCGGTGAACACCGCCGAGCTCGCCATTCCTGAGGCATTGGTCCTGGCAGTGTTCACGCTGCCGGCAAACGTCCCCGAGGCTCCGCTGCCGGGAGCAGTGAAGGTCACGATCACTCCACTCACTGGGTTCCCGTTTGAGTCCTTTACGGTCACCACCAGTGGACTGGCAAATGCGCTACCGACCGTGGTGCTCTGCGGCGTTCCAGCGGCGGCGGAAATTGAGGCCGGGTTTCCCGCCGTAATGGTTACAGTGAAACTGTACGTAGTAGCGGTCGACGGAGCCACAAAAGTGCGCGGATTTGCCGTCGACCCGTCGTTCCAGTCATCGAATACGTATCCGCTTGGCGGGGATACCATCACCGTGCAGCTCGCACCAGCCGTCCATGTGAGCGTGCTCGGGGTTATGTAACTGCCGGCGCTGCAGCCCGTGCCGGTCACGGTGAAATCCATCGTCGCCACATTGGAGGTGATCGTGACTTGTGGTGGGGCTGATCCGTTGTAAAAGCGTTCAGCGGAAGCTAATGTGCTGCTACTGCCGCCGTTGCTAACCGTTCCGCCAACCGCCAGTACACTGCCATCGCCGAGTGTTGTCAGCGTATGGTTATAGCGTGCTTGGTTCATGCTGGCGGTTAGCGACCATGACTGTGTCGTGATATTAAAGATTTCGGCGCTAGCGACGGTGGAGTTGGGCGATGAGCAGCAGGAATATCCTCCCGAGACCAGCGCCTCGGTGTTGCCCGGCAGCACTGCAGCAGCCAGATAATTACGCCCAGTGCTCATTGCCGGCGCTGCCTGCCATGCCTGGGTGCTGGGATTGTAGAGCTCCGCGGAGGAGAGCCCGCTGCAGCAGCCTCCGGCATCGCCTCCGGCCACCAGTACCTGATTGTTTATCAGCAGACTTGCCGTATGGGAATATCTCGCGGTAGCTAGACTACCGACCGCGGTCCAGGAACCGCTCGCGGGATTGTAGATCTCAGACGCACTTTCTGTCTCCGGCCCCGGTGGAAATTGGAAGGATGTACCCGCCGCCACAAGCACGCTCCCGTTGCTGAGCACGGTAGCGGTGTGGTTGGCATGCGCATTGACCATGTCGCCGCTAAACGTCCATTGGCCGGTTGTGGGGTTCCACAACTCACTGGAGGTAAGGGCTACGTTGACCGGTTGGGTATACCCAGGGGGGGTCGCAGTCGTGCAACAACCTCCAGCTACCAAGACCATTCCATTCTGCAGCAGGGACGCGCTTTGGGCTGCGCGGGGTGTGTTGAGACTGCCCGTCACCACCCAAGTCCGGGTACTGGGATCATAAATCTCCGCCGTTGCCTCCGAACTGTCCCCACCTACAACCAGAACCCTACCATCACTGAGCAGAGTTGCGGTGTGGCCGGAACGGGCATAGGACATACTGCCAGTCACTGTCCAACTATTGGTGTTCGGGTCGTAGATCTCTGCAGAGGCGAGGCTTGCGTTATCCCCGCCGCCGGCCACCAGGACCGTACCGTCTTTGAGCAGCGTAGCTGTATGTCCCACCCGGGCGGCGGACATGTTTCCGGCCGCAGTCCACGTCGCGGTCTGGGCGTTGCCGGGCAGTGCCGACAAGAGCGCGGCTAAAAGCGCCGGGATCAAAGCCAGCTTCGCAAGGGCGCGGCCGCTGAACTCCGCCAACCTTGGATGGCTGAAAAAACCGAAGGAGGAGCGGAGAGCGTGGTGACGGTAAGATGCAATTTTCATAACGAACCTCACTGCAGTTGAGGTTGCAAGACCTTCCCGTGCCTGAGGGGGTGTGGAACCTTGCAAAACGTGGTTTGCGGAAATCTCTGGCTGGTTCGCATCCGCCGGACATAGCTGTGCCGCATCAGTCACATCAGGCGGTCGAACGACCGGGAGCAGGGGGTGCCAGGGGGAATAGCAGGCTAGGGCACAGATAGAATATCCCTAGAGGAAGGGCGCCATAATTATAGACCCGAGTGTCATCTTGTCAAGCAAATGTTCTAGTCCCACTCGTCCCCGCGGCCGCAACCATCTGGCAAACCAACGTTCCTCAAAGACCCCGGAGGACCCGCAATGGATCCGATTCCTAAAGCCAGCAGTATTGCCTGGGCATCGCCGAAATCCGTGTGTCGGGTTTTCGCTGCCGCCCTGGCTATCGCGACCTCCCTACTAAGTTCGATCTGAGAGCCGGAGTTAGAGAGGCTTGGGCATGCAGTGCCACGTCATCTGAGCATGCTCAATCGGACGCGAAAGTTATCACGATACTTATCCACGTTTTCTGCTACCGCGCTGGAAAACGAAAGCCATGGGTTCTGATCGCTTTTCACAATCCGCGCCGTGTGGAGGTAGAGGGGATTAGTACCACTGTCCACGGCTTCCACCCTGACGGGGCACTTCTGTCGGCTCTCGGTTTCGTTATACATACGCAGAGATACGACGTTCATATCCTCGTCAACAAGCACAATCGCGCCGCCGTGAGCTGGCTCCAGGTCTATGGTGTCCACTACCCACCCTCCGCTGTTGTAAACATTCGTCGGACCGGGGAAATGGTCGAAGTTCAGGCGAGCGGAAAACGGCTTGTGAGTGTGGCCGAAGACGAACGTGGTTTGCGCCCGGATAGCCTTGTCGTGCTCCAAGAACTGCTGGGCCAGCGGGCCTTCGACATAGGCCTTGAGACCTTGCTTTGCGACTGCGGTAAGCACCTCGCCAGGCTGCCGCTTCTCCAGGTTCCCTACCCGGTTAAGCAATTTCGAGACAAAGGGGACGAAAAGCAGGCCAAGCCATTCACCCAGCTTGGGCGCCCGGCGAAACCAGTGGTGGCCACTAGCGCGGGCCAGTTGCCGGATAAACCTTTCGCGCGCATCCCGGACCAGCAAGATGTCGTAGATCTCTTCGATGTCTTTGCCGACCTCCCCTGACCGGCCCATGGTCGACCAGAAGAAGTCGATCCAGGCAAAGTTCTCCGTCTCGATTTCCCAGATTTGATGTGGCACTTTGCGCTTCGGAAAAACGAAGTCGCCAATTGTGCTCATCAGCCTATAGATTGGCTCAATAAAATGGCCGTGGCTGAAGATAACGCATTTGCTGTTGTCGGCATTCAACAGGCAAAGGTTAGGGTAGACCGTGCCAACATGCACCCCATGGATGGCCATATGCCGGTAACGGCCTATGACAGCGTTCAGCAGGGCTGAATCGACCAAGTCAGGGTCGAACATGTGCGTGGTGTGCCAGGGCACTGGCAGATCCGAACCTGCCTTCTTGCTACGCTTGCCCTGAAGAAATTCGACATACTGGGTTTCCCGCGCAGTCTCCCAAAGATGATGATCGTGATTCCCCGGGTTAAAGATGATCTTTGGGTCAATCAAATGCTCCCCGTCGACGGGGAACATCAGTTCAATGAAACGCGCGAATGCCATTAACGCAAGGTTGTCCTCTGCCAATGCCAGTTCGAGAGCATCTCCGTTCAGGATAAGCGTGGGTTTGCGGGGGCCGGCGTTGTAACGAACGAGTTCCGTAAGGCAGTGTGCCAGCCCCTCCAAAACTCGGCTGGGCCGCGCGGGACTTACCGCGCCCGGTTTGGATCCAAGTCGAGTCAGTAAGCTGTTGTCTGCTCCCAAGTGTAGGTCCGAGATGCATATGTAGCGGATGTCTGACATGCCCGGTTCTCTCCTGACTTCACGCGCTCTTGTGTGACGTACTGGCAGAGAAGGCAGACTGGCTCCGGGCAACATTCTTGCAACAATTGCCGCTCCTGTGCGGGGTTCCTGCCGCGCGAACGCCCCTTCAGGGTGGATGAACACTCGAACGCATTCGGGCCCGGTGTCTCCATTTGGGCATTCGAGTACCCTGGGCCGGTCCGCAGGCGATCGGCAGCTCGGCATCGCCGGTGTTCTGTATCTACCGTCACCGCCAGACTGGAAGTCTACGCCAGCCATCTCATCGGCGCGCGACCGAGAGTTGCATCCAACCTTCCGCGGCCAGGATCTAAACTCATGGGTAAGACGAGGTCCACTGATGCTCGATAGCGTCGGCCGCATAGGTGCCCCGGCATTCTAGAAATCACAGTGAACCCGGGGGAGTCTCATGCCCGAGCGATGCAAGCAGTGCGAACGATATGAGAAGGGCCTGAAAGAGTTGCGCGAGCGTCGCACAAATCTGTGGCGCAGGGGGGAACTTTCGGACGTCGCATCGGAGAAGCTCACCGCCGAAGAACAGAGAATTGCCCAAAAACTGAAAGAGCACCAAGCTGCTCAGCACGGGCATCCGCCCCATCTTGACGCCGAAAACGTCGACGCCCGAGCCGAGTCAGAATATTGAAGAAAAGATCCGTCGCCGCACATATGACCTCTATGTGCAACGCGGCTGCCACCACGGCCACGACCTCGACCACTGGCTCCGCGCCGTAGCCGAGATCAGGGCCAAAAACGCTAAGACCATTGCAGCATAGACTCTGGTCCGGTACCGTTGACGGCACAGAAGAGCTTTCGACCGTGGTCAGCACGTCATGTTCAATTCTTCGCTGGCTCCAGCCGAGCGTGCAGCCACTTACCTCCTCCGGGCAGAGCTCTCTCGGACAAACGCCCCAGCAGTCGGCCAGATGTAGGCGCAATTACGCGCCGCTAACTAAGCCTTCTCCTGCCGGCAACCTTCGACTCCGAAGTACTACCTTTACACTCGCCGGTTTCTGAGCAAAGACGTGTTCGCCGAGCCCGATCGAGGGAATCCGGTATTTGCTTGATCCGTGGGAGCGGACGAAAAGACAGATTCGCGCTTTCATTGCCCGGACCTGGCGGTCCACTCGTCGCTTGTTTTCGGCACCCGTTTACAATGCGGTTCTACGAGGATTGCGGGCACGCCCGTGAGCCGACGGCATCTGTGAGTGGGCTAACGCCTCGCGCGACCCTTCCCGCGAAGCGCGCGCGTCGAAGAGAGGCGCTGGATGTGTTCGCGAAATGTGCTTAGGCCGCTGGAGACGAGTTCCGCCAGACCCTTTTGTCCAGGTTCCTCATCGCTGAAACCTGCACTTCGCATCTGCTCGATGGCGGCCTTCAGCCTTCTGGTGCAGAAATCGTCCATGCCCAGAAAGCGAAACGCCTGCGCGGCGGCGATTCCATCAGCCCCAGTGTGTAGAAATTCGATCTGTGCGGTCACCTTTCCAAATACGGTTCTCAGATCTAACCCCGCCAACGTTCCTTTGGGAAGTGGTGCCTCGGTGTGAATGACGGAACCCCCGGTGAGAGACAGTCGCTGCACGACTCCAACAAATTTGCGGTCATGGATCGTGAACAATACCCGTTCGCGATTGGGGACTCGGATGCGAGCAGGACGCTGGCGCTTGGTGGCGTTTTGGGGCTTTAGTGCCATGCGAAGCAGAGCATGCCAATACTTGTGGATCTCCGTCAAATTACCCAAGACTCAGGAAGTAACCATAGAAGGTCATGCATAAGGTCATGTAAAAAGGGGATTTGCAGAGGCGCCATCTGATCTAACTATGGCCTTCAGAGTCCCGCGGTCACCTTGATCGGACCTTTTCACGGATTAGCACACTGAAAATCGGGCATCTTCCGCTCGATTACTTTGGTCATCTGGTCCGGCATTGCGGGAGGGCTGTCATCGTCCGCGCTGACCATAACTACGCCTGCCAACAAATCCTGGGTTTATGAGGAAAGGAATACTGAGTGATTCCCTGGGAGTCCGATGAGCAAGGTTGCCTTTGCGATTAGGTGTTCGGCACCCTCAACGGGATCCAGTCGCACTTACAATCGATGGCCCTCGTGCGGCGTGGTTTATGGTCAAAGTGCGGATCGATGCGTTGGGTAATGCACGCCCGGATCGGATATGCGCGAGTTTGACCAGGCTCGCGACCGCAGCCCGGGTTCAGCTGGTTTTTGGACGGCTCAGCGCGCTCTTTGCAGTCGTCTTCAAGTTGGCATGGCCGGGACGTATTCCCAGCCTCGGCGCAGGAGCACGGAATCGCACCGATGAAGCGACGGCGGCACGACGGTTTTCGAGCTCGGACAGGGCTAAGAGTTGCTTTACAATCTCAGCCTTTTCCCACCTTTCTGCTCGTTTGGGCTTACCTGCACGCTTCGGGACGCGGGTGATTACGGCGATCGCGAGTATCGCCAGCGCGATCCCAACCCCGGCGATTGAGATGCCAGTCATGTCCAGCCTTCCTTAGCCAAAATGGCCCAAAGCATTCCCACAGGAGGCATTGTGCGCTGCCAGGCGCGGCGGGATACAGGTTACCAAGGTTGCTGTCCTGATTTATCCCGGCGGAGCTGGGGTTTGATTTTGGAATCTGACTTCCGTAAGCGTGAAGGGTGTTTCGGTTGAGCCCAATGCCTGATGTTCGCGTAGACTCTGGGTATGGCGGTCACAGTCGAGGTGCACAATACAGGAAATGCGGTTCAGGGAGCAGAACTTGCTACCGCGATTGAACACGCGCTTTCTGATCGGGCCGGCGATTGGCGCGTCACCATTGTCGGGTCCCGGGGAAATGACAATTGGAACATGAAAGTCGAGGGCCCCAAGGCGTTTGAACGGTTGTACACCTTGGTGGGGGCGGAGGGTGAGCACCGGCCAGAGGTGATTCGCTCTCTTCTAAGAAAGATGGTACCGGGAGCAGGTTGATCCAAGGCAATTCCCTGTAGCTGGGCATGTCCCTCAAACAAGGTTTCGGCCTGCGGCGAGAGCAGTTCGCCCGGCGGCCCGCCGGTGGGTTCTCTAGCGCCTCGCGCCGTCGAGAAGGCCGAACGGCCAAGGGCTGGACGGTCGCCTGCCGACGGACCGAGAGGGAGGGACAGTGGCTAGCGAGTCTTCAATGAGGCGACATAGCGCTGCGTTTCCTGCTGGGCGTGACCATTTTCGACGAAGTCGAGAATGTGGCGCAGGTTCTCGCGATCGGCACTTCGGATATCGTGAAACTTAATAGCGAATCCCCAGCCCGGTCGGATGCGAACTACCTGACCTTCGGCACGCAACGGACCGTTTGGCGTCATGAAGGCGATGGAAAGATTGGTCGAGGCTGGAAAGACCTGGGTGGTTTCGACGAAGCACCCACTCAGGCTGATGTCGGTGACGCTGCCCAGAAAGGGCTGCGGGTTGTTCTCCGCTTGCAGTTCGACCGCGATCTGGCAGCGCAAGCGAGGATAAAGGCGACGGTTCCGGCTGTGCGGACGGCTTGCTTTGACCGCATACATCCGCCGGTCAGCCTCGGCCAGTAGATGCTCGGCGTCCGTCGCGTCACCGGGAAACATGGCGTAACCGATACTGAGCGAGAGCAACTCTTCCCCGCAAACTTCTTTTGCTACTTCGGGGGCGATGCTGGCAAGCTGAATCGCTCTGGCCCGGACTGCCTCAACCGGCAACCTTGGGACAACAACCACGAATTCGTCCCCACCCATGCGCGCGACGTGGTCGTATTCGCGGCACGACTCTCTCAGACGTGCGGCAAATCGCTGCAGGACCCGATTGCCTACGACATGGCCAAAGCGGTCGTTGACCTGCTTGAATCCGTCAAGATCACATACCATGACGGTCAGCGAGGTCTGTTCGCGCTGGGCGCGAACCAATTCCTTTTCAAGATGCACCGAGAGGTAACGCACGTTCGGCAACTGCGTGAGGTAATCGGTGGTCGCCGACTCTTCCGCCTGCTTGTACTTTAATGCGTTTTCGATGGCGACGCCCATTTTCGAGCTAATCGCCAGGACGATGCGCAGGTTCTCGGTGTTGAAGGCTCCCGGCTGCAAACGATAGAGCGAGACCACTCCGACCACACCGTCCAGACCCTCGAGGGGAACGGCCAGCGCGGACTTGAACGAGTCGAATCGCAGGGGGTCACTGCCGTGGGTGGGCTCGACCGCTGGATTGCCGTTGATCATCGGCTTGGTGTTCTGCGCTACCCAGCCGGACACTCCTTCTCCCCAGGGAATCTCTTGGCCGGAAAACCGGTTGCAAAACTCCCCGCTGGTGTGGGCGGCAACGAGCTTCGCATCGCGGCGGAGGTAGATGATCAGGGTGTCATAGGGAACCAGGCGTCTGACCTTGGTGGCAAATACGGAGAGCGTTTCGTCGAGGCTCAGCGAGGCGCCCAACTCCTGACTCAATTCGAAAAGTAGCTGAGCTTCGTGGCGGGCTCCCGCGATCGCGTCCAAGAAGCGGTCTTGTTCCGCCTCACCCCTTTGCTCTGGCTCGGGCACTTCCAAGCCTGCACCCGGAGCGTCACCGTGCTCAATCTTGGCGTCGGTGGAGAGCGCCCCAGTCTTTCCGATCGAGCGGCGTTGAACCAACTGCTCGAGTTCTTTGTAGCGTCTGCGCAGGATGTGCACGACCGTCGGATCAAAGGATTTGCCGGACTCGTCCAGCAATTTCCCCAGCGCTTCTTCCATAGGCATCCCACGACGATACTGGCGGTCCGACACCAAAGCATCGAGGAAGTCGACGGCGGCCAGAATACGCGCCCCCATGGGAATGTCCGTGCTCTTGAGTCCGTAGGGGTAGCCCGAGCCATCCCATTTTTCATGGTGCGCGCGAACGATGGGCACGACGGGGTAGGGAAATTCAACCTTTTCCAGGATCTCGGCTCCCACCAGGGGGTGCGTCTTCATCTTCTCGAATTCTTCCGGGGTTAATCGTCCGGGTTTGGAAACCAGGTGCTCCGGAATCGCCAGCTTGCCGATGTCGTGCAGAAGCGCGGCAGCCTTCAAGGCCTCGAGTTCATCCGGATTGAGTCGCAATGCGCGCCCGATCTCTGTGGCGTAGATACGCACACGCTGCACATGCTGGTGTGTGGTCTGGTCTTTGGCCTCGATGGCGAGAGCCAGGACCTCGACCGTGCGCAGATGCAGGTTGGCCATTTCTTCGGCATGCTGTCGTTCTGACTCCAGCTTTCCGAGATACAGCCGGTAGGAGCGATGAGCGAGATAGAGAGCCGGAAGCAAAGGCAAAGTTACGCGCCAGAACAGGGCCAGGCGAGATTGCGCGTATCCGTAAAGCAGCAATCCCACGCCGAGGACAGCCCCGAGGAGGATCTGCAGGGGTGTCCGAGCGCGGCTCCAGATTGAGCTTGCCATTCGACGATGCTCCGGCCACTTCAACTGCCTACCCGGTCGAGATCTTCCGCCTCACCCGACCGCGGTCATCCGAATCGGCCTGGTTTCGGAGGTAACAGAGGACCGGGTCCCCCATTGGAGCTCAGATTAGGTAAGCCCTGGAACCGGAACAAGTTACTGAAGTCACGGCCGGGCTGGGGGCAGCGGCTTTTCCCTGCACAGAGCCCGAACTTCCAGGGGTCGGCATTCTGCAATGCAGCCGTGGTGTTCCGCGGCTTGGTGGAGGGGTTTTGCCTCCGCTTCAGCGTTTGCACCAAACTTGGGTAATTGACCTCGGGCCAAATGCGATATAGGGTCGGAAAGTTCTCCCCCACACCGGCTCACCACGCAGTCAGGCCAAGCCAAAAGGTTTCTCTCTCGGAAAGTCAGAACTTTTTTGGTGGACGAATTGCACTCGTATCCGCTATGCGATTACGTTCTGGCGCGAGCTTCTGCAGGACAAGACGGGGGACGTTGATGATGTTCCCTTGAGTTGCCGATCATGAACCCTGTTGATTTCATCCCAGCCAAGACTTTGCGAAGGGCGTGCGAACCTCTCCTTCAATTGCTACGCACGTACATTCTCCAGGAGAAACCATCACCACACGAAGCGGGCGTGATTGTTGAACGCCTCAGGGAGTTATCGGAGATCACACGTCTACCCCCAGTTCGAACCCAAGCCGGCGAAGTCGAAGAGTCAGAGCGGCGATCGGACAGCGAAGCAGCTTGATCGATTGTGAAATCCTGCTCTCTGCTTGAGCCATGGGCAGAGGTCTGCGGATTTGCTGCCGTGGCGATAGCTGCGTCCGCGTGCTTCATCGCACTTTTGTAAGATCGCCAGCCGTCAGTCTCCCCAGTTCCGACACATCTCGGACTGCAGCATGGACTGTACGGCGGCGGTCAATTCCGACCAGAGAGCCTCATTCAACTGCTCGCTTACCTCCTGGTTGCCGTGCATGGCCGTGCCCTCCGCCTCTCCCATATTGCGGCCTGGTCTAGCGGAGAAGGGTCCCTGAGAAAGTCCGATTTGTTGGAAATCAGCAGTGACTGCCCTCACCGTCCGATTGGTGACAGTCGCCACACACTGGAAACGATGAAGGGAGCCAGTCGAGATCGAGCCAACCTGACTCCTATAGGCTGACCTTTCAGGAACGAATCCGCCGCCATGCTTGCGGGTGCGATCAGGATCATGACGCTGCTCGGTTGACCATTTCGGCGCTTGTGATCTTCCCGATCGATTCTTCCTCGTGCGGCTATAATCAAACGCAAATGACCCTGAGCTCCGGCACTAGACTTGGGCCGTACGAAATCGTCTCGCATTTAGGTGCGGGGGGTATGGGTGAGGTGTATCGCGCCCGCGATACGCGCCTGGGTCGGGAGGTTGCCGTTAAGGTCCTCCCACAATTTCTGGCACAGGGGGGCGTTGATCGCTTGCGCCGCTTTGAACACGAAGCCCGCGTGCTGAGCGCATTGAATCATCCCAATCTTCTGGCAATTCACGACGTGGGCATGCAGGGTGGCATCCACTATTTGGTTTCCGAGTTACTCGAGGGCGGGAGCCTGCGTCAGCGGTTGGCCGAAGGCTCGCTCCCCGTGCGCAAGGCGATCGAATACGGTATCCAAATGGCGGGAGCTCTGGCCGCGGCGCACGAGAAGGGCATCGTCCATCGCGACTTGAAGCCGGAGAATCTGTTCCTCACGAAAGATGGAAGAATCAAGATTCTCGATTTCGGGCTGGCGAAGGTGACTCAAACTCCCCCGGAGGTGGAACCTGGCACACAGACCGTGACGGCCCGCACGGAGCCCGGCACGGTCATGGGCACGGCCGGTTACATGTCGCCAGAACAGGTGCGCGGAAACCCGGCGGATCATCGAGCCGATATCTTTGCTTTCGGCGCAGTTCTGTACGAGATGCTGACCGGAAAGAGGGCATTCCTGAAGCCGACAGCCGCGGAGACCATGAGTGCCATCCTCAATGAGGATCCCCCGCCGATTTCGCAGATCGCGCCGAGCATGCCTCCGGCCCTACAGCGAGTTCTGCACCGCTGTCTGGAAAAGAGTCCCGAACAGCGCTTTCAGTCGGCCTTGGATCTGGCGTTCGCGCTCGAGGCCCTATCGGATTCGGGGAGCTCCGCGACTGCTGTCAGCACTCCGGCCCGGTCGTCTCGGGGCTGGGCTTGGCTGGCTGCCGCAGGAATCGCAATCGCAGTAAGTCTTATCCTCGCCGTGTGGTGGACGCGACCGCCGGCAAACCCGGTAGTGCAATCTGTAACGCAGCTGACCAACGATGGCGAATTAAAAACCGGACGTCTCGAAACCGATGGTGCCCGAGTTTATTTTAACGAGGGCGTATCCGGAAGCTTAAGACTGGCACAAGTGTCAGCAAGCGGCGGGGAGACCGCTCAGGTGGGGACCAAACTGGTAAACCCGCAAATTGCTGCGCTTGCCGCCGATGGTTCAGCCCTGCTGGTCTTGCTCGGGAGCCCCAATGCTCCACGGGAGTCGATGTGGTCGCTTCCCCTTCCCGCCGGGGAAGCGCGTCGCGTGGGTAGTGATCTCGAGATTACGGACGCTGGCCTCTTCCCTGACGGCCGCGTCCTTTACCTGCTGGGTTCTGCGGTTTACCTTGCCGCGAGAGATGGATCGGCCTCCCGCAAACTTGGCGACGTTCAGCCCTACGACCCGTTCTTACCCAGAATTTCACCGGATGGACAACGCGTTGTCTTGACCACTTTTGAAAATGAGTGGTGGGGCCCTATTTTTGAGATGGGCGCCGACGGAACCGGCCTTCGCCAAGTCTTGAAGGGCGGAGAGGGTGATCTCCCGTCCGTCATATGCTGTGCCAAGTGGACGGCGGACGGAGCGTATCTCCTATTTCGGGGCTTGAGTGAAGGAAGGTGGGACCTGTGGCTGCTTCCCCAAAAAAAGGGGTTGTTGCGCGGCGCGCGGACGCCAGTGCGACTAACTAACGGCCCACTGTCCTACGAGGACGCCACTGCGAGCCGCGACAGCACACGAATCTTTGCCATCGGTACGCAGCGGCGCGGTGAATTGGTCCGCTACGATCCCGGGGCGAAGGAATTTGTTTCTTACCTCGGGGGTAGCTCCGCATTCGACCTTACTTTTTCTCGCGATGGGAAATGGGTTGCCTATGCCTCTTATCCCGATCACACGCTCTGGCGCAGCCGTGGGGACGGGAGCGATCGCTTGCAGTTAACTTACCCACCCATTGTGGCGGTGGCGCCGCGGATTTCCCCTGACGGAAGCCGGGTCAGTTTCAACACACCTGACGGTGTTGCATATATGGTAAGCATGGAGGGGGGAACACCGCGGAAGCTCATGGAAAACGCCAGATCTGCAGACTGGTCGCCGGATGGCAACCAGCTGACATTCATTTCCGTTGTCCCGGGGAAACAAGCTGGCGAGAAGGGATATTACGAGACAAGAATCGAAGACCTTCGCAATGGAAGTGTATCCGTCGTGCCCGAGTCGCAAGGCAGGGTTGGGGCCTGGTTCGTTACCCAAGACACACTTGTAGCCGCTACGGAGGATCAACAAAAGCTCCTGCTTTTCAATTTCAAGACCAAGAACTGGTCTGAACTAGCTGTGAATGGGAATACGTTCGTTGCCTGGGAAGTCTCGCCGGATGGAAAATCCGTCTACTGCACGACCGGCGGGAACGAACCAAAGGCCTTACGCATTCGGGTTGCAGATCGCGCAATAGAGACGATTGCTAGCCTCAACAACCTGCGCATGGTCGACGATCCTTATACCTCGACGCAGGTGAGTGTGGCTCCCGACGGCTCCGTTCTGTTTACGCGCGATGTGGGCACCCAGGAAATCTATGCCCTGACGGTAAAATGGCCGTAACCTCAGGGTGCCAACGACGCCTTGACTTTGGAGGCGGCGAGGATTGATGCTTGGCCGGCCTGAACGACAACTTCGTGATGGGTTGCAGCAAGACGCGGCCGGGATTCTGACCTTGGCATCGGCCTCGATCCACAACTTGCGGCGGAGCTATGCCTGCCTCATCGAGGTCCTGCCGAACCGGTCTCTGGCAGTTTCAGTCAGGGTAGTTTCCGATCCGATGCCCAAGGCACAGTGGGGAAAAGCCTGCCGGGTGGTGTAAGGCGGGGGCGGCCTCTCAAACCTGGCGATCGTCGGCCGCTACATCTTCACGACAACCATTGAAGGCACGCTGGACTTTGCCCCGCGAACCGACCAGCACATGCATTGGTATCAGCGCCTAGCAGCAGTAGGCGGCAGATGTGCAACGGCAGGCGGGATGCCGAACAGATCTGTGGAAGGGATGACGACTTTCGCTTCGGCTTACCAGCGCGCTGCCAGATTGGGCTCGACTCACGATCGACCTGAAAACACCGATTCAGAACCCGTCGGCTCCGCCGTGTAACCGCTGTTGGACGCCCCATTGTTGGGGAGTGCTGCGTGCGAAAAACCCGTCGCTTTTTTCAGCGAGGCTGAAGTTTGCTGCTCAGCGCTTAAGATCTGCTCCGGCGTCATGGAGGCTGCTAGTCGTTCCTTGGCCGCTGCAATCTGCATGCCTGCCTCCAGGTTGGCCCGCTCAGCCGTCAGGCACTGCATATACCCGGCGACTGGGTCTTCTGGGACATCACCATGGAACCCTTCCGCGTCTTTCCACCCTATGTTGGGCTGAGCTGCACTTTGTTCCCCCCTGAGGGTAGAGCGGCCGAGGGTTAAGAACAACAGCTCCACGCGGTTCGACACGCCCAACTTGTCGAAAATGTGAAAGAGGTAGTTCTTTACGGTGTGTTTGCTAAGTTGTAAACGTTTCGCGATCTCATGGTTTGCCAGACCTTCAGCCACACACTCGACCACTTCCAGTTCCCGTTTGGTGAGCAGGCTGATTCCGCTGGCGTCGACTGCGTGGACCGCCGGCGTGTTGCTCAGCGTGTCGAGGACTAGCTCTAATTCTTCCTGGCTGATCCAGATCTGACCGTCATGCACGCAGCGGACACATTTGCAGAGGCCGAGTAAGGGTGAGTTCTTGGAAAAGATCCCCTTGGCACCTGCCCGAAAGGCCTTTAGAATGCTTTCCTTCTTGGCCGAATCGAGCAGGATGATCACACGAATGTGGGAGTGCAAGGCTCGCAATTCACGCAAAACCTCAAATCCGCGCTCGGCCTGCTCGTCCAGGTTCGAACTGATCACTGCGACGTCGATCGGGGAGTGGGTGGCGACTTCCAACACCTCCCGGAAGCTGGAAGCCACGCCGATGACTTGGATGCGGCGATCACGCTTTAGCCCCTCCCCTAAGAGCTCGGCGTGGATCCGAGTGTACCCAGCAACGAGGGTGCGTATCGCACCAATTGGACCAGCGGCGGACTGCATGACTCCTCCCACACCTGGACACTCGACGACTCGCCGTAGACCAGCCGAGGTGCAAACTTTGACAATTCGTGCCGTTGGGGGAGACTGCCACTCGGGGGAGACTACAAAATCACCGCTTTGTTACTTTACCATTTACCTTAGCCGCCGTCCAGTTGTTCGGCCACAGCCGCCACAGCCACAGATCTGGGTGACTGAGCAGCCCGGAATCGTGATCCAGCCGATAGCTATCGCTAACTCATAGGGACATAAGAGCATATGCCTTGCTTGTTGGTGAAAGGGAGCGCGATCCCACCAACAATCCGAGGCAGGAACCCGGTCACCGCATCCAGCGAAATGTCAAGAGACCACAGGAGAACTTCGCGGGCCCAGGCCGGAGCCTGAGCCCAAAGAACTCATCCACCTACGGTGTGCAGGAGCCAGCTCCGGATCATCAAGCAGACTGCCGAAAGCATCGGCCCCGTGCTGGGGACGACTCCCCACTCCCCCCTGAACGGAGTGGAATGATGCCGAGAGGGCTTCGGGGGAGGGAACCTAGAGCGTGGGCATATTACGCGCGGCTATCGATCTCGCCATTCTTCAACCCCGGGAAGGCCTAAGACACGCCTTTTTGAAATCCGAACAGCATCATGAATTCGATGGATCGTAAGCATCTGGACCCGAAGTGACCCTAGGTCATACAAATGCTTTTGGGAAATCCCAGGAATGGGTCTTAGATCTCTGGATTTCTAGCGGAGCAGCCATTAACCATTAGAAATCCGGAATACCACAGGCCGCACCAGATTGAAAGCCCTGAGGATGCGACCGGTCGAGGGGTTACTGCAGACAATGCACTTTCGTGTCACTCGGATGTACTCACGGCACCTCCCCAGTTGCCCCGTGTGCGCGCACACTCTACGCGGATGTACTCCCCCGAGCTTTTTTGGCGGCTGGTTATACCCATGTGTTCCGCGTCCATCTGAGTAGGGCGAGTCATCCCAAAGTCCTCTCAAACAGCGCAGCAGACGCTGGGAAGGGTGCACCGTGGGAAACAGCAAACCCCAACAACAGAACGCGATTGCTTTTATCCTAGTTCTCATCGCTTTTACGCTTCTCCTAACCGGCACAGGCATTGCACAGAACCGATTTTCTTGGGCACTTAGTCCTAGCACTAGCAACCTGGTCTTCAGCGGCGTCGCGGTTAACAACAGCCAGACCCAGCCGCTTGTGGTCACAAACACAAGTTGGCGACCGACGCTTATTACTGGCGTGAAAGTGAACTCGCAGGCGTTCACCGCCGCCAGCACTTCCGGTCTGCCGGTTACGGTGGCCAGTGGTGCGAGCGCCACATTCCAGATTACGTTTTCTCCCGCGACGAGCGGAACCTTTAACAGCAGGATCTTCATAACCTACCAAAGACACTCCGGCGGGGATCCTCACACCATGTCTATCCCTGTGTCTGGAACCGCAGGCGGCGCAGCGGCGTCTGCGGTGCTGCAGTCAATTAGTCTGAACCCAGTATCAGCTACGATCGCGGTGGGCAACCAGCAGCAATTCGGTGCCACGGGCCACTTTAGCGATAACACCACGCAGGACCTTACGGCCAGCGCGGTGTGGAATTGTTCCAACGCGAAAGCCGCCACGATCAGCGCGGGCATGGTAACCGGAACTGCCGCGGGTGCGGCCACCATCACCGCATCGCAAGGCGGAGTGACGAGCTCGCCGGCAAGCCTGACGGTGAGTGCCCCGGCGGCAGCGCCAGTTTCGATCTCTATCACGCCCCAGTCCACTTCCGTCTCCACCGGAAGCACGCAGCAGTTCACCGCGAGCGTGCAGAACACCGGCAACACGGCTGTGACCTGGCAGGTCAATAACGTCACCAACGGCACTGCAACGACGGGCTTGATCTCGGCTTCCGGTAACTATACGGCCCCCGCGAGCGTTCCCAATCCAGCCACCGTGACCGTGACCGCGGTCTCGCAGGCCGACCCAACCAAATCTGCATCCGCTTCGGTGAACATCACCGCGCCGCCCGCAGCGGTCAGCATCAGCATCACTCCTCCTTCAGCCACTCTAGCAACGGGAGGGACGCAGCAGTTTTCAGCAAAGGTGAATAACACCAACAATACGACCGTAACTTGGCAGGTCAATAACGTCACCAACGGCACTGCAACGACGGGCTTGATCTCGGCTTCCGGTAACTATACGGCCCCCGCCAACGTTCCCAGTCCGGCCACCGTGACCGTGACCGCGGTCTCGCAGGCCGACCCCACCAAATCTGCATCTGCCTCGGTGAACATCACCGCGCCGGCAGCCGTTAACGGTACTGCCTTTTACGTCTCCACCACGGGGAACGACTCTAACCCGGGTTCGATTTCCTCCCCATGGCGCACCATTCAGCACGCCGCAAGCACAGTTCCGCCCGGCGCTACCGTTTACGTCCGTGGCGGCGTGTACAGCGAGTCGGTCAATATTACGGTCTCCGGATCGGCGGCGGCGGGACCGGTCGTTTTCCAGAGTTACCCTGGCGAAACGGCGGTTGTGGACGGTACCGGTTTGACGCCCTCCACTTCGGACACCCAAGGTCTCATTAATATCGTGAATGGCAACTTCATCACGATTGAGGGGTTTGAGATCCGGAACTACACAACCTCGAACGCCAATGCTATCCCCGCTGGAATCTGGGTCACAGGCTCGGGCAGCAACGTTCAACTGCTAAACAACCTGGTGCATGACATCACTACCACCTCGGAAAAGAGCGGCAACGCATTTGGCATTGCCGTGTACGGCTCCGGGTCAACCTCGATTGACAGCATCACCATCAACGGAAATCAGGTTTATAACCTCAGGACGGGGAACAGCGAATCGGTGAATGTAGACGGCAACGTAACCAACTTTGTCATCAACAACAACGTCATTCACGATAACGACAACATTGGGATCGATGTCATCGGATTTGAGGGCGTCGCTCCCAGCCCGTCTGTTGACTTTGCCCGCAACGGAACCGTCATTGCCAACACCATTTACAACATCAGCGCCATCAACAATCCTGGCGAAGGCAACCAGTACGATGCGGACGGAATTTATGTGGACGGCGGCTCTAATGTCCTCATTGAGCGCAATCTGGTTTTCAACTGCGATCTCAATATCGAAGCCGCCAGTGAACATTCCGGCCACGTCTCCAGTTTCATAACCATTCGCAACAACCTGGTGTACCACGGAAACTCCGTGGGCATTTCCATCGGCGGGTATGCCAGCAACGTCGGCGGCAGTGATCACATCACGATCGTCAACAATACGTTGTTCGAGAACGACACCAAGAACACCGGGAGCGGTGAATTTCAAATCCAGTACTACGCAACCAACAATGTGTTCGAGAACAACATCGTGTATGCCACCTCGCAGGGTCTGTTTATCAACAACTACACCAACAGCGAGCCGAGCCCGGTATCGGCCGACTACAACATCTACTTCTCGTCCCTGAGTTCGACCTCCGCCGACTTTCTCTGGAATGGCACGGATCACACCGGTTTTGCCGCCTACCAGTCTGCGGCCGCACAGGATTCTCACTCACAATATGTCGACCCGCAGTTTGTCAGTCTGACCACGCCAAACCTGCAAGTCGAACCAACATCACCCGCCTTGAACAGTGGAATCAATTTGGGATCAACCATTGAAGGCAACGTGGACTTTGCCGGCAATCCTCGGAGCAGCGGAGGAACCATAGATATCGGTGCTTATGAGCAATGACTTTGTCTCGGGCGATGCGACTTAGAGAGCATCCGTCGATTTCGTTTAAGCACCCAGATCGAACGAATAGGGTGCGGTGCTAAGTTAGCGTCTTGTTAACGTAAAGGTGGTGGAGCTCTGACTTATTTAAGGAGTGGATACTAGTTTTGACTAAGAGCCTGATTGTTTTCGTGAGCTCATTGTCGGGGAGCATGGACGAGCTAGATTCGGTTCTTTTGTTGGCTGTACCAAGAACCGGACCTCAGAATTCGCTCCCCTGTCATTGACGCGGACGCTTCTTGGGCCGGCGCACTTTCAGGCCTCCTTGCATGTTGGCCCGCCCGGCCGTTAAGCCCTCGACATCGGCCTCCGACTGGGGCAAAAGTCAGAAATCCCGATCCCGTGCGGGGACAATGGTGTCCCGTTACTCTGGCCCTGGATTCCTTGTTCCAGGGAAAATCATTTTCGGCAACACAGGCCTCCGGTTCCCGGGCAAAGGAGGCTTCTTGTCCCACGCCGGCGTCCATGACTATCCTGCACAAGTGACTCCGCCTAACCGGGCAATTTGCCCTACATTCTCACCCACCAGGGGCCTCCCTAGACGACGCGTGAGAGTCTCGAAAGGACGGCTAAGTGTGCTGCCTCACTACGATTCCGAGAAACGCAAAGAGCGCCGGTACACGCTGCGCATGCCCGTTCGCGTGACGGTGCCGGCTGAACGAAACAAGGCGTTTGACGCCCTGTCAGATAACATCAGTGCTCACGGAATCCTCTTACAGACAAACGATCCCCTCGGCGAGGGGATAGGCGTGAGGCTCCTGGTAAGGGTGCCGTCAACTTCCGGGCACAGCCATCTCACGGGAGCAGGCATCGTGGTTCGTGCTTGGAAGGTTGGTTTCGGTGACTATATTCTCGCCGTTTACTGTCACAAACGCCCTTTCTTGATTAAAAAGTTGCAAGTGCCGAAAGGGTGGTGAGCGCCATGTCTGACGGCTTTCGTCATTACTCCACGCCGAGTTAGAAGGGATGCTCCGCGCCCTTCTGAGGGAACCCGCCATTCGGCGGTCAAGATCTGTTCGGCCGTCACCGATGCGGTCAGTCGCCTCTTGGCGGACACACGCCGCACGCTGGCTTCCAGGTTGGCACGATCGGCGACAAGGCATCGCGCACATGCCGCCAATGGTGCGGGCAGTTCACGCTCCCGCGGCACCTCGGGGAGCCACCTGTTCCCCGTTTCTTCGCGTCTCCACCTGCTCCTGGTGGGGAGCAGCCCGACCGAGTGTCAAGAACAGGAGTTCCACGCGGTTCGACACGCCTAACTTATCAAAGACATGAAAGAGATAGTTCTTCACTGTGTGCTTGCTCAAGCGCAACCGTTGAGCGATCTCGCGGTTTGCCAGACCTTCCGCCACGCATTCCACAACTTCCAGTTCACGCTTCGTTAGCAAGCTCATGCCCCGAGCGTCGACGGCGCGGATCGCCGGCGCTCGCCTAAGAGCGTCAAGCACAATCTCGAGTTCTTCCTGGCTGATCCAGATCTGACCCTCATGCACACATCGCACACACTTGGACAGCAATGTGAGGGGTGAGTTCCTGGAAAAGATTCCCTTGACGCCCGTCTGAAAGGCTTTCACAACTCGTTCCGGCCTGGCCGAGTCAAGCAACAGAATCACCCGGACATCACTATGCTTGGCGCGCAACTGGCGAAGCGCATCCAGTCCGCCCTCCGGCTCCTCGTCCAAGTTTGTGCTGATGACAGCAACATCGACGGGGCACCGCGCTACCACATCCAGCACTTCCTGAGAGCTCGGAACGACAGCCGCGACCTGAATGTAACGGTCGCGCTTCAGGACGTTCGCCAAGAGCTCGGCGGAGACCCGAGTGTATCCTGCGATAAGAATGCGGACTGTGTCCGTCCGCCCATCCATGATTCCTCCCGTATGGCAAAAATCGCCAGGGGCTTATCGTGATGAAGGTTTGTTAAATGCCTGATGGCAGGGGAGGAATTAAGAAAGATCACAATCACAGCCACGAACCTTGCCGACCTTGGCCCTGTAGATGATCATCTTATAACTAATGGATTGAAACTAACCGGCAGTTAACGTGCCTTGGCCAGACGCGCATAACCATGTATCAATCCAAAAGCGGGGTCGCCTGGCTTCGTTCTAACGCGATCCCCGGGTTATGAAACACAGTACCCTCGATTCTCAACTGTCCGGCAGCCAACCAGACCTCAATGCGCTTCTTACGGAAATAAGGCAGGGTGTGAGCTACGCCCAACAGTACTGCATGCGGAATGGTTGCAGCACCGCCCTGCACAACATCGGCGGATACGTCGAGTAGCGCGCCGGGAGTAGCGATCTCCACGGCATCTTTGCCCACTCTCAACGCAACGAAGCACTCGCCGGCGTCGTCCACAACTCCCGCACGCAGACGCCGGCAGGCGCGCTTCATATCGGACAGGCTGACGTTGAATTGAACTGCCATCATCATCACACCATCCTCTCGTGGATTCAGATCACCCGGGCGCAAATCAGACAAAGCGTGTCTTGCCGGGATGCAGGAACTGGGGGAGTTCCTGTGTAAACCAAGTAACGTTACTCGCTCGCCTGAATTATCGCAATAGCCATATGGTGATTTGCGACTACCACTTTCGTGCCGATTTCTCGGTGTATGAGGGCAAATCCACCGACTTACAATAACATTCGCTTACAACCGCGGGCACGGCCTCCCTGTTTTCGGGCGAGAGCAGTCCAGATGAGCCTCGTTGATCCAATGCCGCAGCACCCGGGAGACTGGTAACAAATCAAGCACCCTGGTCTTCCATGATTTTGTTCCCAACTTTTCAACAGTCCTGCTGCCCTCGCGACGCAAGGAATAGGGTTCACCCTATCGGCTGTCTGCCCTCTTGTGTCGTTCGAGTGCCGTTCGAGCGCCGACATCTGGCTTAGCCTCTCTCCCACATGAATCCGACTCAGCATGGTTCTCGACCGCTTGCCGTAGTCACGTGAGAAGCCGGGTGCAGCTTTAGAATCAATAGTTGATCGGTGGTTGGACTCCCACAAGTAGACCGAGTCGAGGCCCGCCACCTGAGTGCATTTCGGGAAATCAGAGACAAGCGTCTCTGGTACTCGAATACCTGACAGGGAGAAATTCGTCATCGCTCCTGAAGGTCTCGGGTTCTCTGAAGCACTTCACTCCTTGCACCCCGACTCGCTCGCTTCTACTCTGATGCCAGACTCCGTCAGAGTTGTTCCCTCCCCCCTGGCCAGCAAAATCATGAACTTAGGAACTTTCCACTATCCCAAACCAGCAATTGGGACAGATAGGGCGAAGCTATGAACGGGGATCGTGGGGTTCAACAGTCGGCAATGCCCAATCGCGTGGAAACTGAAGGCAGTAGCTGGTATGCCCTTCACACTAGAGTCCATCGTGAGAAGTTGGTGGAACGGCGCTTGCGTGCCCTAGGCCTATCCACTTTTCTGCCTGTGACCACCGAGGTCCATCGTTGGAGTGACCGCCAAAAAGTGATTGAGCTTCCCCTGTTTGCGTCTTACGTCTTTGTGCAACTGGATAATGGTCACTCAGCTCGACGGCAGGTGCTGGGTGTGGATGGAATTGTCGGCCTGGTAGGAGAGCGGGGGCGTGGCACGCCGATCCCTGACTCTCAGATCGATGCAGTCCGGGCCTTGGTTACACAGAAGATTTCCTGTTCCCCTCGCCCCTTCCTTACCGTCGGACAGCGCGTGCGAGTTCGCGGTGGGGCGCTCGACGGTGTCGAGGGAATCCTCCTGGCATGCGAGCGCGGCGACACCCTGGTGGTCTCGGTCGATGTGCTTGGAAGATCGTTGGGTGTTTCCGTTGCGGGATATCAGGTAGAAGCGTTACCCACCAAAACCCAGTCGTGCGAGTCCACATATACCTCTGCCGTCTGTTCCTTCCCCCTGAAGCCAGCTGTAGTTAGCCACCCCAGACCAAGTATGCGTTGTTAGCCGCGCACCGGCTGATTTCGCAGAACGTCCTCGTTGAGAAGTGAGGTCCTTATGAAACCGCGGTTTCGTCCTTCGTCGATTTCGACTCGCATCGCTGTCATGATGTTCTTTTGGCTACTGGCAGCTGCCGCGCAAGCCCAGATCGTGACCCTCAACACCACATCGCGCTCCTTTGGTTCAGTCGCGGTAGGAGGCACCAGTGCCGCTAGGACGGTGAATGTGAGAAATACGGGCGCGAGCACCGTAACGGTGACAGTAGGACCGGCGACGGGCGCTTTCACGGACAGTGGGAGTTGCACCGGAACCTTTCAGCTCGCGGCCGGCGCGAGATGCTCGATCTCCATTACCTTTACACCAACGGCCACCGGGACATTCACCGGGACCATCACGGTCAGCGACAGCGTCGACGCTGGCTCCCAAACCATCACCCTGACAGGCACGGGAACGAATCCCGTCACGATCACGCCGGCCTCCCGGTCTTTCGGGAACGTCGCGTTAGGTACAACCAGTGCGGCAAGAAACTTCACGGTAACAAATCATCAGACGGCAAGCGCGAATCTTACTATCTCTACGAATAATTCCGAATTTGTGGCAAGCGGTTGTGCATCTGTGGCCGCAAACAGCTCCTGCACGATCAGTGTTACCTTTACCCCGACCGCGACGACTCAACAGACCGGGGCTGTCAGCATCAGTTACAGCGGCGTCGGTAGCCCGCTGTCAGTCAACGTGCAGGGAACCGGGATAGCCCCACTGCAGGTCCAGCCTGCATCCGTGAACTTCCCCGCGCTGCGCAACATTGGTACATCCAGCGCGCCGCACACGGTCACGTTAACCAACCGAACCACCACCACGCTTACTATCGACAGCATAACGATCAGTCCGGCGGCCTACGCCATTACGGCAAACACTTGCACCAGCCCCCTGGCGCCGGCAGGACAAACTGGCGCCTCTTGCACAGTGACCATTGTCTTCACCCCAACCGCGACCGGCACCACGCCAGGAACTCTCTCCATTACCTACGGTGACGCTAATACACTAGTGACTGCTGGGCTGACGGGCAGTGCACAAGTCAACAATCTTCGCTCCATTGCGATCAC
This sequence comes from Terriglobales bacterium, assembly GCA_035623795.1. Taxonomy (GTDB): domain Bacteria; phylum Acidobacteriota; class Terriglobia; order Terriglobales; family Acidobacteriaceae; genus DASPST01. The sequence goes on from DASPST010000075.1 coordinate 80,021, forward strand.
CCCGTCCCCTTCCTCTTTGGCAGCCGGCCAAAGCGAGCAGCTTACGGCGACGGGCACTTACGGCAGTGGAGCAACGGGAAACGTAACCTCTGTGGCGGTTTGGTCTTCAAATAGCCCAGCCGTCTTAGTGGGAGCCACTGCTGGAATGGTTACTGCTTCTTGCGCAGCCCCAGTTGCCTGCCCCACTACGGCTACCATAACGGCGACAGTCCAACCCACTACGGCTGGGCAACCAGCGGTGTTAGGGACAGCTTCTGTTACCGTCAATCCAAAGGTCATAGTCTCGGTGACGGTCTCGGCGCCCTTAGCCTCGATTTATCCATTCGGCACCGATCAGTTCACTGCTACTGCGAAATACAGTGACGGTACTACCGGCGTGGTGGCTGCCACGTTCGCCTCAAGCAATCCGAGCGTGGCTACCATTAACAGCGCAACTGGCCTGGCTACGGGTGTACTCTTTTCAGCCACGGCTTTTCCACTACCCACAAATACGACAAATATTACGGCCACAGTTGCCGGCGTGCCTACTTCTGCACCGTTTACGTTGACGGTGGCCGGGGTCCAGTCGGTGGCACTTACCCCTCCCACCCCGACCTTCCCTCTGGGGCTAGCGAATGCATTGCTACCTTACGGCCCGACCAACAATGCGGTCCAATTCACCGCTACGGCCACTTACACCGATAACACCACCGTCAACGTAACCTCCGCGGCGACGTGGGCATCCACGGCCACTAGTGTGGCAACCATTAATTCTGCGGGATTGGCCACAGTTACAGTTCAGCCGGGGACTCTAACCACGGGCAGTCTCTCAACCACCATCACCGCAACCTACGGTAGCGTGGGCCCGGCAGTACTGACGGTACAGCCTCCAATCCCTGAAACATTCGCGGTGTGCCTCGGAGCTTACCTATCCGCAAATTGCAGTACCAGTTCGACCGCGACAGGCACTGGCAGTACCCTGTTGGCGCCGCGTGCAACTCAGCAACTCTCTGCTGTTGAGACATATAGCGACGGCAGCACCCAGAACCTGACCAACTCGGCCGCATGGCAATCCGCCAACAGCTCGTTGGTGTCGGTGAGTAACACCGGTTTAGCAACTGTGGTTCTCCCAACCAGCCCGTCGACAACTATTACTGCGGTCGGTGTGTGCGCATTCGCAACAACTCCGCCAGGAACTGCATGCAGCGGCAATACGAACGCCAATACGGTCTTCATTGGCATCAACCTGGGTCTAACGCCGGTGCCTCTCGTTTGCACCGGGCCCACGATTGATATGAAGTTGCTCCTAGTCTACAACTCCACGGCTAACTATGTGGACGTTCCAGCCATTCAGCAGATTCTCAACTATGTTGGTACGCCGTACGACATGTGGGATGTGACCACCGGGACTGCGCCCACGCTTTCCGATGGTTCCTGCCATGGTTACTACCAAGGGGTGATCTTCGCCTATGGGGACGATTATGCAAGTGTAACCCCTCCATTTGTTCCTTCTCCACCAGCATGGGTGAGCGCACTGATTGATTACGAAGTCACCTTCAACGTACGTCAGCTAAACTGGAACGCGGTTCCCCGTCCGCAATTTGGACTGAGCTCCGGAACGCAGCTGCTACCGTACAACGCGACGACGAATCCGGGCGGTTACCAGACCTACACGGCCAACTTCCAGCAGCCCGCCGCTGCGTCGGTCTTTTTCTATGCAAACACAAACACACCGGTGACCATCACGAACGCGACCATCGACCTGGCAAGTGCAACCGCAGGAGTCCCTGGCACACTCACACCGCTGTTACAGGATGCTCAAGGCAACATCCTTTCGGCAACCTACGAGCTGGGAGGTCAGCAGTTCCTCACTCAAACATTCGACAGTAATCAGTTCCTTATGCACGACCTGGTTCTTGCCTACGGTCTCCTCAACTGGGTCACGAAAGGCGTCTTCCTGGGCGATTACCACGTTTATGCCACTCAGGAGGTGGACGACTTCTTCATCAATGATTCGGAGTGGGTACCGAGCACCCCGTGTAGCAGTACGGGGGGACCCATAGTGGTACCCACAGACCGCACCGCTGTGGATGCCGCTAACTTGCCGGTTTTTCGGGTCGACTCGGACGACATGGGGAAGTTAGCGACGTGGCAGACTGGAATACAAGACGATCCCTCAGGCCTATTCAAGGGGTTCGAACTGACCATGGCCTTCAACGGCGTGGGCACGGCAGGCAATGGCGATTGGACCGGTCTGACGGCTCCCATCACTTCCGCTCAGGCAACCGGCGGAGTGGCAACCTTTACCACCCAGAGCGGCTTCTCCGCTTTGCCCGGGCAGCAAGTTGTGGTAACCGGCACCAATAACGGGCTCGACGGAACCTATACGATCCCACCGAACGGGGTGACCTCCCTTGCTGGGCAAACGCCAGGCGCCCCTGCTGTGACATCATTCACGGTGAATATCCTCTCGACTGCAACCATCCCTAAGGCAAATCAGACGAATGCAACGGCGAGCGTCACTGACGACCTGGTAGCGAATCTGGGAACCTATCAGGGAGCTTTCCACTGGATCAGCCACACCTACAATCATCCGACTACCCTAAATGGTTTATGCCAGACGACCCCGACGGGTACCGGCTGCGGCGACGTTAACAACGGGAACAATCCAACGGACGACATTGAGCTTGAGATCCTGACCAACCTTTGGGTTGCCTCCAGTCCCTGCGGCTCAGTAGCCGTCCTTCCTTGCACCCCCGCAGACATGGATTCGGACCAGAGTGACACCGGCCTCAAGCCGCTCACATTCACGGACTTCAACCCCGGCAACATCGTCACTCCGGGTGTGACCGGGCTGAACGATCCCAACGTTCCCATCTACCTGTATGACTATGGCATAAGCTACGCGGTAAGCGACACTTCGGTGACGAATCAGCCCAACAACGGACCCAACCCCTCACCGAACGTCGGTATCGTCAACAGCTATGCGCCCGGAATCTACGAGGTACCGCGGCATCCGAATGACATCTTCTACAACGTGGCCAACTGGGCGGACAATCAGGCGGAATTTGTCTGCATCTACACCTACTACACGCCACCCAACACTGCGGTGGTGGAAAAGGTAATCCCATACTCCGGATACAACGCATCGCAGATCCTCGACTACACCAGCAATATCTTTGTCACCAACATGCTGATGGGTGACATGGATCCCGAGATGTTCCATCAGCCGGACCTGCATTTCTCGGATAACTCCGCAGCGCTCTTGGCCGCTGGTCCGCCCGACTCCAACATCTCCCCCCCTAACCCCGGGACTCCGTTTCCCCCGGTCCCGATCCCCGGGGTGGTTTCTGGCACTGTCCACACGTCCTCGCTGCTTTCGGACACCTATGATTTCACGTTCTACAAGTACAAGCAGCTTTACAATCTGCCGGTGCTGACTCCAACTCTCGATGCGATCGGTGTCCTGATGAAGAACCGCAATTCGTTCAACGTGTCGGGGGTCACTGGGAGCATCGTGAATGCCAACACTGCAAATGCGCAGCTTACTCTCACCGTGCCCGCTTCTACCACCAATCCGCCGGCCGTCATCCCGGTTACCGGATTATCGAACCAAGGCGCACCAGCATCATGCGCTGCCTGTTCCTATTCCTACGAATCCTATGGAGGACAGAACATCTCACACATCACCATCCCCCCGGGCACCCCGACCGTAACCTATTCCGTGAGCTACCCGCAACAATAGGGAAAACAGAGAACAGATCGAGGACACAATCGTGAGCCAGCTATATGATGCGTTAACTGTGGCGAATGACGAGGCGGTAGAGCGGCTGGAGTCCTTGTCGTTGATGAGGGAACTGGAAGCTGACCCCGAGGATGAGGGAGTCTGGCAGCCGCATCCGGGAATTCCCCTGGCAGGCCGGGTGAAGGATTACCCTGCTCAGCTTCCCGGCAGGATCTCCCACAAGAGAGTCCGCGCCTACCTGCTGCTGGCGTTCTTTATCCTCGGCCTGGTCCTGCTGGGAACGGAATACACGTTCCGTCCCGGCGAAAGCTTTTCCAAGGAGGTCGGCATCTATGGCGTGGCCTTTGAGGGCACGATTCACCCGGCGGTAGAGATCCGGATCACTTCCGACCTGACCGGAACCGTGTCGGACATCTTCGTCAAGGTGGGTGACACAGCAAAACCGGGGCAGCCCCTGCTGCGTCTGGATGACCGGAATGCGCAGCTGAATCTGGAACAGGCAGATGTCGAACTGCGAGCTGCGGAGGCCAACCTGGCGAAATTCCGCCTGCAGCTGGCCGAAGCGGATGCCCGCGTAGCCATCGCGCAGCGCCAGGAGCAGCAGGTTCCCAGTCGGCAATGGCGCGATTCTCCAGAAAGGGCCCAGGCCGCCTATGACCTTGCCCTAACCAACTACAATCGCACCAAGCAGCTCTTCGATGCGGGGGTGATTGCGCAGCAGGAACTGGACTCTCGTGCGACCGACCTCAAGATGGCCCAGGATGATCTGGACAACGCCACGCGGCTGGCCAATGCGTCAGCCCAACTGGAGCGTGATCAACGGGAGCAGGCCAACCTGCAGGCCCGGGTTACGCGCCAGGAACTGCAGGACCAGTTTCGCCAGGCCCAACTGAAGTATCAGCGCGCCAAGCAGGAGGCTGAGGGAACAGTGGTGCGAGCCACCCAAGGAGGAGTGGTCTCAGAAATTTCGGCCAAGCTGGGGGATCGGATTCCGGGAGGCACGGTTCTGGTAAAGCTGGCCGAACTGGATCAGATGATTGTGGATGTCCCGGTCTCGGGGACGATGCTGTCCGACTTGAAGGTCGGGCAAACGGCGAGGGTGGAACTTCCTTCCTCGCGTAAGGTAAAGGGTCAGATCCACGTGATCAACCCGCTCCCCTCGGAGAACATGATGCACACGGTCGAAGTCCAGTTCCAGAATCCTACCCTCTTGCTGCTGGCCGGACAGCCAGCCGAGGTCAGGTTTGTGAAGCCTTGAGCTCGCGCGACCCCATTTCCGTTCTCCTGACGACGGAAGGGACATACCCCTTCTACGGCGGCGGCGTGAGCACGTGGTGTCACCGGCTCACACATGGCCTGCCCCAAGTCGACTTCCGCATCGTGGCGGTTACTACCAGTCCCTATCCCCAGGCCAAGCACACCCTTGCCCCTAACGTGCAGGAAGTCCTCAAGTTACCGCAATGGGGCTTGCTGCAGCCAGCTGAATATTCGTATCATCAACCGACTTCCCAGGTGCTGCGCAACTTCTGGGACACAACCTCGGCAACTGTCCAGTCCCACTTCACGCCGGTCTTCGAGAAACTGCTGGCGCAGATCCTCGGTTCAAAGTGCGACGCCCAAGAACTGGGTCGAGTTTTGCTCGCACTGCAGACCTATTTCCAGCGTTACGACTACCAGAAAAGCATGAACTCCCTGGAAGCGTGGAATGTATTCCTGAACGCTGTCCGCGCCACCTGGCGAGATCGCCCTCCGGCTACGGAGCAACCGACGTTGGCGGAAGTCAAACAGGCATTCCGGTTGCTCTATCACCTGCTGATGGTGCTGCACTTCCCTCTGCAAAGAGTCGACGTGACGCATTCTTCGGCAGCTTCGTTCTGCGGGCTTCCTTGCGTGCTGGCGAAGCTCGCCTACGGCACCCCCTACCTGCTGACCGAGCACGGCGTCTATTTGCGTGAACAGTACCTAAACCTGCGGCGCCAGGTGAAATCCTTCTTTGTTCGCTGGTTCCTGTATCGCCTCGTAGAAAGTGTGGTTGAGTTGAACTACTATGCCGCCGACCAGGTGTCGCCGGTGTGTTCCTACAACGCGCGCTGGGAAAAGCACCTGGGCGTGCCAGAGGACCGGATCAAAGTCATTTTCAACGGGGTAGATGCAGGAAAATTTCAGCGTTGTCCAGCCGAACCGCATAGCCGGCCGCTGGTCTCTAATGTGGGCCTGATCTATCCCCTCAAGGGGCAACTGGACCTGATCGATGCCGCCGCCATGCTCCGGCCCCGGTTCCCGGATCTGGAGGTCCGCCTTTACGGGGCAGCCAGCGACTCCGGATACTTTGACGCTTGCCAGCAGAAGGTCTCTCAGCTGCAATTGGAAAGCAGCATCACCTTCGCGGGCCCCACCAAGGAGCCGTGGAAAGTGTACAGCAGCGCGGATGTCATGGCCTTTTCCAGCATCTCCGAAGGGTTTCCCTACGTTGTGCTGGAGGCGATGATGTGTGGCGCGGCGATCGTAGCCACGGACGTGGGCGGGGTCGCGGAAGCCCTCGGCAGCTGCGGTCTGCTGGTTCCCTCTAAGACTCCCTACGCCCTGGCCGATGCCATCTCCTTCCTTCTCGCGAATCCGGCGGAGCGGGAGCGGCTGGGGCGCATGGCCCAGGCACGTGCCCTCGAGCATTTTACCGAAGAGCAGTTCCTGAGTTCGTACGAGCAGACGTATCACCAGCTGCTTGCTCGCCCACTCCCCGAGGCGGCGGTGCCGGTGCGGTTCGAGACCGGAGACTGAACGTGCGGTTACAGACGCTGGTGTTAGTCATCATGGCCTTAGCATCGCCGAGCTTGCCTGGCAGCCAGAGCTCCGGCACGGGACAACGCGACCTAGCCCGTATGGCTATCTACTACGGTTACCCCAGCCTGGTTAATGGGTCAAGCGGAGACGTGGAGAAGGCGGCGCGTATCTTCAGTGCTTATGATGTCGTCGTATGGGGCGACGGCATCGAGTTCTCCGACAGACAGCCTGGGCGGCGACCTGAAGGAGATCCCGAGGAACATCAAAAAGCCCTCCGGATTATGACTGCAGCCCGGCGGCGCAATCCCGGGACACGCTTTTATGGCTACGTCTGCCTGGGCGAGATCCCGTCGGCTAAGGGCGAACCCGTACCTCTCACCTCGGGGGAGCTGGAAGATCGCATCCGCCTGTGGAAAGGGATGGGGGTGACCGGTATCTTTCTGGATGAAGCGGGATACGACTACGCAGCGATTACGCGCCAGCGCCAGAACCTGGCGGTCGGGCTCATCCATGAACTTGGTCTCAGTGCGTTCATGAACGCATATTTTGTGGACGACTTGTTCGGCCTCGAAAATGAACCTCCCTACGCGCACGGTCCGGACAAGAATCCCCAGCATCTGCCCCCGCTTTTGGACCACCGCGATCTGTTCCTGCTTGAGTCCTTCCAGGTGAAGAACGGGGACTATGAAGGCGTGGCGGCATGGCAGAAGCGCCTGACCAAAGCGCTGGCCTATCGTCGGCGCTACCGGTCGAAGATCTTCGCGGTCACGACGACCCGTAAAGGACAACCTTTCGCCTCTGCGAAGTTCGCCTACGCCTTGTGGAGCGCCGGCCTGTATGACCTTGACGGTTTTGGCTGGGGCGAACCCGACTTCGCGGCTAGTGACAACCTTCTGCCAGAGCGCAGCTGTGCTCCCGAAGACAGAATTCTCCCGGCGCTTCAGGCCTCGTCACCGGTCGCATCGGATAATGCACGATTCTGGAGACAGGCAAAAGATTTTATCGTGGTTGTGGATACGAACGATCACTCTGTCCGGCGGCTCCCTCTGACGGGATCGGCGAAAGCCGAGGCTCACGACGGAGTCCGCCTCAGCTGCGGCGAAGCTAATGAATAACAAACAGATCGAAGACCTGCTGATCAGCGGCTACGACGGCAGCGCACAGCTTGTGAATTCTCGCGAGATTGCGGCCCTGATCGAGTCGTTCGGGTACTGCGACCAGTCCGCTGAGGCGTTGGGGTTCCGCGACATTTTTGCCTACGCGGATTCCCTGCTGAGCTGTTTTCAGCCGGATCCCCGACCGGTGCTGCCGTCCCATCCCGGACGCATCGCGCTCGCAGCTGAACTGCGGTGCGCGCTGCCCAAGTTCTGTTTGAGTTTGGCCTATGCCGTCCCTTGGATGGCGCTGCTAACGCTCGAGTACTTGCGGCCGGACGCCCTCAAGGTTTCGCCCGAACTCGGAGGCGCGCTCAGTCTCTCTCTGATTGCCAGTCTCATGCTGACGGGCGGATTCATCCAGACGATCACTCGCAGCGGCACCTTCTATTACGGACTGAAAGAGCCCGTGTTGGCGCGGCAGACCTGCTTACGGCTCCTGAATCTGGGGTTGACTTGCGTTCTCGTGCTGGCGCTAGTGGGCATGACATTGGGCTTCTACTTTCACGTCTTCGGCGGCGGGTACCTGATGATGGCTGCGATCAACTACGTAGCCTTGAGTCTTCTGTGGATGTTCTGCGCTGTGCTGTCGGCACAGGGGCGAGGCTGGTGTATCCCCTTGGTTTTTCTGATCGGCGGCCTGCTGAGCATTCTGCTCAAAGTTCTGACTCATGTGGGAGCACCCAGCCTGCTGATGGTGTGGCCGATGCTGGCGGTTTTGAGCGCAGTTGGGTGCACGCTCGTGGGCTTTCATCGGGCCGAGCGGGCATGGCCGAGCACGAGCAACAGCGTTCGACCTCGCGTCGGCGTGCTAGCCATGTCGTTGGTGCCATTCTTTCTTTATGGGACGGTGTATTTCAGCTTCCTGTTCGCCGACCGACTGGCGGCGGGAAGCGCCATCCCCTGGGTGTCCGGGCTGAGCTTCGGCATCGACCCGGCTTACAAGAAGGGAATGGATCTGGTGCTGCTGGCCTTTCTGGTGACGGCGGCGCTGGTGGAATATCTGGGGGACTCTTTTCTGCGCTACTGGCACCGCCTGGCGTTCGATCTTCCTCAAAACGCCGGTGAGCAACTGATCGGGTCTCTGCGCCTGCGGCACCGGCACATGCTGCTGGCGATCTTCGCGGTGTTTATTCTGATTGCCGGAGTGGCTTGGTTCGCCTTCTCCCATCTCGGCGCCATCGCAGCCTCTCCCCGGCTCATCGAAACCGCCGCGCTGGGCGGTATCGGCTACTTACTGCTATGTATGGCTCTGCTCGAGATGGTCATTTTGGCCAGCGTCAACGCGACGTCGCTGACTTTGGCGGCGGTTTCACTGGGCCTGGTGGTCAATGTCCTGACCGGATACGGCCTCAGCCACGTATGGGGAGTCCAGTATGCCGCAGCCGGACTGGTGATCGGCTCGGCGGCGGTGTTGTGGAAATGTAGCGCGGCCGTTCGGCAGGTCCTGCGTCGTCCGGACTACTATTACTCGGTTTCGTGAACTGACATGCATGCCCTGGATGCACTTGAGGGTGGTTGGATATTCTTCATTTTCCTCGCGGCATTTTTCTGGTTTCCGGCACATCTTTTTTCCCGGAGCGGGGATTCCGATGGGCTCATGCGGATCGCCGGAAACTGGGTGCGGATGGTCTTGGGAGTGGTTATTTCTACCTTTGTTTTGAGCCGCTTGGGGACACTCAATGCGGTAACCACGATGCTGTTTTTCCTGGTGCTGTTTGCCATCGCCTGGTACCTCAATCACGCGAAGACAATTCCGGATTGGTGGAAGAGCCTGCAAAAAAGCGCGATACAAATAGTTCGACAGATCGAGACTCCCTCCCATGGCTTGGACCGGCTGTCCCGATCGCGACCCGGTCCGGCACCCAGGTACCAACGGTATTTGGCAGATCAGTGGTTGCGGCTCGTGGAAGGCCGGGAGTTTCTGGTCGCCTGTCTTGTGGTCGTGCTGATTACGACTTGTATCCTGGCCATCGGACATGCCACTCAGGAGCTGCGTCTGGATCAACCCGCGCAATACGATGCCCTGTTGCACGCACGGGAGTTGACGCTGAGCCTTCATGGAGATCTTCACCCCCTTCTGTTTCCGGCCATCATCGCAACCACGTCGATGTTGAGCGGAAGAGATGCGCTCGAGGTAACACGTTTCCTGTCGCCGGCCGTTGGCGTGCTGTTGGTCCTGGCGGCAGGCCTGCTGGTTCGCACCTGCACCCGCTCCGGCGTCGCGGCGGTCGCCGCCATGTACTGCCTGGGAACGGCTGCCTTCCCGGCCGCAACCAACTCGGTGCTTGTACCAGTTACGTTGCAGCAGCGGCTGTGGAGCGTTGTACAAACATCTCCGGCAAAAATTCGAGCCACTCCTGAATTTGGCCTCGGCCTGCTTTTCGTCCTGCTGGCGTTGACTTTTGTGGCGGACTGGTATGGGAACTCGCGGGGAGCGGATTCTCTCCTGGACTTCGCCTGTTGCCTCCTCCTAGCCGCTGCGGTCTCACGATCTCTGGCACTTATCCTCGTGATAGGAGGGGGAGTGGTATTGCTCCAGCCTGTCTTGGGACTGATCGTCTCTGTGCTTGCTTGTTACGGCCTGGCTGCTTACCAGACCTTGTCGAGCACGAGTGGCCCGACCGAGCTGCTCAGCGCGCTGCCCGTGGCCGCCGCGGTTGGCGTTGGCTGTCTGCTGGGGTTCCTCCAGGTCAAACTGCTCGGCCGCTGGGGGCAGACCGGGGAAATTGCCACGTTGATTGCGTGTACGGCGGCTGCAATGCTTTGGTTCCGCCCCCATCCACTGCCGGCCCAATGCCTAGAGTATGACGTGGCGGCCCGGGTCACGGAGAGAATCGCTCACCAGCTTCCACGACAGACCTGGGTGGTCGCCGCCCCGGTGGAGCAACTCTCTGAAACGCTGGGGTGGGGATCGCACGAAGATCTCGCGTCGTTTGTCGAGAAATATCAAGGGGAAGTCGAGAATCCTGCTTTTCGTTTTCCGATCGCGCCGGAGGATTTGTTTGTCTATGTGGAAAAACGGCCGTTCCAGATCTTTTCGCACGAACCGCAAACCGTCTCTTTCCCGGTGTTAACCGATGGGACCTACCGCAGCTATCGCTCGCCGGGAGGACGCGCCAGCTTGGAATCGGCCGCACTACGGCTTTGCGAGAGCTACCGACAAAACCACCCCAATACCGACATATTTTTTGAGAACGAAGATCTGCGGATCTACCACATCCACCAGGTACAGGCGTCGGACAACCACCAAGCCGGAGGATGAGGGCGCCCGTCGTAAAGAGGTTGGGTTTGCGTTTCGGCGCAGCCAACACCAAAAAGTGAGAGGCCTATGTATAAGCAATTTTACAAACTGCGGCGCAATCCATTCGAGATCACGCCTGACCCTTCGTTTCTGTTTCTGACCCGGCGGCACAAGGAAGCGCTGGCTGCCTTGTACCATGGCGTCCGCCGGCGGAAGGGGTTCGTTGTACTTACCGGAGAGGTAGGCACTGGCAAGACATTGCTGATCCGTTGTCTTCTGAAATTGCTAAAGGGCAGTGACGTAAGTTGTGCGTACGTGTTCAACAGCCGGCTGTCGCCCTTGGAGTTTCTGCAGTTTATTGCTGTCGATCTGGGGCTGCCTGTCGCGGGCAAGAACAAAGCCGAAATTCTTCACGAACTTTGCAACTTCGTGTCTGCCCGCCATCAGCGGAAGCTGACCACACTGGTGATAGTCGACGAAGCTCACCATCTTCCAACCGAGGCCCTGGAGGAAGTCCGTCTGCTAACCAACCTGGAAACCGCCCAACAGAAGATGCTCCAGATCCTGCTGGCTGGCCAACCGGAATTTGCCGGGAAGCTGGATTCGTTTGAGCTCAGGCAGTTGAAGCAACGAGTTGCGTTGCGATCGCACCTGAAGCCTCTGGACCTCGACGAAACCATCGGCTATGTGCGGCGCCGGCTGCAACTCGCCGGGGCCGGCGAACAAGCTGACATCTTTCCCGAGGACACCATCGCCAAAATACATCGGCACGCTCGGGGGATTCCCAGGGTGATCAACACCATATGCGAAAACGCTTTGATCACTGCCTACGCGAGACAAATGCACAAAATTCCTGCCGGCATCATCGAGGAGGTAGCCGACGACCTTTGCCTGGGAGTGGCCAGTTCACCCGCGATGCAAACGGGCAGAGGTAGCGATGAGGTCCTGAATGCCGTCAGGACCTTACTTGAGCTGCACAGTCATCTGCAGGGTACGGCAGAATTGGCAAGACCTTCCCTGGCTCCCGGCTTGGATCTGAGCCACATCGAACGTGACTCGCTGAAGCCAACAATCAAGATCTAGCTTTTTTCGCGAAAGACCGGGATGGCGCGGCTGTCCATCCCGCGTACCCTCCCCCCTTTCCCCAACTACTGGAAAGGGAGTTTATGGCGACTTACCTCATTACGGGCGTAGCCGGCTTTATTGGATCTGCCCTGGCCAGAGCGGTTCTGGCCCAGGGCGACCAAGTGCGCGGAGTCGACAACTTCGCCACCGGGCGGCCGGAAAACCTG
>DASPST010000025.1:0-19765 GCA_035623795.1 Terriglobales bacterium
CCTCGGGCCAGGCTTGCAATCTGAATTGCACAAACTTTAATCCCATTCGCCGTGAAGTCAACCACCGGAAGTACATCACTCGGGCCGCGCCGCGGGCCATTTGGGCCCTGCCGACTGGCCGCCGCTAACCCGCCGGAAAGCTGGAATTGATCGGGCCACAAGGCCAATGCTGGAGTTTTGCAGGCCTGGAGTGAGACCACCCGAAAGGATTTCCCTCAGGGAATTGGGGCGTTGACTGTGCCCTCTTCAACCTGAGATTGGTTGAACTCTCCTCGTTCGTAGCCTACTTAATATTGGGCAACACTTCTTCAGAGAAGCGTTGGCCGGAAGTTAAAGCTACACATTAGAAGGCACGGTTTACAGGAAACAAGGAAAGGAGTAGACTAAGGCTCACGATGCCGCTCTGAGTCCACCCTTAGCGGGTGGGGGGCTGTGCCTTAAGTCGAGACGGGAGCTCCTCGGCGGAACCGGAAGGGTGAGTATGCGGCAAGATAGTCGAGGCGGACGATCGCGGTGACCTGTCCACCCCGGACCCACAGAAGAGTGATCGAAGGCAGCTCAAATGGACGGTATTGGCATTGCCGAGATCCGCGTCTTTCTGTTTCTCTTGTGGGCTAGTGCTGCCTTGGCGATGGCGACGATCCTCCTGCGTAGATTCCACCTAAGCACCGCTTTCAGAATTGTCGGGGGCGTAGACATTGTTTTCATCGTACTGACGGCCTGGGCGTACTTTTCCATTTGGGGCGTGACTTGGTCCCACTGAAAGATCTTCAACAATTGTTCTGAACCCTCCGTCAACTCTGCCGGGATCCACCTTAAATTGCGGACTGGTCTGTCGAAAACTTGCTGAGCGGCGAATCCCTTCGCCGCCGGCAAACCTGGAAAGCGTGGACTCCGCAACGCTCCCCGCTAGCCCAGTTTCCCCGCGACACCCCCGTCGGTATGGGCGTACACCCGTGAAGCCGCTTTCGCGGCTGCGATTCAGAAAAGGAGGGAATAACCTAGTCCGAGCGATACTGGATCAGGGCCGGAGTGGCTGACTACTGGCGTGCAACCCAGGCGAGACCATCGGGTTGCCGCCTGGTGTCGATATGACCGACCACCTCAAGAGTTTTCAAATCGATGACCGCTACATAATTGTCTGGACTGCACGCCACATAGGCGCGCGTGCCCTCGGGCGACAGCAGAATGCCAGCGGCTCCACGGCCAACTTTTACCCGCTTCAGCTCCCGGCGTGAACTGGTATCGAATACGGCCAAATCCCCCCCTCCAAATAGGGTGGAAACCAACACGAACCGTCCGTCGGGTGTGAACTTAAGGCGGTTGGCTCCTTTGACGTTTGCTTGCAGAGTTCTGACTACCTTCTTGGTGGCCAGGTCGATGATCGAAACTGTGCCGTCCTGTGCGTCTGCCGACCAGAGTTCCTTCTCGTCGGGGGACACGTCGAATCCTTCGGTGCCTCGTCCGGTCTGGATGACAGTTTCATCCCAGTCCGACTTTTCAGGTCCAGCGCCTCCAGTTCGATCGGCGGAAAACCCTCCAGAGCTTGTCTTTTCAATGATACTGATAGTTCCGGAGTTCACATTTGAGGTAAAGATGTGATCGAGATTCTTGGAGACGACGATCATATGCGTTCGGTTTTGGCCGGTGCCCAGCACCCAATCAATTGTCTGGGTGACGGGATCATAACGGCCTATTACCTTGTTTACTTCCGCGGTGAAATACAGCTTACCGCCAGCGTAGGCTAGTCCATGTGGACCCCGGAGCGCGCCGAGGTCGACGCGCGTTAAGGGCTTTTGCGCGAGGAGATCGACCACAGTGATTGTGTTGTACGCTCCGCCCCCGTAATTGGAAACGAAGGCGAGCTTCCCATCGGGCGCCGCCACGACTTCGTGGGGATCGGGTCCCGCTGGAATCGCGACCATAACTTTCAGCGTCACGGGGTCTACTATTTCCAGAGCCTGGTCCTGCTTTGCCAGCACGAGCAAGGCCTTCGACAGTGTGCTCTGGGCCCAGAGCGTCACCCCACTCAAGCATGCCAACCACACGACTGAGAGTTGGAGGGCCTTCATTGGCTCTTGTCTCCTACGGACGTTTATATGAGCGGCTACTGCTCACCTCTTCTTGCTCGTATCCACCCGTAGGTTACACGCCGCCGAGGCGTCCGTATGCACATTTCGCTGCCGTCAGCCAGCCGCACATGAGTGAGTCGCGACGAAGATAGCGTGCTTGTCCTCCACCCCGACAGCGTGATTTTGACACCTGGCCGCGTCCAACGTTCACATGGGTAGGCAGACCGGGGGCGGCGCTGCGCCCCTTCCTTCCTGAACCCCGAAACCAACTCCAACTCAAGAACCTGGCGGATAATACGCTACTGCGCATGGTTCATGATGTCCAGGACCATGCCCGTATTGGTCAAGCTCAGGGGATAGGTGTAACTGCTGTAGAGCAGGTTGTAGGCGGCGTCGAGCGACTGGATCTGATAGTTGAGGGCGGCGGGACTGCCCATCGCGGCCTGATCGAATAGGACGAGATTGATGCCTGGGTCGGGGAAGACTATCTGCGCATTGGCGGAGACCTTCTTCCAACTCCAATTTGTGCCCGAGCCCGTGTAACGATACAGTTGAGCCCCGGATGAAGCCGAGCCTTCGAGCATGTATTCGGCACCGACGGCGAGACCGCTACCCCGATATCCAGTCCTGGCACTGCGATCGGTGTCCAGAAAGATGTGCCAAACCGCACCATTGACGGCGCGCCAACGGAATGAGACTTGCGCATTCATCGTCGTCCCAGTGCTAGTGGAGGAATTGGGCCAGGCTGAGGCGAAGGGCGCCTGCACTCCCTGCTGGGTGATAGCCGCGGCCTCGGCACTCCAGTAGACGGGGACCTGATTGTACGCATTGTCGGGGCTATCACTGATATAAACCCAGCCGGCGTTGCGCGACTGCGCAAGATTGATGGCGGACTGCATCTGGCTCTGCGGAACGCCGAGAACCACGTGCCAGAAACGATCCGCGGGATATTGATGTACCCACGGGTAATCGACGTAGCCTGTCTGGTAGGCGGAGAACCCGCCCGAGTTTTCCCAGTTCATGAGGATATTGGTGATGGACATCCAGCAGTCGTTAGGGCTGTACGTTCCCGGATTGAGCACGGTCAGCCGCGCCCCAACCTGCTTCTGCCGGACATAGTTGGTCAGCTCTTCATAATATAGGAATTGGGTCCCGGCGTAGGCATTGGCATCGTTACAGTTGACCGCAGCTTCGTCGAAGAAGATGCCATCCACGAGATAGTTCTGATAGACATTGTCGATCGCCTGCCGCACCAGGCTGGGATCACGCGTGCCGTAGGTGGTATGCGTGTAGCCGATCACGTAGATGCCCTGCTTGCGGGCACTCTGGATGGCGGCGTCGACCGAAGCATAGTACGTCGGGTCGTCGCCGTTTGAGATATCCACGATGGTGATGCCCACGGTGGCCGAGCCGGGTGCAATCCAGCCCTGCCAGGTGGAGGTACCGGGGTCTTGATAGGAAGGAACGGCAAGCCTGGTCTGCGCTTGAAGAGCGGTTCCCCTGGCCACCGACAATGCCAACAGCACGACAGTCGCAATGCGAAGAACACCCATAGCAACCTCACATGGCCTGAGATCAGGACGCCTCTCCTTCCGCAACCTGCCGGCCAACTTACACCCGCGTAGCCGGCGGTCTGCGGTGCTGCGGCAAACGATTCCCAACGGCTGCAAGTGAAGCTGAACCCAGTGCGAGCCGAGCTAGAGCGGGACATGTATCTCCCGCGGTTGAGGGAAGTTTCATCCGTGTGGCAGCGGGCGCGCAGCAAGGAGTTGCCTATTAAAGGTAATCAGCTTCCGTCTCGACGCCCACGATTTGCGACGCTGTCCCAGAGATGATCGTCGCTCGCAGGAGAAATGCGACCATGAGCCGGATGATGGTTCGCTCGTCTCGAGAAGCTCGTATGCGGTCCTGGCGATTTCGTAAGTGCGAATGCCTCAGCCTGGATCGGTCCAGGCCCAGCCAAGTCCGCGCCGATTTGGCATGGGCGTGAATTGACTTGTTTTGCAGGCAGGAAGTGAATACACCACGCACGCTGACGACGCGCTGGATCTTGGCGAACCCAGGAGGAATGTGTCGGCCTCGCACGATGGCCGGCTAAGATACCCAACCGGTATTGATCAGCGCTAGGCTCATCAACGACTCGAGCTGCAGCGTTGGGGCCACACTAAAGGTCGTACTCCAAAGCCACGAGAGGAGCTTCGTATCGGTCTTGCTCTTGCCGGTCAGGATTTCTCCCACGCGCCGCGCCCACTCGGACCAGACACCACGGTGTCATTTCCCGTGGATTCCCTGAACGCTGCCGACGCCGGTGGTGAAGTCCCAGCCCACCGCGGAGTTGTATCGCCCCGTGCTGCCGGAGGTGATGTCACGGAAGTCGGCACTTGAGCAGGAGGTCGAGGCAACGCCACAGATGCTGTAAATCAACCCCAGTTCCGCGCCACTACTGGCTCGGAACGAGCCCGCCAGATTCACGATTCCGGCCAGAGAAGGCGAGGCCACGCTGGTGCCCCCGACGAGCCACCATCCCCTAGACCCAGCGTACGGAGTGGAGTCGTAAACGAAGACACCCGTATTGGGGTTGGCGTCGAAGGAGAAGTCCGGCGTGCCGCGTTTCGTGCCCACCAGGTTGCTGGCTGGATCCTGATACGACGGGACCGATTCATAGGCGCTCGGCCCGCCGCCGCCGCCGCTCCAGGCGGTCTCGCTCACGAAAGCGCCAGAGGCATTCCGATTGACGGTTGTACCCCCCGCGGACACGACATAGGGCGAAACACTGGGGTAGGTCGTTCTCCCGCCCGAATCACCCGCCGCCGCGAAGTAAACGACACCGCTGGTCTGAAAGTAGGAGTCGTAAAACGTCTCGCCGGCGAACTCGCTGCTGCCCCAACTCATCGAAACCTCACCCGATCCGGCGTTTTCGGTAACCACCTGGCTGGCCACCGCAACGGCTTGAAACAGGGCAGCCAAACTGCTCGAGGAGGCTTCTACTAAGACGATTCGCGCCTGGGGCGACATGGCATGCGCCCATTCAATATCCAAGGCCTCCTCCAGGGCCCAACTGCCGTTGGAAGCTGGTTTGGTGCCTGAGGCGAAGATGGTTTCAAAGCATGCTGACGCGCTGGCGCCCGAGCATTGGGGTAAGACAGGCAGCCCAAACTGTTTGGAAAAGACGGTCAAGTCGTTATAGGCCGTCGGATAATCGTAAGCGTCCACGATGGCGATGGTCTGGGAACCTCCGCTCGGATTGGGAAGCCCGTTGTTGCCGTTCGCCAAGTTCCCGGAAATGGGGCATCCCGAGCTCAAACTGGCACTGGAAGTCTGATAAACACACGCCAACGACCCTGGCGTTTCCCCCACCGGCGTCTCGACTCTGGCTTGATGTATCCGTTCGGGACGCAGCAGGATCAGGTGAGCGGTGTGGGCTCTCACGCCGACATCCTGCGCAAGCTCGTTGGTAGACTCCGGCACTTCGATGGCGTGATGGTTGGCGCGCCTTTCGCGGTTCTCCGTCTGGGCTAACAACGGGGCTGCGAAGTTCGGCCACAAGACTACCGTCGCTAGCAATGCCGCCAACGCTCGCAGTGCCCAGCGGGCTTCTGTTTTGCGCAAGCAGACCCATGCACACATTCTACGAGTCTCCATTTCTGTGCTCCCGACGAAGCCGCGATTGGGATTCTGAATCAGCGAACCATACACAAGAGACCATCTCGGCGAGAATTATGCGGGAGTCTAGATGGGTGCGGGGCCCGATGACAGGTCTCGAAAGTGCATGACAGAACCGTCATTTGGCCAATGGGTGGGCTCAGCGATGGAGGCGCACAGTGGGCTTTCTTACGTTGACACTCCCCACCCCTCAGGGCGCGGGATTCTTGCTTCGATCGAGATGGCTGGCTTTCGCCAGTCTTACACCTCGTCCACAAGCGTTTCGTGTGTGTCCCACGGCGAGCATTCGCAAAACCTCGGCTCTCACATTCTGGGCAGCATTCAAATCCCGGATATGTTGCGTTGCGTACCCAGGGCACTTCCACTGCCGGTCGGAGACATTCTTCTGCTTCTCCACGTACTGCTTGAGCACCTGCCATGGTGCTCCACCTACGGTTGAAACCAAGTAGGAATTTCCCAGAGCGTAGGCAGCCGGGATTTCAAGGTCGGCAACTCCTTACTCAAAAATGGGAAGAATATCCCTACATGTCACAGCCGAAAGGCGACCTTGCCCTCCAGTCGGCCGCGCTCACTTCATCCCCATGCTGAGGACGCCAAGGGCTTTCGTTCGGGAAGTCGGGTAAAGTTAAAATACAATGATTGGATTTTCTGGAGAATTGCTCCCGTGAAACAGACTCGCAAATCCGTGCCACCGCTATCTTGGATGCTCGTTCTCTCCTGTTTGCTCAGCCAGATTGCCCTGGCGGCGACCAAGTATGACGAAGGCCTCCTCAAAGGCATGAAGTGGCGATCCATCGGTCCGTATCGCGGCGGCCGAGTGTTGGCCGTCACTGGCATTCCTGGTGACCCAGATACGTTTTACTTTGGCAGCGTTGCGGGAGGCGTTTGGCGGACCACAGACGGCGGTTTGAGCTGGCGGCCGCTGTTCGATAAAGAGGCAGTCTCGTCTATAGGCGCTATCGCCGTGGCCGATTCCAATCACAATGTGATTTATGTGGGTACAGGCGAGGCCTGCATCCGCGGCGACATCTCCTATGGCAACGGCGTCTACAAATCCGCGGACGGAGGAAAAACCTGGACCAACGTCGGCCTCAAGGACACGCAACATATTGCCAGCGTCGTGATTCATCCGCGCAATCCCGACATCGTGTTGGTGGCAGCGCTGGGCCATGCCTACGGACCGAATGCGGAGCGCGGTGTCTTTCGCACCGCCGATGGCGGCAAGACCTGGGAGAAGGTCCTATACAAAGACGAAAAGACGGGCGCCATCGATCTGGTGTTCGATCCCAACAACCCCAATGTGCTATATGCGGCGCTGTACGAGGTGCAACGAACTCCCTGGAGTTTGGGCAGTGGCGGACAGGGCAGCGGTCTTTACCGCTCCGTGGATGGTGGTGCCACCTGGAAGCATCTCGAAGGTCACGGACTGCCCGGCGGGATCATAGGCAGAATTGGCGTTTCCGTGTCCGGGGCCGATTCCAATCGCGTATACGCCCTGATCGAGGCCAAGGACGCCGGCGGGCTCTACCGCTCCGATGACGGGGGCGACAGTTGGACAAAGATCAACGACGACCAGCGCCTCACCCAGCGCGCCTGGTACTTTACCCATATCTTTGCGGATCCCAAGAGTGTTGATACGGTCTACATGCTGAACACGGGCTTGTTTCGCTCGAGCGACGGGGGCAAGAGTTTGACGCTTTTGCCCGCACCCCATGGTGATCACCATGGGCTATGGATCGATCCCACGAATCCGGCCCGCATGATCAACGGCAACGACGGGGGCGCCACCATCACCGTAGACGGCGGCAAGAGTTGGACGACGCAGTACAACCAGCCTACCGCCCAGATCTACCACGTTGCCACCGACAATCAGTTCCTCTACCACGTTTATGGTGCGCAGCAGGACAACACCACGGTAGCGATTGCCAGCCGCACCTATGATGGTTACATCGGCCGCCAGCACTGGTACGACGTGGGCGGGGGCGAGAGCGGTTATGTGGTGCCTGATCCGCGCGATGCGAATGTTGTGTATGCAGGTTCAGGTGGGGGATTTGTGAGCCGCTGGGACAAGCGGACGATGCAGGCCCGGGATATCACCGTATGGCCTGTGGATTATGCAGGGCATGGTGCCAAAGACATGAAATACCGCCTGGGGTGGACTGAGCCCATAGTTGTTTCCCCCCATGACCCGGACGTGCTTTATACGGCTGGCGAAGTCGTTTTCAAGAGTACCAACCATGGCATGAGCTGGAGTGTGATCAGTCCTGATCTTACCCGCAATGACAGGAGCAAGCAGGAGTCCTCCGGAGGCCCGATCACCAAGGACAACACCAGCGTCGAATATTACGACACGGTATTCACCATCGCCGAATCGCCCGTGCAGAAAGACCTGTTATGGGCCGGCAGCGACGATGGCCTGGTGCACCTCACGCGCGATGGCGGGAAAAACTGGAGCAACGTTACGCCCCAAGGAATGCCGGAATGGAGCCTGGTCAGCCTGATCGAATCCTCTCCGCACGACGCGGGCACGGCGTACCTGGCCCTGGACTGCCACAAGCTAGATGATCTCAAGCCCTACATCTACAGGACCACCGACTATGGCAAGAGCTGGAACAGGGTAGTCAACGGTATTCCGGAGGGTGCCTATGTCCATGCAGTGCGCGAGGATCCCCAGCAGAAGGGTTTGCTCTATGCCGGCACGGAGACCGGAATCTTCGTCTCTTTCGATAGCGGTGGCAACTGGCAGCCATTGCAGTTGAACCTTCCGCAGACTCCCATTCACGATCTGGTGGTCAAAAACGACGACCTGGTGGTTGCCACCCACGGGCGCGCCTTCTGGATCCTCGACGACATCACGCCACTGCGCCAGCTCAGCGAACAAATCGCGAAGGCCGATATTTATCTCTACAAGCCGCCAATGACGTTCCGCACCTATTTTTCGGAGTTTTTCGATCGCCGGCAACCGGTGGGCGAAAACCCGCCTCATGGGGCGGACCTATCCTACTACTTCAAGTCTGCACCCCCGGGTGAGGTAACGCTCGAAATCCTTGATTCTCAGGGTGCGGTCGTTCGGAAATTCTCGAGCGTTGAAAAAAAAGAACCTGAAACGCCACCCGAGTGGCCCGAGTTGGTGCCGCCAGAGGAGAAGATTCCGGCTGCGACCGGCATGAACCGGTTTGTCTGGGACCTCCGCTATGAGGGGCCGCATAAGTTGCCAGGAGAAGTCCTGGCCGAGTTCCGCTCACGTGGGCCGATGGCTCCTCCGGGGAGCTATCAGGTTCGGCTCAACGCAGAAGGGAAGAGCCTTACCGTTCCCCTCGAACTCAGAATGGATCCACGCGTGAACGTCTCATTCGCGGACATGCAACAGGAGTTCGACCTGGAGCTCAAGATCCGGGGAGTCCTGAGCAACTTGCACGACACAGTGCGCGAGATTCGGGAAACACGGGCACAAATCCATGGCCTGCGTGGCCGATTGGAGGATGATCCGCGCTACAAGTCCATATACGATAGCGCCAACGCGTTAGAAAAAAAGATGATGCCCATCGAGGAGCAACTCCTGCAGGTGAACGCGAAAAGCTCGGAGGCAACCTTGAACTATCCGGTGCTCGTCGACGAGCAATTACATGCGTTGGCGTTCAGCGTGGAATACGACGGCGCCCCCACGGAGCAACAATACACGGCCTTTGACGTGCTCAGCCAGCAAGCGGTACCCCTAATCGCCCAGTGGAAGGACATGAGGTCAAGCGACCTGATGGCGCTGAATGAGATGATGACGAAAGATAATGTCCCCGCGATCTACCTGACATCGCCCACAGGAGAAGCAAAAGCGACGCAAACCGCTGGAGAAAATCACAAAAAGTGAGGGCCGGCGGTGGCAGTCTAAAATCGCCAGAACCTCTGGGATTCTTGTGCGGGTGACGACGTCCTACGTCCCATCAACTCGAATCGGTCTTTACCTAGTGGGCCGGACGGAAGTCAACCAAACCGTATGGTAGTGAGATCACGAGTTGGGCCAAGCGGTTCAGCCGACCGCGGGAAAGTCCGGCAATGTTTATTTCAGTCCGGTGACGACGACCAGACTGCTGAGCTGGGACCGAACAGCATGTCGGACGTTGGACATATTCAGGGTCGGCAGTCTTGCCCATCGCTGTCCGATGGGTCCCAGATGATGAGTTCCGGGACGGCACCCGCTAGCCACCACCGCACGTCACGATGTGACTCATTTCACTGACAAAAACGTGACCCTGGGCGTTGCATTTAATATGCGTGGCTTTCGCGAACTGTTCCCATCACGGGATGCAACCTCCAAGCGTGTTGAGCGTTACATCCGACCGAACGAGAGGAGGTAGGTTATGGTAGGTATGGGTTTCATCTCATTTCTGTCTCTCACGATCATCGCGGCAATCGTGGCGTTGGTGTACCACTATGGGCTGCGGTATCGCTTTCTTGAAGGCCATGATGCCTTTCTGGGCAAGCTTATAGTAGGTTGGCTTGGTGCTTGGCTGGGCTCACCCGTAATCGGACATTGGCTATGGAAGGTGGAGGGCGTGTATGTCGTCCCAGCAGTCTTGGGCGCGATTGTGGCTATCCACTTGAACGTCTTGGGCTGGAAGGCCGCAATCAAAGTCGCCGACTACCGGAGCAAGGTCCTTGCAGAGGTTAGATCGATGAAGTCAGCAGCCTAACAGCGTTGCCGCAGCCCTACTTCTTTGAGGTGCGGCGTTGTGGGGCGAAAGCATGGCCGCCCCAAGTGGTCATTGAGGCGGCCGGGGCTTTGGTTGTGGAACGTAGATCGGATCCTGGCAGGAGAGCGTCGATCCCGTCCTGGCGGCCGACGTCGAGCAAAGTGCCGATGTTCGGATGTTCCAGCAAGCCCTCCGATTGGTTCGAATACTGCACAATCGAGACGAACTCTTCATGCCTAATCCGCCCCGCAGTGTTCCTTAGGGCACCGTGATTCCGGGCCCTGCTGGGATCTGGAGGTGCCGCAGCATGACTGCATCTCGCGCTGCGCGATCTTCTGGAACGACTCCAGAAGTCCCGGATTTTGGGGAGACAGCTCCTCGAGCCCGTAAGCAATCGCCGACCGTAATGCCCAACCGGTCTCCTAGTTTGTGAAAGCGGTCCAGCCATTTCTTGCCGTACCGCACCGGTTGCTCACGCGAGATCACCTGCAGCAGTTCGTAATAAACGTTCTGCGCCTGCCAGAGGTCCAGGTCAAAAGGCGGAGCCTGTGCGAGCGAAACCACCGCTTCCAGTTCCCAGAGCTTACCTAAGTCGAAGGGAGATTTCGCCCAACGGTCCAGGACCATTCCCAGGCGTTGACCGAGCGCCGTTTTGAGCGAACCATCCCCAAGGCCGGTCGCATCCTGCCTGGCAGTATCGAGAAGCCGTCGAATGCGGTCGAAATCCAGACTTTCCTCGGTCAGGCAACGTTGAACCGCATTGCCGAGCACGAACTCCGCTGATGCCCGCAAGATGGTCGGCATCGGCATCTGAAGTTCGGAGAGAAAGCTGATGAGCGAGGCGTGTTGCTCATACACCTTGGCATAGACCTGGTCAATATCAGTCAGGGTGGAACTGACAATCTGCTCCACAATTCGTCGCCGTTCATCGTGGAACAACGACTTCAGCGAGTAGGTGGCGCCTCGAAACTGCTGGTCAATCAGGAGCCAGCACTCCGCAAAATTCCCGGCGGAAAAAGCCGTACTGACCTGCTCCACAAATGACCGAGACCCATCGTGGCCATGGTAGGGGCAAATGCCTGCAACCAGCTTGTGACCCCCTAAGTACATTGCCGCAAAGTTGAACTTCAGCTGACCCCGAGTAGTGCGAGAAATGATCTGGGCACGCCCAATCGCAAGCTTTTTCCTGTTTTTCTCCAGCAGATGCACCTTCCGCAGGTGGGCGTGGTAGCAGTACACGGAAGTCGAATCGCGATAGCCGTCGAAGAGTGAACTGATGGCATAGTGTGCCGCCACGCCACAGAGGTCCAACATCGCAGGCCTAACCAACTTCTCGTAGATGCTTCGGCCATTCCCGAATTCAGGAATGTTGCTCCGAACCTTCTCCAGCCTGGTGAGGAACTGCTCTTCGCGCTCGCCCCCGAATAACTGTTCGCTCAACTGCACGGCTCGTCCCGCATACTGAAGAACTTGGATGGTTTCCGGTCCTGTGGGATCATCGAAGAACCATCCACAACTGGTGTACATCAGCATGAGATAGCGCTGCATTTCAAGCAACCGCAATGCCCGCACCGCCTCCTCGGCAGACAAATCTCTCCCCTGCTCGCGCAGGAGAGTGTTCACCGTGACAGTTGAACGGTCCATGACGGCCCTGACGTACTCGTCCCGCGCCATCCACGGGTCCCTCAACAGCCCTCTCCCCTCCGCTTCGTACATGGGGGCCAATTCATCGCACAGCCAGTCCATCGCTTCTCGCAGGGGTCTTCGCCAGTCCTGCTGCCATTGCTGAGTTACACCCGAGTTGCAGCCACAATCGCTCTCCCACCGGGCGATGCCATGCATACAACTCCAGGACGTACGCTCCAGAATCTCAACTTCTTGCCGGGCGGGATGCTGAGCGAAATACTCGCCGTAATTGGTGATTCGCCCCAGTTTGTTCTGTTCGATGTAGTCGAGAGCATAGGCAAGCGCCATGTCCCCATAGGAGTGGTGGTGTCCGTAGGTCTCGCCGTCAGTGGCGATGTGGATCAACTGGGCTGAATCACCTTCGGGATCAAATCGGCCGCTCAGTCGGCGTGCCAGGTTCTCGCCGCTGAACAGGACTTTCTCAAAGGCGACCGCGCGCGAGACTGCTGCGTCATAAAAGAAGAGTGCAATGCTGCCTCCGGAACGCAAGTTGCAGGTGTAGGCGCGCCGAGAATCAATACCTTGGCCGTTAAGATTGATCCACTCTTTTCCGACATCGGTCCGTACTCTGCCGGCCTGGTGTGGAGCAAGAATCGTGAACTTAATGCCCAACGAACCCAAGATTTCTAGTGTTTCCAGATCCACCGCGGTTTCCGGAAGCCACATGCCCTCCGGGTCTCGTCGAAAACGATGCTGAAAATCCCGAATGCCCCACACGATCTGCGTTCGCTTATCACGCGCATTCGCCAAGGGGAGGATGAGGTGGTTGTATGCCTGGGCTATGGCTGAGCCGTGTCCCGAGAAGTTTTGCTGGCTTTCACGGTCAGCCCGGAGCACCTGTTCGTAGGCCTGTGGAGCGCGTTCTTCCATCCACGACAGCAGGGTTGGTCCGAAATTGAAGCTAATGCGAGCATAGTTGTTCACGATCTTGGTGATGCGCCTTTGGTTATCCAGTATGCGCGACGCACCGTTGGGCAAATAACACTCCGCCATGATCCGTTCGTTCCAGTCGTGGTAGGGTCTGGCTGAGTCCTGCGATTCGACCGCCTCCAACCACGGATTTTCCCGTGGTGGCTGGTAAAAATGACAATGAATACAAACGAAGCACCCCATCGGCACATCTCCAAAGCGATCCCTGGCACTCCAAGCGCCCGTGGCCCGATACGCGGACCTTGCGGCTCCTATGGTGGAGCCTCCCGGGCAATTCGTGCCAACATACCCTGTACGCGTCGCGCGGGGGAGAGGCAGATCTGATTCCTCTTCTTTGTAAAACTTGATGGAGAAAGGAGTAATAAACCGAAGTCAGCGGGTCGATCCTTAATAGTGGCAGAGAACCACGACTTCCTCGGTGGTAGGGAACCGCAAGAAACTCTCTCTTGACCAGAGCTGCGAATGAGCGGATAGTGGTGCAGGGCCGTTTTATGTTCAACGGTCGTGCGTGTGCGCTCCGGACCCTCGCAGTGGTCACCGTGCTGGCCATTCCTGCGGTCGGGCAATCAGTGATCTCCACTCGTTCAGGGATCGTCTATTTTTTGGAAGGGGCTGTTTACCTGGACGACCAGCCGCTGGAGTCTCATCCGGGAAGATTTTCAAGTGTGCCCCCAGGCGCCGAACTACGCACGGCGGAAGGTCGTGCGGAGGTGTTGCTTACGCCAGGTGTCTTTGTCCGCATCGGCGAGAGCAGCACGATTCGCATGATTGCGAACAAACTCTCGGATACCCGCGTCGAATTGCTGACAGGATCGGCACTTGTGGATTCGGCGGAGCCAAGCCCCAACACATCGGTGACGTTCGTTTACAAGAAGTGGAGCGTACACTTCCTCGAGCGGGGTGCTTACCGAATCGATTCCGACCCGCCGCGCTTATGGGTTTTGCAGGGTAGAGCGGAAGTATTGGCTGACACCCACGAGGGGGCAATAGCGGTTGGGGAAGGCATGGATCTGCCATTAGCGCCGGTGCTGGTGCCGGAACGCTCGATCGACCAACCGCGGGATGCCCTTAGCTCTTGGGCCGAAGGGCGCCAGCAAGCGATTTACGCTGACAATGCCATTGCGGCCAACATCCAGGATCCCGCTTCGATGGACACCTCGAGTTACGGCCTCGACAGTTTTACTTACTTTCCGACGCTCGGTCTTCCTGCCCTCGGCTTAAGCTGGTCGAGCCCGTATAGCTCTTTCAGCCCGTATCAGCCGGGGTTCAACTCCATCTACTTGCCCGGCTACACGTATCTGCCCTTGTTGTTGGGACTGGGGCAGGTTGGATTTCCAACGCCTCTCCGTCTGCCGCCTTTTCGCCTCCCTCCGCTTCGTCTGCCGCCCCACGGCGGAGTCTTGCCGTTATCCCATCCGGCCGCTCCGGTTTCACATCCCATACCTGTGCACCCCACTTCACCGGTTGGAATGCACCCAGGCCTTCACCGTTAGTTACAAGCGAATCAGTGGGCGGGTGCGTAATACCCGAGTCGCCAGTGCACTTTGAGCGGAGAACCCAGACCGGGTGGCTGCGAAACCTTAACCTCCACCTTACGGTACTTTCCGTCTCTGGCTTTGTTCGTAGAGTAGTAGCCCAGGACGTATTGATTGCGCAATTCGACCGCGATCCGAGTTGCGACGCTCGGCATGTCACCCGGAGCCGCCGCTGCGAAAGCCCGTCCACCTGTTTGGGCCGCGATTTCGGACAACAAACGCGGCCCCGAGATTTCCTCGGGCGTGAGTCCCAAGGAGAAAGTCGGCTCGAACACACCCATCGCATAGATTTGCACGTCCGCTTCGCGGACGAGCGACTCGATCTGGGCTGCAGTATAGTGGCTGCGGTTGTCCCCTCCATCAGAAACGATCACGATGGCCTTGCGGGAATTCCTTGCCTTTTTCATCTCCAATAGTCCAGCGTCGATGGCGTCCAGCATAGCGGTCAGACCGCCCGCTTGAACGTTCTTCAGAGCACTTTCAATTTGTTCCGTATTCCCCGTGAATTTGATCGATACCTTGGCAAGATCCGCAAACTCCACGAGGAACGCCTCATCTTCCTTGTTCAATGTGTTCAGCAACTGGGTGGTGGCGTCACGTGAAGTCCGAAGCTTGTAGCCCATGCTGCCGCTCTCATCGAACAGCACGCCCACCGAAAGCGGTGCATCCTCGCCAGAGAAATGTGCCAGGTTCTGTTCCAGGCCATCTTCGAACAGATGGAAATCTTCTTTCTGAAGCCCGAGAACGAATCGGTTCATGGTATCGGTGACCGTTACCGGGATGAGAACGAGGTCGGCATAGGCTCGGAAGGTCGCTACTGGACCCTGCCGCGAGTCGGGCGCAGTAGAAGTCGCCTGGGAGGACTTTTCCTCGGGGTTTGTCTGGGTAAGTACCCAACCGCAAGAGAACGCAAGTGCAGCTAAAGCGCCGCCCACGCAACGGATGTAGGCCCAGGCGTTTTGTTTCACAATCCCACTCTCAACCATCGACGGGTCACCACTTCGCTGATCGTCGAAGAGATGGCCGGCCCGAGTCTGGCAACGTCCTCCTTATAAACTGCGTGAAGGCACTGCAAGGTATGCATCCTGGGTGCGCATCTCTATATAGATAAGGTTACGCGATTGGGCCCTAGAATCAACTTCGGAGCCTACCAGATAAAGGGGACGAGGCGGAAGCGGGGGGAAGCAACGTTCGGCATAGCCGGGTAGTTCTTGGCCTAGAATCTTTTCTCGTTGAGCCGGCGAAGAACGACCAATGGGATGAAAAGAACGAAATGCGAGGAGGCGATGTACAAACCGAGCCGAGGGCGTAAACAACCACATCACACGATGCCCAAAAAGATGGATGGCGAACCGTGCGGTTTGGCCCATGGAAATCGTTCCGAAACGCCTGACGCACCGGTGCAAGATGGTCTTGGGCGGCCCCGGAAGGACACGGCCGTTCGTGCGCGGACGGCATCTTGCCATGGCGGAATTGGCTTGACCACAATGAGGCAGGAGCTGTGGCCATTGAGGATATTGTTGGCCGAAGATTCGGCAGTAGATAGGCGCCTCATCAGTGGTTTTCTCTCGACGTGGGGTCTGGAGTTCATCGTCGCCGAGGAAGGTGCGGAGGCCTGGGAAATGCTCCGCCGTCCCGACCCGCCCACGCTTGCTCTCCTGGACTGGGTGCTCCCGGGAATGGATGGCATCGAACTTTGCCGCAGAGTACGCACACTCGATTCAAACGGAACTTACATCTATACCGTCATGCTGACTGGCAAAGATCGAAAGCAGAACCTCCTGACGGCGATGGAGGCCGGAGCCGACGACTATCTGGCCAAGCCGGTCGATCCTTCTGAATTGAGAGCGCGCATCCTGGTGGGGAAGCGCATCCTGGACCTCCAGCAGTCTCTGCGGTTTGCCGCGACTCACGATTTTCTAACCGGCCTGCTGAACCGCGCGGAGATCTTCGTGTCTCTCGAGCGGGAGCTCTCCCGCAGCGAACGTGAGGGCAAATCAGCGGCAGTAATTCTGGCAGACGTCGACCACTTCAAGAAGGTCAACGACGCGTTGGGGCACCCCGCCGGAGATGCAGTTCTGAAAGAAGTGGCCCAGCGCTTACGGTCGGACCTGCGCATCTATGACCTGGCCGGGAGATACGGAGGCGAAGAGTTTCTGCTTCTCCTGCCTGGCTGCGACCTGCGGACCACCTTACGGCGCGCAGAAGAAATACGACGAATCGTCGGCAACGATCCGGTGGTGACGTCCTGGGGAACCGCACCGGTTACGGTCAGCATGGGAATCACGGTGACGAACGCTACGCCCGACCCCACGGTTGAAAGCGTTTTGCAACAAGCCGACGCCGCTTTGTATGGTGCCAAGAGAGCTGGGCGAAACTGCGTCAGAGCCGCGACGCTGCGGTCGGCTGCCGCCCGAAGTTCCGGCTAGAGGCCGATCTTTCTCTCTTACCAGTCCAGCTCAGCTGGTCGCCGCTCAATAGGTGGGCAGGCTATTGCCCAGAGTGCAGCCGCTCACCTCCAGCGACCACTGCCAGCTATCCGTCATCCGGAAGCCCGCCACTCCGCCGCCACCCTGGCAAGCGAGATGTCCAAAGCGCATCAGTTCCGGCACGGCTGCCGCTATCTCAAACTTCGGCACCAGCGGAAACTCTGTCGGGGCTGGTTCCTCGACCCGAAGCTTGCTCCGATGCTAGGGTGATTGCATGAGGCCAAACAGCCAGTCCTCCGCTGGGAAATGCCAATAAGGTGATGCCATATTGGCAGGTTGTGCGGGTCGCTGGTTTCCTGCAACCCTCCCTGAAGCATTGTCCAGGTTGACTGGCAGATGACCGGAGATCGGAATCTCCCCAAAAAGTGCTTTGGCGGCACTGATCTCTGACACCGTCGCATTCGAGAAGGTGCAGATGTAGTTCTGGATCGCAGGGAAGTCCTCTGTCAGGTACGGATTCCCCATGGCCAGAACCGCAGTTTTGTCCGCCGCCCGAGCCAGAATCCTGTCCAACAGCCTGCCGGTCGAGTCGGGCAGAGACGCGGAATTTTTCTGGCCCCGCGCCACACTCCTCGTCCTGGCAGCAGAAGGTACGACATACACAGCCACGATCACCTCCTGCGCCTGATCCACTGCCTTCAAGACCACATCCGATCGGGTAGAGGCGACGCGAGGATCCACATAGATCGCGCCCGCATCAGGCAGACGGTCGCGAATCTGACGCTCCAGGACTCGACCATCATCCGCACGCAGATGATCACAGAGAATTACCAGCACCGTGTGAGGAGTTGGTTGTACGCGCGGGGCGAGAATAACGGCGCTCGAGCTGCGGGGCTTCGCCCTTAACGGAAGGAGGATGCCGTTGTCCCGTACCAGGGTGATCGAAGCATCGGAGATACGTTGACCGACAGCAATATTCTCAGGATTACCGACCAGCCTGGGGATTGCTCCAAGGTCCACCAGACGAGTTCTCTCCAGACCCAGCGAAGCCTTAGCTCTCAGAATCTTGAGGACGGAGGCGTCGAGCCGTTCCCGTGAAATCTCCCCCGTCCGAACCGCCGCTAGCAACGCTCGGTAGCTTGCTTCCAGATCGTCGGGCATCGTGAGCACATCGTTTCCTGCCTTGAAGGCATCCACCGCTGCGCGCCCGCTGTTCGCTGCATAGAGACTGCTGAGGCCTGCCATATCCAAGGCGTCCGTCACAATCATGCCCTTGAAGCCGAGCTGGTGCCTAAGCAGACCAGTGATGATTTGCGGTGAGGTCGTAGCCACGTGGTTGGGGTCGGGATCAAGCGCAGGGACCCGGATGTGCGCGGTCATGACAGCATCGACCCCGGCGGCGATAGCCTTGCGAAATGGAGGCAGGTCGACCGCGCTCAGGAACTGCAGATCCTCGTTCACGCTGGCTACGGCGAGGTGAGAGTCGGCGCCCGTATTGCCGTGGCCCGGAAAGTGCTTTGCCGTGGTCAGCATTCTGTACGCTTGCGCACCGCGTATATAGGCAGCCACCAAGTCGGCCACCTGCCGCGGATTCTCGCCGAAGGCGCGCGTACCGATGATTGGGTTGGCCGGGTTGGTATTTACGTCGGCCACGGGAAACAGGTTCCAGTGCACACCGAGAGCGCGGCTTTCCTCCGCCGTGATGCGTCCGAACTCCTCGGCGTAGGCCGGGTTCCCTGCGGCACCAAAAGCCATGGCGTGCGGAAACACGGTGGTTCCAAAAAGGCTCGGAGGAAGCACACCCCTTTCAAAATCCCCAGCGATCAGGAGTGGCAACTTTGCTGCCGCCTGGAGTCGATTGAGCAACCTAACCGTCTCGTAGCGGTCGTTGCCATGGCGAAAACGGGCATCCGCAGGTACCGACAGAGCCAGCGAGCCGATGTGATATCTGCGTACGCGGCTGCGCACCTGCAGGTAGGCTGGACTGTCGCCATACAAGGATTCCACCCGTAGACGGATCATGAAGAGTTGCCCGACTTTTTCTTCGAGGGAGAGGGTGAGCAGCGTGTGCTCTGCCCAGTTCTCAGCTGCACCTTGCCGGCGAGGACCCGACGACTCCTGATATTTTTCCCGCGTGAGAGCAGCGGAGCCCAAAAGCGTGAACAACGCGACCAGCAAAGTGGGAGTGCGCAGCATGGGCAAGGCAAGAGCATACTGCGGAAAATGGAAGGGAGCAATCCACAGAATTGAAAACAAGATTCGACTCAAGTCCATGCCCGAAGGACAACTGGCGAGATGGCCTTAGCCAGCCGCGGGAACTCGGCATGAAGCGTCTACCGTCCTTTGGCGCAGAATTCGCCGGGTTCTGGAGGCACCTGCTGATATTCTTGCTCGTCCCTTCTTCATGCTCTGCTGGGAGAATCCGCAGGTTTCTGATTTTCATTCCGAATTCAACCCCCACCTCCCTATTTGGTGCCGGTGAGATTTCCTGCCTGGGGAAAGTGAGCGATTCCGGCACGAGGGCCAGGCGGTATGCTTGGTCCAGATTCCGCCCTCATCAGCTGTAAGTATGAGGGTAAACTCCCGGTAAAAGAAATAGACTACATGAGATGTCGGCGTGCCCTAGCCTGGATTATTCGTGAAAAGTGGAACAGCGACGAATTCTCGCTCGGAACGAAATACGTTTGTGACGAAGAGCAGAATTTCTCTTTATGGCGTCACTGATTTCAAAGCAGTTAGTACGATCAGAAGGCGAATTTCTG
>DASPST010000027.1:0-128805 GCA_035623795.1 Terriglobales bacterium
CCTCGGGCCAGGCTTGCAATCTGAATTGCACAAACTTTAATCCCATTCGCCGTGAAGTCAACCACCGGAAGTACATCACTCGGGCCGCGCCGCGGGCCATTTGGGCCCTGCCGACTGGCCGCCGCTAACCCGCCGGAAAGCACCAGCGCCATCCTGGCCAAACGGGCAATGCATCGGTCCTAATGGCCAGGATCGAGCCCAGTCGCACGGCCGCGGTCCGGCTGAACGCCGCCCAGGATTCAGCCCGTCGATCCCGTATAATCGACCCATTCTCCTGCCTGTCCAGGTCGTGCCCATGGCTGCCAGTCTCGAACAGATCGTTGCCGCTGCCCGGCGTCGTATGGCGGAACGTCGCGCTGTGTCGGCCAAGGGCCTCTGGGAAAAACAAGCTGCCGCTCACCGGCCGCGTGGCTTTCGCCGCAGCTTGCTTGACGCATCTCGAACCGCGCCTGCGATTATCGCGGAGCTCAAGAAGGCCTCCCCCTCGAAGGGGCTGATCCGATACGATTTCCCCGTGGCCGCGCTGGCGCGTGAACTGGAGAAGGCGGGAGCGGCGGCCCTTTCGGTTCTGACCGACCAACAATTCTTCCAGGGCTCGCTGGAGAATCTGCAGGTGGCGTCGGCGAATACGGAGCTGCCCTGCTTGCGCAAGGACTTTATCGTCGACCCCTCGCAGATTCCGGAAGCGCGGGCTCACGGCGCGGACGCCATCTTGCTGATCGTGGCGGCGCTGGCCCAGGACGAACTCCTGCGCCTGGCAGGGCAGGCGCGCGATTACCAGATCGACGTTCTGTGCGAAGCCCACAACCAGGCCGAACTGGAGCGGGCGCTGGATGCGGGATGTGACCTGGTAGGCGTGAACGCGCGCGACCTGCGGACTTTCCAGGTGGATCTGCGCACAGCTTTCCAGCTGGCGGAGAAGCTCCCACCCGGCGTGGTGGCGGTCGCCGAAAGCGGGATTCGCTCGGGCAGCGACATTGCCCAGTTGCGAGCGGCAGGCTACCAGGGATTCCTGATCGGCGAGTCGCTGATGATGGCTGCGAGTCCGGGCCAGGCATTACACGAGTTTCTGGCGCAAGCTGCGGTGGCGAGCGCCCAGCCCTAAGACCGGAACCGGTCGATGGGCGAGTTCTGCTGCCGAACAACCGACGATTCACCACTAACGACGGTTCGTATGACCTGGGTCAAAATTTGCGGCACGACCAATCTGCAGGACGCCCTGCTCGCGGTGGAGGCGGGCGCGGACGCCCTGGGTTTCGTATTTTACGAGAAGAGCCCCCGGCGGGTGGATGTGAAGACGGCCCGGGAAATTGTTCGCGGGTTACCCGAGCGGGTCGAGAAAGTCGGAGTATTCGTCGATCAGTCGGCGGCGAGAATCCGCGAGATCATGGCGCATGCTCGCCTCACGGCGGCGCAGTTGCACGGCGAAGCCACGGTAGCCAGCATCGTTGCCTCCGGCGGAACCATGAGAAAAGCCATCGCGGCCGACAAACTGATCTTCGTCGTGCCCGGCGAGAAACTGTCAGACGAGGGGTTCCTGCTTTCCGGGGCCATGAAAAAAGAGGCTTTTGCGCTTCTGTTGGATTCAGGCACCGGCTCCGTGCTGGGCGGAACGGGAAAGAAGTTTGACTGGGAGAAGGCGAGCGGGGCCGTACAGGCCCTGAGTTTCATCGTCCCGGTTATCGTGGCTGGCGGCCTCAGCCCGGGCAACGTGCGCGAAGCAGTAAGGCTCTTTCAACCCTTCGGCGTCGATGTGGCATCCGGTGTCGAGACGGCGCCCGGCAAGAAAGATCCGGAGAAGGTGCGGGAATTCGTACTGGCAGTTCGCCAAGCGAGGCAGAGCGCATAGGATGGCAACACCGAGGCTTCAACCGCGAAGCACCAAGTCCGTTGACTCGGCTCCTTCCCAGCGACGCAAACCTGTACTTGCGCCGGGCGTGCTCGACAACAAAAAGGCGGCAGCGGAAGCCGGCCGTTTCGGCGTTTACGGCGGACGCTACGTTCCCGAAACGCTGATGGCGGCGCTCGAGGAACTGGAAGGTGCCTACGAGAAGGCGAAACGGGAGGCCCGATTCCAGAAGCGGCTCGACCTCCTGTTGCGCACCTACGCGGGCCGCCCCACGCCATTGTTCTGGGCTCACCGGCTCTCGGAAAAACTGGGCGGGGCCAAAGTCTACCTGAAGCGCGAAGATCTCCTGCACACCGGGGCCCACAAGATCAACAACTGCCTCGGCCAGGCGCTGCTGGTGGAGCGCATGGGAAAGCACCGGGTGATTGCCGAAACCGGCGCGGGGCAGCACGGCGTGGCCACGGCAACCGTCTGCGCTCTGTTTGGGTTCGAGTGCGTGGTCTACATGGGTACGGAGGACATGCGACGGCAGGAACTGAACGTCTTCCGCATGCGCTTGTTGGGGGCGGAAGTGCGTGGGGTTTCGTCGGGCTCGTGCACGTTAAAAGATGCCATCAACGAGGCCATGCGCGACTGGGTGACCAACGTGCGAACGACGCATTACCTCCTGGGAAGCGTGCTGGGAGCGCATCCCTATCCGACCATGGTGCGGGATTTTCACCGGGTGATCGGGCGGGAGACCCGGAACCAGATCCTGAAGGCGGAGGGCAAGCTGCCGGCGGCGATTATCGCGTGCGTCGGCGGGGGATCAAACTCCATCGGGATCTTTCATGACTTTGTGCAAGACAAGAAAGTGCAATTGATCGGAGTCGAGGCCGGGGGGCGTGGCGAACAGTTGGGCGAACACGCCGCTCGGTTCCGCGGTGGTTCTCCCGGAGTGCTGCAGGGAACCTTCTCCTACGTGCTGCAGGACAAAGCCGGTCAGATTGCCACGACCCATTCCGTTGCAGCGGGTCTCGACTACCCCTCGATAGGGCCGGAGCACGCCTGGTTGAAGGACCTGGGCCGGGCAGAGTACGTGCCCGCGTCGGACGCGGAGGCGCTGGAAGCGACCACCCTGCTGGCGCGGACGGAGGGGATTATTCCCGCCCTGGAGTCGGCGCACGCGGTGGCGGAGGTGATCAAGCGCGCGCCCAAGATGAAGAAGTCGGAAGTGGTGGTGGTGAATATTTCGGGCCGCGGGGATAAGGACATCGGCATTCTCCGGGAATATCTGCAACCGGACTGAGGGCTGGTCGGCAACTGTCGATTTTCAATCGCCGGGGGATGGGGTTCAATCGAATGTCAGCATGCCAGAGATCTTATGCCTTTCTGCTTTGAGCGCCACCCTTCCCTGGTGGCATATGTGACGTGCGGCGATCCGGACTTGGCGACCACTCGGGACGTGGTATTGGCCTCGATTGCGGCCGGAGCGAGTGTGGTCGAACTGGGCGTGCCGTTCAGCGATCCGCTGGCGGACGGGCCGGTCATCCAGCGTGCGAGCGAGCGAGCGCTGAAACAGGGGACCACGCTCGGGCGGGTGCTCCGGCTGGCGGCGGAGGTTCGTGAACGGTCCCAGTCGGCGGGGCTGATCGTTTTCTCCTATGTGAATCCGATCCTGCGCCTGGGGCTGGAGAAATTCTGCAGGGTGGCCCGGGCCGCGGGCCTCGACGGCGTCCTGGTAACCGACCTGCCCGTCGAAGAAGCCGGGGAATACATCCAGGCAATGCGGAGACATGACCTGGCCTCGATTTTCCTGGCCGCGCCCACCAGCACCGACGAGAGGCTGCGGAGGATCGTCGATGTTTCCCGCGGCTTTGTGTACGCCGTCTCGCGAACCGGAGTGACGGGGGCGCGCCAGCAACTGTCGCAGGACGCGAGCCGCCTGGTGCGGCGCCTGCGGCGCTACACCCGGCTGCCCATCGCAGTGGGCTTCGGAATCTCGACACCCGAACAGTTCCAGAGCGTGGGCGCGTACGCCGACGGCGCGGTCGTGGGCAGCGCGATTGTCGAGACCATGGAACGCAACCGCGGCCGTGAGGCGGCGAGTGTGGGAGAATTTGTGAAGAAGCTGGTCGCGCGTAGCTCGACTCCAAGCCCGTAACCGCCAGGCGGTCCGCCTTGGCTGCAGGCTACCGGCGATTAGCGACTGATGGCTATGGATATCGCTGACTGGCGAAAGATAATCGATGAGATCGACCGCAAGTTAGTCGAGAGCCTGAACCGGCGGGCGCGGGCGGCCCAGGAGATCGGACGGTTGAAGCGGACTACCGACCTGCCGGTATACGAACCGGAGCGGGAGCGGATCGTGCTCGAGCACGTGCAAGGGTGCAACGCAGGGCCGTTGCAGCATCGTCACCTGGTGCAGATCTACGAGCGCATCCTGGACGTAATGCGCAACATCCAGAAGGAAGAAATCGTCGACGGCGATTCCCCGGTGCAGCAGGAAACGGAGTTGGAAGCAAATGACTAGAGAGGCGGACACCGGCATCCATTCAGGCGTATCCGACGGGAACTGCCGTGCAGCGGCGTATACCGACAGGCTGAAGCCCGAAGCCTGAGGCCAGAAGTTCGAGAGCTGAGTTTCTATGATTGTTGCCATGCAAGAGGACGCCAGCGAAGACCAGATCCAGCAGGTCATCGATCATCTGGTGAGGATGGGCTTTGAAGTTCACCGTTCCACGGGGGCGCATCAAACCGTGCTGGGCGCCGTGGGCGCGCGCGCTGAATGCGATGTTCGCAACTTCGAGTTGCTTCCTGGCGTGCAGCAGGTGCACCGCATCAGTTCACCCTACAAACTGGCGGGACGATCCTTCCGCCCGGAGGGAACGGTGATCCGCCTGCGCAACGGAGTGGAAATCGGCGGCAAAGACGTCGTGGTGATGGCGGGTCCGTGCTCGGTAGAGTCGCGAGAGCAGATCTTCGAGGTGGCGCAACACGTGGCCGCCGCCGGCGCTCGCATCCTGCGGGGCGGAGCCTTCAAGCCCCGGTCTTCTCCATACTCCTTCCAGGGCCTCGGGGTGGAGGGATTGAAACTGCTGCGGGAGGCGGCCGACCAGAACCACCTGCTGGTGATCAGCGAGGTGATGGAGATCTCGCAGATCCCGCTGATGGAGCCTTACGTCGACATCCTGCAAGTAGGCGCGCGCAACATGCAGAATTTTAACTTGCTGCGCGAACTGGGCAAGACGCGCAAGCCCGTGCTGCTGAAGCGCGGTATCGCGGCCACCTTGGAAGAACTGCTGCTCTCGGCCGAGTACCTCATGGCCGGCGGCAACTACGAGATTGTGCTGTGCGAACGAGGAATCCGCACGTTTGAGACGTACACGCGCAACACCATGGATATCTCGGCGATCCCCATCATCCACAAGCTGTCGCACTTGCCCATG
Source organism: Terriglobales bacterium (assembly GCA_035623795.1). Classification (GTDB taxonomy): domain Bacteria; phylum Acidobacteriota; class Terriglobia; order Terriglobales; family Acidobacteriaceae; genus DASPST01. Next base: position 5,278 of record DASPST010000027.1, read on the forward strand.
ACCGCCGACCCATCGCACGGCACGGGCCGGAGAGACAAGGTGGCGCCGATGGCGCGGGCTTCCCTGGCCGCCGGAGCCGACGCCCTGCTGATCGAGGTCCACGGCCATCCCGATACGGCACTCTCAGACGGAGCCCAGTCACTGTTTCCTGGGCAGTTCCGGGACCTGATGAACCAGTTGCGGGTGATCGCGCCCGCCGTGGGCAGAACCATGGCTTGAGCAATTGTCGACTGTGGTTTTCGAGGGCCAACGGACCAGCCGTTACTGATGGGACGTAAGCAATTGTTTCCGCTGCTAGCAGACAGTCGGTTGTGGTCTGGACGGCGCGTGCTGTACGGGAGGCAGGCCGCGTAATTCAACCACCGATCGAACTTCGACGATCTCTTCCATGCCTGTTCGACAAATCACCATCATCGGAACCGGCCTGATCGGCGGATCATTGGGACTGGCGCTCAAGAAGCACAAGTTTCTTCGTAAGATTGTGGGTTGTGACCGCGCGTCGGTAGTGGAGCGGGCGCAGGAATTGGGAGCGATCGATGAGGGTCACACCAATCCCGCCGACTCGGTCCGGGGCAGCCAGGTAGTGGTTCTAGCCACTCCGGTCAGCGGCATCGTCGACCTGATCGAACGGCTCGGACCGGCGCTGCCCCCTTCGACTCTGCTGACCGACGTGGGTAGCACCAAAGCTGAGGTGGTGGCCCGCGCTGTTAAAGTCTTCGGCGGTCAGGTGGGACAACGATTCCTGGCGGGACATCCCATGGCCGGGAAGGAGCAGTCGGGGGTGGAGTTTGCGGACGCCGACCTGTTTCAAGGCGCGGCCTGGTTCTTTACTCCGCTGCCTGGTCAGAAGGTGTACGAAGGCTTGTCAGGAGAGTTTGTGGAATGGGTGGAGAAGCTGGGTGCGCGAAGCGCGTGCCTGGATGCCGCCGAGCACGACCGGCTCTGCGCCTGGATCAGCCATCTGCCACAAATGATATCCACTGCACTCGCGGCCTCTCTGGTGGATGAGTTCGGAGAGAATGCACCACTTCTTGAGGCCGGCGGACGCGCCCTGCGTGAGATGACGCGAATATCGGCGAGCCCGTACTCTATGTGGCGCGATGTTGCCCTGACCAATAGAACCAACATCGCCGCTGCCCTGCACACACTCGAACAACGCCTGGCCCATATCCGCGAGAACCTGGACTCGCGCGAACTGGAGGCTGAATTCGACAGAGCCCACCACTTGCGCAAGCCGATGCCGGCGAAAAAGAAGGTGCCCGCGCCGAAATGAGGAGAAGCCGTGCCGACCTATGTAGCCCTGCTTCGCGGTGTCAATCTTGGCGGTCACAAGAAGATCAACATGGAGCCGCTTCGGACGTCATTTGCCAGGCTCGGCTTCGAAGACGTGCAAACCTACATCCAGAGCGGGAACGTGATCTTCAAGACCGACGCCATGTCGGCCGCGGAGGTGGCGAGGCGGGTGGAAGACAAGATCCTTAGCGACTTCGGATTCTCAGTCCCGGTGATTCTGAGAACCGCAGCAGAGCTCGGCAAAACCCTTCAGAACAATCCCTTCACCCAGCCCAAGGGAATCGAGCCTGCCAAGCTCCACGTGTTTTTCCTGTCCGGCACTCCGGCTAAGGCGGCGGTGCGGGAACTGGAAGGGCTGCGGATCGGGACGGCCCGGTTACGGTGTTGCGGCCGGGAGGTCTATCTCCACACTCCGGACGGCTTCGGCAGAACCAAACTGCCCAACCTCGACAAGGTACTTTCCGTCATTGCCACAGCGCGGAACTGGAACACCGTAAACAAGCTCCACGAACTGGCTTCGGGAAGACAAAGCTTGGGCTCGTAAGAGAGGGGATCGGTATCTCTCGGCACTCCTGGGGGGAATTTCCGTTAGAATTCGATTGCTATGCACAAGGTTGTCACTAACGCCGATGAGGCGATTCGGGACGTCTTTGACGGCGCTACCATCATGGTCGGTGGCTTCGGATTGTGCGGGATGCCGGAGAATCTGATTCGGGCGCTCGCTCGCAAGGGAGCGAGGAACCTGACCACCATCAGCAACAACGCCGGTGTGGACGGCTTCGGCATGGGCCTGCTGCTCGCCCACGGACAGATCCGCCGCCACATCGGGACATATGTCGGAGAGAACAAACTGCTCGAAGAAATGGTCCTCAAGGGGCAAGTGCAACTGGACCTCGTGCCGCAGGGAACCTTCTCCGAGCGCATCCGCGCCGGGGGTGCGGGCATTGCCGGGTTCTACACCCCGACCGGAGTGGGAACGATGGTGGCCGAGGGTAAGGAGACACGAGAATTTGACGGGCGCATGTATGTTCTGGAGCGAGCCCTGACCGCAGACTTTGCGTTCGTGAAAGCCTGGAAAGGAGACCGTTGGGGAAACCTCGTCTACCGCAAGACCGCTCGGAATTTCAATCCCATGATGGCCACGGCCGCCAAGGTGACCATCGCTGAGGTCGAGCAACTGGTGGAAGTGGGTGAACTCGATCCCGACACGGTGCACACTCCCAGCGTGTTCGTGAAACGCATCTTTCAGGGCGAGGTGTTTGAGAAAAGGATCGAGAAGAGAACGGTGCGGAAGGCCGTAGCGAGTGCGTAGCCCAATGAGCCGTGGGCGTGCGAGTTCAGCAGCGTGAGATAGACAACTGAGAACGGGGGACTGGGACCAGGACGATGGCGACCATAGCAAAACCCGGCAAGGACCTGGAAAAACGCGACCGGATCGTGAAGCGTATCGCTCGCGAGTTGCGCGATGGCTACTACGTCAACCTGGGGATCGGCATGCCCACACTGGTGGCGAATTGTGTCCCGCCCGGCATGGACGTCATCCTGCAAAGCGAAAATGGCATGCTGGGCATCGGGCCTTACCCGATGGAAGGACTTGAAGACGCCGACCTCATCAATGCCGGCAAGGAGACCGTGACTGAAATCCCCGGCACCGCATACTTCTCGAGCGCCGATTCCTTTGCCATGATTCGCGGCGGGCACATAGATCTGAGCGTGCTCGGTGCCATGGAAGTGGATGAGGAAGGCAACCTGGCGAATTGGATGATCCCGGGAAAAATGGTCAAGGGCATGGGCGGAGCGATGGACCTGGTGGCGGGGGCGCGGCGCGTCATCGTCGCCATGGAACATACCACCCGTGACGGCCAGCCGAAGATTCTGAGAACATGCACGCTGCCCCTGACCGGTGTGAAGGTTGTGCACACGATCGTTACCGAGATGGCGTACATTCAAGTGACGCCGACCGGCCTCCTGTTGGAGGAAATCGCGCCCGGGTTGACCGTGGATGATGTACAAGCCGTGACCCAGCCGACGCTGATCATTAGCCCGAGGCTGAGGGTGATGGAAGGATGAACGGTTTGACCGCCGTTGGTCGTAAGCTTCTGCCGCCGTCCTCAACCCGAATCGCCGGGGCGCGGAAAAATCCGGTTTAGGGCCAACGCTGCAGCAGAGGCTTGGGGGAAACGGCCTTTGGCTGGCGAGTGCCGCAGGAGGCTCTCCGGCAAGACCTTCTGGCCCTCCCGCAGATTCTTATTCTGTCACCGGCCTGTCGATAGCAAGGCATTCCCTACAAACGGAACGGCGCACTGAGCAGTCGGGCCGGCAGGGTGACAATTGCCCACACCAGCGCCAAGGCGCCGTGCACCGCGATGCCGATCAGCCGGAACGGCAGCAGAATGAGCCAAACGAAGGGATAGGCGATCAGCGCCAGAAGCGCGAGCGGCCAGCAGATCACGAACAGAACACACCACAGCAGGAAAGTGAACACGACCCACCTCCCGGACCCCTCCAGCGTAATGTACGCAAAGCACGCCGAAAAGGTTCCGCGTCACCTGCCTGCGTTTGCGAGGTATTTCTGGAGGAAGGCCAGCGTGCGCTGGCCTGCATCGCGCCAGGTCTCCCCGTCAAATCCGTGGCCCACCCCTGGATAGATCTGCATCTCGTAGGGAATGCCGTGCTTTTCGAGCATGCGCTGGAGATGGTGAGCCTCGTCCACCGGAACCGTCGGGTCGGCCTCGCCGTGCAGGATCAGTGTGGGGCAGAGACGACGCATGAAGAGCTTCATCTCTTTAGGAAAGCCGCCGAAGAAGTCGACCACCGCCTGAACCCGCGGATCAACCGAGGCGACGGATAGGGCGAGATACGCACCCAGCGAGAAACCGAGCAGGCCGATTTTTTCTGGATCGACTTGCCGTTGCCCTTCGACGTAGCCGACCGCGTCCCAAAGCGCCTTCCCCCAGAGCGGGAAGTGGCGGACCATGCTTCCCCTGTCGGTAATGCCGGTGGTGCCGGTGCGTTCGAAGTAATGCGGGATGTAGACGGCAAACCCCCGGGCGGCTAACCAAACCGCGGGTTCGGTCATCGAAGCATGGCCGCCGCCAGAACCATGCAGTCCGATCACGGCGGGGAAGCGCCGGGTGTCCCCCTGCGGGACGAAGCAGTCAATCGAAATGGCCTTACCCCCGGAATCGAAGGTGGAACGGAATGGCGCAACTGCAAGCATGGGTGACGGGAGCGCAGCGACTAGCGACGAACCACTTCAGTCTGCTCCACCAGCCGGCGCAACGATTCTTCATAGGGCGCCCGCGCGATGCCGCGCTCGGTGATGATAGCGGCCACATAATTCGCAGGGGTGACATCGAAGGCCGGATTATCGACGTCCACACCGTCGGGCACAATCTGCCGTCCCGCGATGTGCGTGACTTCCTTCCCATCGCGCTGCTCGATCGGGATCTTGTCGCCGTGCGCAGTTTCCAGGTCGACGGTCGAAATGGGGGCGGCAACATAGAAGGGGATGCCGTGTTCCTTGGCGAGTACCGCCAGGGTGTAAGTACCAATCTTGTTGGCAACGTCGCCGTTGGCGGCGATGCGGTCTGCACCCACCACAACCGCGCCAATCTTTCCTTGCTTCATCATCGCCCCCGCCATGTTGTCGGAGATGACCGTGGTTGGGATACCGTCCTTCATCAGCTCCCAGGCGGTAAGTCGCGAGCCTTGCAGAAACGGCCGCGTCTCGTCCGCGTAGACGTGGATTTTCTTGCCTTGTTCCACAGCTGCGCGAATGACGCCGAGCGCAGTTCCGTAGCCCGCCGTGGCCAGAGCACCAGCGTTGCAGTGGGTTAGAACGCTGCCGCTGGCCGGCATGAGGGTGGCGCCGTGGCGGCCCATGGCCTGGTTGGCGGCGATATCTTCGGCATGCATGCGCTGGGCTTCCTCGATAAGCGCCTGCTTGATCTCGGGCAGGGGGCGCAGGCGCAGCAATTCAAGCTTGTCCCGCATACGGCGGATAGCCCAGAACAGGTTTATCGCAGTGGGACGCGTCTCCCCGATAATGCCTGCAATCTGCTCGAATTCGGCTTTCAGTTGGGCCAGGTTCGGAGCGCTGGAATTCTTCACCCCGAGAGCGATTCCCATGGCCGCCGCCACACCGATAGCAGGCGCGCCTCGGACCACCATGTTGCGGATGACATCCGCCACCTGCTGATGCGTGGTGCAGGTGACATAGGTCTCTTCCGTCGGCAGTCGGGTCTGGTCGAGGAAGCGTACACCCGAGTCGGTCCATTCGAGAGTAGTAATCACCAGTTCTCAGCTCGCAGCCGGTTCCCAGTTTCCAGTTTTAGGAAAGTGTCGAAACTGGAAACCTGAACTCGAAACTAGAACCTGTGCGCCTCACACCGCACCCGTGGCTTATTCGTCACGGCAGGTTGGCCGCAGAGTTCGCACGTTGCTCCCACCGCAAGCACAGAGGGGGAGGTATCCTGGTTCTGCAACAGGTGTTCTCTCCGCACGTCGCTCGCCCGAAAGATAGCTACGAAGGGAGCAGGAAAAGCAGCTTTTTCCACCGCCGGACGGCCCCCGGCTTCTTCGCGTTCCACCAGGCACATGACGCCCACGACTTTGAAACCGAATCCCCGGGCAGCCTCAATGGCCTGAACCGTGGATGCACCAGTAGTGCAGACATCGTCGACGATGACAACCCGAGCCCCCTTCTCCCGGAACCCTTCGATCCGTTGCCCCGTGCCGTGTTGCTTGTCGCCCTTGCGGACCAGGAAACCATGAATCGTTCCGCTGGTCACGGATACGGCAACCACCAGGGGATCGGCTCCCAGGGTGAGGCCTCCGATGGCCTGCGGGCTCCAGCCGCGGGCGCGGATCTCCTCCAGAAAGACCTGCCCGGTGAGTTGGGCGCCGCGCGCGTGCAAGGTGGTGGTGCGGCAGTCCACGTAGTAATCGCTGCTCCCTCCGGCAGACAGCTTGAACTCGCCCAGCTTGAAGGACTTGCCGGCGAGCAGGCGCAATAGTTCCTGGCGTGCGGCCATGAAATCTCCAAGATACCACGGGAGACAGGCCGACGACGCCGGGCCTCTCGCCTCGGCTCCGGCTCCGGCTCTTTCTACTGATTCAGACGCTCCAGGTGACGAAAGCCGTCTGTGGCTGAAAACAACGCGACCGAAATCGTGGCATTGTAGGCGATGTGCATCAGCAGAGTGGAGGCGACCGACTTTCTATACGCGCGCACCGCGGTCAGCGTGAGGCCGACCAGGAAGATTATGAGTACCGGTCCCCAGGAGTACATCAGTTGTGAGCCGTGGATGCCCGCAAAGGCCAGAGCGGTCAGAACCACCGCCGCCGGAACCCGCAGCCGCCGGGCTAGGACAGGGTAGAGAAATCCGCGAAAGAACAGTTCTTCGAGCAGGGGGGCAACGGTAATGCCGAATAGCGAAAGCAGCCAGGCTTGCCGCGGGGTTTGGAAGAACTGGTCGATGGGAAGTTTCTTCGGCATCGGGAGCACGCGGGCAAACAGCTGGAGTCCGAGGGAGAGCGCCACTCCGCACACCAGAAACAAGCCCCAGTTCCGCGGCCAGTTCCAGCGGATGGACCCGGCAACTTGAGCGCGGCTGGTGTCGCCGGCGAGCTCGTACATCACTCCGAGCACGATCAGGTAAGCCACCAACTGCGACAGGACGATGAGGTCCGGGCGCTGGGCCACTTCGACCCAGGGAACACGCGAATACAGGTAACGGTGCGCTGCAAAGCTGACCGCAAACAAGGAAAGGACGATCGTGAGGACGGTGATGATCGCCAGAGCCAGGACGTCCCATCCGGTCCAGCGGGGGTTCTCCACCGGTGGTACAGGGACACCTGGCTCGATGGGGTCGCCGCTTGGCCGCTCAGTTGCTGCCATCGTCGGTTCCGGCAGGGGGTTGTGTGAGGACGACAAGACTGGACTCCCGGAAAAAGCGCTGGTTTCGACTTTACACGAGATCGAAACCGGTTTTTGGAAAACTCGTGACGCTGAACCGTCCGAGGAAAATCGGCAGGAGGTGGAGGCATCGCGCTGAAAACTTTCTCGCGTCCCGGGGTCAGACACTCCTGCTACAGGACGGTTTGACAAGAAGCGCACCGGCTCCGACCCTTCGAGACCGAACCCATGGCTTGCAGGCCCGCCCATACTAAGAATTGCGCTTTCCGGTTCTTACATGTAACCCATTTCAAGGTTAAGGTTTTTCTGGCGCCTTCTCCAGCGGCCCAAAGATTTGCAGAAGCAGCAAGGGGTGAGACGTATCCCGGAACTTTCTCCCTATATGGGAACCTGAAGGTCTCCAGCCCGATCAGGCGCGCTTACAGATTCCGTTGCCGGCAAAATAACGAGCCAGGGCTTGGCCGGTATACGACTTCTTCACGCGGGCCACTTGTTCCGGGGTGCCTTGGGCCACAATGCGTCCCCCATCTTCGCCACCCTCGGGGCCGAGGTCGATGATCCAGTCGGCGTTACGGATTACGTCGAGATTGTGCTCGATGATGATGACCGTGTTGCCCAGGTCTGTCAGACGGTGCAGGACGTCGAGCAGCTTCTTGACGTCGTCGAAGTGCAGGCCCGTGGTGGGCTCGTCCAGCAGGTAGAGAGTTTTGCCGGTCTGCCGCTTGCTGAGCTCGCGGGCCAGTTTGATGCGCTGCGCCTCGCCTCCAGAGAGCGTCACAGCGGACTGGCCCAGATGGATGTAGCCCAGGCCGACATCCACCAGCGTGTGCAGCTTCTGCTTCACCTGCGGGATGTTTTCCAGAATCTGCAGCGCATCCGAGACGGGCGTCTCCAGCAGATCGGCGATGGAACAGCCCTTGTACTTTACGGCCAGGGTTTCATGGTTGTAGCGGCGGCCACCGCAGACTTCGCAGACAACGTAGACGTCGGGGAGGAAGTTCATCTCGATCCGTCGCTGTCCTTCTCCCTGGCAGGCCTCGCACCTGCCGCCGGACACGTTGAACGAAAACCGGCCCGGCTTGTAGCCTCGTTCGCGGGACTCCGGCAGCATGGCGTAAAGATCGCGGATCTGGGCAAAGACCCCGGTGTAGGTTGCGGGATTCGAACGCGGCGTGCGCCCAATCGGCGACTGGTCAATGCGGATTACCTTGTCCACGGCCTCGGCGCCCAAGATGGCCTTGTGCAAGCCTGGTTCCTCGCGTGAACGGTAGAGCTGGCGGGCCAATGCGCGGTAGAGAATATCGTTGATCAGGGTGGACTTGCCCGAGCCGGAGACGCCCGTTACTACGATCATCACCCCGAGGGGAAAGGCGACATCCAGATTCTTGAGGTTGTTTTCCCGCGCTCCCAGCACCGAGATGGCGTGGCCATTGGGGCGTCGCCGCTCTGGACGCATCTCGATTTGCACCGTGCCGGAGATGTACGCGCCGGTGAGCGAATCGGGTTCCTGCATGATTTCGGCGGGTGTGCCGTGGGCCACGAGACGGCCTCCGTGCCGTCCGGCGCCGGGGCCAAGATCGATGACATAGTCGGCGCGGCGAATTGTTTCTTCGTCATGCTCGACCACAAGCACGGTGTTGCCCAGCTCGCGCAGGTTCTCGAGCGCCACCAGCAGCCGGTTGTTGTCGCGATGATGAAGTCCGATGGAAGGTTCATCCAGCACGTAGAGCACTCCGCGCAGCTTGGAACCGATTTGGGTTGCCAGCCGGATGCGCTGCCCCTCGCCGCCCGAAAGCGTCGCTGCCGAACGGTCGAGAGAGATGTAGCCCAGCCCGACTGCGTTCAGAAACTGCAGCCGCTCCACGATTTCGTGCACGATCCGACCCGCGATGATCTCCTCCCGGCCACTGAGTTTGATCTTCTGCGCCGTCTCGACAGCGCGCGAGACGGGCAGCCCGGTGAAATCGGCGATCGACATGCCATTTACCTTGACCGCCAGGCTTTCCCGGCGCAGACGCTTGCCCTGACAGGCCGGACACTCCGTCGCGGACATGTAGTCCAGCAGCCACTCCCGGTAACCGTCCGAGGTGGACTCTTCCAGGCACTGTTTCAGATAGCCAAGAATGCCGGTGAATCCGGTTCTGCCGTTACGGCCGGCTTCTCCGTAGAGCAAGAGATTCTGAATTTTCTCCGGGAATTTCTCAAACGGCGTGCTGAGCTCGAAGCCGTGCGCGGCAGCCACCATCTGCAGCATGTGCTGCAGGTTCTGCGAGCCGGAGCCGGGGCCGAGACCACCGTCGAGCAGGGGCTTCGACCAGTCCACCATGACCTTCGCCGGGTCGAAGTCAAACTTGCTGCCCAAACCGTGACATTCAGGACAGGCACCGTAGGCGCTGTTGAACGAGAAAGAACGGGGTTCGAGTTGGGGCACGTCGATGCCGCAGTCGGGACAAGCTAGGCGCGAGGAGTAGAGCGTCTCCTCGCCGCCCACTACCGCCACCTGCACGAGGCCGCCGGCCAGCTTCATGGCCAGGCCCACCGACATCTCCAGGCGATGCTCGATTCCGGGCTTCACCAGCAGCCGGTCGATCACCACCTCGATGGTGTGATTCTTGCGCTTGTCCAGATCGATTTCGTCATCGAGGTTCACCAGCTCCCCGTCAACCCGGGCGCGCGTGAAGCCGTGCTGCACCAGCTTCTCCATCTCCTTCTTGAACTCGCCCTTGCGCCCGCGAACAATGGGAGCCATCACCATCACCCGGTCCTCGGGGGTAAGCGACATCACGCGCTGAACGATCTGCTCGGCCGACTGACGGGTGATGGAGTGCCCGCAACGCGGACAGTGGGGAACTCCGATGGAGGCGTACAAAAGGCGAAGGTAATCGTAGATTTCGGTAATGGTCCCCACCGTGGAGCGCGGGCTGCGGCTCGTCGTCTTCTGCTCGATGGAAATCGAGGGACTCAGTCCGTCGATTGCGTCCACGTCGGGCCGCTCCATCTGGTCCAGGAACTGCCGGGCATAGGCGGAAAGGGTCTCGACATAGCGGCGCTGGCCCTCGGCGTAGATGGTGTCAAAAGCCAGGGAGGATTTGCCCGATCCGCTCAGGCCGGTGATCACCGTCAGACTGTTGCGGGGAATCTCAACGTCAATGTTCTTAAGGTTATGCTGTCGCGCGCCGCGTACCGAGATCTTGGTGATGGCCATGGAAAACCGACGTAATGTCCTTCCGTAACGTGGACGGGTGCTCAGAATTGGTGGAAAGTGAGAGAGCGCAGTTCGACACAGGTATCTTATCGGTCAACAGCGAGCACCGTCAACGCGGTTACATTGGACGTCTGCAAGCTGAGGGTTGCGACCGCAAGTTACCTCAATTCGAGTGAACAAGTAAGGTGGACCGAGCTTGAACGCGTGGTTGGCAACTCTCGTTCTGTCATTGACCGTATGCGCCTCGGTGGGCTTAGGCGTGCTGGCTGCCAGTTGGGTGGTCAGCGGCGTCCTGTACGCATTAGGAGACCGGTCGCAGCGGTCGACTGCTCCTGTTCTCCGGGCCAGCGAAACCCACGCCCAGGGTGACTGAGTCCGGCGAACCGCATCTCACCACGCTGCCGCCGAGCTACTCTACGTTTTCGGTCAGAACCACTTGTAATCCCTCTCCGCCCAACAGAAGAATTTCCACAACTGCGGCATGGGGGCGATAAGACCAATCCATTTTCTGAATCCACGTCTATTGGTCGGGCGGGGAAGTAGTGGGAGGAAGCGACGGAACCGCGGGCTGCGCACTCTTATTCTGCTGATCTTGCAGTTGCCGGCGCGTTTCAATGCGCTGCTGAAGCTCCTGCAGCAATTGCTCAGGAGTCTTCGGTCCTTGCGGGGTATTGACCACGTTGGAGGACGAAGGCGTGGTTGGCTCAGCGGCCCCCTGGGCGGCGGCAGGCGGTTGCTCTGCAGGCTGAGAGTCTGTGTCGTCAGCCTGATCGGCCATATCGGAATCCGCATCCGCGTCATCGGCAGACGCGGTCGACTGGGTAACTCCAAGGCGGCGAGCAGCCCCCGGATTGAAGCCTGCAGGCCGCGGGCTAAGCCCATTGGCTGCTGCCACTTCCGTTCCTGGGGTGGGTTTGGGGGTCAGCACCACTCGCTCCAGTACGGTCGGATCCGAGGTTGACCCCACCATCACATAGTTGAAGTGCGTACCATTCAACAAGGTCGCGAGCACATCGCGTGCCGGGCCGGGGCCGATGGCCGTCACAACCCTTTCCGTGGCGCCCGGGGGCATCTCGAACTCGGCGCCGGTCTGTTTGCGAACCTCGCGGAGAATGTCAACCAGGGTCGAGTTCTCCGACACGATGGTCAATTGCCCGTCCCGGAACAAAACCTGAGGCGGGATGGCCGGCATGTCCTCCAGAGGCAACGGAGAAAGCGGGGCGGCGACGTAGGGCGGCAGTGGCGGCTCTTCCGGTTTGGCGCTCTTCTTGGAGTGGTACTTATGGCTGGGCGGCTTTTCGGAAGCCGCAGAGGCCTGCGACGCCCCGACACCCTGAGCCGCGGCCAAACCGGGAAAGCCTAAGAGGACCGCGAGCAGCAGTGGAAGTCTCGACTCCAGACGTGACATAAATCCCCTTGTAGGGAATCGGGGACCATTCCCAATGCCGACGGTAACTGTTGGCTCATTGTAGCACCATTTCAGACCGCCACCCTGCCGCGACACGGCGGTCGGAAGGTGCGTCCTGACCGGGGAAAGCCAGCGTACAATGCCCGGGTTGGCAGCAAGGGAGTTTCCTACTCACCCTGGACCGGCAGGAAGCAGGTCGCGATGGTCGTTATGGGGATCATCCTTTCCGGCGCGCGATGTTGGGGGGCGTTGGGAGTGGTGGCCATACTCTGGTTTTCGACGGCGCTGGCGATCGGGCAAACGTGCCTGACTGGGAATGATCTAGACGCTGCTACCCGGACAGCGCTGGAGAATGCCGGCCGGAGATATTCCGAGCTGGCGGCCAAGGGGGACACGGAAACGCTGAAGCAGATGGCCATCCCGAGTGTAGCTGCTGATTTCGCGGGTATTCAGGCGGCGGTAAGAGACAACCGGGAAGCGTTAGCAGGCTCGCAAGTGACCGTACGGCCTCCGTTTCTGCTGGAGGCACAGGGCGAGGAACCGCTGGCGCGAGCGGAGTTTCTGTGCGGGGTATTCGGGAAGAGCGGGCAAACCCAAGATAGCGCCGTCTTCGTCATTTCCAACCTTCCGCCAGGAAACTATGCGGTAGTGATCATGGACGCAACCGGCAAGGTTCCCCACACCTTATCTCTCGTCCTGCAGAAAGCGGGTAACGAGTGGAAACTGGCTGGCTTCTACGCCAAACCGGTGTGGGCGGCCGGTCACGACGGAAAGTGGTTTTGGGAGCGCGCCCGCCAGTTCAAGGCGCGAGGCCAGACAAGAAATGCATGGTTCTATTACAACCAGGCGCGCGATCTGCTCGCCCCCGTGCCATTCATGAGCAGCCTGGCCACAGACGAAATCTATGACGAGGCGGAACCGCTCCGACCGCAGAACTTGCCTTCCAACGGAAACTCGGTGGATCTAGCCGCCGACGGCAGGACATATCGGCTGACCAGCGTGTTCGCGGTGGGAGCCGACAGCGACGTGGACCTGGTGGTCAAGTACCAGACGCCCGATATATCCAACAGCAACAGGGTTTATCAGGACAATGTCTCGCTGATCAAGACGCTGGTGGCAAAGCACCCGGAGTTCCGGGATGGCTTCGCCGCGATCATCGCCCGGGCCGTGGATCCTTCGGGCAAGGATTTCGGAACTCTGCTGAAGATGGAGGACATCAAATAGAGGATCCCGCCCAGGCCGCGGGGCGCGGCGGGTTTCAGCGAGCTGCGTTTCAGCCTGCTTATTCTTGCTGCAACCGACACTCCCTCGGGTCTTTATCTTCGCGCAATCCCAGAAAAACCGGAGCGCGGAGCTTCGGACCGCCTTCCTCAGTCGAATGCGTCCACTCGGAGAACTGGATGTCCGCGACCAGGCGCGGTTTTACCCAGTGCACGGAACGCAGGGTCTCCACCTCGCCATAAAAGAAGCTTTTCTTGGTCTTCAGACTCTGAAGCTGGTTCCAGACCGCCTCGAGCGTTCTCTGATCAAAACCGCTGCCGGCTTGGCCAACATGGATGAGGCGCCCTTCTGAATCGTACAGCCCGAGCACGACGGAACCAAAATACGCACGGCTGCCCTCGGGATCGGTATAGCCACCAATTACGCATTCCAGCCGACGCCTGATTTTGATCTTGAGCCATTCGCGGCTGCGGCGTTCCTCGTAGTAGCTGGCGCGCTTCTTGGCGAGGATGCCTTCGAGTCCCTTGCGGCGGGCAATCTCAAACAAGGCTTTTCCGTCCGGAAAGTGATCTGAGAAGCGAACCATGTCATTCTCGCCTTTCAGCAGGGAAGCAAGAACCGCCTTGCGTTCGGCGAGTTCCACGCGGCGCAGGTCGTAACCGTCGAGATAGAGCAAATCGAAAACGTACAAGAGAATCGGGATCTCGGGCTGCGGCGTCGCACGGCGTAGACGGTCGCCGAAGCCGGTGCGCTGCTGCATTAGGCTGAAGCTGGAGCGTCCCTGCTCGTCCAAGGCAACGATCTCGCCGTCGAGAATCGCGGTGTCGGCGCGGAGCAGCTTGGGCAGCTCGCACAGTTCCGGGTACTGCGGAGTCAGGTCATTTTGATTGCGAGATACGAAGCGGACGGCGCCATTCGACAGGAATGCGATCGCGCGGTACCCGTCCCACTTGATCTCGAACAGCCAATCGGGACTGTCAAAGGGATCATCTACGGCGGCGGCAAGCATGGGATGAATCACGCTTGGCATGGGGGCGCGCACCGCCCCGGATAGGTCCGGAAACCGGTTGGTGACGACCGGGGGAACAGAGCCATCGGCAAAGCTCTCCCCAGAGGCCTCAGCCAGCGTATCGATTTTCGTCTTGCCAGCCGGCTCCGGCCGGGCTAGGCGGATTGCTTTCCCCGTTTGTTTTGTTTTTTTTTTGCAGAGCGGCGTGTAGACGAGGGTCCTTTTTTTCCGGCGCTTTCCGCCTTCTTCTGATCGAGCTTGGCAACTGCGTCGGCGAGCCAGGCAGCTTTGAGCTTGCCCCGCGATGTGGGCCGACTACGCCATTCTCGAGAGCCATCGTCCCCGGCGATCCCGTCCAAAGTGCGGTCGGTCAGAACTGAGGTGTCATAGTGATCTATGTCGTAGTCTTCGACTTCGTGGGCATCGTGCTTCTTGATGAGGAGCCATTCGTTGCCCTTGCTGCCCGGCCGGCGAGTGCGCATGCGCACGAGCGCAAAATCCCCCTTGAGCCGCCTGCCATCGAGGCGGAACTTCAAGTCCCCCTTGCTCAGCATGGCCTTGGCCTCGGCGTCCGTGCCCGGGAGGTACTGGCCGTTTACGGGGACCGGCGAAAGAGGGCGCCACGTACCCAGGTCCCAGACGAGAACCGTTCCCGCGCCGTAGTTGCCTTCGGGAATGATGCCCTCAAAATCAAAATAAGAAACGGGATGATCTTCGACCTGCATGGCGAGGCGTTTGTCGGCAGGATCAAGCGAGGGCCCCCGTGGGACGGCCCAGGATTTCAACACGCCATCCAGTTCCAAGCGGAAATCGTAGTGCAATTGGGTGGCCCGGTGCATCTGCACGACAAAACGGTGTCCCGATTTCTCCTGCACTTCGGGTGGCGGCTCGGGCGTTGCGTCAAAGCGGCGCTTGCGCTTGTATTCGTCCAGCGTCATAGGCGTGCGATGATAAGCCCTGCAATTCTACTCCGGGGGATACACGGGTCGGGCGGTGCCGTACTAACCGCTGATTTCGACCCCACGGCGAGAGGCCTGCGAACGTACCGTCATTTGCCGGATTTTCCGGCCCTGACCTTCGCCCAGCGTGCCCGCTGAGCAGCCGCGATCCTGCGCCGGCCGGCGGCGGAAATCCTGGACCCACGTGGGGATGAAGTTCGGGCCGGTGCCGCACCATTCAAGCTCTTCAGAGCTTGCATCGCAGTTTCGATGCGGTGAAGTTCATTCAGGATGTGCTTGCGTTGCCTTTGCAGGTCGGAAAGAATCTGGGCATAGTTAGGCATCCGTCCCTCTCTAAGCAGATTTCGATTCTAACAAGCCCGCACGCTTATGCCCAGGCAACTTGAGATTTTCCGATCGCAAAGGGTTGTTACGAGCCCAGGGGAACGAGTAATGTCGAGAGGCGAGTTAGGTGAAGGAAGGGCGCGCCCAACTGTGGGCTTCTTTACAACTGCTTGAAGGGTAAGTCGCGGTGCGCGAGATTCCTACTGCAAAGAAGCGGAATGCCGGGAAGGCGATGGCAACGCTCGCTCTGGCCGGAGTGCTGGCGACGACGAGCACACCCCTGCCTGCCGACCAACCGCAGGCGACGACCGCTCCGAGCCCGAGGCCGTTGTTCGCTGAAGCCGATGCGGCGCGGATTTTGAACGAAATGCGCACGGCGCTGGAAGCTAACCGGCGAAACCATCTGCTACGGCTATTCGATGCCCGCCGGATGCCGAACTACGCTGAGTTTCGGGACGGGGTCGTGGCGTTTTTCGACAAGTACGATTCCTTCCAGGTCCAGTATCAGCTGAAACAAGTGCGGATGGACGGAGAATTCGGCGCCGTCTTGGCGGACTTTGTTCTGGAAGCGGCGCCGCCCAACGCAGGGTCCCCGAACGTGCGCCGCAGTGTGCCCGTGCGCCTGATCACCGCCTGGGACGGCAAGCAGTGGAAGATCGTGGATCTCGCGCCGCGAAACTTGTTTCAGTGAGCCAGGGTGGGAACAGCAGGGTAAGTCAAGAGAAATGAAACGTGAATATCCCGAGACGCCGCTCGTGGGTGTGGGAGCGATCATCATCGAAGACGAGCAGGTCGTGCTGGTCAAGCGGGGCCACGCGCCACTGGAAGGGAATTGGTCGATCCCGGGCGGACTCTTGGAGGTGGGGGAGACTCTTCGTGCTGCCGTGACGCGCGAGGCGCAGGAGGAAACCGGACTGGAGGTCGAGGCGGGCGAGTTGCTGGGAGTGTTTGAACGGGTAGTGCTGGGAGAACAGGAACGGGTGCAATATCACTATGTGCTGATCGATTTCCTGTGCCGGAAGCTGGCAGGAGAACTGAGCGCGGCGGATGACGCGACAGAAGCGGGTTGGTTCGCTGCCGCTCAGCTGGCTGACCTGAAGCTGGCAGCGGACACGGAGGCGGTCATCCGCAAAGGATTTGAGAAGGCAGCGCGCTGGCGATGATGGTGATTTGAAGGGATACTCGATCCTGTCCGCGGACAACAAAACGGCCCGCGCACGGTTCAAGCACGCGGGCCGCCGGTGGTACTGTTGGGATTGACCAAGAGGTGGTCACTCTACGTGGCCTCTGTGGCAACTCCGGGTCCCAGCGTGACCTGACGCCGGGCGGATCAAAACCCTAACTCACCGGTAGTGTGCGGGCTGTGCCGCCCAGCGCGCCCGCAGGCACGCATGGGTAGCCCGCTTGGAGCGACCGTCTCTAAGTCGCAGCCACCTCACCTGGTCTTTTGCTACTACTGCCTTCTGAACTTGTCATCAGACCACCTCCTTTCCGGTGTAGCTGCACCATAGTACGGAAGGGTGCGCGACGTCAACCAGCACGAAAGTGTGTAGGCGGGGAAGTCAACACAAGAGAAGTGGCGGGAGAGCGGGCTCGCTTCGCTCATGATCATGTACCCGGCACTAAGGCAAACTCACTCATCGTATTCATACAGCGCTCCAGTGAGCCGGGCGAAAGTATGCCGCTCATCGACCAGGCCTGTTTCGGCAATTCCAGCACCGCCGTCGGGCGCTGTCGGTAGGCCATCGTCTTCTAGGAGCAAACTCAATCTGGCCAAACGGGGACAGCTTGGGAGCGGGCAGAAACACGCGTTCTTACGTAAGTTAGGAAGCACCCTAGTCGCCTCAGGGGACCGCAGGCCCTGCTCGATGACCGCAAGGGCGATGTGGCCCGGGGGTATGCCCTTGTGCCTAAATGTAAACCCGATTCTGCAGGACATGTCCCCTGGCTATCTGGCCGATACCTGCCTTTCTCTCTAGACTGAGGTACCTCCGGAGGAAGCCCGATTTCGCCGTAAGTTGATGATTTTTCATCCTTTCCAGCGGTAAGCGTCGGGTTGAGGAAGGCCAAGGTGTGCGAGCACGCGATAAGCGAATTCACGGGCCATGACATCCAAGGTGGCAGGACGGTTATAGAAGGTTGGGATTAAGGGGAAGACAGTGGCCCCGGCGTCGGCGGCCCGGTACATATTGCGGATATGGATTTTATTCAGCGGGGTTTCGCGGACACAGAGCAGCAGGGGCCGGCGCTCCTTCAGGGTGACGTCAGCCGCCCGCTCGATCAACCGGGCGGCAATGCCGTTGGCTATGCGGGCCAGGGTTCCGACGCTGCAGGGGATCACTACCATGGCGTCGGCGGGGTAGGAACCGCTGGCGACGTTAGCTCCGATGTCTGTATTGGCTTGCTGCTGGATCTTGCGGGAGGACCGGCCGAGGATCCGGCCGACAAGATTGCTGCGACCCTTGAGACTAAGCTCCTCGGCAAGAACGCGAAGAGAGCCGTCTGAGGCGATGAAATTCACGTTCCGTATGCGGGCATCGCGTTCCACGGCAAGCAGAAACTGCCGCAGGAAGAGGGAACCGCTGGCCCCGGTGGTGGCCACGATCAGATTCTGCGGTTCGTGGGGAGGCAAAAAAGTAGCTCCTGAAGGCGGTCGCTGCCACGTCGAAGCTTCGAGAATAGGGAGACCCGTCTGTTCTAGTCAAGAAGGAGGCTGCGAAACCGGTCTATGGCCACGCTAGCCAGCTTGCGGACACGGCGCAGTGCAGCGCAACGACAAGCCCTGACCATGGTGGAGCGGGAAATCCGCGCCAGCGACCACAACGGACGGCGAAAGTATCTGCGGGAATTCTGCCAGGCCTTCCTGTCTTACGAATCAGTTCTCGATGCACACCGGGTGTGGGAATTAGTGCGAGACGCAGATCTAGTTCTCATCGCCGACTACCACGCCCTGCCGTCCTCACAAAGGTTCGCGGGGAGTCTGCTGGAGCAACGGGCCTTGGCCGGCGACCGCCCAGTCGTGCTGGGAGTGGAGACGGTATTTTCACGGGATCAGCACATTCTGGACGAATGGTGGCGGCGCGAGATCGACGGGGAGGAATTGCGGGAGCGCATGCGCTTCCAATCCGACTGGGGCTACCAGTGGGAACCGTTCTACGACCTGCTGAGGACGGCCCGCGAACACGGCGAAGCCATCTACGGTTTGGACTGCATGCCGCGGGAAGACTTGCGCAAAATCGCGGTGCGTGACCGTCATGCCGCCGAGAAACTGGTGGAGATCCGGGAACGCCATCCGCAGGCGGCGGTGCTGGTACTGTTCGGTGAATCGCACCTTGCGCCACAACATCTTCCGCACGCTGTGCGCCAGCGTCTGCCGCTGAGCCGCATGCTGACGGTGTTGCAGAACGTGGACGCCCTCTATTGGCAGGCAGCTGGGGAAGAGCGAGAACGGGTGGAGGCGGTACGCGTGTCAGAAGACGTGATTTGTGTCTTCAACGCCACGCCGCTGGAGAAATACGAGCAGTACCGCTTGTGTCTGGACGCTTGGGCGCGCGAGGATGCCCCTGACCTGGCGCCGACTATCTACAATCTGATCGACAGCCTTGTGCGCTTTCTCGGGTTCCGCCATTATTCATCCCACAACAGCTCTCAGCCCCGGTTCCTGATCGACCTGTTGCCGGAGGTCCACTGTCGGCCGTCGGACGCCACCTTGCGGAAGCTGATGGCCCGCAGTGGAATTTGCGATGCGGATGCCGAGGCCATTCAGCTGCGGATCGAAGAGCGGGGATGTCTCTACCTGCCGGCGGTGAATGCGTTCTGCATCAGAGAATTCCAGGTGGTGTACGCGGCGGAAGAGGCGACCCGGTTCCTGCATCATGCGTGCCGCGGGTTGCCCGAAGACACCCTGGCCCGGCCACTGCTGCCTCGGGCGGGTGCAAACCTCTTCTATATCCGGGCTCTGGAACATGCGCTGGCGTACTTCGGCTCGCGTGTATTGAACCCTGCACGGCCAGCCGTGCGGAGCGACGAGGGAGGCGCATGGTCCCGCGCCGGCTGCGAGAAGCAACTGGAAAACGTGGCGCGTACCCAGAGCAATTTTTCCGCCGCCACCGAGGTCTTGGGATACATGATGGGTAGCCACCTCTATGACGCCTATCTTCACGGCCATGTCAACCGGGGCCAGTTGCGCCGCCTTTTCCTGGCCCACCTGCAAAAACCCGGGGTGGCGCGGGAGATATGGTGGAGGCTGATCGCAGAGACGCCACCAAGCCGGTGCAGCAGGAAAGCCTGGGCGCCGGTTGCGTTCCCGCTCTCCTAATCTGATCCCGCCTTGCAGAGATGTTCTTGTCTGCATCGGTGCTGAGAGCCGGCAATCGGGTGGGCGGGTGCTACCCTTAAGGAACCGCCTGGCCCGACGTCTAGGCGGACAGCGGCTTTTTATGAACTCCGAATCCATGCGCAAGTTGTTGGAAGATGTGCGCAAACACCGGCTGGCGCCTGACGAAGCGGTCGCGCGTTTACGGCATCTGCCGTTTGAGGATCTCGGTTTTGCCAAGGTTGATCACCACCGCGCCCTTCGTGTTGGCATGCCGGAGGTAATCTTCGGGGAGGGCAAAACGCCAGCGCAGATGGCGGGTATCTTTGCCCGCCTGGCCAGGCATGGCGGGAACGTCCTTGCCACACGCACCACTCGCGAACAGTTTGCGGCAGTGCGCAGGCGGGTGCACAAAGCAGAGTTCCGGCCTACGGCTCGGGCCATTGTGTTGGCCAAGGACCGGAAAAAGTACGGCAAAGGCACGATCACAGTAGTATCAGCAGGAACCAGCGACATTCCGGTCGCCGAGGAAGCAGTGGTCACCGCCGAGATAATGGGCAACGAAGTTCGCCATCTGTATGACGTCGGCGTGGCGGGAATTCATCGCCTGCTAGCGAATCGAGGCGTGCTCTTCGAGTCGCGGGTTCTGGTCGTGTGCGCCGGCATGGAAGGTGCACTGCCTAGCGTTGTAGGGGGCATGGTCGGCGTACCGGTAATTGCCGTACCCACTAGTTCCGGTTATGGGGCAGCGTTTAAGGGCCTTACAGCTCTGCTGGGCATGATGAATTCGTGCGCCTCAAATGTCAGCGTGGTGAACATCGACAACGGCTTCGGCGCTGGCTATGTGGCGTCGCTTATCAACCGGCTGTAAGGCAATTATAATAAAGAAGATCCCCAGCAAGGACCCTTAGTAAGGTGCAAAGGTCACAACCTGGACCGAAGCCGGGTCTTCATCCTCCGGATGGCCTCGCGGGCTTGGTTCTGCGTCGCCAGGCGGAAATGCATCAGTTGGGCCAGAGCTGAAGACCGCACGGCGAACGTGTAAAATGCCGCACCATACTGCATGGACACGCCCCGGAAAGATCGACGGACCCATTTACGGGTAGCGGCCTCCGTCCCGGCTGCGCTGAAGTGCGCCAATACTGGGCTCAGCCGGACTGCAGTCACGCGGGACCTAAGCATGAGCGGCGTGTTTCTGTATGTGGATGAGCCAATCACGCAAGGCACGAAGCTGGAGGTCATCCTGATTCTGCCGGAAGAATTGGGGCTGGGCGAAAAGCAGTGGGCCTGCTGTCAGGCCTCGGTCATCCGGGTCGAGGAGGACGGCGCGCGCTTCGGAGTTGCGGCGGCCATCGACCGGCTCGACATTCTGCCCGAGATTCCAGACTAATTCCCGGGACTCAGTCGCTGATGGCATGACCGCAGCCGTGCGGCGTTGGCTTCACGCCACTAACCGCGTGTCCTTCCGATGACTGACCTCAGGTTGATTCACGCTACTCTCCGATTCCGGCGCCGGGAGCATAACGCCCGCACCGTCGGACAAGAGGCTTGGTCCTGGCAGACAGAATCATAGCCGCGTTGACACCCCGGCGGTCTAGCCAGTCGGCGGACGGGTGGACTTGTGTAGCAGATAGCGGCCGATTTCACCAAAGGCTGGTTCGCTCAATTCCTTTTGCTCCGTTTGAGAATGGCGGAGCGGCGCGCATTCGTGGGTCGAAACACAAGATGTTGACTCTCGGCGCTGGATTCCTCAACCGCCCGCCGCATGGCTTGATTCTCCACAACTTTGCAGGTCTTGGCGTGCCTGAAATAGACATTACCAGCTATCTTCCTTCCGCACGCGCAGGTTCTGACCTTCAACGCGTGTTTTTGAGCGCGCGTGACGACCTGCCTGCCCGAGGCCGGGGCGGGCACTTCGTATTCTTCTATAAGCCACTTGGCGGTAGCTGCATCCATCAGCGCAAGGTTGATTTCCGATCCATGCTTTTTGCAGAATTCCTCGAAGGAACGGTCGGTGATAAAAGTGTCCATCACCTTCAGTTGACCTGCCGCAATCCAGCTTTGCACTTGCCTTAGGTCCGCGCCCAGAAGATCTGCTGCCCGACTCCAGGGATACGCCTGGCGCGTGTTTGCGGTTGCTGCTTCGACTCGCTCTCGGGCCATCGGTGTGATAGCTGTGGAATGTCTCCGGCAGAACTCCGCCAGGGAAGACGCAGTGATGCGCGGATCGCGCACGCGCAGCCTGCCGCTGCCGATAAATTGTCTGAGCCGGTCAGGGCTAACTCGCAGCAGTTTCCGCAGCGCCCGCAGCGACCAACCGTCGGTTACCTTGGCACTCATGCCCAACGCGCACAATCGGAACCGCACGGCGCGCACGGAACGGCTGAGCCGTTGTGCAATCTTGTCGACCGGTTCATATCCCGCCAAATTCAGCAGCTTGTCGTCCTCGGACTCGGTCCAGGGCCGAGCGGCGGGACGCTGGCCCGCCTCGGCCTTCGCGGGAAGGGATTCCTCCTGCCGTTGGCGTACTTCAAAATCAGCAACCTCGCTTTTCGTCCGCAAATAGCGGATGCGCTGCCAACAGTCCCCGCGTGTGAACTCGGGGAAATCCCGCAACACCCTATTGATGGCGCGACGCTTGGAGGCTGACCCGATTCTGATTCCCTCGGTCAGCAGACGGTCGATCACTGCCAAGCGCTGGGAAGCAATTTTGGTGTAATCGTCTTTTCGTGCCCAGGCATAGGACATGACACAACTCACCCGCTGAACCCGACACAGAGTGGCTTGGTTCGGGCATAGCAATTTCCAGGGCACCCCCGATCGGGAATTGCCCTCACCTAGTAGAGGAACCGCTGAAAGAAAAAGGTAAGAAAGAATTCGTCCAATTCAAGCTTTTCGGGTAGACCGATAAAAATGCGCTCTTGGGTTGACACCTTTTGCGTCGCGATGGCACTCTGTCGGAACTCAGTTCTGCCCGCCACGGGCGGCATTTGTGAGGCATACCCATGCCTAGTAGCGACCCCGGACCGGAATGGATCATCTCCACCTGCTTGCCGACGACTCCGACCGACAAAACCAACCAAGAGGAACTCATACAATCGGCTCGCCGCGTTTGGCCTCATCTTCGCGCGCATGTCAATCGCGAACTGGGCAGTCGGCAAAACGATCCCGAGAATGTCACCTTAGCCGCTGAGATTTGGGAAGGGATGCTGCAGTCGATTGCGCGGAGCTTGCACCGCCTGCGGACATCGTATGCGGAAATCGCAAACCTGGATTCCTATTTGATCGGTGCTTTTCGGCACCGCTTTGCTCGCATACGCCGTCGCCAGCAAAGGCGTGAGCGGCTGATTCAATTAGTCGCCTCAGCGAACGAACTGGATGTCCTTGCCGCGAAGCGCGGACTGCGTGCATGCGTCGATCTCGAACGTGAGATTCTCGCAAAAGAGGTTCTTGCTCGTATGGACGTGTGGCTGAGAAGAGTGTGGACTGCCAGGCAGTATGGTTATTCATGGAAGGAAATCGCCGAGTATCTGGGTACCGGAGAACAAAGCACTAAAATGAAGTTCAGGTACAAGCTTGGCATCCTTCGCGGTCGGCTCAGCAAGTGAAGCGTGTCGCCTCTAGCTTTCGGCTCGTGACTAAGAATTTTGCTTTGCGAGAAAGCAAGCGAGCGATATCTGACAGATCAAGAACAGTCCGGAAAGAAGGAACAACGAATACTCGAGGTTCTGTCGAAGGGGCTATCCACTGAGTTCCCCAATCCGGAGCGCGTGGGCTGCCCAGGCTCCGCGACTCTGCAAGCGATGGCTTCGCACCGGGTGCCCCTGTCCGAAGCCGACAAGTGGCTCGATCACCTCGGGTCCTGCAGTCCATGCTTTCAGGAGTTCACCGCCATCCGGAGCAAGCTCCGGACCCAGCGGCGTTTCCGATGGGGAGGCGGTCTTGCCATCCTGCTGGCAGTGCTTGCTCTGTTCCTCGGTCTCCGTCCGCACCGCCTGCCAAATGAGACGGCGGTGCTCGACCTGAGGCCTTATTCAGTCTCGCGCGGCGAGCCGAGCACATCAGGTTCGACTTCGCTGCAGCTCGAACGCGGAACGAAGCACCTTGTCGTCGATCTGCCCATCGGGAGCAAGGAAGGCGGCTACGACCTTGCCTTGTTGAACGACGCGGGCAGTGAACGACTGCATGTCGCCGGCTTAGCGCAGCTGGAGACCCAGGTTGTGGTCCTAAGAGTTGAAGTCAACCTTGCCACCTTGCCGCCCGGATCCTACTTTCTTGCTCTGCGACAAGCGGGCTTAGAGTGGACGCGTTTCCCGGTCCGCGTGTACTAAGGGAATTTGGCCATGACGCCGCAGGCAATGCGAGAAGAGGTCATTGACCGGCGAAGCAATTACAGAGCCTTCGCAACTTCGATGGCGGTCTCGAGTTGTGTGTCTCTTCCTTCCCTCAAGGCGTCTCGCGAGAGCTCGACCCGGAACGCGGGAACGATTCCGTTGCTTTCCAGCATCCGACCTTGCCACGTAAGATAGGCGGCAACCGGCAAGCCGAGAATGTATCCGTGGCCAACCTTGTATGCGCTACCGCTTAGCAACCGGCCAGGCGTTTTTGTCCCCACAATAGTCGCCAGATTATTCTCCCCTGCGAACGCTGAAACCATCTCTCCCGCGCTCGCCGTGTGTTCGTTTACCAACACCACCACGCGACCATGGAACGGGCGCTTGCCAAGCCCCTCGGTGACCACCAGGATAGATTTTTCACGGAGAGCATATCGGACCGCTAACCATAGGAGAGACGCTTTGTGGGACGGAATTCTTCCAAACCGCGTCAGTTCCTCGCGGCGATAACCGCGCTCACGACGTTGGCGCGTCAGGCTGTAGCCCACCTCCAATTTCCCAGGCGTCAGATAGCTCATCAGGCGCAGCCCCCCGATTCCTCCGCCGCTATTGCCCCGTAGATCCACGATGAGTCGGCTACATCCGTCGAGCCGTGCGATGCCGCGATCGATATCCTTCGCCACATCGATCCCAATGGCGCCCGGAAACATGGCCACCTTCAGCAGTCCGGTTTCGTGGTTCAGTCGCTCCGCCCGCACAGCTTCGGGCGCCGTAACCGGATGCTTCCGGGATTTGGGCATGGGCAGCTGCACCGTCACCTGCTGCTGTTCCCCATGCAACTTTTCAACGAGCAGGTCCGCCGATTCGCCGCCGGAGAACGTCAGATCAGTGGGCGGCCGAATTTCCCCTCCACCATATTCGAGCAGCAAATCTCCAGGTCGAATACCAGCCGCATACGCGGGGCCGCCTTGATGCACATCCTGAAACATCCAGCGTTCGGCACCCTTGACCCCAACTTGCTGAAGGGTTGCATTTATCGCATGGCGTGCTGGGATGCTTCGCAGTCGGGCATGTCGAAATCCGGTGTGGCTGGTTCTCAGCTCTGTCACTAAGCGGTGGACTTCCTTTTCGAAGGCCTCCGGTTCAGAACAAGCCAGGATCTGGTCCCTCCGAGTGCGAGCCAGCACGTTCCAGTCCACTCCATGCAGGCCAGGATTGAAGTGCTTGGTTTCTACCAACCTGCAGACCTTGTCGAAAATCTTGGTACGATCGTGAAGGCTTAGCATCATGGGTGCCTGATTTGGATCGGGGCCAAGGTGTCTCCCACGCTGATAAAGGCAGCCCAATAATATGGACTCACTTGGTTGCCGAATCTGGAGAGCAAGTCCAATTTCGCATCCCGAAGGGCCGTACTCGTCGCTTCCCCTTGGGCCAATCGTTTGTAAAGGTCCTCCATAAGCGCGCTGGTGGAGGCATCATCGACATTCCAAAGGCTTGCAACGACCGATTTCGAGCCCGCTGCCAGAAATGCCTCGACGAGATTGCTAACTCCTTCCTGTCCCTGCAACTTGCCCACGCCGCTATCACACGCGGAAAGTGTGGTCAGCTCCGCATTCAGCCGCAGCCTTAAGATCTCACGCACCTGGAGCAGCCCATCATCGCCGGATTTAGGGTCTGCGCCGAGTACGAGGGCCGATCGCTCCGGATACTGCGTATCCGCGAAACCGTGTACTGCTAAATGCAGGATGCGAAACTGATCCAACGGTTCTTTCTTGAATGCCGTCTCGGTGGCGGCCTGGCCTAGCAAGAGGATGGCATCGGCTCCTACGACTTTACCGATCTGCTGGACTTCCTCTCGGGTCTGTGGCAGATCGTGAAGGGCGATGCCCGATAAATCTGCAATGCCGCGCTCGATCCTTCCTCGAACGGTCGCTGCTGGGGGGAGTTTCCGACCCGCGCTTCCCTGATTGTCGTACATGACATCGCCCACTGCTAGCAGCGGGAGGGGCGCTGGCGTCAGT
Source organism: Terriglobales bacterium (assembly GCA_035623795.1). Lineage (GTDB taxonomy): Bacteria > Acidobacteriota > Terriglobia > Terriglobales > Acidobacteriaceae > DASPST01. Next base: position 31,287 of record DASPST010000027.1, read on the forward strand.
TCTTTGGCGCCACGAAGCATATCGAGAATCGTGGCTGAGGGAGTGTAGCTGATAACGCGGGACTCCAACAGAAATCGGCCGCTACCGTCGCGGAGGGATTCAAACGGGAGCAAGTTCAACATGCCGTCTGGCGCGATGAGCAGTCGTGTCGCCTTCGCGGCTTCCGGCACGGGCTTAACCAGAAGTTCCCACAGCTGCTTTGCCGGTCCGACCGCGTCTCGTTTCGCGCGGATCTCGGCAATGTATTCCTGAATCAGCGACTCAATTCGCTTACGGCCGTCCGGCAGGGTATGGATGTGTGCCCCCTCACGCGACACTGAGAGGCAATAGGCGTTGGGGTCATCGAGCACGTACTCCAGCAGTGCCTCGTGCGGATCCAGGTCTTCCTTCACTTGGTTCAAGGGCGCGGGTTGGATGGGTAACCGCTCGTCAGGCGCATCCTTTCTTGTCCACGACAATCCGAGCCTACGCTCGAATTCGGCGAGTTCATCGAGTAGTCGTTGCCGCTCAGCCGGGTCGTTGTTCTGCATGAGCCGAAGCTGCAAAGTTGCCACCTCGGCCTCAAGCGCTGCGGTTTGTTCCGATTCCGGAGTCTGGATCGCCTTCCGATCTAGCAGGGCCCATGCGAGGGTCCGTCCCCGAACACGTTCCAGGACTCTGAAAGCATCCGCAACATTCCCGCTCGCCACGAGAAGTTCGAAATGCTGCAAATACGTTTGGCTCATCGCGCCAGCGACCGAGCTGTTCCAGTAAGGCTCCCCCACACTTATTAGCATGCCCTCGATGACATCTTCCGCTTGGGTGTACAGGGCATTGGCTTCGCGCAGGTCACCGCGACGCCCTTTCAGATCGGCGAGAATCGTCAAATTCCGGGGCACGTAATAGAGATCACCTATGCGCTGGCTAGCGGCCAGACCTTCAGTCGCCCGTGCTTCCGCGGACGAGATGTCGCCGGTCTGTCGATACAGCTTCGCCAGCTCGAACATCCCGTCCGCTACCATTCGGAAAAACTGCACTCGTGTTGCTAATTGTCCAGCTTCCTCCAAATACGCAATCCCTCGCTGCGTGTCTCCAGTCTGCGCAGCCAGCCTGCCCAGAAGAATCAATAGCTGTGCCTGGTGCCCCTTCTTGTGCTGCGATCGAGCTCTTGTCAGAGCGTCTTCGAGCACTTTCCTCGCCTCATCCTGCCTACCCAGGGCGACCAGAGCCTGCGCTTTCCCTTCGTATGCCATAAATGGCAGTCCGGAGTCCTTCTCAGTCTCGGCAAGCTTGATAGCTCTTTCAAAGAACCTTAGAGCCTCGGCGTGACGGTTTACTTCTTCGAAGCCATTGCCAATCAGTTCGAGAAATCTGATCTGACCGCCGGTGTCTCCGCTGGTCATGGTTGCCAGCAGCGCACCGCCAAGCAGGCGCGCAGCCCGCCTGGGATTGCCCTCCAGAAAAGCAATCAGACCCAGTTCACCTTCCGCTCGGTTGGCCCACCCGCTCTCCCCCAAGCTCTTCGCGATGTGCAGGACTTCCAGCCAGTCCCATTTGGCCGCACGATAATCGATCTCGATGTCGGTGTATGCCTTCGCGATAAGACACCAGAGCCGCAACTGCGCGTCGTTTCGCACCATTGGCTCCTGCAGCTGGTCGTTGAGAAGACGGGACAGCTCGATGAACGACATGGTCTCGCCCTCTGATCGCAGACGGCCGATCTTTGCACGAACTTGATTTCGGATGTCGCCATCCTCGGCAAATAGACGCTCTGCCCTCGCGTAAAGCGGGGCAGCCTGGGGTCCATTGTTCAGCCAGTAGAAATGATCAGCCGTCGACATCAGCAGTTCTGGATCATCATAGGAGCTAGTCGAACCGTGATTGATTCCGAGGGTCGTGGCACGCGTCTCTTGCAGCCAGATGTATGACTGATAGGTGAAGAACAGCAAGCCCCCTAATACAAAGGCGGCAAGCGCACGCCTCGGCGGAGGAGTCAATACTCGTACAAAGCGCGACACACACATCGGGACATCGCTCTAAGAGTGGTGGGACGAAGAGGCGAGCCGTCCCCGAATTGTACCAACAGATGTCTTAGGTGCCTGTGAATTTCGCCCCTCGATTTGAAACTGGAGCACTACTGGAACAAGCCGGCCGTTGGATCCGTCCGCTCAGCAGCCGAGTCAGCCGCGAAGTCGCAGCGGACGGTGCAGCTCCCCCGAACTCTCGCGGATGAACTACGGCTGTGGGATGGTTCCGATCATGCGCTTGAAGCGTTCATCTTCCCCAATGAACGCAAGCGCAATGGGGCAAAGGGAAACGGCTTCATCCGCATGGACAAACAAGCGCACGTATGAGCATAACCGAGAAGCGAGGGCTGTCGAAGTTGTATCTCCTAGTGCTACGGCGCACGCTTGCGACGCTAGCCCAAACCAAGGTGTAAAAGGCGGACAAGTTTAGGGGCCACAGTATGCTGATCACACGGTGAACTTCCACCTGCAAGTAATCGAGGCGGCGTGAATGCAGACGCTCGATGCGATCTATTGGTTGCTGACGGCGGCTGGCGGGCTCGTAAACATTGGGTACGGTTTGATATGGATTTTGGGACTGTGCACAAGTGATAGAACACTAGTTTGACACCGTAGCGCTGTGGGCCTTGCGAGCGATTAGAGATTTGGGGTCTAATCGTTTGAGTTGCTGATGTGACCCCATAGGCTATAGGCCCGTAGCTCAGTTGGTTAGAGCGCTTCCTTGACACGGAAGAGGTCAGAGGTTCGAGTCCTCCCGGGCCTACCATTTTTCGTCCCGCCAAATTTTCTACCTGTGATTCCCTACCTGTGTTGGTGTCGAGAGCGCGTCATGGATTACAGCCGACCATGAAAGCCCCAATGTCTGAGATTCAGTCAGCAAGAGTCCAAGGCACGCTTTTATCGTCGCACGCGCCGAAATTGCCGTCTATCAACTCCGTCTCGGTTTCTGGCTTTTTCCGTCCACGCAGGGACTCTGCAGTATTCGCTGCGGACTGTCACTCACCGCCGACTGTTTCGCTTTTAGCGCTGTTTGAAACTTCGACGGCGGAACTCCTGCCTTGGCCCGCTCCTCCCACGTCATCAGGTGTCCTCGCTCACCATAGACCAACTGGAACTGTTCCCGTGTCGGTCTTCCAGCCAACCGGAAGAGTCGCATACCTTCGGCGCGGGCTTTCCAGCGGAGTTTTGCTGCGGTGCAGACTTCTTCGTCGCTTTTGCTTTCTGGGTCTTGCCTACCGTCCCAGTCTTTTTGGTCTTCTTCATCGCTTCCCTCCTGTCACGACTGGTGAGTTCGAGAAACCATACGTGATCTCTAGAGAGAAGCTACCGAAAACAAATCGCGAAACGATACATCTTGACGCCGCGTGAGTGGGCCGATTGCGGAACCGTGCTAGGTTGACACTGTGGAGACGTGGTCGCCAATCGCCCCAAGTTTTGGACATGTGTCCAGAAGTGATGTTATTCGGAGTCTTGCGTGCACAGGGTCATGTGTTTTTGGTTTTTTCGAAGAGCTCTTTTGCAAGCAGGACGGCGGTCATTGCATTCGGCCAACCGGAGTAAAACGCCAGATGAGTGATAGCCTCGATCAACTCTTCCTTCTTGACTCCGTTCTCGACGGCTTTGCCGAGATGAAATCGTAGTTGGTCAGGACGATTCAAAGCAATCAGCGCGGCCACAGTGATAAGGCTGCGATCACGCTTGGATAATTCCTTGCGCTCCCACACATCGTCAAACAGCACTCCATCCGTGAGTTCAACCAGCTTGGGAGAAAAGTCCCCAATCAGTTTCTTGGCTCCATCTGATCGTGTCGGCATTCTCGTTACTCCTGCTCAGCGATAGCTCATGTTCTCGATGTGCTCGGGATACCGCGCCCCTTGCACATCTATGTTTGAAGCGGCGCGTTCCATTTCGCGCAGTTCGTCTGCCGTTAGTTGAACCTCGGCGGCTCCAATGTTTTCTTCCAGACGACCCAGCTTGGTTGTGCCCGGAATTGGAACGATCCACGGTTTCTTCGCCAGCAACCATGCAAGCGCGATTTGCGCGGGCGTCGCTTTCTTCTCCGTCGCAAATCTGTCGAGTAGAGCCACCATCGCTTGATTCGCATCCATGTTCTCCGGACGGAAGCGCGGAAGCGTACTGCGGAAGTCAGCACTGTCGAACTTTGTATCTGAAGCGATCTTTCCAGTGAGAAATCCTTTGCCAAGCGGGCTGTATGGAACAAAGCCGATGCCCAGTTCTTCGAGAGTCGGAAAAATCTCCTGCTCTGGTCGCCTGAACCACAGCGAGTACTCGCTCTGCAGTGCGGTCACGGGTTGAACCGCGTGGGCACGGCGAATCGTTTCTGCGCTTGCCTCCGACAGGCCGAAGTGCTTTACCTTACCTTCATGGATGAGGTCTTTCAGCGCTCCCGCTACATCTTCAATCGGGACGTTCGGATCGACACGATGCTGGTAGTAGAGATCAATGGCATCGAGCTTCAGGCGCTTGAGTGAGCCTTCGACGGCCTCTTTGATGTGCTCGGGCCGACTGTTCAAGGCGCTCCATCGTTCCCGATCACCGCGAGCAGGTGCCCAGCCGAACTTCGTTGCGATCACCACTTGCCCGCGGAAGGGAGCGAGGGCCTCACCCACAAGCTCTTCGTTCGTCAATGGCCCATAGACTTCGGCGCTGTCAAAAAACGTGACACCTCGTTCGACCGCAGCGCGGAGCAGCGAGATCATCGCCTGCCTCTCTTTTGGCGGCCCGTAGGACCAGCTCATGCCCATGCAGCCAAGGCCGAGAGCTGAAACTTCAAGACCGCCTTGTCCGAGCTCGCGTTTTTTCATGGTTCCGATCTCCATATTGGTTTAGTAGCGTTCCCAAACAACTCTCCAGTGTTCGTTTGGGTTCGTCGATCTCACAATTAACCGATTGCCAGAGATTGCGTAGGCGCGTTTCAGGTCTTTGCCGATCAGTGTTCGTACTAGCGCGCCATCGATGTGAAACGTGAAAGTGGAAGAGTCGTCGATGTGGTAGCCTCCGTAGGAAGCCTCGTAGCCACCCTGCGCATAGGCACTGCCAGTCTGCGCGTTTCGGTACATAACCTGCACAGATGCCTTTCCGTCACTCGTGAAGACGAACATGCCGTTGCAGTCCGCTTTGTGAACTTGTCCATCTGCGCTCGCTTCTTCAAGCGAAGCCAGTTTCCATGCGCCAACCAGACGGTTCTGGCTTTCCTCGTTACGGTGCGGAGCCTCGGTTGAAAACTGTGCTGGCAGGGCTGTGCTGAACAGCAAGACGCTCAACAAGAGCAGAGATTTTATTTCAGTTATTCTCACCTGAACATTAGAGACCCGGCACCCGTAAGCCGGGTATCACAATCCTGCCGATTAATTGCCTAATCCTGTCGCCACACGGGATTTTGTGTTTAGAAAATGACAATGAAGCGGTAAGATTCCGTCATGCCGCAATCCGCGACAAGGCGTCCAAGTGCAATCGCGAATGGAATTTCGGGGGTCGCCGAATTGCGCGCCGAAGTGGCTGAGAAAATTGCCGCTCACGCTCCAACCGCAGGCGAACATGCAACCTCGATACCGGGCCTGACGCTCTATCGGCGAACGAGCACGACTCCTTGCTATCCCGCCACCTACGAACCCAGTTTGAACATCTTCGTGCAAGGCCGAAAGCGTATAACTCTCGGAGGAACGACGTATCTTTGTGACGGATCGACGTTCCTGCTGAGTTCCCTCGATCTTCCCGTCGTGAGTCAGATCGTAGAGGCAAGCACGAAAGCGCCGTTGCTCTCCATGCTGCTTAAAATTGATATGGCGGTGGTCAGGGAGCTTCTGAGTCACGGCGAATTTCAAACACGGAACGGTTCATCCGAGGATCGGGGCATCGCAATCGGGACGACGTCGGTCGATCTGCTGAAGCCTTGTTCTCGCCTTCTGGATCTGCTTGATGCTCCCGAGGATATTCCGTTCCTATGCAGTTTGATACAACGCGAGATCGTGTATCGGTTGCTTCGAGGTCCGAAAGGAGCACGTCTCCACGCCATTGCTACGCTCGGCGACCAGAGCCACAGAACTGCGAAGGCGATTGCTTGGCTCAGGGCCAACTACGCGAAGCCTCTGCGTGTAGAGGAACTTGCGGAATTGGCACGGATGGGTATGTCAACCCTGCATCATCATTTCCGCGCGCTGACGGCCATGAGTCCACTTCAATATCAAAAACAGCTTCGTTTGGTAGCAGCGCGAGAACGGATGCTGATTGAGGGGCTGGATGCAGCGAGTGCAGCTTTTGAAGTTGGATATGAAAGCCCCAGTCAGTTCAACCGCGAATACAAACGCTTCTTTGGTCAACCACCGATGCGCGACATCAAGACGCGTCGGTTCTCAGAGTCCACAACAATTCGCCAGAACCTGTGATTCCTACCTGTGATCTCTACCTGTGAAACGTGTAGAAGACGTGCAGAGGATGCTCGATACCGTCTAAGCTATCTTTCCGTACCGTGGTAGGTTGACACTGTGGAGATGTGCTCGCCGGGCCTACATTCCTTCAGAGCGCTTCCTCTCTCCCGGAGACGGACTCTCTCCTTTTTCTGGCGGTAAGGGCTGGGGGCAGTACAGATCGCCCTCGAGACGGCTCTCTCGTCCTGCTCGCAGCCATTCTCGTACCGAGTGCCTTCCCTAAAGACACCCGGTAAACTCTCCGAAAGTTGCCCCCCCGACCCGCAAATTCAGCGTCATGCTATTGAGATTTGATCCCAGCGGCTTTGGCGATACGCGCTGCGCTTTCGCTCTCGCTCACCACAAAGCGAGCGAACTCAGGCTGCGTCATGCTCATGGGATCGCCTCCATGCGTCACAAGCCAATCGCGCATATCTGGCGTTGCTAACGCACGCGCGATGTCCTTCGCTAGTTTGTCCACTACTCCAGCAGGAGTGCCGGCGGGCACCCAGACTCCATACCAAATCGGATAATCGAAGCTGGGGACGCCAGCTTCCGCGATAGTCGGCACGCCCGGTAACAAGGATGAGCGCTTCTTCGTGGTCACGCCTAGCGCACGGAGCCTGCCTGCGCGGATATCGGCCAAAGCGAGCTGGATGGGCGCCATCATATAAGTCGTACGCCCTGCGACCGCGTTGGCAATCACATCAGTGATCGCATCGCCCGGTCGCGGAGGCATGTGTACCGCCTCAATACCAGCCTGTAAATTGAATTTCACAAGCCCCAAGTGCGTGCCAGTGCCCACACCTGTCGAGCCAAACTTCAGCTCACCGGGCTTCGCCTTTGCCGCTACAATGAGCTCGCCAACAGAGGTAATGCCAGACGACTTTCCTGCGACCAGTACGTAAGGTTGGTTAGTGAGCGGAGCGACTGGAATGAAATCCTTCAGTGGATCATAGGGTAGAGTCTTCACGAGCGCAGCGCTGTAAGCCTGAGCGCTGGTGCTCACAAGCAACGTATAACCGTCGGGTGGCGACTTCGCAACGAGGGCAGGAGCTTCGGTACTTCCTTTGCCGGGGTGATTCTCGACAGTCACCGGCTGACCCCACAATTCCGAGAGCTTCGGGCTGATTGCGCGGGCTACCAAGTCAGGCCCGCCGCCAGCCCCGAACGGCTCGATGATGCGCACGGGCCTAGTCGGGTAGTCCTGCGCGACCGTCACGCCGTTCGTGATGAAAAGCACAAACAGCAACAGGAATCTCATGTGCCCCTCGGTGCGCTGACATCAAGTTCCGCCGTGGTCGAGATCTTCCAATCTGATATTGCGTGTCTCTCGTATGAATAGCAGAGCCAGCATAGCAGCGGCTCCGTAAACCGCGTAAGTGAAGGGTAGATAGTGCCAGTGATGAGCAACGTCCTGACCGATCAATGTTGCTAAAAGAGGCGGTGCGATCATTCCAGCCAGAATGCCCGACAAACCATAAGAACTGTGCCCGAGTATCGGAACTTTGTCGGGAAGGTCTCTGAGGTGAGAATCGGCACGAGCCCGTGCAACAATCCCATCCCGAACAGTTCGCACGCGCCGCAGCGATCCATTCTGGCCGTGGATGTATTTCATCGTTCTTCTCCTCATAGCGGATTGGCGGAGCCGGCAGCAGAGCGTTGCGCCGGCTCGTTCATCTCGTCACTACGGCGCGTGTTCCGAGGCCGCAATGGCCAGGTTGTTTACTTGCTTCCGCCGGGTCCTTGTGTCGGAGCCGGGCGGAAAAGAATCTCGCGCACCTCGCCCGACGCCCTGCAGGCGACGGCACCCTTGCGCGCCCACGCCAGCGCCTCGTCCATATCAGCGGCTTCAAGTATCCAGAAACCGCCTATGTGCTCCTTGGTCTCGGTGTACGGCCCGTCGGTGACGACCACTTTGCCGTCGGGCCGGGCCCGCAGCGACTTGGCGTTGCCGGCCGGGGAAAGGCCGCAGGCAAACTTCCTCGCGCCGGCAGCAATCAATTCGCGGTTGAGCGCGTGTATCGCCTCGATAGTCGCTTCGGTTTCGACGGACGGGTCGTAGTCGTCGGGGTGGTAGACAGCAACTAGATACTGTGGCATGACTTCTCCTTGTTTTCTGTGGTTTGTTTCCGATGACTCGTTTCCTGTTCACTCAGGAACGTAGCTCATCGTTCTTTTGTCCTGTCGTCGTTGGGGAGACGGAAAATCGACAGCCACTCCAATTTTTATTTCAGCTGGCGAATCCGCGCTTGCAGGAATTGCCGCTCCGGTTCCTGTTGGGGTCAGCGCCAGAGCTTTCTCATAAGAGGACCGGGCCTCAGCCGTCCTGCCGAGCCTGCGGTACATATCGGCACGGGCGGAATGCGCCAGGTAGTAATTCGCCAATCCGCCATGCTCCAACACCGCCTCGATATGCGCCAGACCGGCCTCTGGACCATCGCGCATGGCAATTGCCACGGCACGGTTGAGATGAACAACCGGCGAAGGCTGCATTCGCACCAACTGGTTGTAAAGCGCAACAATCTGCCGCCAGTCGGTCACAGCGGCCGATTCCGCCTGCGCATGAACGGCCGCAATCGCAGCCTGCAGTGTGTAAGCACCGAAGCGGTGGGACTTCAGGGCTTTCCTCCAGCAATGCCACTCCCTCCGCGATCTGCTCTCGGTTCCAAAGCGCGCGGTCTTGATTCTCCAGCAAAATCAGTTCTCCGGCCGCCGAGGTCCTCGCCGCGCGGCGGGATTCCTGCAGCTGCATCAGAGCAAGCAGCCCAATGACTTCCGCCTCCGGCTGGAGCTCGGTAAGCAGCCGTCCCAATCGAATCGCCTCGCCGGTTAGCTCGGCCCGCGTTAGCTCCGCTCCCGCCGCAGCCGAATAGCCCTCGTTAAAGACGAGATAGACGACCTGAAGCACCGCGTCCAGCCGCTCCGGCAATTCCTCGGGCGTCGGCACCTCGTGTGGAATCGGCGTCTCTCGAATCTTTGCTTTGGCGCGCACGATGCGCTGCGCGAGCGTCGCCGGCGTAACGAGAAATGCCCGGGCAATCTCCTCGGTGGTCAAGCCGCAGACTTCGCGCAAAGTGAGCGCAACCTGCGCTTCCGGAGGCAGAGCGGGATGGCCGCAGGTGAAGATCAGACGGAGGCGATCGTCCCCGATCTCATCATCCCCGCTGGAAGCGTCGTTGACGCGCGATTCCATGTGGGCAACAAGATCTCTCTACGCTCCATCGAAGCGCGCGCGTCGGCGGATCACGTCTATGGCCTTGAAGCGTGCCGTTGAAATCAGCCACGGGCGCGGCTTGTCCGGAACGCCAGTCTGTGGCCATGTGTTCAAGGCGGCGGCGAAAGCCTCGTGCATTGCCTCTTCGGCGAGATCGAGGTCTCCGAGCAGGCGCAGCAGCGTAGCCAGAATCCTGGCCGATTCCGACCTGTAAAGGACCTCAATGGTCCTGCTGAGTTGTTCGGGCACAGGCGGCGGCATCTACGCCAAACTAGCAAACGGAATGGCTCGACACAACTGCGCTCGGGCTTCCCCAATTCAGTGGCCCGCCACTGCGCTGATCGAGGGTGGTTTGCAAAGGACAATGGCGTAGGTCCTCGTAAACGCGCTTGTCCCCATCAACTCCAGAATTGTCGGTAATTACCAGCCAACTCTTGGGGAAGAACTCGCCTTTCCGGCCTTTGAGCGCTTGTTCCACGAACGCGGCCTGCCCCAGGCCATCCGCTCCGACAACGGGGTCCCCTTCGCCTCTCCTCAGGGGCTGTTTCAGCTCTCGAAGCTCTCGGTTATGGTGGCTGCGGCTAGGAATCTCCATGGAGCGGATCCGCCCCGGCCATCCCCAGCAGAATGGCCGCCATGAACGCATGCATCTGACCCTGAAGAAAGAAGCCACTCGCCCGGCAGGCGCCAACATCCTGCAGCAGCAAGCCAAGTTCGACGCCTTCCTGGAGGAGTTTAATCACGAACGGCCCCATGAAGCCCTCGCCATGAAATGCCCGGCCGAGGTTTACTCCGCTTCCTGTCGCCGCTATCGAGGCATCCCCGACCCTCACTACCCGTTCCACGACCGCACGCTCGTGGTCACCAGCTGCGGACGTCTTTGCCTGTATAACAAGAAGATCAACCTCAGCACTTCGCTCGCCGGCCGGGCCGTCGGCGTTAAGGAAGTCGACCACGGCATCTGGCTCGTCAGTTTTATGGATTACGATCTCGGCTACATTGATCTGGAGGAAAAAACTTTGCAGCCCCTGGAGAACCCCTTCGGGCCAAAAGTGTAACCTATGTCTCCGGAACGTTCTGTTACCTATGTCTCCGGAACGGACATTGTTTGGAATGGTAGGCCCGAATGGACTCGAACCATCGACCTCATCCGTGTCAAGGATGCGCTCTAACCAGTCTGAGCTACGGGCCTACATGCGAACGTCTGTCATTTCAATTTTACCGGGCGGCGCGTGATTAGGGCAACGTCCGCACGTCCTCAGTTCACCAGCCCCGGTTTCCTCATGACCTCCATCACCTGATTCTGCGCGACCAACTTGTCCTTGTTGATCGCGTGTGTGTAAAGGCCCAGAGTCGTGCCCACATCGGCATGCCCTAGATTGATTGAACCGTCTTCACGTCCGTCTTGGTCTGGGTGACCAAGCAGGATGCCAATGAATGGCGCAGGTTGTGGAACCCGAAACGACGGCGATCTTCTGCCCCGAGGATTCCCAGCCGCACCGCCGCCGGACGAAGGTAATGCTGCGCCATGACGGAACCCGTGCGCGGCTTCCGGCCATGCAGCCGAGACGAGGGGAAAACCCAGTCTCGAGGTTCGGGGTGGGGCGTTTCGTTTTGCCACTCTCGCATGATGTCGGCCAACGATGCGCCCATAGCTACGGGCTGTTTGCTCGCCTTAGTCTTAGGTTCACCAGTCTGACCGCCAAGCCACGTACGCCTGACGTGAATCTGCTCATGCTCAAAATCCAAGTCCTGCCACTGAAGACCTAAGCACTCGCTGATGCGAAGTCCGGTTGCCGCCGCCAGCAGGGTCAACGTTCGCTCCAACGGAGGGAAGCCACTGACCAAGTGAAAGGCCTGCTCGGGGGTGAGGATGATTGCCTCATACTCGCTGGTCGTCTTGCATCGAACCCATTTCATCGGATGCGCATCTTCACTGCGCGGAATTAAACCGTGGCGCTGAGCGTGCTTGTAAACGCAAACCATGACTTGACGAATCTTGGCGCAACTAGGATTGGCGTAGCCCAATTTCCCGTGGAGAGCCTTCAGCCAACTCTCTACGTCGAGAGGTTTGATGCTGAGTGCAACGTTCTTACCCCATCGCGGGATGAGGAAATCGTGAATGATGTGCCGATGTAAGTACGCCGTTGAGGGCGCTCGCTGTGGCAGTTCGTTTTTGATGTAATGGAGACTTATGTCTGAGAAGGTGATACGGCCCCGAGAATTTGGTTCATTGATCTGCTGGAGCAGTCGCTGATCCTCTACCTCACCCCATGCCGAACTTTCGGTCTGTCGCGCAGCGGCTCACATAAGCGAGGCTTATCAAAAGGCCCTTCAGGCACTCAGCTCCAGCGCGGAACCCGATTACCGCATCGTGGAAGGTGTAGATTGCACCGAACAAGCTGGCAGCGCAGAATGCGATTCGCAACTGAAATGAAACCTGTGATTGCTACCTGTGTAGCCGCGTTCCCGGGTGAAAAGCTTGTAGAGAGCATGTTCGATACGGTCTCAGTTGTTATCTTTCGGAACGGTGGTACGTTCATGCGGTGGAGGTCTGCGGTTCGAGCCCGCACGGGCCTACCATCCTTTTCAATACTTTCGAGAGATTTCTCCGCTATCGGGCAGAAACTTCACCTGTAATTCTTCGCCTTGCAATCGGGCAAGTCGGCGGCGGCGCTTCAAACTTTCGCGCATCTGCGACCGAGTCTCTGACATCACGCACCGGCTGAATGCTAAAACTCCAGGTGAAGCCGGAAGGCTGGGACTAGGACCGGACCGCGGTCGCGATTGTAGCCGGGATTCACGATGTGTTGCAGTCCCGGCGCCACATAAATGCCCCGCCAAAGGTGAGCGGTGTAATAGGTCTCCAGGATAGTTTCCCGCCCGTAACGGAGGGCGCCATCACCGAGCAGGAACCCGAGCCCTCCGTCGGCCAGATACATCTGGTGGTCCTTGCAGATTGCGTTGGTGACCACGGCGAAGCCGGCACGGTCATGACGCCGCCGCCATAGGGCACCGTAGGCTCCGATGCCGCCCGCGAAGGTCTGATCTACCTCGGTGTAGGCGAACGACTCCGTTTTGCCGTTGTTCCAGCCGAAACGCCCAAATGCTGTGAGACTGCGTGTAAGATTCTGCTCCAGGTTTACACCGAAGCCGTACTTGCGCGTAATGTGCCAGGGATGATTCGTGATGTCAGGCTTCATAACCAGGCCCTGTTCATACTGAGCCACCGCCTCGCGATAAATACCCATATTCGCGTAGTTCGTGAAGGCCAGCAGACGGACCGCACCGCTCTGATTCGGAATGAGGCTCTGGCGCAACTCGAATTGGTAGCTTTCGGAGTGCACCTGCCAGGGCCGCCATACGAGGTCAATTCCGTTGGCCACCTGGGGCATCAACGCCTCGGCGAAATGAACCCCCCAGTTGCGGTCTTCGTACTCGGCCGCGAGACCCACTGTGTACCCGCGGGTGTCGGCTGCGTAGTCATATGCTCCATTGTTGTCGATGGTCCAATTGGTAAACTGAAAGTGGGTATCCGAGCCCGCCGCATTCTGGTCGAAAAAATCCACCAGGCTGAACTTGCCGAAGCGGATTTCCAGCCGTCGCCGCGGCAGTTCGTCAAACAGCGAAAGAAAGCTTCGCTCGTTTTCGACCTTGTCTCTACTAAGGGCAAACACTTTGTGAATCATGCCCCGGGCCAGGTATGGAGCCTTGCTGAGCAACGGGTTGCGTACGATGTCCAAATTGGTAAACCCAGCTAGGCCCAAACCCGTACTTAGGGCCGCTCCCCCCGCTTCCTCGACGTCGACCAGCAGTTCGGTGGAATCGTTGAACCGTATCCCGGTGTACAGGGTCAACACCCGCGAGGTCGCCTTCTCGTAGTTGGGATCCAAGCTGTTCGTACCACTGTAGGCGGCGTGAAATGGGGGGTGGGTCTGGAAAATGAAATTGGCTTGGCCCGTGAGCCAATACTTCGTATTCTTGAAATGCGGGAACATCGCCGGCACGGGATCGTCGGAGGCATGGGGGATCGGATTGGCCGCGTCCTCTGCCGGCTGGTTGCTGCCGGCTTCCGTGTCCTGCTCCAGGAGTAAAACCTGCGGTGGAGAAGGGGAATCTTGCCCCACCGCCAGAGCACAGAGGACGGTAGCGAGGACGATGAGCCTGATCCCTGGCCTTCCCACATCGGTTCCCACCCAGCTCACGAATTTGCGATTGTCAGTCAACATTTATCAGGAGAACGCCCTACGATTTGGCAGTTGCTCAGTCGTGCTTCGGGGCAGGAAGCAGCGCAGGCAAGAGACAGGTCAGAGCCACCCCCATCGTATATAATATCCCCCTATGGTATATGTCAATGGTAAAGTATCCCTGCACCCGGCTAACGAGCGGCAGAACGACAGATCTCCAAAGCAAAGCGGAGACTGCCTTTCCGAATCAAGCCCCCTGGGGGAACAGATTACCGCTTCTGTGTTGCTCGGTGACCCAAGGGGACCAATACGCCGACATGCTTATGCTGCCGGGTGGCGTCAACAGCCTCCTGGCGGAGATCCTGGAAGATCAGCACATGACGCATGCGCGGCGGGGAGCGGAGTCTCCGCAAGAACGTAAGAAGATCTGACGAACCCGGTTCGAGCGTACCGGCACGATAGCGCCCAGCCGGTCGTTTCCACTCCCGGCGGCGCGACCTACCGGCCGCTGGCAAGCGTTTCCACCGCCCCTGCGTAGGCAACCTCGCGCCTACCATAACGGCGTACGCGGATGTTGGCCTGCTCGGCATGCGCCAGAAAGCCCTCCAACACGCATAAACGCGAGCAGTACTCGCCGATCATGGTTGAGGCTTCATCCGTCAGCACCTTTTGGTAAGTGCAGGTTTTGAGGAACTTCCCGACCCAGAGACCGCCTGTATAACGCGCTGCTTTCCCGGTGGGGAGTGTGTGGTTGGTGCCGATCACTTTATCTCCATACGCCACATTGGTGCGTGAGCCGAGGAAAAGCGCACCATAGTTCTTCATGTTTTTCAGGAAGTACTCGGGATCGCGGGTCATGACCTGGACATGCTCGGACGCAATGCGGTCGGCCTCCCGCACCATCTCCTCCTCCCCGTCGCAGAGAATGACCTCGCCGTAGTCGCGCCAGGAAACCGCGGCTAGCCGAGAGGTGGGCAAGATCGACAATAAGCGTTCTACCTCTTTAATGGTATCCCGAGCAAGCCTCTCGGAGGTGGTGAGCAGAATGGCCGGCGTGTTGAATCCGTGCTCGGCTTGGCCGAGCAGATCGGTAGCACAGATCTCAGCGTCGACCGTTTCGTCGGCAATCACCAGCGTCTCCGTCGGCCCGGCGATCAGGTCGATGCCGACACGACCGAAAAGCTGCCGCTTCGCTTCCGCGACATACGCGTTGCCCGGCCCCACAATCATCGAGACCGGAGGGATGGTCTCCGTGCCCAGCGCCATCGCGGCGACAGCCTGCACCCCGCCCATGCAATAAATTTCGTCAGCTCCGCCCAGATGCATGGCGGCAACCACGGCCGGATTCGGTTTTCCCTGATAGGGAGGCGAGGATGCGATCACGCGTGGCACGCCCGCGACCTTGGCCGTCACCACGCTCATGTGGGCGGAGGCGACGAGCGGATACTTCCCGCCCGGAACGTAGCAGCCAACCGAGTCGACGGGCATGTTCCTGTGTCCCAGAATCACCCCGGGCAGGGTTTCGGCCTCGACGTCCTTGATTGCGGAGCGTTGCACTTGAGCGAAGTTCCGGATCTGTGTCTGGGCGAACTTGATGTCCTCAAGGGTCCGGGAGGAGAGTTGCGAAAGACAGCCTTCGATGTCCGGCGGCGAGAGACGGAATGCGGACGGATTCCATTTGTCGAACTTCTCCGAGATCTCGCGCAAAGCCGCCTCCCCTCGGCGTTCGATGTCGTCAATGATGCCGGTAACGATCTCGCGAACCTTCACCGCTTCGGCTTTGGTCTGCTCCGGCGTCTGTCCTGTCTTCAGATAGCGTGCCACGCGGACCTCCTTCTTAACCCGGACCATCTCGGGAAAATTAGCCAGTCGCAGAAACCGGTTCCTCAAGGGCTATATCGCTCGCGGACCTCATGTGCTGTTCGGCTGCATAGCCCGCCTTGTAGTCTGCTTTCACCGCATCCGATGCGCTCGGAAGCACGGGGAAATCCCACCATCCCACCACTTCGGCAGCGGCAACCGAGACGTCGCGGGTTATGGGAACCTCGATCAAGGCAGGGGAGTTCGAATTCAAGGCTCGCTGAATGGTGGGGCCGATGTCGTCGGTCGCTTGCACCTTGCTTGCCACCTCAAAGCCGAACGACTTGGCCAGCGCGGCAAAGTCGACCGAGTAAGGATGGCCATCGTCCGAGTTGAACTCCGATCCGATCTGCCGGCCCATGAGGTGGTGCTGGCCGTCGCGGATGGAGATATATCCCGAATTGTTAAGAATCAGGAACACGACCGGAATGTCATACATGGCGCAGATGGCCAACTCCTGCACACACATGAGGAAATCGCCATCCCCGATGATGCAGACTACCGGCGTGTCGGGCTTGGCCAGCTTGGCCCCGATGGCTGCGGGAAGGGCGAAGCCCATCGACGAGAACGAACCAGAGGTGATGTGGGTGCGCGGTTCATAGACGGGGAACGCCTGCTTGGTCGTGCTCTGCGGGTGCCCCGAACCCACGGTGACGATGCCGTGCCGGGGTAGAACCTTGCGCAGCTCCCGCAGCGTGCGCAGCATCGTCGTGGGCATGCCGTTGTAGGACCGGCGCCGCTCCAGCTTCTCTTCCCATTCTTGCTTGAGCACCGCGAGGTCGGCAAGATAGGAAGCTCGGGACTCGCGTGCTCGGCGCGCCTGCTCCCCGGAGATGCCGGCGAGGATATCCGCAAGGACCAGCTTGCAGTCCGCTGCGATGCCGACTTCCGCTGGATAATTCTTGCCAATCTCGCGCGGGTCGATGTCGACCTGGACCAGCTTGGCGTCGGGGATGGAAAAGGTCACGCCCTTGCGGTAGGACGAAGCCGACCAATCGGTAAATCGACAACCCAGCGACATGACGACGTCGGCGTGGGCGGCAGCGTGATTGCCGGGCAGCGAACCCGGCCAGCCCGCCGTGCCGGCGCAAAGAGGGTTGTCCTCGGCAATGGCGCCTTTGCCATTCCAGGTGAAGGCCACCGGAATGCCCAGCTTCTCAGCCAGAGTGGTCAACTCCGGCGTCGCATCGGCGGCGATCGCTCCGCCACCCACGACCAGGCAGGGGCGCTTGGCGGCAAGAAGCAGTCGGATCGCTGCCTCGATCGCTGGGGAGTCCGCCCTGGCTCTCCCCACCGGCAGGCGCTTGGACAGATCGGCAACATCGACATCAGTGGTTTCGACCTGGATGTCCAGTGGCACCTCCATGTGCGCTGGACCTGGCCGGCCGGTGACCATTGCGTTCCATGCTCGGTGGAGCACGAACGGTACCTGGTCGGCGCGGATGACATCGAAGGTGCGCTTGGTAACCGGCGCAACGATATGGGGGAAATCAGGAGAGGCAAAACGGTCGAGCTCCTGCATGACCCCGTGGCCCCGCATGTGGGTGGCGGCACTGCCGGTAATCAGCAGGACTGCGGTGGAATCGCAGTAGGCAGTGGCAAGCCCAATGATGGTATTGGTGGCTCCCGGGCCAATGGAAGTGCAGGCGGCGATCGGCTGGCCGGTCACGCGGTAGTGCGCGTCAGCAATGTGCACCGCGCTCTGCTCGTGCATGACCTGGATGAAGGGCAGCTTCGACACCGGGTCGTGGAAGGCATCGATCAGGCTCCAGTTGCCGTGCCCCGGCAGACCGGTGACATAGGGGACGCCATAGGCCTTGAGCGCTTTGCCGATGATCTGTCCAACCGTGAGCTGCATATGCACCCTCCTGGCTCGATTTCCGCAGCGCCGCTCATTCTACTCCGGGACAAGGCGGGAAGTGAATGTGCCGGCGAAGCAGCATGGCGTGCACCGTTGTATAATCCGGCGCGCGCTAAGCGATGGCTTAAGACATGAACCGGCGAAAATTCTTGTCGCGTTCTGGTGAACTATGTCTGCTGGCGGGCTTCAATCCAAGGATGTTCAGCGGGAGCCTTATGTCGGAATATAACCAGCGTCGACCTCTCTCGTTTTCGAACGACTGGATTGAAAGCGTGCTCGTGATTTCGGCACACGACCTCTCGGTCGAGGATGCAATTGTAGTGAACCTGTCCAGTTCCGCCTTGGGCCTTCGGTGCGGAAGCGATCACGGCATGATCCCTCCCTGGAAGTCGGCCAGCCTGCGACGCTGCACCCTCGAGCAAGCCGACGCCGTCGCCTTGCTTCACATCCGCCAGCGCACGAATCTGGGCGGTGTCGCCTTGGGCTGGGACTGGTATGGCCGCCGCTATCCCCAGTTCCCCCGCGGAACTCCTCTCTATACTTCGTCGCAGGATGACATTGCAGACGTCGAACTCGATCCGCTCACAACGTTTGCACCCGGGCGTGCAGTCCGTCCGTCACCAAGGCGGTACCGCCTCAAATTGAATCTGTGGTACACGCCGGAGGAGACCGATTGCGGCATCCACACCGGACATCAGTTCCTTGAAGTGCATACCCAAGTCCTAGGCACGGGCCGCATGCAGAAGTTCCGCGAGAACAGCGCCGACACGCTGTACGAAGATGTCGTGATGCCCCCTGGATTCACTCATGATCCGTTCTTCACCCTAGCCGACGACCGGAGCTTCCGGTACCCGTGGCACCGCTACTACGCCGACACAGACTGTGTCTGGATGGCAATCGAACTACACCCGCTGTGAGTCGAGGAGGATAGCCCGGCGGTCCTGCTTCCCTAACCGCGGGGCTGTGAGCTCAGGGTTCTTGGCAGTGATCATGGTGCCGGTGCACGTGAGGATGAGCGTGAACCATGCCGTCATGCGAATGACGATGTGAATGCACCAGGTTGGCCCGCAGCAGCAGGGCAGCATTCGAGTGAATCTCACCAGGAGTACCGGCTGCTATCACCGCGCCCGCCTCCAGCACAAACACCCAGTCCGCGATGTCTTCGACGATGTCGAGTTGGTGGGTTGCGGTGATCACGGTTTTCGAGGTTCCCTTCCATTGTTGGATGAGATCCACGAGCTGGCTCTGGCTGCGGGGATCAAGCATGGATGTGGGCTCATCGAGCAGCAAGACCTCGGGATCCAGAACGATGATGGAAGCTAGGGCGACGCGTTTCTTTTCTCCTCCCGAAAGCCGGTGGGGCGGACGTTCTCTCAGATGGGCAATGCCCATGAAGCTGAGCGTCGCATCCACGCGACGAAGGAGTTCATGCTTCGGCCAGGCCAGTTGCAGCGGGCCGTAAGCGACTTCGTCGAACACGGACGGGTTGAACAGTTGCGCATCAGGGTTTTGGAAGACCAGGCCCACCCGACGGCGAAACGCGAGGGAAAAGCCGTCCTGCTGCAGCTTATCCGGTGTGAGGGGTTCGCCTTGGAAATTCACCGAGCCGGACGAAGGGAAACACAGACCGTCAAGAATCCGCAACAGGGTGGACTTGCCAGAGCCGTTGGCTCCCAGCAGGGCGATGCGCTGGCCCTGCTCAATCTGGAGAGAGAGTCCGCGCAGAGCCGGAATGCCCTCGTAATCGAAGCTGACGTTCTGTACCTCGAAAGCAATTGTCAAAGGCTTGATTATCTCCCGATCCAAACGGCCACACCGGCTATAAGAACCAAGACCATGAGGCCCAGGTAGTCATGGGCCTTCATGCGGAGGTCTTGCAACAGCGGGACCTCTCCGCGAAATCCACGCGATCGCATGGCCAGGAAGACCTGGTGGCTGAGTTCGATGCTCTTGGTCAGGAGAACTCCGGCGGTTCGCGCCGCCATCCGGCGCTGCTCCCTACCCGGCAAAGCGCCCACGGTCCGGCTTTGCCTCGACTCGAACATCTGGCCGGCGGTTTCGACCAGCAGGAAAACGTAACGATGCGTCATGGCGAGCATGGTGACGACTTCCGCCGGCAGGTGAAGGGACCGAAGCGCCTTGAGGAGATGGGCCCAGGGGGTCGAAAGCGCCAGTACCGTGGTCAGGGTGGCGGCGGTCTCCGCTCGCAGAACCAGCCGGGTTGCGCCTCGCAGGCCCTGGGCCGTGACCGCAAGCGGCAACCAGGGCATCCTGAAAATCGGCTGTCCCGGAGTAACGAAGACGGCCGGCAGAGCGATGAGCCCGCTAAATCCCAAAACGATCAGCCAGACCCGCTTCGCCAGCACGACCACCCGCACGCGAGAAGCAGTGGCCATGAGGACCGCAATCGCAAACAGGCCGGCAATCACGCTGATCCGCCGGCTGAGGACCACGGCCGCCACCAGAGTGAACAGACCCAGAACACGGACGCGCGGATCCAGGGTCTGGAGAAGGCCGGGTTGGGACGCCGCGGTCTCCGACACCAAAGCCTTGGAGATCGCTGCCGTGAAGCCCCGAAGCGTTGCCTCGATGAACCCTTGGCTCATGCGCGCAGTTCCCGTCCCCGCCAGCGTTTGCGGATGCTCATGGTCAGTCGCGAAGCAAGCAGGAACAATCCGACCACAAACATGGCGGACAGCAAATAGCCGAGCGCCGGATGTTTCACAAATCGCGGCGCATACCCGGGAAAGGGAGCTGTCCATACGGTCGAAAGTTTTTGCAGGCCTGCCGGAACGCGGGAAGGCGGCGCCTGCTGCGGAGAAACGCCCGAGATCTGCACACTGCCTTGTCCTTGCTGCAGTTCCTGCGCCGACCATTCTCCCCAGGCGGTCCCCGCGGCCAGGATGCCCAAAGGAGTCAGCAGCATCAGCAGGACGGTCGCCAGCCACAGCCGCCCTGCCCACCTTTCCGCCTGTATGACGTTCGGCAGCGGCTCCGGAATAAGACTCGTCCCACCCCGGAGCAAGCCGACATCGGTGCGCTGGAGATACGAAACCAGACCTGCCGAAATCGCCGCTTCCGCCAGTCCGGCGATGGTCAGATGCCCGATCATCATGGCGGGAATCGCGATGTGCAAGGGATAAGGAGCATAGAGCGGCGCTCCGGTGGCATCGCGGAAGAGTATTGGCTGAATCCCGAATTCAAATGCTGTGGCCAAAGCCGCTGCATTGATAGAGATGTATCCCGCCACTGCCGCCGCCGCAGCCCGGCGGCGAGATCCCAGTTTTGAGTTAGCGGCAACCAGCTGATAGACACCCCAGGCCGTCAAAGAACCGATAATGGCCATATTGAAGCAGTTGGCGCCCAGGGTGGTGATGCCACCGTCCCCAAAGAACAGCGCCTGGATAGCCAGCGCGATGGAGATGGCCAAAATGGAGCCCCAAGGACCCAGCACGACGGCGGCGACCCCAATGCCGACCGGATGCCCAGAGGTTCCTCCCGGAAGGGGGATATTAAACATCATGATTACGAAGGAAAATGCGGCGAACACCGAGAGCAGCGGTATCGTGCGTGTGGCCCACACGCGTTTGATCCGCCTCAGAGCCGAATACCAGCCCGCGGCGGCAAAGGCATAGAGCGTTGCGCAAGTGGATGGGCTCAGATAGCCGTCAGGAATGTGCATGGTCGCGTCCGGTCCCAACCGACTCAGGCTCAAAACGTGTTCTACTTGCCGGCATTCACGGAGCCTTTTCCCTTTCGCTGCGCGGGGAGAGAGCGGCCAGACCTGCCGAGCCTGTATGGCAACGAACGCTGGCGTAGGACGGCCCGACGACCTGCTTGAGGTCGCGGGAGGAGAAGTTCTCCGTCGTTTGTCCCGTGTAGCCCGCTAACAACATTATTGATCCCGAGGTCCACGCCTCCATTGAGGAAAGCTCGAACGACCGCCGCGCGTTTCCTTAACTGCCGTGCCGGTGCACGGGGGAACACCGCCTAGAGCGCGTTCGAGCTAGTGTCGGTGCGCGCGGCGCGACACCGCCTCGGGCGAGCTCATGACCAGTTGCCCGTGTTGTACACCTTTCGTGCTGATGAGCCGGTCCGCCAGCGCCCGCACCTTCTGCGACCTTCCACGCAGGACAATGACCTCCAGGCAGGTATCGTGATCCAGGTGTGCGTGAAGCGTAGAAATAATGACCTCATGATGCTCATGCTGGAGATCGGTGAGCTTCTCCGGCAACAGGCGAGTGTGGTGATCGTAGATCAGGGTCACCGTGCCGACCACCATGGCGTTCGGAGCTACCACGGCCAATCCAACCAGGCAGTCACGAATTAGATCGCGGAACGCCTCCGAGCGGTTTTCATACCCTTTGCCGGCAATGAACCGGTCAAAGCGGTGAAGCAGTTCAGCGTCCAGAGACACGCCAATGCGACTGAGATCCGCCATCTCCAGATAGCGTAACACATTATGTGAAAACGTAGCACGAACGGCGGCCCCGGCAGCCCGGGTTCGGTGGTCTTCCCGAATCTGCGCCGCCTCACTTCCGCCGCCAGCGCACCCCGTCCTTGGTGTTCTCCACAATGATGCCGGCGGCGATGAGTTCGGCACGGATCGCGTCGGAGACCTTGAAAGCGCGGGCGCGGCGTGCCTGTTCCATCTCCGCCACTTTTTTGTCGATGTCGGCGTCGGACAATCGCGCAGAGCCCAGCAGATCGAGCAACTCCTGGCTGACCTCTTTCTCGCGGCCCTCGCCCCGAGCCCAGTCTAGGACGGCTTGCATCTTGAGCAGGTCATCATCGGCCAGCGCGGCGAAGATCTCGTCGAACTTCGTTAGCGCTGCCAGTAGAGGGGCCACATCCTCCTGGCGGATCTCTCCCCCGTCGAAGGCCGCGTTCGCCGCCCTCACCATCTCGAAGATGGCGGCCTGGGCCTGCGCGGTGTTCAGGTCGTCTTCGAGCGCCGCTCGCATCTTCTCCCTGGTCTCCCGCGCCAACCTCGACATGACTTCATTTGCTCCCGCAGGGAACTGGCCGCTCGAAAGCCGTAGGCGGAAGTTGCGCAGGCGGTCCACGGAGGTGGCCGCTTGTCTCAGCCCGTCAAAGGTGAAGTTGAGCTGGTTGCGATAGGGAACGGACGCAAGCAAGTAGCGGATGGAGGACGGCTTGTGGCCTTTGAGCACCAGTTCCCGGAGAGTAAAAAAGTTCCCCAGGCTCTTGGACATCTTCTCGCCTTCCACCAGCAGAAAGCGCGCGTGGAACCAGAAATGGGCCAATGGCTTGCCGGTCAACGACTCGGATTGCGCAATCTCATTTTCATGATGGGGAAAGATCAAGTCCTCGCCGCCGGCGTGCAAATCGAAGCTCTCGCCCAGTTCCTCCATGGACATGACCGAGCACTCGATGTGCCAACCCGGACGGCCCGGGCCAATGCCCGTCTCCCATGAGGCTTCGCCCGGCTTGGGAGCCTTCCACAGCGCGAAGTCGCGGGCGTTGTCTTTCTCATACTCATCGACATCGACGCGCGCTCCATCTTCCATGCCGGCGAAGTCTTTCTTGGACAGCTTGCCGTAGGCAGGGAAGCGGGCAATGCGGAAATAGTAGGAACCGTCCTCGGCGCGATAGGCGATTCCCTTTCGTTCGAGCTTCGCGATAAAGGCGGCCATCTCCGAAATGTGGTCGGTGGCCCGGACCAGGATCGGCAGCCGGAGGTTCAAGGTCGCGCAATCCTCTAGAAAAGCCTTTTCGAACTTCGCCGTGTACTCCTTCACGGAGACGCCTGCCTGCGAAGCGTTGCGAATGATCTTGTCATCCACATCCGTGATATTCATCACGTAGCGTAGTTGGTAACCGCTCTGGAGAAGAAAGCGGTAGAGCAAATCCACCGCCACGAAGGTGCGGAAATTGCCGATGTGGCCGTAGTCGTACACCGTGGGCCCGCAGGCGTACATCCTTACCTGGTTGTCCACCAGAGGGCGGAACTCCTCCACCGCGCCGGACATGGTGTTGTAAAGGCGCAGAGCCATAGGAAAGAACGGACTTTGGGCACAGAACCACTCATTCTAGGGGGACGGTGGAAAAAGGGTCAATCGGGCGTCCTCATCGCCGCTGGTGTTGTTAGACCCGGTCGGCTAGGCGACCTGTTTGCGGCTGCCAGCCTGCGGGCTATGTGCCTGCCCGTGAGCGCGTAGACGATGCTGCACCAGGAAGACATAGTGCACCCCGGAAATCACGGTGAAAGCCATAGTCGCCCAGAGGCAAACCGTGCGCGCGATCCAGATCCACCACAGCGGTTCCACCTCGAACAGAAGGACAAAGAAGATGGCGGAGACCTGAGAGAAGGTGTTGGCCTTGCCGAAGATGCTGGGGCTGAAATCTCGCAAGCCCGCGATCGCGTACAACACGGCGCTGGCAGCCAGGATCGACACGTCACGGCTGAAGACCATGATGGTGTAACGCCAGGGAATCTGGTGCAGCACGGACAACACCAGGAACAGGGTGCTGAGCAGCAGCTTATCGGCAATAGGGTCGAGATACTGTCCGAGCAGGGTCTGCTGGTGAAGCCGGCGCGCCAGCAGTCCGTCCAGCCCGTCGCTGAGTCCCGCCAGAACGACCAGGACCAATGCCCGCTTGCAGTTGCCGTCGGTCAAGCTGTCCACAATAAAGGGCAGGAACAGCATGCGCAGCAGGGTCAACTGATTGGGCGCGGTCAACAGCTGCGAGATCTTCATGCCGTCTCCGGCTTCGCACCGGGGGTTGCCGGAAGCGGCGTCGTCATGCTCGCCGGATCGAGGCCCGTCTTCGCCGTGAACCGCTGCGAGAGGGAGGGAATGCTACCGTCCGGCAGGTCGAGTTCCATGCGCTCCACCCGGTGCATGGGGAAAAACACCACGCTGAGAGAGTAAGGTTCGCCATCCTTGACCAGGGCAACTAGGTCTTCAAAGGACGCCAGTTCGATGCCGCGCAAACTCACGCCCTCTACGCTCAAGGCCAGGATCGCGCCCCAAAATTTCTCCCTGGGTTCGGCCAGGGTGACGACGACCATGGTCCCTGGCTGGAAGGGGTTCAGGTTGCAGACTTGCTCCACGTTAGCGATTGTCTCCATGGCAGCGACGGATTGCAACCCGCGGGCGGCGGGCCGCGCCATGCCGATCCTGAAGCCGAAGCGCGGTCAGAGGAACGCCCCGGCGCCGTCGTCCGGGGCGTTTTCGAGCCAACCCACGCGGATGCGGCTAGAACAGGTTCCACAGGAACTGGTTGTAGACCTCGTGGTGGTACTGCACCTCGGGCGCCTTCACGAACGTGCCGAGCTGGCGCGGACAGCGATCAGCCGCAGCCTGCTTCAGATCGGCGTATCGGCCCTTCACATCCTCGCCCAGCAACTGCGTGGTCCATTCCGCGTTGCGGAAATTCTCCAACGCGTCGTAAATGTTGTCGGGCAGGTAGCGCTGTGCCTGGCGAAGGTTGTCGATCTTGGCCGTCTCCCCTTCCAGCCCGGTTCTGAAAATCGTGTACATGACCAGGTAGGGGTTGGCATCCGGGGCCACCGAGCGCACTTCCACGCGCATGCTGCGTTCGTTGCCGATCGGGATGCGGATCATCGAACCACGGTCCACCGCCGAGGCCTTGAGCTGGTTGGGCGCTTCAAAGTGCGGGTCGAGCCGGCGGTATGCGTTGACGCTGGAATTCAGCAGCAGGCAGATGTCATTCCCGTGGGTCAGGATGCGGTCCAGGAATTCCCAGCCGCACTTGCTCAGCTTCTCCTCCCCCTTGGCATCCCAAAACAGATTCCGGCCGCGCTTGCTGACGGAGACGTTGGTGTGCATGCCGTTGCCGTTCACGCCCACGACCGGCTTGGGCAGGAACGAAGCGGTCAGCCCCATCCTGGTGGCCACCTGACGACAGATCAGCTTGTAAAGCTGGATCTGGTCGGCGGCCCCGACAACTTCAGAGTAGTTGTAATTGATCTCGAACTGCGAGGGCGCCACTTCCGGATGATCTTTCTCGTTCTGGAAGCCCATGGCGCGCTGCACCTCGGCAGTCGTGTCAATAAAGGTGCGCAGCGCATCCCCGGGCAGCGAATGATAGTAACCGCCGGTGTTGACGTACTCGAACTTTTGGGTCTCGTAATAGCGCCGCTCGGCATCTGTGCCCTGGAACAGGAACCCCTCGATCTCGTTCGCTGCGTTGAGAGTGTAGTCGTGCTCTTCATACAACTTGCTGGCAAATCCTTTTAGAAGCCCGCGGATGTCAGCGCTGTAGGGCGTCCCGGCTTTGTCGATCACGTCGCCGAACACTAGGATTTTGCCAGGCCCGAACACATCCGCCGGAGCCCAATAGAAAGATGCCCAGTCGATGCCCAGACGGAGATCGCTTTCCCGCTGTGCGGTGAAGCCGCGGATCGAAGAACCATCAAAAGTCAAGTTGTCCCAGCTCTTGAGCAGGAACTTCTTGTCGTAATCCAGCATGTGGAGGCGGCCTTCCAGGTCACTGAACAGCACGGTTACAGCCTTGATGCGTTTTTCATCGGTGAGGTACTTGAGCCGTTCTTCCTGGATCTTCTGCGGTGCGACGCGCTTCTGGCGCTCTTCTTTGGCCCTCAGGTTCAGCTCTTCCAGCTCCTCGTACGTCAAAGCAAGAAAGTTACGCAGTTCGTTCGACATGCATCTCCTTACAATGAAAGTGGATCCCTTGGGGGGAGCCTCGCCGGTCCGGGCGATAAGCATTCAGGTTACTGTGGAGCTGCTTAGGGCAGCCAATAAAAAGGGCTTATGAGGCGCATCACTTCTGTTGATGCCCGTCAGGTAATGTCCGGCGGGCGGGTCGGCGGATGCGGTCGTCGACCCGTCCCCAACATTGAGCGCTGGAAGTGGTTGATGGCGCAGCTGCTAGGGGGACGGCAGGATACGCGGGATGTTAAGATTTGGCAGAGTTCGGCCGCCTGTGTGAACCTGCTTACGGATATCGAATGCAGAGTCTTGGGGGCGCTGGTGGAAAAGGACATCACTACGCCTGATTACTATCCCCTTTCTCTGAATGCTCTGGTTTACGCGTGCAATCAGAAGTCGAGCCGCGACCCGGTCATGAATCTCGACGAGAACACCGTCCGCCAGGCCCTGGCAAGCCTTCAGGAAAAGAGGCTGACGGGTCCGACCGAGGCCGCCAACGGTCGCGTCACCAAATATGAGCATCATCTCCAGGAGGTCTTCAATTTAACTCGGGGTGAGACCGCGGTGCTTTGCGTGCTGCTGCTGCGGGGAGCGCAAACACCGGGAGAACTGCGCGGGAGAACTGAACGCGCTCATCCCTTCGACGGCCTGGCCGAGGTCCAATCCACTTTGCAACGGCTCGCCGAGCGGCAACCCCCTCTGGTCACGATGCTGCCCCGACAGCCGGGCAGCAAAGAGCACCGCTACATGCACGTGCTTGCCGGGGATCTGCCGGCTCGGGGGGAAACGCCCGCCTCCGCGGCCTGGGAGCAGGCCGCTTTGGACGCCGATCGTCTCTCCCGCCTGGAAACCGAGGTGCAACATCTCAAGAACGAGACGGCGGAGTTGAGACAACTTCTAAGCGATTTTCGCCGCCAGTTCGAATAGGCTGCTGGCCGCGACGACAACGGTCGCATCGTGCGGCAGCCAGGAGGTTGACCATCACGGCTACGACACAAGATCAAACCTTGGAATCCGCATTTCCTTCCCTCGCGCCGCCTCGGCGCTACCTGTTCGGACCCGGCCCCAGCATGGTCCATCCCCGCGTGTACGCGGCTCTTTCGCAGCCGATCGTAGGGCACCTCGATGCCTACTTCTTTCAAGTGATGAAGGACATCGGGCAATTGCTGGGCCCGGTGTTTGGTACAACCCAGGGCGCAACCCTGGTGATCTCCGGGACAGGCAGCGCGGGCATGGAAGCTGCAGTCGTAAACTTTGTAGAACCAGGATCAAAATTGGCCATCCTGGCCAACGGATACTTCTGCGACCGCATCAGCGAGATGGGCAAGCGCGAAGGCGCCCAGGTGGTCCGCCTGGAAAAGGCTTGGGGCGCGACGTTCAACGACGAGGAAGCCATCGAGTTCATTCGCCGTGAACGGCCCCAGATCGTGGCCTACGTGCAGGCAGAAACCTCAACCGGCGCATTCCAGCCGGGCAACGCGATCTGCACCGCCGCGCATGAGGCGGGGGCTTTGGTGATCGCCGATTGTGTAACTTCGCTTGGTGGCATGCCCGTGAATTTTGAGCAAACCGGCATTGACATCGCATACAGTTGCACGCAAAAGGGTCTGAGCTGTCCCCCCGGGCTTTCCCCCCTCTGCCTGTCGCCTCGTGCTATGGAATGGCTCGGTTCGAGGCCGACAACGCCCCGCAGCTGGTATTTCGACCTCAAACTGATTCACGACTACGCTGCCGTTTCGCACCGCTACCACCACACGGCTCCGATTTCGATGTTTTATGCTTTGCGAGAGGCGCTCCTGGTCATCGCGCAAGAAGGAATTGAAAACCGCTGGGAGCGCCATCGGCGTTGCCACGAATTGTTTGTCCGGAGCATCAAGAGCATGGGGTTGCAGATGCATGTGGCAGAGGGACGGCGCATTTGGACCTTGAACACGGTGAGCGTGCCGCCGGGCATCGATGACGCACAGGTTCGCAAGCGTCTGCTCGACGAGCACGGCATCGAGATCCTCGGCGGCTTTGGCCCGCTGGCCGGAAAGGTATTTCGCATCGGCATCATGGGCCCCTTGGCCACCGAGGAGAATGTGCAATTCCTGCTCAACGAGTTGCGCGCTGCGCTGGGCGCCGAGGGTTACAGGGCCTAACTGTGGCCAGCCCTGGAACGGTGCAGGAGTTTTGAACCTCTGGATTCGTCCGCGAATTGGGCCTGGCCGAGAACCTCCCCGGGCGGCGGCTTTCCCAAGGGGGGCTTGCGTGAGGGTATTGATCACCGGCCCCAAGCGGCCCGGGGTAGGAACGCGTGGCCCGCCCGGTCCACCAACATCGCAAGCGCATTGCGGAACCTTGAGACTACCCTTCAGGTTTAGCTGTTGCGCGTAATTGGAACAGCAAGTGCCCCGCGTCGGAGCAACAGAACACGGCTTGTACTCGCTGTCCGCTTGTCTTTGCAACGGTGTGAATTGCTAGACCTGCAAGAATGGCGAGGGCGAGGTTTCGGAGGAAACTCCCGAGAGTTTGGGAATGGTTGCGCTCTCACGCTTTGGAGAGCCGTTGTTCGCTTGCGGTCGTTCGAGCTTCTCGATTGACTATAACCGGGTTGGAACCTAATATAGGGGCCCCAGGTGGTCGGCAGGTCTTGCCGGCCGTGAGTTGTCAACCTCAAGCAGTTGCGAACCCGGGTGAAAAGTCAACGAGATCATGTCTCCAGGAGTTGAGGAGGAGCGTCCATGTACTACCTTTGGCAAGCTCTCATCGGTCTCATCGTCGGCGCCTTGGCGAAATTAATCATGCCCGGGAAGGATCCGGGCGGGATCATCGTCACCATGCTTCTCGGTCTGGCAGGTTCCTTTGTCGCCGGCTTCCTGGGCCAGGCGGTCGGTTGGTACAAGGAGGGTCAGTCGGCCGGCTTCATCATGTCTGTGCTGGGAGCCGTCCTCCTGTTGGCCATCTATCGATTCTTCAGATCCAAGACGGCCAGTGCGGCATGACGGGCTCGTCTGATCTATCTTTCTCCAGAGGCGCTGGCGTGTGCCCGCTAGGCCGCGGGTTGGGCGACTCGCAGCAGCCGGATCACTGTCGGCTGCACAAGGCGTTCAAAGTCCTCCCAACCCAGCCGGATTAGTTCCCTGTGCGATCCCGCGTTGAAGGCGATCTCCTTGTCCTGGGACAGGCTTTCGTCTGCGAACACCGGCAGATCGTAGAGATTTCCGAAAGGCGGCATCGCGCCCGTTTCGCAGTCCGGGAACTTGCTCTTGAATTCCAGCTCTGAGGCCAGCTCCACCGTTTTCGCTCCGGCTGCGGCTTGCAGAAGTGCCAAGTCAACTTGGTGAGAGGCGGGAACGACGGCCAGAGCAAGCGTGCCATCGAGCTTCACAACCACGGTCTTGGCAAGCTGCTTTCCAGGTATATGGGCGAGGGCAGCGATCCCCTGCGCTGTGTAGGCAACCGAGTGTGAAATGACCACGTACCGGATGTTGTGACTATCGAGATATTCTCGTAACCGATTGAGTGGCATGGAAGACCTCCTTAACTCTCTCGTGCGGATTGTCCGCCCGTCATCATCCCTTTGAAGACCGGAACTCACCGGGACTACATTATCTATCTTCTACTCTTGGACCTCCGCAGAAAGTGCAGCCAACACCCTGGCCTGTGACGCGCGCTGGGGCCACGCACGGGCTTCGTTCGCAATAGGTTGGACGCACTCGACCGAGGTGCGCCGCATCACAGACAGCCAGGTCCGGGACATCGCAACATGAATAAGAGGAGGGTTCTATGAGCAAGGTACTCATCCTCGTTGCTCTCCTAGCAGCGCAGATCGCACCTTCCGATAAATCCCCGATTACGGTCAAGAATTCTGAAGTTAGCAGTGGGGTGGTGATTGTATCCGCGGTCGCAGGCAAGACGCCCGTGGAACTGCAGTGCAACAAGGGGGCGGCTTTTTGCACCGTGCTGGCGGCGGGCGACTACCTGATGGTGCGGCTTCCCAAGAACTTCGGGTTGTACGATTGCCAGAATGCCGACGTTTATCCCAAGTCGGCGGATCCGGCGAAGGCCGACAAGATCGGCGAGTACTGCCTGGCTGAGCGCAAATGAGAGCTATTTGCCGCGCGCCTGTTCGTAGGCGTGTGCCACTCGCAGCACGGTAGCCTCGTCGAAATGAGGCCCCAAGATCTGCAGGCCGACAGGCAGCATCTCGCTGGTCTCGCCGCAGGGAACCGAGATCCCCGGGATGCCTGCCAGATCCGCGGTAACCGTGTAGATGTCGGCCAGGTACATTGCCAGGGGGTCGTTTACTTTCTCGCCCAGGCGGAACGCCGCGGTTGGGCTGGTAGGGGTCACGATTACGTCAACCTTCTTGAAAGCCTCGTCGAAATCGCGGGTGAGAAGCGTTCGTACCTGTTGCGCTTTGCGGTAGTAGGCGTCGTA
Source organism: Terriglobales bacterium (assembly GCA_035623795.1). Lineage (GTDB taxonomy): Bacteria > Acidobacteriota > Terriglobia > Terriglobales > Acidobacteriaceae > DASPST01. The sequence continues at coordinate 61,927 of DASPST010000027.1, forward strand.
GTAACCCGCGCTTAACGCATACGTGCCCAGAATGATGCGCCGCTTCACCTCCGGGCCGAAGCCTTCATCCCGGCTGCGCCGATACATCTCGGAGAGCGTGCGCGCATTCCTGGCCCGATACCCGTAGCGCACTCCATCGAAACGCGCCAGGTTCGCGGAGGCCTCGGCGGTGGCGACTAGGTAATAGGTCGGGATGGCGTACTCGGTATGCGGCAACGACATCTTAACGATCTCACAACCCAGTCCTGCCAGTTCCTCAATCGCCGCTTCGACCCCCTTCTGCACCTCCGCATCCAGACCCTCGCCGAAGTACTCCTTGGCCACCCCGATCTTCAGTCCGCGGATGGGTTCCTCCAGTTCAGCCAGGTAATCCGGAACCGGCACTTCGGCTGAAGTCGGATCCATCGGATCCCGCCCCGCGATCGTGTGCAGGACGGTAGCCGCGTCCTTCACCGTTCTGGCCAGGGGGCCCACGTGATCCAGCGACGACGCAAAGGCGATCAGACCGTAGCGTGAGACGCGTCCGTAAGTGGGCATCATTCCCACCACTCCGCAGAACGAAGCCGGCTGCCGGATCGACCCGCCGGTATCGGACCCTAGAGTGACTACAGCCATGTCCGCCGCTACCGCTGCCGCCGCTCCACCGGAGGAGCCGCCGGGGACCCGACTGAGGTCACGGGGATTACCCACTGGATGAAACGCCGAGTTCTCGTTGGACGAGCCCATCGCGAATTCGTCGCAATTCAGCTTCCCCAGCACCACCGCACCCGCGGCCTCCAGCCGCGCCACTGCGGTCGCGTCATACGGAGGAATAAAGTTCTCCAGGATCTTGGAGCCCGCCGTGGTGCGCACTCCCCGGGTGCAGAACACATCTTTGATTCCCACCGGCACGCCGCCCAGTGGCGGCACCGGCTTGCCTGCCTCCGCCAGCCGATCCATGCGCTCGGCCTGCTCGAGAGCCCGTTCTTTGCTCAGTGTGAGAAATGCGCCGATCTGGGGATCGTTCTTGTGGATGCGCTCATAGCAGGCTTCGGCCAGTTCCAAGGCCGTAGTACGGCGCTCTACGACCGCGGATCGTGCCGCCTCGATCGTGAGTCCCTCAATATTCATGGTGACAATGCTTCTCGAGTGCTTCCCGGCGGGATGTAGAGACGGCGAGGAGAATCGCCCAGGCGCATTCGAGGAGTGGTTGGCTGTCCCGCCCTCAGCGCTCGATCACCTTCGGAACCTCGAAGAACGTGCCGTCCGACTGCGGCGCGTTCGCCAGCGCCTCCCCGCGCGACAACGAGGGCCTGAGTCCCAGAGGAATGTCGTCGCGACTGGCGTAGGCAAATCGTTCGCTCCCCTGCTTCGACTGGTCGACCCCGTATCGGTCCGACACCTGCGCCATGGGAGCAACCTTCCCCGTGTCCAGCTCATTCAGCCGGTCGATATAAGACAGGATTGAATTTAGATCCCGGACCAAGCGGCAGCGTTCTTCTTGGGTCAACTCGAGGTTGGCCAGGTCGGCCACGTAGGTGACGTCTTCTTCTCTGACTTTCATGCGACGGTTCTTTGGGCGCTGAACCCAGTTGTCCTGCGCATCCCCGCGTTCACTGCATCTCCGTGGTTAAGAGCCTTTTATTCCGGCCGCTGTCCCACTCCAGTTTTTCGGCGCCCAACCACAAACTCAACTTGCGTCACCGTCTCGGCAACATAGCGATTGAGAGCTGCCAGGTACCGCGGCGCCAAAGCCTGCAATTCCTTCCGCCAGCCGTCATCGGGGACTTCAACTCGTAAGATGCCTTGTGCGAATTCCAGCGCTCGTGTCCGCACCCCCACCGCGCTCCCGCACGCCAACGGCCATGCCAGAAGCGGCGCCTGCCCAGCGGGAAGTTTTCGCAGGCTGCGAACCACGACTTTCTCCAGATCCGCCCCCGGACGCTGCATGGAATAATTCACGGTCGGCGTGCCTCCAAGCCCAGATTTCGATTCTAGCACCGCGTGTGCGGTGCAAAACCCGGCAAACGCCGTCTCAGTTCTGTGGAAATTCGCGCCCCACGAATTCCAGGGCATCGGCTTTGGATTGCAGGCGACCTTCCAGTTGGGCATCCTCTACTGCATCGAGGATCTCTTTGAAGCGCGGCCCCGGCTGGTAGCCGGCCGAGATCAGGTCGTCCCCGGTCACCAGCGCTGTCGGTCGCATTATCTCCGGGGGAATAGTCGCCAATTGATCCGTGACGAAACGATACGACGTCAGGTCTCCATGACTCGACTCGCAGTCCGCACGGTGCAGGGCAAGGTGTTCGTCGAATCGAGGCATGCGCAGGAACTTCTTCAGGGTGGACGCCTTCATGCGCGTGACCTGCGCAAACCGCATGTGATTGTCAATCAGGGCCAGGATCTGTTCCGTGTCGTCGTTCGAGAAACGCAGCCGCCGGCAGATTGCCTCCGCCATCTTTACTCCGACCTCGACGTGCCCATCAAACCGGATGCGGTCTGGCGCCACGCGGAACGTGGGCGGCTTGCCGACGTCGTGCAGCAGCGCGCCCCACGCCAGGGTGCGCGAGCAAGGATGCGGCAGCTTCTCCAACATCAGAAGGGTGTGGACGAAAACATCCCCCTCAGGATGGAACTGCGGCGGCTGCGCCACCCCTTTCATTGCTGAAATCTCCGGGAGTATGGGGCGCAACAGGCGGGATTGGTCGAGCAGAAGAAATGCTTGCCGGGCACGCCCCTCGGTCAGCATCTTCGTCAGCTCGTCGCGCACCCGCTCCGGACTCACCTGGTGGATCTGAGAGGCGAGTTCCCCGATCGCAACCAACGTCTCCGGCTCGATCGCGTACTCAAGTCGGGCCGCAAAGCGCACCGCCCGGAGCATGCGCAACTTGTCTTCGGAAAACCGCAGCCGCGCCTCGCCGATGGTACGTATTCTGTGCGCTTGCAGATCTTTGCGCCCACCGACAAAATCCAGCACTTCGTTCGCAATGGGGTCGAGCAGCACCCCGTTGATGGTGAAGTCCCGCCGCGCCACATCTTCGCGTGGATCCTTGCTGAAGCGCACCTGGTCCGGATGGCGCCCGTCGGAATACCCCACGTCCGACCGGAAGGTCGCAACTTCCACCACACCGGCTTTGGCTGAGACGGTTGCGTCTTCGCCCGTTCCCGTTCCGCCCTCCACCCCCGGAATGGGCACCAGGACAACTCCGAATTGTGCGCCCACGGCATAGGTCTCCGGAAAAATGCGCATTACCTCCCACGGCGTCGCCGAGGTGGCCACGTCATAGTCCGCCGGCTCGCGCCCGAGCAGAAGATCGCGGACGCACCCGCCCACCAGATAAGCGGCAAATCCCTTATCGCGCAGCGTACGCACCACCGAGATCGCGAATTGTTTTCTCGAAGACACCGACTTGTCGCAACGGGCGGCGCCCGGCCCGACCGAGCATACTATGCGGCGCCATGGCCGGTTTCGCGGCCGCCATTTACACTGATTCTGTCAGCGATTATGCCAGACGTGCACATCCTCGGCATCGAGAGCTCCTGCGATGAAACCGCCGCCGCCGTGGTTCGTTCCGGAGAAAGAGTTCTCTCCAACGTCGTCTTCTCCCAGATCGCTACCCACCAGCCCTATGGCGGCGTGGTTCCCGAGCTTGCCTCCCGCGAGCATCTGCGCGCTATTGTTCCCGTGGTGCGAAAGGCCTTGGCCGACGCCGATCAGACCTACAACTCCCTCGACGCTCTGGCCGTCACCCAGGGACCTGGACTCGCCGGAGCCCTGCTGGTCGGGATCAGTTTTGCCAAGGCCTTGGCCTTCGCTCTGGACAAACCGCTCATCCCCGTCAATCACCTCGAAGGCCACATCCATGCTGTCCTTTTAGAGGAACACCAGAAGGGAAACCACCAGCTGAACTTCCCCGTCCTGGCGCTGGTTGTTTCCGGCGGACACACCCATCTCTACTTGGCCGAGCAGAGAGGTGACAGCTGGTCCTACCAGAACATCGGCCACACCCGCGACGACGCCGCCGGCGAAGCGTTCGACAAGGTCGCCAAGCTCCTCGGCTTGGGATACCCGGGCGGACCGGTCATTGACCGGCTCTCGCTCCACGGCGATCCGGCAGCGATAAGGTTTGTCACCTCCCAGATCAAGCATCCCGACCGCAATGCTCGGGGTCACCTAGCCGCCGAGCTCCCGAGGTTCGACTTCTCCTATAGCGGGATCAAGACCGCCGCCCTCCGTTACGTCGAAGCCCACGCCATGCAGCCCGGGGTGCGGAGGCGCCAGCAGGCTCTCACTTCGATAGCTAACCCGACCCTCGAGGACTACCTCGCCCTCTGTGATCGCGAGACGCTGAACCTGGTGGCATCCTTCCAGCGGGCCGTGGTGAATGATCTCGTAGGAAAGACGCTGGCGGCGGCTCGCGCCTACGAGGTCGCCACTGTCTTGGTCACCGGGGGTGTAGCCGCCAACAACGAGCTGCGCCGGCGGTTCGAGCACGACGCCGCCCACGAAGGTCTGCCTGTCTACTTTCCGTCGCGTCCTCTCTCCACCGACAATGCCGCCATGATAGCGGCCGCGGCCTATCCTAAATGGCTCAGCGGGAGTTTTGCGGAAATGAGTTTTTCAGCGGAGGCAGGATTGCCGCTGATATGAGGCTACTTCCCGGAAGCATGCCCGCGCGCCGTCCCGGGCACGGTCGCCGCCAGGGCCTTTTCCAGTTGTTCGATGATGTCGATGTCCTTGTAGATCGCGAAGTCGGCTCTTTTCTCTTTTTCGTCGAAGCCACTGGTGCGGCCGGCCAGGATCACGATGGGAATGTTCGCAGTGGCGCCTTGACTCTTCAGCGCGCTGATGAATTCGCTGCCGCCCATCCCGGGCATCTGTATGTCGGTGATGATAACGTCTGGCCGCATACGCGCCAGCACCTCCAGCCCTTCCACGCCGTTGGCGGCGGATTCCACCCGGAATCCCCTTTCCTCAAGGTATCGGCCCACGGTATGCCGGACCAGCATCGAATCGTCAACAACCAGCGCCACAAAAGGCATCGGGCCCCTCGGCGGACAAAAGTCCCCGTGCCGACGCTAACAGAGCCTTCAAAGGGGAAACAAGGCGGAAGCAATCACCCCTCGTTACTTCCGTCATGGCCCAGCCTCGTCTGGCATTGGCCCCGCCGATTCACCCTGGGGGAATTAGGTCTCTTCCGTGGTGTTTCGATCCTCGATCGCCATGTCCTTGAATTCACTGGACTCAAAGACCTCACCACATTCGAGACACTCCACATACTCGGAGTCCTCGTCGCGGCTTACGATCTGCACGCGCGGGTGCTTACACTGATTCATGGTCCTTCTCTGCTTGGGGAGTTGCGGCGGAGGTTGGCTTCATAAATCCGGGTGGCGGTCCCATCCGAGCAGGGCTGGCACCTGATTTCTCCGGAAATTGCGGGTATTGTAGCCCCGTCGTAGTACTTGTCAAGTGCCCGGACGTCATCTCCCGATGCCTCTGGGGACTTTGAACCACGGCGCCTGCCCCCGCCCCTCGACCTGATCCGACCAAAGAAGGCCCGGGGGCATTAAGCCATTCAGCAGTGGTAGGTTACCGTCCAAGTGCCAAGGGCTGCCCTTCCCTGCGAGGAGTTGCGTCCGACGGCAGTTGGGTACTAAAATAATATCCGACCGAAAATGTCGGATATATATCCGACTGAGATTACCGGATATCCCAAGACACCGTGCTCAAGCTGACGAAGAGAGCCGATTACGGGTTGATGGCTATGAAACATCTGGCCGAGCATGCGCACCAGCGTGCGTGCAGTGCCAAGGACGTGGCTGAGGCCTATGGGATCCCGATCGAGGTGCTGGCCAAGATTCTCCAGCGCCTGGTCAAGGCCGGCCTGTTGCACTCCCAGCATGGCACAAATGGCGGCTACACCCTGGCGCGCAGCGCCCGGGAGATTTCTGCCTATGAGGTGATCCGGGCCATCGACGGTCCGCTCTTCATCACGTCTTGCATTACCGTGCGGGGCGAGTGCGGTCAGAGCGATCGCTGCACCATTCGCGAACCACTGCGCAAAGTCAATGAGAGCATCGAAGGGGTTCTTCGACGCATCAAGATTGCAGAAATGAAAGAGACGGAGGTGACCGTTGGCGAAGCCAGAAAGAACCTGGCTGACCTGGTCACCCTGACCTAAACCCGGCCCTGAGAGACAACTGAAAAGAGTAGGAGAAGCCCTGATGAGCACCCGTGACGTGAAGACCATCTCACCGGAGCAGCACGCTGCCGCTCCCACCGGCGTGAGGCTGCCCATTTATATGGATAATCATGCCACCACCCCCATGGATCCGCGGGTGCTCGAAGCCATGCTGCCTTACTTCCGGGAAAAATTCGGTAACGCCGCCAGCCGCAACCATTCCTTCGGCTGGGTCGCCGAGGAAGCAGTCGAGGAAGCCCGCGAGCAGATCGCCAAACTGGTGGGCGCCACGCCAAAAGAGATCATCTTCACCTCCGGCGCGACCGAAAGCGACAACCTCGCCATCAAGGGCGTCGCCGAGATGTATCGCGAGAAGGGCAACCACCTCATCACCGCGGTGACCGAGCACAAGGCCGTGCTCGACACCTGCAAGCGGCTGGAGAAGTACGGCTACCGCGTTACGTATCTGCCGGTGCAGAAGGATGGCCTGGTTGACCTCGATGATCTCCAGCGCGCGATCGACGACAAGACGATCCTGGTCACCATCATGGCGGCCAACAACGAGATCGGCATACTGCAGCCCTGGGCCGCGATCGGCAAGCTTTGCCGCGAGCGCGGCGTCCTGTTCCATACCGACGCCGTGCAGGCCGTGGGCAAGGTCCCCGTCGACGTGAACAAGGACAACATCGATCTACTTTCCATCAGCGGGCACAAGATCTACGGCCCCAAGGGCGTAGGCGCCCTCTACGTACGCCGCAAGAACCCGCGGGTGCAGATCTCTGCCATCATCGACGGCGGCGGCCACGAGCGCGGCATGCGCTCGGGCACGCTGAACGTCCCCGGCATCGTGGGTCTGGGTAAGGCTTGCGCCATCTGCAAGGAGGAGATGCCGCAGGAATCCTGCCGCCTGGCCGGGCTGCGCAACCGCCTTCGCGACCGAATCACGGGCCGCCTGGACGAGGTCTACATCAACGGGTCCATGGAGCACCGACTGCCCGCCAACCTGAACATCAGCTTTGCCTACGTGGAAGGGGAATCGTTGCTGATGGGCATCAACGACGTCGCGGTTTCGAGCGGGTCCGCCTGCACGTCTGCCACGCTCGAGCCGTCGTACGTCTTGAAAGCTCTGGGTACCGGCGACGATCTCGCCCACAGCTCCATCCGCTTCGGCATCGGCCGCTTTAACACCGAAGCCGAGGTCGATTATGTAGCCGACCGAGTCTGCGAAACCGTGGAGCGCCTGCGCGAACTCTCGCCGCTCTATGAAATGGCCAAGGAAGGCGTCGACCTGAAGAAGGTGCAATGGGCAACCGAGTGAACGCGACGCCAATAGCCGCATCCTGCGGCGGTGGGTGAAAAGGGGTTTCAAGGAGAAAGAAAATGGCATACAGCGACAAGGTTCTCGACCATTATTCCAACCCGCGCAACGTCGGCTCGCTCGACAAGAATAGTTCCGACGTGGGCACGGGCCTGGTAGGTGCGCCCGAATGTGGCGACGTCATGAAGCTGCAGATCAAGGTGAACCCTGGCACCCAGGTGATCGAGGACGCCAAGTTCAAGACCTTTGGCTGCGGCTCCGCCATTGCTTCGTCCTCGCTCGCCACCGAGTGGGTGAAGGGCAAGACCGTGGAAGAGGCGCTCCAGATCAAGAACACCGAGATTGTAAAGGAACTGTCTCTGCCTCCAGTGAAGATTCACTGTTCGGTGCTGGCAGAAGACGCCATCCGTGCCGCGATCCACGACTGGAAGAAGAAGAACGGCCAGGAAACCGCCAAGGGCTCAGCCCCGGTGGATGCCCAGGCGAGCCACTAGGAGACGGTCTGGTGGCTGATCTTGACCAAGCCACAGCTGTGCGGACGGTAGCACCGGGTCTGGCCAGCTGTGTGGCGGGCATCTCGCTCGCCGCCTCGAGGGAACGCACGAGCTTCGCGTCATGGCTGAAAACACACTCAACACGTTAGCTCCTGCGGCAGCCCCGAGCAGGGGCATCCAGGTCACGGCAAAGGCGATCGCGAAGATCCGCTCGGCCATGGCCAAGGAAGGGGTCTCGCTGGAACAGGGCGGACTGCGGCTAGGCGTGCAGGGCGGCGGCTGCTCGGGCCTAAGCTACAGCATCCGTTTTGACAGGCAGCCCCGTGAACGCGACCGCATCTTCGAGTTCGGCGACGTTCGCATCTTCGTGGATCCGAAGTCGTTCATCTACCTGCACGGCATGACCTTGGATTATCAGGAGACGCTGATGCAGCAGGGCTTCGTGTTCGTGAATCCGAATTCGAAGAAGTCCTGCGGCTGTGGGACGTCGTTCTCGGCGTAGTGCGAGGGAGCAGCGCGCTGCGACGGACTCTGTACGTTTCAGACAGGGGCGGGCGCCGCGCCCGCCCCGAGGTTTCTGTGGCAGAACAACCATCCAGATCGTCCTTAATTGTGTCCGGAGACGCCACCGCCACCTGCTGGTCCTGTGGCACCATGCGGGCCGAGCATTTCTGCAGCGCCTGCGGCAAGGTCCAACCGCCCGTTCCGGTGGATTACTTCACCTACTTCGGGCTGCCCCGAAAACTCAACCTCGATGCGGCCGCGCTGGAAAAGGAGTTCTACGATCTGAGCCGCAAATTGCACCCCGATCTCTATGCCCGCGCCGAGGTGCGCGAGCAGCAGTGGAGCGTGCAGCAGAGTTCCCTGCTCAACGACGCCTATCGCACGCTGAAAGATCCGATCAAGCGTACCGAGTATCTGCTGCACTTGGAGGGCGTGGAACTGGAAGAACAGTCCAAGTCCGCCAGCGACAAGGCCCGCGAAACCGGCCAGGTAAAAAAGCAGGTTGTCCCGGCCGACATGCTGGAAGAAGTGTTCGACCTCAACCTGCAGCTTGAACAGTTGCGCGCGCAGAAGAAAATGGGCGAGGACGATCCTGCCCTGATCGAAGAAATGGGGCGGCAGAAACTGGAGTTCGAGGAAAAGCTCGAGGCTCTGTCCGGCGAGCTCAGAGGCCTGTGGGATCATTGGGACCGGGCCGTTGACCACGGCACCGAAGAAGAGCGCATCAGGGTCCGCGACCAGATGGTCGACCTGCTCAACCGCCGGTCCTACATCCGGAACCTGGTGCGCGACGTGAACGAAGTGCTCGAGAGCTAGCATTCAGAGCTTCGCCGGCAGCATCAGCCCTTCGAGGCTGATTCCCGCATGAGGAGTGAAGGCTGAGCGCTGACAGGCGAATGCGAAAGGCCAGAAGCTTAGCAGCCGAAACATGTCCACCGAACGCGTAGTCGGAATCGATCTCGGCACCACCAACTCCCTGGTGGCCTTCATGCCGGGCGACACCCCTGTCGTGATTCCCGGGGCGGACGGCTCCAATCTCTTGCCGTCGGTCGTCGCGCTCGACGAAGACGGCCAGATCGTCGTCGGCAACGCGGCGCGCAGGTATCTCATCGAAACGCCCGAGCGTGCTGTCTACTCCATCAAGCGCCTCATGGGCCGCGGCGTCGAAGATATCCAGGAAGAACTGCGGCTTTTCCCCTTCCGCCTCGCCGACGATCTCCAGCCCGGCGAGGTGCTGCGCATCAAGCTGGGCGATAAGACGTTCACCCCTCCCGAAATCTCCGCCTTCATATTGCGCCAGCTCAAGCGCAACGCTGAGCGCCATTTCGGCGGTCCGGTCACCCAGGCCGTGATCACCGTACCTGCCTACTTCAACGATACCCAGCGCCAGGCCACCAAGGATGCCGGCCGCATCGCCGGCCTCGACGTCCTGCGTCTGGTCAATGAACCAACCGCAGCGTCTCTCGCCTATGGCCTCGACAAGAAGAAAAATGGCATCGTCGCCGTCTACGACCTGGGCGGCGGCACCTTCGACATCTCCATTCTCAAGCTGCACGACGGCATCTTCGAAGTCATTTCCACCAACGGCGACACCCACCTCGGTGGTGACGACATCGACAACTTGCTGATCTCCATCGCGCTCGACGACATTCGCGGCGACATGGGTCTGGACCTCCGCCGGAGCGGGGAGGCCGTGCAGACCATCCGCAAGGCGGTCATCGATGCCAAGATTTCCCTCTCCACCCAGGGTTCCACGACGCTTGACATCGCATTTCGGGGCGGCGCACGTTACCAGCGCGCGATCACGCGAGCGCAGTTCGAACAACTCATGCAGCCCATCCTCGACCGCACCATCGGTCCCTGCAAGCAGGCGCTGAAAGACGCCGCCCGCAAACCCGAGGAGATCGACGAGGTAGTGCTCGTGGGTGGCTCCACACGCATTCCCAAGGTCCGCGCCCTGGTCGAGGAGCTGTTCCACCGCGTGCCTCACACCGACCTGAATCCGGATGAGGTCGTGGCTCTCGGCGCCGCGGTGCAGGCCAACATCCTGGCTGGAGGTTCGGAAGCAACCGAACAGATGCTTCTGCTCGACGTGACTCCGCTCTCGCTCGGCATCGAGGTCGCCGGGGGCGTCACCGACAAGATCATTCTGCGCAACTCGACCATCCCGGCGTCAGCCACGCAGTTCTATACCACGCAGGTGGACGGCCAGAGCAATGTCGCCATCCACGTCCTGCAGGGGGAACGCGAACTGGCCGGCGACTGCCGTTCCCTGGCGCGGTTCGACCTCAAGGGCATCCCGCCCATGGCCGCCGGCATACCGCGCATCGAAGTCCGCTTCCTCATCGACGCCAACGGCATCCTGCACGTTTCTGCCCGCGAACAGCGCAGCGGCAAGGAAGCCGAAGTCGAGGTACAGCCCAGCTACGGCCTCACCGACGAGCAGGTCGAAAGCATGATCCTGGAGTCGTTCGACAACGCCGAGGAAGACTTCCGCCGCCGCCAGATCATCGAAGCCCGCCACGAGGCAGAAACCATCCTGATCGCCCTCGACAAAGGCCGCCAGAGTCCGGCCTGGGGACAACTCACCTCCGCCCAGAGGAAAGAGATCGCGCAGTTGGAAAAGGAACTAAACAAGGTCAAGCCAGGCGATGACTACCAGGCCATCCGCCAGGCCATTGAAGCCCTCAACCAGGGTACGATGCGCCTGGCCGAGTTGATGATGGATAGCGCCGTGGCCAGTGTCTTGAAAGGCAAAACGATGGACCAGGCCGACCTGGGCGAAGGCCCGGTTGCGCCCCATCCCGTCGCCAAAGCAGAGTTTGAATAGGAAGTTCTTGCAGAGTTTCGCCAAGCGCGTTGAGACCTCCATCTTAGGCGCGCTGGCACGCTGGAAGCTTGGCAAAAGTTGAAACCGGTTCTGGAGCAGTTATGACAGACGAGAAAACTCAAAACGCCGGCACCGCCACCGTCGAGCATCCCGGTGAAAACACCGTCGAAGTCACTTTCCTCCCCGAGGGCAAGACCGTCACCTTCGAGCACGGCAAACTGCCCTACAAGGACCACGGCAAGGAGCAATCTCTGCTCGACGTCGCCCTTAACAACGGCATCCGGCTCGACCACGCCTGCGGCGGCAACTGCGCCTGCACCACCTGCCACATCTGGGTCAAGGAAGGGGCCGAGAATCTCTCCGACATGGAAGACGACGAGGCCGACCGCCTCGACATGGCCGCCGATCTCCAGTTAGACTCTCGTCTCGGTTGCCAGGCCGTGATCACCAAGCCCGGCAAGGTCGTGGTCGAGATCCCTGCCTGGAATCGCAACTACGTCTCGGAGGAACACTGACGCTGGCGATTGGTCCTTGCGTCGAGAGCAAGAGCTAAGAACTGGTTCAGGAGCTTTTATGCCGAAACAACTCACCTGGGACGACGCCGAAGACCTCGGCATTCTTCTCTCCCAAGTCCACCCCGAAGTCGACCCCCTAACGGTGCGGTTCACCGACCTGCACCGCTACGTTCTTCAGTTGCCCGACTTCAAGGATGACCCCTCCAAGTCGAACGAAGGCAAGCTGGAAGCCATCCAAATGGCCTGGCAGGAGGAATTTCTCGAGCGCACGCAGGACTAGCGTTTTGCGGTTGCGGGAACGGATACGAAACCTTTTCCTGCCTGTCCCGGCAACTCGAAAGCGCCTCTCTTGGCAGGCCGGACGCAGCATCGGTGGCATCCGAAGGGCAACTGAATGCCCGACTCTAGGAGCCCGCTTCCGGCACGGCCTCCTCACCCGACCGTCGCCACCGTCGGCTCTTCCACGCTCGCTTCGCGCAAGAACCGCGCCGCTTCCTCGGGCGGTGTAGGGTTGATATAAAAGCCCGTCCCCCACTCGAATCCAGCCGTCTTGGTCAGCTTGGGCATGAACTCGATGTGCCAGTGATAATGGTCGTTGGTCGGATCCTGCACCGGCGAGCTGTGAATCACCAGGTTGTAGGGAGGATTGTCCAGCACACGGTCCGCCTTGATCAGCAGCGTTTTTAGGGCTTTGGCCAGGTTTTCGAACATGTGTGACGACGAATTTTCAAACGCCGATTCGTGCTGCTTAGGCAAGATCCAGGTCTCAAACGGAAAGCGCGGTGCGTACGGCGCCAGCGTGATAAAGTCTTCGTTCTCCGCCACCACGCGGGTTCCGGTCTCCCCCTCCTGCCGGATCAGGTCACAGAAAACGCACCGCTCCTTGTAGATGTAATACTGTTTAGCGCCCTCGAGTTCCTCGACCACGTAAATCGGCAGGATGGGCAGCGCAATCAGCTGGCAGTGCCCGTGCTCGAGCGAAGCGCCCGCCGGCTCGCCGTGATTCTTGAAGATCAGGATGTACTTGAACCGTCGGTCCTTCTTCAGGTCGAGAATACGGTCACGGAAAGTCCACAGCATGTCCTCAATGCGTTTCGGCGGCATCGAGGCCAGGGTCTGGCCGTGCTCGGGGGTCTCGATGATGACTTCGTGGGCCCCGATCCCGTTCATCTTGTCGAACATACCCTCGGCCTGGCGGTTCAGGTTGCCTTCAATCCCCAGCGCCGGGAACTTGTTGGGCACAACCCGCACCGTCCAGCCGGGCGTGTCGCGCTGTGGCGGCGGGCCGCCATTCGGATTGGGCCGGTAGGCCTGGATCTCCGGCGGGGTCTTGCTCTCGTTGCCGGGGCAGAAAGGGCAGAAACCGCCCTTAATCTTCAGCCCTTCACGAACAAAATCGGTGGGTCGCTTGGCGCGATCCGTAGAAATGATCACCCAGCGCCCAACAATCGGATCTTTCCTGAGTTCGGGCAATTATTAAATCCTTTCACTAGACCTGGCTTCGCAACCCCTCAAAGTCTTGGGTTCTGCTTCGCGTTCCCAAGCTTTGCAGGCAAAGGCTTGTGTTTTCCCTTACAAGGCCATCCCAGGCAATGTGCTTGGTATTTTACGACACGAGGACCGCATTTTTGAACAACTCGATCTATGGTTGGGGAGACCCATCTCCATAGTACACGCTGACAACGCGGACCGCCACTGCGGGTCCAGCAGATATTCGTGCGCACCGGGCAACTTCCCGCTTCGGTCGAGATCCACCGCTGCCCTTCCCGGCTCGGCCTCGCTGCGAAGTCCGCCCTTGAGCGAGGCATGCCGGGACATCCTCCTCCGTACCGGGCTGCGCCCCGAGGCGCAGGGATTTCGAGGGCGAACGAGCAATCCCAAATGTGAGTCGGGGCCACTCTAGCCGGCGAAAAACGAGGCGGTCGAGTGCTGGAGATCGCCCCCGCTAGCGCCCGACTGACGCGGCGGCATCATGCAGGACCTCATTCTCCAGAGAAAATGAGGGGCCTTGAAATGTATATAAACGTCGATTGGTGCGGATAGTTATATGCGGTTATATGTGATTCTGCAGCCGGGTGAACCTCGGGCTTGGCGGGCGGTTTCGACCCCGCTCTTTATTGACGGAGACCGGGTGGAACGATAGGATTCGGTTCGAAATGGCCAGGAACTCCAAGACACGCTCCCTGAAAGACAGTGAGCCTCCGTTGCTGAAACCACGCGAGGCTGCCCTCGAGCTGAACATCAGCTTTCCCACAATCAAGCAGTGGATCTACAAGCGCAAGATCCGCAGCATCAAGACCGCGGGAGGACATCACCGCATTCCACAGAGTGAGGTGGACCGCTTCCTGTTTCGGACCAGCGGCAAGACCGCCTCGGAGCGGATTCTGGGAATGCGCCGCGTGAGCGGAAGGAACCAGCTCGTGGGACGCATTGATCGCGTCCGCATCAGTGGGCTCATGGCGGAAGTTAAGATCTCGATCGGCGAGCAGCAGATCACCGCCATCATCACTGCCAATTCTGCTCGCGAGATGAACCTCAAGCCGGGGCAGACGGCGGCAGCTCTGATCAAAGCCACCGAAGTGATGATTCTTCGGGTGTGATCGGTGTTTATTGCTCTCCCGCGATTCCATCCCAGCTACTTCTGTTTCTCGCCCGGGTCCGCCAGCCGGTCTGCAGCATAGGGTGGCTTGTCTACACTGAAGTTCTGACCGTTTGCGGCCTGCGCCCATAAAGGGTAACCAGCATTGGCGGCCAGCCACGGTTGCCCCGGACACAGCCTTCAGGAAGCCTCTTCTGGAAGTCATACATGCACTCCCACGCAACATGAACCTCGTGTGCATCGCTGATCAGGGACCAAGCAGCCTCGGGCTCTGCCGCAGCGCCAATCTTCCCAGTTTTCCCGGGGTTCTATCATCGCACACCGGCGCATTCTGACGCTGCGTGAGGCGACGACGTTCGGCAGGAGCCGATACCTGAGGTGACGAAGGCAACTACCTGACGACCAGGCGGCCCGCGATGGTGGCTACTCCTTTCTCGGGTCCGCCAGCTTCTTGGCGATTTCTTCAACGATCTTGGGCCGCAGTTCGGCCAGCACGCTATCCACGATGTCGGCGATGGCTCGAGGGTCAGCGGGAGGCGTGGTTGAGGAGGTGCCACCCGCCGATGCCGCAGCCGCCATAGCGGCCGGCTCGGGTTCCGGCCGAGGCGATTCTTCGCTCTCTCTCTCTTTGGAAGCTGCCTTGGCAGGCTTGGGACCAGTTCCCTTAATGGAACGAAAATCGGCCCAGTCTTTCTTCCCCATATCGTCTATACCTCCAGCAATATCGATTTCTGGTTCCACGGGCGCGGCAAAGGCTTGGCCCGGCGGGGCGATGGATTCTGCTATCACCGCTGGCGCAGATCCGAAGGATAAACCCGGCTCGGCGGCCGGGACTTGCGATTCCGGCTGGGAAACCTTCTCTTCTTGTGCGGCCGGAGGGGCTTCTGCCGCCTGGGCGATCACCGGCTGGGTTACGGATGCTGCTTCGCTCCCTTCAGAAGCCACCGAGCTCGTTGTCAGCGAGGCCAGGAGCTTAACCGGCTCGGCAACCGTTTCGCGAAACGGATCCGTGTTGGGGACCTCCCCCGCTTCCTGTTCTACCGGCGCGACCCGATCTTCGACGGCCACAGCCGACGCAGCCACCACTTGAGCTGCTTCACAGGCCGCGAACGCCGCATAAGCTTTTTCCATCTCCTTCTCCAGCGAGAGTGACGCTTCATCCGGGCTGACCGGCGCTGCTTCAGCTATCCAGCGCGTATTCCCCGGGCTCGCCTGTCTTGACTCCGCTGCGGCGGCCAGAACGGGTTCAGCAGCCGGCGTCGGCGCGGGATCCAGGCCCTGCAGCTCGATCACATCGGTCGCGACAGTGGCCGGCCCGTGGCGCCCAGGAGGAATCAGAGCCTGCAGCGCAGCCATCACCTCCGCTTCGGTATGGATCTGAGGCTGGGGTTCAAACCAGGCCTCACTTGCAGCCAAGGGCGCATTCGCCGGTGAGGCCGCGATGGGCTCAGCAACCGGGGTTCTCTCCTCTTCCTTCGCGACCGCCGGTTGCTCGGGTTGGGGCGCGGGCTCGTGTGGCTGCAGTTCCGCTACTTCCGGCTCCCTTTCGACACTCGGCGTCGCTGGGATGGCTTCAGGAACCAATGTCTCGGGTATCTCCTCAGGCAGCGCACCCGGTGTCTCAGGAACAGCCGCCTCTGCCGGTTGCGAGGATGCTGTCGGTTCCACTGCTATGGAGGCAGGCTCGAGACTTGGCGACGCCGGCTCCGACACCGTGGGTTCGGTTACTTCGGCTTGCAGCACGGAGGCACTTGCGAACGTGACCGGGTCGGAGGAGTCGGTGGAGACTTCGGATGCCGACTCCGCGACCACCGGGGCGGGTTCGGAAATAGTATCCACAGCCGAAATGTCCGGGGGTGGGGCAGAACTCGCAGGGATCGGCGCTGGCGGCAGCGCTTCTTCGGTGTTCGCTGAGGGCAGTTCCGCCTGAGCAGGGGCTGCAGATGCTGGCGCAGGCGCGTCGCTGTTGCCCGCCATTTTCGCCGCGGCCGCCGTGATCGCGGCGATTTCCTCGGGCGTGATGTCGTGAGGAATGCCCGCGGGCAGGGGACGCTCGAATTCCCTTTCCTGCCGCATCGCTGCCGGCGGGGCCACCGGGGGCGGTGCCGCGGGCTCGCTATCCCGAATTCCCCTGCCGCCGGAAACAAACTCCGGGTCGGCCTCCGGCTCAACTCGCTTGGGCTTGCCTGAGGGGAAGCGCAAACGGTTCTTCCAGCCAGAATCTTTATCGCCGAATTTTTCCTCAGCTTCGTTGCCCTCACTCTGCTCCACGGCCGCGAAGGCTTTGGCGAAGCGACCCGGCTTATAGGGCTCGGGTTGGGGAACGATCTTGTCTTCGAGGCGGGTCAGCGTCGTGAGCAGCTCGCTGGCCTCGAAGGGCTTTACCACAAAAGCATCGGCCTGCGCCCGGCGAGCCTCTTCGGGCTTGAAGGGCTCCAGCTTGCCCACAGTCAGCAGCACTGGGATTCGTGCGGTTTCGCGGTTCTCCTTGATGCGCTGGCATACCTCAAGGCCGCTGTAGCCGGGCATGTAGACGTCCAATACGATCAGATCCGGCTTCTGCTCGGCGATCCTTTTCAGGGCGGCGGAACCGTTATTGACGGTAATGACCTCGTAACCCGCGTCGGTGAGGATCTTCCGCCCCATGTTCTGGGCGGTCACACTATCGTCAGCGAGCAGTATCTTGCGAGCCAAGCGATGTCCTTTGGTTAGGGGGAGATACCGCGAAATTAACCCGCCCGCGTCTGCAAGTCAATGTAACCACGAAGGCAAGTCACGTTACTAGGGGACATGGCTGCACGGATTGGGGAGAAAGTCCACTCCCTCTCAAGCGCCGGCACGCCAGCCAGAACGGCCCGGTTCTGCCATCAGAAGGGGATAACCTTGTGGATTCCTTTTTTCTTCTTGTGCTTACTGGTGGAGGTGCCAGGTGTACCCGAGTCGCTCGACGAGCTTGACGCGGTGTTCCCAGCGGCATCGTTACCGATTTCGTTAACCTGCGGCGGAGCCGGAGCGGTTTGGTTGTCGCCACTGGTGTCCACCTTAAGCTCGTTCGGGTCGGCGGGGACGTTCGGCTTGAGTTCGTTAGGGTCGGCCCGCGACGCTGTGTCCGGCGCGGACGTAATGGCGCTGTTGTCGGAATGGGGAACGGACGCGTTGGCCGGTGGAGTGCCCTCCTTGATGACCTCAGCCGCGACCGACTCTTTTCCCCCGCTGGAAGACTTCCCTATCATGGCTTCGGAGGCTTGCTGGACGATATCCCGGGCGCTGACGGGCTGCGGATCGGTGAGCGGAGGTTCGCCCACCTTGGTGGCCAGGGCGACATCCGGGTGCTTCTTGAAGCCACCGAGCACGTGGCTCATCATGCCGGAGGCATGACGGCTGTCCTCCTCAGCCTTATTCCGGGCGATCGCCTCCGATGTGGGCTTGGGTACGGGTTGGTGAAGCGCCTGGAGGCGCGCAGTCGCGTCCTCGACCCGGTCCGTGAGCGGATAGCGGGTCAGGATCTTGTCATAGGCATCGGCAGCGCTTTTGGTAAGGCTCTCGATGAGACGAGACTTCGCGGCTTCCTGAATCTGGCGGCCACGAACTAGAGCGATCTGCCCCTCGTAGGCCTGACCCAGAAGGTAGAGGGCCTCGTCGGCGCCGCTGTAGAGAGGGTAGCGGTCAACCACCGATTGCAGGCGGGCGATAGCGGCTGGATAGGACTGGCGCATGTAGTAGAACCGCCCGATCTCGAACTCGCGCTCCGCCAGTACCTCCTGCACCTCCCGCAGTCGCTGCTTGGCCTCAGGAACCAGCTTGTTGTCCGGATACTGCAGGATCAGGTTGCGATACTCCTCTTCCGCCCGCATGGCGTGAGTGTAATCGCGATCCGGCTTCTCCATCTGCTGGTAGTGGATGTTGGCGATCTTAAGCTGAGCTTCGGCTGCCTCCGGCATGTTGGGGAAAAAGGTCTGGAAGTCCTTGTATTCAATCTCGGCCTGGGCCAACGCCGCCGAGCCGCCTTCGGCATACCAGGAATCGCCCACGGCCAGCTTGGCCCGGGCCACGTATTCCGAGTCCGGATAGGTGTTGATGAGGGTCTGCAGGGTCATGCGGGCGACGTCGAAGCGGTTGTGCTTCATAGCGTCCATGGCACGGTCGAACAATACTTTGTCGGGCTGCTTGGAGCCGACGTCAGCCAGGGGATTGTTGACCTTCTTGTTGGTGCAAGCCGTGAACAGGACGAGGATAACAAACACGAGCAGAACCAGCGAGCGTCGGATCATAAGAACCTCGGGAAAACCTGTCTTGTGCGGGCCTGGTTGCCCGCTGGAAGGAGCACGGAGAAGGATGAGAGGCCCATTCTCGCGACTAAACCTTCAGTAGCGTTGCTTCCGTGGCGGCCTTCAGCAGTCTTTGGGCGTTGCTTGTTGGATCACCTTCGCCGAAGACCGCGTTGCCTGCGACCAGGATCTCTGCCCCCGCCCGGACCACGTCCGCAACGGTGTCCAGCGCAACCCCGCCATCGACCTCGATGCGGTAATTCAGGCCGCGCTCGGTCCGAATTTCGGCCAGACGACGGAGCTTGTGCAGCGAACCCGGAAGAAATTTCTGTGCTCCGAACCCCGGGTTGACCGACATCACCAGCACGTAGTCCACAAGGTCGAGGACCTCGCTGAGCGTCTCCACCGGAGTCGCCGGATTGATCACCACTCCCGCCAGCAGACCGTGGCTACGGATCAGGTGCAGCGACCGGTTCAAATGACGGCACGCCTCCTGGTGAACTGAGATCCAGTCCGCCCCGGCTTCTGCGAATTCGGGAATGAACTCGTCGGGGTTCTCGATCATCAGGTGGCAGTCCAGGGGGAGCCGGGTAGACTTGCGCAGGGACTTCACGACCGGCGGGCCGATGGTCAGGTTGGGCACGAAATGCCCGTCCATGATATCGACGTGAATGACGGCCGCGCCGCCGGCGGCCGCACCCCGGACCTGATCCGCCAGGTGGGCGAAGTCGGCCGACAATATCGAGGGTGCCAGTTCGATCAACCCGGGTCTCGCGCAGAACAGTTCTGCCCTAAATTTTAACACGCTGCTCCCGCAGGCCAGCGATTTTCCCCCGAATGGACTCCCAACCGACGGCTCGCCCCCCCCTGCATGCGTCTCTCGCGGGCGCTCTGTCCGGGAGGCATCTTGACCGTCGCCGTTTAAGCTATTGCGGTCGACGAGTTGAACGCCATTTTTCCCCGGCGGCTCAGCGACCTTCGGGCGGCCATGGGGCGCGGCGACCCGGCGTCGACCTGGCTGGCAGGGTAACGTACAGTCGCGCCAGCCAACGAGGCTCGACGGGCCGCCGCGATGGGGAGCCGCTCGTGGCATCCTGGCGATCCCATGGTCGAGGCTGCTACCATCGCCGAGTGGCACTGCTCGAAGTGCGCAACTTGACCAAGACCTACGTAACCGGCCAGTCCCCGTCCGGGGGCGATGGCACCGGATCGCTTCGCGCCGTAGACGACGTTTCTCTCGACATTTCCGCCGGTGAGACTTTGGGGCTGGTGGGGGAATCGGGATCGGGGAAGACGACTCTGGGGAGGCTGGTGCTGCGGCTCCTCGAGCCGGACTCGGGGAGCATCCGTTTCGAAGGCAGGGACCTGCTCAGTGCCGGCGGCAGCGAGCTTCGTCGCCTGCGCCGTGACATGCAGATCATTTTTCAGGATCCGTTTGGCTCGCTGGATCCCCGGTTTCGGGTGCAGCAGATCATCGCCGAACCGCTCGTCATCCATCAGCGCCTGAGCGCTGCCGCCCGCCGGGAGCGGGTATCCCACCTCCTGCGTGCCGTCGGGATGGACGAGTCCGCGGGCGGGCGTTTCCCGCATGAGTTCAGCGGCGGCCAGCGGCAGCGCATCGGAATCGCGCGTGCCCTGGCGTTGCAGCCCAAATTCATCGTGGCTGATGAGCCGGTGTCGGCTCTCGACGTGAGCGTGGGTGCCCAGATTGTCCAGTTGCTGGCCGACCTGCAGCGCCAGTACGGGCTGACCTACCTGTTCATATCGCACTCGATGCCGGTCGTGCGCTACCTCTCCAGCCGCATGGCGGTCATGCGCCGCGGGAAAATTGTCGAAACCGGACCCACCGAGCAGATTACCCAAAGGCCCCTTCACCCGTACACCCGCAGCCTGCTCGACGCCACGCCGCAGATTGCCGTGTGAATGGGTTCAGCTGTCGGCTGATGGCGGAGCCGTGGCCGTGGGTTTATGCTAAGGGAGCTTTCCCGGAGGCATTCCATGCGATTCATTCCCGCGGTGCTGGTAGTCTCGGCGGCGGCCGCTTGGGCGCAAACTAAGAACCCGGTCACCTCGGTCGTACAGGAGATCCTTCCCCGCCAGGCCAGGAACCTGGAGGCCGCGGTGGAGATGATGCCGGCCGACAAGTTCTCCTACAAACCCACCGAGCAGCAGATCAGCTTCGGCCATCTGGTGGCGCACATCGTCAGTTCCAACTACTACCTGTGCGCCAAGGCGAGCGATATGGCGCAGCCCAAGGTCGAGGAAGTGAAGGAAAGCGACAGCAAGGAAACGTTGGTAGCGGCGCTGAAGGCGTCGTTTGACTTCTGCACGGCCGCCCTTGCCAAGGTCGATGACACAAAACTTGGGGACACAATCCAGGCCTACGGTGGCCGCGAAGCCCCCCGCGCCTGGGCCTTGATCGCACTCACCAACGACTGGGCCGACCACTACGGGGCCGCGGCCATGTACTTGCGGCTGAACGGGCTGCTCCCGCCCACTGCGCAGAAAAAGAAGTAAAGGATGTTTCTCGGCGTAATCGAAGGCTTTAGTCCGCGGCCACCGATTGCCCGATTTGTACCAGGTCTCCCACTCCGGCAGATGCGGGCGAAGCCATCGGACACTGCGGGGCGCGCCAGGAGTCGAAGACCGACACTTGATGCACACAGGATACCGTGCAGTGCGGCGCGCAGGTTTTTTCGGCTAAATATTCGCGGCGGACGTCCGCCAAGGTGTAGTTCTCCAAGGGAACGCCGGGATATCCGCGCTGCTGGGAGCAGTAGTGCACCAGGCCATCCTCGCAGATGTAGAGGTAGCGTGCCCCGGCACGGCAGCGCCACTGGTTGGGGCGTCCCTGCGCGATATTGTCCTGAAAGGCGTTGATGCGCGTGAAACTGCGCTTCTCCGTGGACTTCATGGCCTGGTAAACCGCGCGCTCGTGGTCGGTGAGCGGCTGTAACTGGCCATCCCCGTCATGAATGATGCCGATGGTTGAGGTAAAGCCCAACTCCAGAGCCCGCTTGCCGATGACCAGCGCATCCTGAGGATTCTTCACCCCACCACCCACCACCGAATTGATGTTCACATGAAAAGTGGCGTGCTCGGCCAGCAACACCAGCTTCTTATCAAGGACTTTCAGGCTTTTCTTGGAGACCACGTCCGGCGTCACATTGTCGATGGAAATCTGCAGCCATTCCAGGCCGGCGCGGTTCAGACGTTCGATCCGTTCGCCGACGAGCAAATAGCCGTTGGTGATCATGCCGGCGATCATGCCGTGCGCACGGACGCGGCGGATGATGTCGTCGAGTTGGGGATGGAGCAGGGGTTCCCCCCCGCTGATGGTGATCACGGACGTGCCCAGTTCGGCCAGCTTGTCCAGCCGGCGAAACATTGTTGCAGTGGGAACGGGTTGGGAGAAATCGTCGAACTCGTTGCAGTACTCGCAGGCAAGATTGCAGCGTCGGATGGGAATGACATGAGCCAGGATCGGGTGTTCGGTGGAAGCCAAGGCACGCGCAGCCATCCGCGCTCCGCGCAGATTGCGCTCGACCGCCAGCAGACGGCGCTTCCAGGATGGACGGCTCGACCCCATGGTGGAGAAAACATATTAAAACACACCACTACCGGCAGGGCGGCCAGGGAAGCAGCGGCTGGCGGAAATTCGTACCTGAACGGTGACGGGTACGCCTCTGTCTGGGCTCAGCCAAGGGCAACGTGCCCGGCATCCCGGAGCGCTGCCAGGGCTCTTTCGACCCAGGCCTCCTCGACCAGCACGTAGTCGGTGTCGAAGGTCGAGACCGCGAAAATCGGAACGGCACGGTCGGAAAGCGGCTGCACGAACGAGAGCAGGATGCCGGTCTCGGAGAAAGGGAACGGTCCCTCCAGTTTGAAACAGGCCCACCGGGTTTCGTGACGGATTTCCGCCGGCACCCGGTCGACGGGGCAGACGATCGAGACTTCGTCAGGACTTCCGGTGACCGAGAAGAACGCGCCGCGCAGAGCCCAGTCAGGGACGGGGCTATCGGCAGCCAGCCGACAGATGGCGAAACAGCCGGGGACACGCGAAAACCTCAGCTTGTGCCGATTCACCGGAACGCGATCACCTCGTTTTCCGCCCTCCCGGGGTAGGCCCCGGCTTCAAGCTAGCCGTTGACCGCCTTCCTCAATGCTGCCCGCGCCAGCAGGCGCGTGGAATCGAGCACGGGCAGGGCAGAGGATTCCGGCGTGACGATCAACGGGATCTCGGTGCAACCGAGGACGACGGCATCACAGCCTTCGTCCTTCATACCACGGATGACCTCGGCCAAGTATGCCCTTGATGGCGCCAGGAACTGACCCTGCACCAGTTCGTCGAAGATGATGCGGTTGATCTCTTCGCGCGCCAGGGGAGCCGGAATGCGGTACTCCAAACCGGCCTCTTCCAGCTTCTCCGGATAAACCGGGCCTGCCATGAGATAGCGGGTGCCCAGGATGGCCAGCCGCTTGAAGTGGCTATGTCTGGCCGCACGGGCCACTTCCCGGGCGATGTGCAGCCAGGGGCGGGGAGCGCGGTGCTCGACCAGATCGAAGGCCTGGTGGATGGTGTTGTCGGGACAGATGAGAAAGTCGGCTCCGCCACGGGCCAGTTTTTCTGCTGAGGACAGCATCAGCTCCGCCACGCCCGCCCAATCTCCGGTTCCGGCGAACTTCATATATTGAGCCAGCGGGTGGGTGTGCATGGACACCTCTGGATGGTTGTGCTCGCCGAGAAGCTGCTGCCCCTCCAAGCAAATCGTGCGGTAACAGAGCGCGGCCCCTTCCGCGCTGCAGGCGACAATTCCGATGTGCTGGGGCATGGGGTCAGATTTCCGACTGCAACCGGCAGAGGACAAATTGCAGATTTCGGAGGTCGCGGATTCTCAAGTCAGGCCTCCTGGTAGGCTCTGAAATCCGGCCATCTGCGATCTTCCATCTTGCCTCACCGGACAGCGGCATCCAGGAGGTTCAGCAACTGGAGCTTCTTTCCTGCCGGCAGAAACGACGCTTCGAAGGAGTTCCGCGCCAGCTCGCGTAGGTGTTCGTCGGTGAAGCCGAATTGCTGCTGCGCCAACTCGTACTCCCGGGCCAGCGAGGTGCCAAAGATCGCGGGGTCGTCGCTGCTCAGCGTAAGCATCAGTCCCTGATCGAAATAACGCCGCAGCGGGTGCTCGCCAACCTGGGCACAGACGCCGGTTCTCAGATTGCTGGTGAGGCAAATCTCAACTGGGATCTGGCGTTCGGAAAGCTCCTCGACCAGGTCGGGATCCTGCGCGGCGGTGAGGCCATGACCGATGCGTTCTGCCCGCAAATTGAGCGCACCCCAGATGGACTCCGGTCCCGCCGTCTCACCCGCGTGGGCGGTCAGACGCAGACCATGATCCGCACAGAAGGCATACACCTCGCGAAACAGCTCGGGCGGCGCGCGACGCTCGTCCCCACCGATGCCGAAACCCGCAACGTTGCGATCACGATAATGCACGGCCAGTTCGGCCACGCTTCTCGCCTGATCAGCACCAAACTGGCGTACCGCATCAAAGATCCACAGCAAGGAAATGCCGAAGTCGCGCTCACCTCGCCGCCGGCCCTGCTCCAGTGCCTCGAAGATGACCTCGAAATCCTGCTGGCGGTAGAGGCATACACCGACCGAGACATAGACTTCGGCATGGAGTACATTCTCCGCTTTGAGCCGCTCCATCAGGCGGTAGACGATGAGTTCGTAGTCGTGGGGCTCCTCTAAGTGCGCGGTGATGTCGCGGAAGGCCAGCAGGAAACTCTCGAAGTCCGAGTACTGGTAGAGCTTGGCCACATCTGCCAATTTCGCTGTCTTCATCCCGTGACTGTGCTGAATTTCAAGCAGGGTGGCCGGCTCGATGGCGCCTTCCAGGTGAAGATGCAACTCCGCCTTGGGCAGGGACTGCACGAACGCAGCGCGCTGTATCACGGGAGCGGAACGCATCGCTCCTGATTGTAGATTTTCTGGTGCCGATTGTCGCGCCGCAGGCGATCTCAGGCCGGGTTACGAGTCCGGGCGAACTCACTGTGATGGCGGCTGTACAAAATGTAGATGCACAGGCCGATCGCCAGCCATACGATGAAGCGAATCCAGGTAATCACCGTAAGACCTGTCATGAGCCCACCACACAGCACCACCGAAATCAGCGGAAACCAGGGCACGCAAGGCACGCGGAAAGCGCGCGGGCGCTCCGGCTGGCGCCGGCGCAGAAGGATCACGCCCGTCGACACCAGCACAAAGGCAAACAGGGTACCGATGTTGGTCAGATCCGCGGCATCGCCGATGTCCACGAACCCGGCGGGGATGCCCACGGCGAAACAGGCGATCCAGGTGGACCAGTGTGGCGTCTTGAACCGCTGGTGCACGGCGGAGAAAAGCTTGGGCAGCAGACCGTCGCGCGACATGGCGTACCAGATGCGGGCTTGTCCGTACTGAAAGACCAGCAGGGAAGAGATCATGCCCATCAGTGCCCCCACCACGATGACGGAGCGGAAGAGGGGACGTGCGCCCAACTCCTTCAGAGCATAGGCTACCGGCGCTTCCGCCGCCTGCCCGGAGGCGAACCTCGTGTATTTCATCATTCCCAGCAAAACCACCGCGACCCCCACATACAGCACGGTGCAGATGATCAGGGAGGCAATGATGCCGAAGGGTAGATCCCGTTGCGGGCTGCGGCATTCTTCCGCCGCAGTGGAGACCGAATCGAAGCCAATGTAGGTGAAGAACACGATCGCCCCGCCGGTGACGATGCCGCCGAAACCGGAAGGGGCGAACGGCTTCCAGTTCGCGGGATGGACCAGCATGCCGCCGACCACCAGGAAGGTGAGAATGGCGCCGATCTTGATGGCAACCATGAGGTTGTTCGCCTCGGCCGATTCGCGCACGCCCCGCACCAGCAGCAGGGTGAGGACGAACACGATCAGGAACCCGGGCAGGTTGAAATAGGCGCCGGTCCAGTGTCCGGAAGCCCACACCGGACTTGCCCATTTGTCGGGGACAATGATGCCGAAGGCCGCGAGCTGAGCCTTGCTGTAACCACTAAACCCGACCGCCACCGCCACGTTGCTCACCACGTATTCCAGGATCAGGTCCCAGCCGATGATCCAGGCGAATATTTCACCCAGCGTGGCGTAGGAATAGGTGTAGGCGCTGCCTGCGATGGGAATCATCGAAGCCAGCTCGGCGTAGCAAAGGCCGGCGAAACTGCAGGCAATCGCCACCAGGAAAAACGAGATGGCGATGGAAGGTCCAGCCGGTGGCCGCCCGTGCATGAGTACGCCCGCCGTACTCCCGGTTCTCAGGAAGTTGACCACCAGATCGAGAACCTGGGCATGCAGGATGGACGGAGCCTCGAAGTGCTCACCGGCGGCGGCCGTGCCCGTAAGGACGAAGATTCCAGAACCGATAATGGCGCCGATGCCCAGAGCTGTCAGCGACCACGGACCCAGCTTTTTCTCCAGCCGGTGGCCTGGAACCTGCGAGTCGGCGATCAGCTTGTCAATCGACTTGCAACACAAGAGCTGGCTGCCGGACTGAGCCGGCTCTTGGTTCGCGACCGGTGGCGTGGTGGTTTGCGACAATAACCCTCTTTCGCGGAATGGAATTGCGTGGCGACCAGCCAGTTGTGCCACGACCGTGGCGGCCGGTCCGCGACCGGCCCCAACCCGTGCGCTTCCGCTTAGCGCTTCGACTGCCCGCGCGCCATCTTTTTCACCTTGCGCTTCTTCGACCCGCGGGCATAGTCGCGGGGCTTCTTGGGTTTTTCCAGCTTGATCTTCTTGCGGGCGGCGCGCTTGGCTTGCTTGCGTTCGTCCCTGCTCAGTGTCGATGTATTAGCCATGCAATGCTTTCTTAACCGGATTTTGGAATTGGGCCCTCGGCTAATTCATGTGATTTCCAGGTGCGCACGGGCTCAAAGTGCAACCCGATTCCGGAACCAGCACAATCATCGCTTTCACCCCGGAGCTTGCTGGAAGCCTCACGCCCGCTCCAGCTGCGCATACTTCTCCACCAGCTTCTTTAGCCCGAACCGTGGGAATTGTACAGTAATCCGGGCATCTTCCCCATCCCCTTCGCGCTGGTAGACCGTTCCCTCCCCGTACTTGGGGTGGCGGACCTTCTGCCCGGGCCGGAAGCCGCGCTTGCCGGTGGGCGGCTCGGCAACCGACTTGACCAGGCTGACCTTTTTGCCCCGCGAGGCAAAGAACTCGGCGATGTTCTCGATGGAGTTGTAGCTCTTGCCCGACGCCGGCTTGGCCGGCCGCGTGGCCCGCTGGGTGGAAGCCCAGGCCGCGCTCTGGTCTTCATCCTCGTACGCGTAGTGAGAATCGGCCGGCTGGGGCTCGGACACTCCGCTCCGCGCCGCCCCCCCCTTGGCATACGAACCCGGTGCTGACCGCCACCGGGCGCTCCCCATATCCTCGATCAACTGTGGTGGAACCTCGTCCAGAAAACGCGAGGGCACGCTGACCTCGGGCAAGTCCGTTCCATAGCGCCGGCGGTACACGGCGCGGGTGAGAACCAGGGTATCCATGGCGCGCGTCATGCCCACATAGCACAACCGGCGCTCCTCTTCGATGTCGTCAGGCTCGAGCAGCGTCCGCGAGTGCGGGAACAGGCCCTCCTCCAGGCCGCACAGGAAGACCAGGGGAAACTCCAGTCCTTTGGCCGAGTGCAGCGTCATCAGCGTCACTGGGGCACGCTCATCGTAGGCGTCGGCGTCGCTGACCAGGGCGGCGTGATCGAGGAACTCGTCGAGCCCCTCGCCCCGGTCCCGCGAGTCCATGGCCGCATTCACCAGTTCCCGCAGGTTTTCGATCCGGGAATAGGCCTCGGGTGTGTCTGCCTCCTCAAGCTGCTTGATGTAGCCGGTGCGGTCGAGCAGGAACTTGACGAGTTCTGCAGTCGTGGCGCCTTCGCCCGGGGTCCGGAAGGCGCCGGCGTCGCCCACCGTCGCAGTACCTCCCTCGCTCAGCGCACCGGCGGAGGAACCGGCAGCCGGTTCGGAGCTTGTCAAAGGGTCCTCGCCCGTCAAGGCTTCGACGCCGAAATCGAATGCCAGCGGATCGAAGTCGGTGGCTTCTTCCTCGCGAGCTTCGCAGCCGGGCGGAGCACCCCCGGCTGGCGGCTGGGGCGGGGGGGAGGGCGGCCGCGCCGCATCCTCCTCGAACCGCTCCCTGGCGGTGCCCGCTTCGATCGCCCGCGCATCCTCGATGAGGTCGCGGAAATTCTTCAGCGCCTGTAGAGCCCGGGGCGGCAGCAGTTGCCCGGTCACGGCTTGGCCGATTGCCCCCCAGAGCGACAGCTCGGTTTCAAGCGCGAGCCGCTCTAAGGTTTCGATGGTCGTTTTGCCGATTCCCCGCGCCGGCGTGTTGAGGACACGCAGCAGGGAAACTGAATCGTCCGGGTTCTCGACCACCTTCAAATACGAGATCAGGTCCTTGATCTCGGCCCGCTGGTAGAAGGAAAAGCCGCCGACGACGCTGTAGGGCAGCTGGTAACGCCGCATCGCCTCTTCAAACAGACGCGACTGGGAGTTGGTGCGGTAGAGCACAGCGGCGCGCCGAGTCTCGCTCGGTCCGGCATCGCGCAGGTAGCGGGCGATTTGATCGGCTACGAACAGCGCTTCATTTTCCCCGTCCGGCGCTTCGTAGTATCTGACTTTCGCGCCTCCCGGCCGCGCGGTCCACAGGGTCTTGCCTTTGCGCCGGACGTTGTGTGCGACCACGGCCGACGCGGCTTCGAGAATGCTCTGGGTGGAGCGGTAGTTCTGCTCCAGCCGGATGATTTTGGCTTCGGGAAAGTCTTCCTCGAACTCCAGGATGTTACGGATGTCCGCGCCGCGCCACGAATAGATGGACTGGTCTTCGTCGCCCACGGCGCACAGATTGTGGCGGGCGCCGGCTAGCAGCCGCATGAGTTCGTACTGCGGTCGGTTGGTGTCCTGATATTCGTCGACCAGCAGATACTGAAAGCGCCGGTTGTAGTCGTCTCGTACCCCCGCTGCCGACTTCAACAGCCGCAGGGCTTCGAGCAGCAGGTCATCGAAATCCAGGGCGTTGGCCTTGCGCAATTCCTTGCGATATTCCTCGTAGATGTGCGCCACACGCTCGCTCTTGGGATCGCCTGATCTCAAGTAGACCTCCTGCGGATCAAGCATGTGGTTCTTGGCCCAGGAGATGCGGCCCAGCACCGTGCGCGGGGTGAGCTGCTTGTCATCCAGGCCCAACCGCCTCATGACCGACTTGACGACGGTCTGCTGGTCGTTCTCGTCGTAGATCAGGAACTTGTTGGTGTGCCCGATGGGAGGCAGCCCGGGCGTCGCCGCAGGAATCCGCAGGGCCTCGATGTCGCGCCGAAGCACCCGCACGCAGAAGGAATGAAAGGTGGAGATGACAGGTCGGACGACAGAGAGTCCACCGACCAGACGACTTACACGTTCGACCATCTCCGCCGCCGCCTTGTTGGTGAAGGTGACGGCGAGGATCGATTCCGGCATCACCCCCTTCCGCTCGATCAGGTAGGCGATCCGGTAGGTGATGACGCGCGTCTTCCCGCTGCCTGCACCAGCCAGGATGAGGACTGGACCCTCGGTGGTCTCGACGGCCTCGCGCTGCTGAGGGTTCAGTTGGCTAAGAAAGGACAAGGTTCGCACTGCCTGATTCATTTTCGATTGTCGATGGCAAATTGTCGATTGGAAAACCCGCGAGCGAAGTTCGGAACTGCTCTTGGCCGAGGCTTCGCTCTCGCAACGAAATTGGCAATCGGCAATGGAAAATCCACCCAGTCAGCCGCGACCCCTTGCCTCCTGGCACTCCTGGCACGGGCACACTTCCCGCAGAAACGCCCACGAGTAAATGCCCAGTTCGTGGCCGTCGTTCCAGCTGAATCTGATGGCGTACTTTCCCACGCCCTCGGCGGAGAGCGGCTTGGCGGCCGCTTTGAACATCGGCAAAGCGCCGGGCGCCGGTTTCGACGGCTCTCCCGCCACACGGCCGCTTTTCTGCCGTTCCTCGTTGCACATGGCGCAGGGGCACGCATCGCGTAGAAACTTGAAGGTATAGTCGGATTTATGCCCGTCCTTCCACACGATCTCCATGCCTGTGCCGGCGCTGAGATTGACCTTGACCGTAGCCGGATCGGGGCTCGCACTGGGGGCTTTGAGGGGCGGCGGCATGGTTTCAGTATCGCACAGGCGTCAGTTCCCCTCCCGAGCCCGGGTGATCAGCCCGTGCGCCTAGACTGGTTTGCCGCCGAAGCATCTGGACGGTTGCGTTTTGCCGCGATCCTGCTGCACTCGCCCTTGGCTAAATCAGGGTAAATCCGCTAAAATCTAGATCTTGTACGTCAAGTTCTGAAACCTTCCGGAGAGCTGTCGAATGGCACAAGTCTGTGAGATTTGCGGCAAGAAGCCGCTGTCGGGCAATATCATTAGCCACGCCCACAACGTGAGTAAGCGCCGCTGGAATGTCAACCTGCGACCGGTTCACGCGAAAGTGGGGGGAGCAACCAAGCGCATCCGCGTCTGCACCTCCTGCCTGCGCAGCGGAAAAGTGGTCAAGGCCTAAGGCCCGGTCACGCACCTCGATGGTCCGCTCCTCACTGAACCTCCAGCAACTCCACATCGAAGATCAGAGTCGCAAACGGAGGGATAACGCCCGGGTAGCCCTTGGTGCCGTACCCCAGTTCGTAGGGCACCCGCAGTTGGCGTTTCCCCCCGACCTTCATTCCGGCCACACCCTCATCCCAGCCCTTGATGACATCGCCTGAGCCGATACGGAAGGTAAACGGGGCCCTCCCCACGGAACTGTCGAATTTCTTGCCGTTCGTCAGCCAGCCGGTGTAGTTCACCTTTACCTTCTGCCCGTTGTGCGCTTCGGGGCCGGTGCCCAGCTTGATGTCCCAGTACTGCAGGCCGTCGGGGGTTTTCTTTCCCGGACCTTCCACCTTGGTCGGCCCCTCGGAGGCGGGCTTGTTGCCTGCGCCGGCTTGTGAGTTGCCCCCCTGCGGCAGGCCGACCGACGCCATCAGGGTGATAATTGCGACCGTGAGCAGTGCCTGCTTCATGGGTCATCTCCTCCTATGCCAGAGCAATCACGTCGATCTCGACGAGCATATCCTTCGGCAGCCGCGCAACTTCCACGGTTGAGCGCGCCGGCGGTGCCGAGGGAAAGTAGTTCCCGTACGCCTCGTTCATGGCGGAGAAGTCTCCCATGTTCTTCAGGAATACAGTTGTGCGCACTACCTTCTCCAAGCCGCTGCCTGCCGCCTTCAGGATGCCGCTCAGGTTCGTCAGAACCCGCTCGGTCTGAAGCGAAACATCGCCGCTGACCAGCGTGTTGGTCACGGGATCGATGGCCACCTGTCCGGAGACGAACACGAAGCCGTTGGCCCGGATGGCTTGGGAATAAGGTCCGACGGCCGCCGGGCCGTCTTGGGTAGCGATGACGTCGCGCATGAGGTCTCCCCGAGCAGTTGCTGGTGGTTGGTCGTCGGCAAACGCGCCTCCGATTAACGCAGATTGAGCCGGCACAAGTCAATTCGTGGCATCATCGACCGCCGTTTGTCGCCTGCTGTCGGAAAGCCCTGGCTGCACTTCTACCTCACACACGAGCGGGATTGGCCAACGACTGACGACTAGATCTTCTGCAGCCTCTGCACATCCCGCACGCCCGGAATCTTGCGCAGCCCGTTCACGATACTCTCCAGATGCTTCAGATCAGTGATGTCGAGCACGATCTCGACCACGGCCTGGCTGTTGGCGGTGCGGGCCTCAATGTTGCGGATGTTGGACTTGGCGTCGCCGATGACGCCCGTGATCTGCTTCAGCATGCCGTAGCGGTCGTCGCAGAATACGGTGAGCTTGACGGGATAGTCATTGGGGGCAGCTTCGTCCCGCGCCCAAGCCACCTCGATGCGCCGCTCCGGTTCGTACATGAGGTTGACCACATTGGGACAACTGAGGGCGTGCACGGCAACCCCCTTGCCCCGTGTGATGTAGCCGACGATGGCTTCGCCACGAATGGGATTGCAACAGCGCGCCCGGTAAACCAGCAGATCACCCTGGCCCTTCACGGTGAGCGCGTTGCTGTCCCCGCCGAAAACGCGCCGCACCACGCTGGACAGGCCGGCCTCTTTGGAGTCTTCGCCCTCGGCCACCGGCTGGCTTCCCGCGGGCGCCAGCTTGCCCAGCACTTGCCGGGCAGAGAATTTGCCGTAACCGATGGCGGCCATGAGATCGTCCGGACGTCCCAGGCCATAGTCCGACGCGATCTTCAGCAATCGCTCGTCGGTGAGTTCTTTGAGCGCGATGCGGTACTTGCGGGCTTCCTTTTCGATCAGCTTGCGGCCGATCTCGATCGCTCGTTCTCTCTGGTGGATGTTCAGCCAGTGCTTGATCTTGTTACGGGAGCGGGAGGATTTCACCACCGCCAGCCAGTCCCGGCTGGGCTTGTGTCCCGGCTGGGTCAGGATCTCCACGATGTCACCCGAGTGTAGCCGGTGCCGCAACGGCACCATGCGCCCGTTCACCTTGGCCCCCACGCAGGCGTGGCCGACTTCGGTGTGAATGGCATAGGCAAAATCGATGGGCGTCGATTCCCGGGGCAGCACCACCACTTTTCCCTTGGGCGTGAAGGTGTAGACCTCCTCGGGATAGAGATCGACCTTGAGGGTAGAGAGAAATTCGTTGGGATCGGAGATATCGCGTTGCCACTCCACCACCTGCCGCAGCCACGCCAGGCGCTGTTCATCCTGGGCTGAGACCGGGCCGTCCTTATATTTCCAGTGTGCCGCAATGCCTTCTTCCGCCATCTTGTGCATTTCCTCGGTGCGGATCTGCACCTCGAACGGAGTACCCTCCTCGGTGATCACCGAAGTGTGCAGCGACTGGTAGAAGTTCGGTCGCGGCATGGCGATGAAATCCTTGATCCGTCCCGGCACCGGTCGCCATACGTTGTGGATGATGCCCAGCACGGCATAACAATCCTGCACCGAGCGCGTGATGATGCGCATGGCGTACAGGTCATATACCTGGTCGACGTTGATGCGCTGCCGCACCAGCTTCTTGTGGATGCTGAACAGCCGTTTGATACGGCTTTCGACCTTGGCCGTGATACCGGCTTCCTTCAACTTATCGCGTACCACCCCTTCCACCCTGGCCAGGAAGGCCTCGCCCGCCTTGCGATGGGATTCGACGCCCTCTCTCACCTGTTGGTAGGCGATCGGATCGAGGTAACGGAAGCCGAGATCCTCCAATTCTCCGCGGATCTTCCCCATCCCCAGCCGGTGCGCGATGGGGGCATAGATCTCCAGCGTCTCCTTGGCGATCTTCTGCTGGCGCTCGGGAGGGAGGTGCTCGAGGGTGCGCATGTTGTGCAGGCGGTCCGCCAGCTTGATCAGCACCACCCGGATGTCATCCACCATCGCCAGCATCATCTTGCGCAAATTTTCCGCTTGCTGCTCTTCCCGCGTGGCGAAGTCGATTTTGCTGATCTTGGTTACGCCCTCAACGATGTGCGCCACCTGCTCGCCGAACTCCTGGCGGATGTCCGCCACCGTGACCGAGGTGTCTTCAACCGAGTCGTGCAGCAGTCCGGCCGCCACCGCGATCGGATCCATCTTCATTTCCGCCAGCACGAGCGCAACTTCCAGGGGATGAACAAGATAGGGTTCGCCGGAGGCGCGGCTCTGCCCGGCGTGGTGCCTCATCGAATAGTCGTAGGCTGTCTTGACGATTTCCAGATCGTCGGCCGGCCGGTTGGCCTGCATTTTCTTCATCAGGTCACGGAACTTCGTGACCGTCAGAACGTTGGTCGCGATCTGTTGGCGGAGGGTCGCCATGCCGGATTATAGCCTGCGGGAAAAGGCAAGGAAGGTCTACCCCAGCGCTATCCCGAGGCTCGTTTCCCGTGGCTTTTATTATAGCTGGTGTCCCTATCCCTGCCGGGGCGAGGACGGGCCGTCCTGCTCTCCCACGACCGGCATCCGCATTGGTCCTGGGGGCAACCCCCATCCGCGTCGATCCCGGGTTGCTCCTCTGCTAGAGTAAACCCGATGACACCGTCCAGTTCGGCGCGAGTTTTGCTGAGCGGCGCGTCGGGTCTGATCGGCCGCGCCCTCGTGCCCGCCCTGAAGGCCCAGGGATTCGAGGTCACCCGCCTCGTCCGCGGCACTCCGTCCGGGGACGACCAGATCCGCTGGGATCCTACGCAACCGGTCTCGCCAGCGACCCTCTCCGGAATCGACTGCATCATTCACCTCGCCGGGGAAAGTGTGGTCGGCCGGTGGACGGAGGGAAAGAAAGCGGCCATCCGCAATAGCCGTGTTCAGGGCACGCGCCAGCTGGCACTGGCGCTGGCGCAGGCGACCCGCCGTCCTCGCGTGCTGATCAGCGCCTCCGCCATCGGCTACTACGGCGACCGCGCCGACGAAATCCTGCGGGAAGAAAGCCTCCCCGGCCGGGGCTTCCTGGCGGAAGTCTGTCGCGATTGGGAGGCGGCCTCCGCACCGGCTTCCGATTCTGGCATTCGCACGGCGCAAATCCGCATTGGGGTGGTGCTCAGTTCGTCGGGCGGCGCCTTGCCGAAAATGCTGCCGCCGTTTCGCCTGGGCTTGGGGGGAAAGCTCGGTTCGGGACAGCAGTGGATGAGCTGGATCCACATTCAGGACCTGGTCGCCGCGGTCTTACAGATTCTCGGCAATGACGCGCTGCGCGGCCCCATCAACCTGGTTGGGCGCGAACCGGTGAGGAATGCCGACTTCACCCGCACCTTGGCCTCCGTCCTTTCCCGGCCTGCCCTCGGTCCCGTACCCGGGTTCGCCGTCCGGCTCTTGTTTGGCCAGATGGCGGACGAGGTTCTGCTGGCCAGCCAGCGCGTGGAACCGGCAAAGCTGATGGCGGGCGGTTTCGTTTTCCAATACTCCGACCTGCGCAGAGCGCTCGAATCCTTGCTCGAGGCCGGCTCCTCTTAGGCAATCTAAGGCTCGCCTGAGGCGAGGCTGCCGTCTGGCATCCGCCAGAACCGGACTCTCAGTTGTAGTTGGGCGTGCTCGGCGGTGAGTTGTCGTCCTCCTGGCGGACCTCTCGTTCCAGTCGCTCCAGGAGTTCCGCTCGCTTGTCGCTCTGCAACTCGCGCTCCAGTTCCTCCAGGGCAAGCGCCACCACGTGGTAGTGATGGGCCCGCGAGAGTCTCGGATCGGAGGTCACGTCCAGCCACACCTTGTGCATCAGACCGATATCCTGGGGACGCATGCGCGGCGTGTGCGGACCCAGACGGTATTCCAGCGATGTGCCATCCCTCTCGAAAATCTCCAGCGTCAGCCGCGGCCGGGGTTCGGGAAGTCGTTCCCAGGCGTCGCCCGTCAGCTTGGCTTGCACGTCGGAGGTTAACTTGTTGGAGCGGCCGCAAACAATGACGCTGGAGTCCAGGCGCTGCGCCGTCACCACAATCGCCTCGAAAACGTCCGTGCCCGGCACCACCAGCAACGACACGGGTTTACCTTCCTTTTCGGCTACGGCCACGACGGAGGTGAACAGCTCTTGTTCGTAGTGGTCAAAGATCTGCTCCGCATCGAAAACGTTGCTCCCGCTGAAAGTGTGCTCCCGGTGATACAGCCTGGCGCTCATCACCACCACGTCCTGCTTGGCCGTGATGGTCCGCGCCAGCACCGACCGCAGGTAATGCAGGTTACGCGGATCGCGCACCGCTACCAGGATGTTGCCCGGACGCACCCCCATCGCGCCGCTGCCCAATTCCTGGTTGCCGTAAACCCGGAATTGATCCAACTGTTCGGGCTTGCCGTGACGCTCCTTGATGACGTGACGTTCGGACAAGGTGAAAATGGCGAAAAACACCGCGCTGAAGGTGACGCCGGCAATCGTGGCCTCGGATTTTGTGAACAGGTTCACGATGGCGGTCATGAACAGCGTGGCCGAGATCGCAATTAGTCCAAGCGGAATCTCGGTCTCGCCGATGTGCAAGTTTCCCGGCACCTTCCATTCGCGTCCCTCAGGCTCGGTGAAGCGCAACACCAGCACCGCCAGTGACTTCATGGCGAAGCTCCAGATCACTCCGAAGGCATACAGGCCAGCCAGCTTGTACACGTCGCCCCGGCTGGCGATGATGGTAAACAATTGCATGCCCACGATCAGGTTGATGATCCGGTGGCTGGTGCCATAGGTGTGATGTGGCTTTTGGAACCACGCCGTCAACACGCCGTCTTCGGCCACCCGGTTTAGAACGCCGTTGGCCCCCACGATGGAGGTGTTCTGAGCCCCGGCCAGAATCAGCACGCCCACCAGCACCACAAACCCGTGAAACAGCAAGCGCAGGGGCAAGGGTCCCACCAGGTACATGGCGATGCCGCCGATCAGATTGGCGAAGAAGTCGGGCCGCACCTTGTCGGGAATGATCATCACCGCGAAGAACGACACCAGCGAGGTAAAGAGCAGGCTGTAGATAAAAATCACCAGCCCGGTTTTTTCCAGGTTCTTCAGTTTGGGATGTTCGATCTCGCGGTTCACCTGCGCGAGCGTTTCCTCGCCGCTCATGGCCAGGACGGAGTGCCCGAACCCGACAAACAAAATGATCAGGGTCAGCTGGCTGAACAACGTACCATTCAGCCAGCCCAGGGACTCCCGGTTCAGGGTGATGATCCCCGGCTTCAGCGGGTTGGGCGGCACCTGGATGGGCACCTTGAACACCGTGATGGTGCACCACAGGATCAGAATGACGACCATCACCGTCGTGATGATCATGATCTGCATCGCTTTTTCGCTGGACTCGTGAATGCCCTGCACGTTCTTCCACCAGAAGTACCCGACGATCAGTACCCCAAACCCGGCGGCGAAGTAGTTGTCATTAAAGCTCAGTGGACGGTGGAGGTACTGCCCCATGTCCTTGATGAACCCCGCCAGGTACTGCCCCGCCGATACCGCGCTGATGGGGCCGGTGAGCACATAATCGAAAAGCAACGCCGAGACCGAGAACTTCGCCAGGGTGCTGCCCATGGCCTCCTTGACCACCCGGTACACCCCACCACGCACGAACATGCTGCTGGACTCGATGTACAGCGCCCGCACGCAGTAGCTGAACAGCATAACGGCAAGAATGAACCAAGGCGCGCTCTTGCCGATGACCTTCTCCGCGTCGCCGCCCGCATAGTAAGCGGAAGAAGCCAGGTCGGAGAGCACGACGGCGGCTGCCCGCCAGAACGAAATGAAGGTCAGCATCACCGTGGTGGCGACGAAGACCTTGATGGCAGGTCGTTGGGAGCTCTCGATCGAAGTCGACATGCAGAATTGGCCGGCTGGTTAAACTCAGCGAAACCTTAGAAAGATAGCACAGCGGAAAGCTCGCGAACACGGCAGGCCGCTGACAGAAGCAGCGGGATTCGAGACGGAGGTCAGGGAGCGAGATAGGTCCGCGTCACGCGGTCATGCCAACACAGGGCGTCCTCGTCGAAAAAATGCCAGGCATAGCCGAGACCCAGGGCAACGCCGGACAGCAAGCCGGCCAGCACACGCCAGCGACGAAGACGCCGGTCCGCCGGGCGCCGGTCAAAACGGCACAGCCGCAGTTTCGCCAACCGCAGCCCTGGCGTCGTTCCCGTGTACACGATCAGCAGGTACTCGTAGAAGGCCCAGAGCGACCAGCACAGCCCGCCGGCGAATCCGGCAACTTCCTTTCTGGCCGGAAGGGTCCCCACGATTCGAGAGACAATCGCGGCAAACACGGCTCCCGCCAGCAGCACGATGGCAGCATCAACCGCCGCTGCCAACAAACGCCGCCCGGGCGGCGCCGATTGCAGCGGCATGTCGATTCCCGGCCGCCGTTCCTGCAATTTTTCCGCGGCCGGCTCGATGATGATCCCTCCCAGCGCGGGAGGAGGGGGCACCACCTCCGGAGCTTCCAGGATGCGGGGTCTGTCGATCACCGCTTCTGCCAGTTCGCTCAACGGGGAAGGCGGGTCGAAGCTCGAACGGGGAAAGGCGATGATCTTGCCGCTGCCGGCGGGCTCTGGTTCCACCGCTCCGCCCGCCACGCACTCCGGAAACGCCGGCTTTTCGACGGCGACCGCCTGCCGGCCGGCCACTGGCACCACGCCGGCGACCGAACAACTCGCCGTTTCACCTCGCTCCGCCCCCGCCGTCCACTTTGCCGCAGGGCTTTCAAACCTCAGTCGCAAAGAGGGGTATCTCGGACCGCGAGGACCCCGACGGGCTCGGTAGCGGTGAAGTCGAGCGCTGACTTCCCGGCGCCAGGCATCCCCAGCCGGCGCTGCTGTCAAGCTGCACTGACCTGAAGGCTCGGGGAGCACTGCTTCTGCGAGTTCTACCGACTGCGCTCTGTCCTGATCCGAGCGCGCTTCTCGAGAATGCTCCTGACCTGGATCATTGGTTCGCGCCGAAGCGTCCCCGAACCCGAGCTGCGGATCCACCACAAATCTCGGTCGCAAAGGTTTCCGGGTCTCTTCCTGAGCGGGGGCGAGGCTGATACCCGGATCCAGCCTTGCCTCACCCGAGGCGTCTGATCCGTTACCCGGGTCCTCGCGGAGCCCGCCCCTGGGTGAACCAAAATCCGTTTTACAGCCGCAGACATTACCGCAGCGAGAACACGTCATTCGACCGTCTTCACAAACGCCAGGGCCAGACAAAACGGCAGTACCAGCAATCGGAAACGCGCCCGGAGCCGGGGGCTTTGCTTCGCGTGTCGGCATCGTGCTAAGTTCAGGTGTCCCCGAAACTTGCCACAGGCATTGGGTGTCCGTGCGCTTCCGATGATCTCCCGCACTCGATTGCTTATCACGGCGGCGTTCGTTTGTCACTTGCTTCTCAACCCGCGCTTAGTTACCAGCCAGTTGCTCGCTTCCCAGGTCGCGGCTGACAATGCTTCCTCACCTCCCTTTAACGCGGCTTCGGTGGCACAGCGGGAGGAAATCACTATCAAGTCGATTCAGCAGGAAAAGAACGGTTCTTTCTACACCCTGCGCGGCGCCGCAGAAATACGGTACGGAGCCTTTACCCTGTACGCCGATGAGATCAGCTACAACGACGACACTGGAGAAGCAACCGCCGAAGGGCATGTCGTGCTCGAAGGCGGCCCCAACGACGAACACATCGAGGCCAGCCGCGGCACTTACAACCTTCGCACCGAGAGCGGCCAGTTCTACGACGTGGTTGGCACCATCGGCGTCAAGGCGCGCGGCGGCCAGACCGTGCTCACCTCCTCCAATCCCTTCGCTTTCTTCGGGAAGGTAGTCGAAAAGACCGGGCCCGATCATTTCGTCGTCCGCGACGGTTCGGTCACGACCTGCGAACTTCCCCGCCCCAAGTGGGCTTTCAACGCTCATAAGGTCGTGGTCGACGTGGGGGGCAACGCCCAGGTCTATCGCAGCAGCTTCCAGGTCAAGGGTGTCCCGGTTTTCTATTTTCCTTATGCCGCATTTCCCGCGGAGCGAATGGCACGCAAATCCGGGTTCCTCATCCCCAATCTCGGTCGGTCCTCCGTCAAGGGCACGATCGTTGGAGACGCATACTACTGGGCGATCAACCGCAGCATGGACGCCCTGCTCGATCTGGAATACTTTTCCCAGCGGGGATGGTCCCAGCGGGGGGCGTTCCGTGCCCGTCCGAGTGACACCTCTTTCGTCGACTTCTCCTACTTCGGCGTCATTGACCGGAAAAATCAGGGCGGCCAGGAGGTCCGCCTTGATGGAGAAGGTCGCTTCCGCGGCAACTTCCGCGCCGTGGCCAACATCGACTACCTCAGCTCCTTCGTATTCCGCTTGGCCTTCACCGACACATTCACCCAGGCCGCCAACTCGGAAGTGAAGTCGCAAGCTTTTCTCTCGAATACAATCAACGGCTTTTCTTACAACGCCCAGGCACAGCGCTACCAGAACTTCCAGAGCACCCAGCCCGGCGACGTCATCACCATCCTGCACGCTCCCAGCTTCGAAGCTTCCTCGGTGGACCGGCAACTCGGTCACAGTCCTTTTTACTGGTTCTTTGATGCCGCGGGCGAAGGACTCTCCCGCAGCGAACCCGGATTCCACACCGCCGGCGACCTGGTTGGCCGCTTTGATCTCAGTCCCGGCCTGGCCATGCCGCTGCTGCTCCGCGGCTGGTCCTTGCGACCGGAGTTGTCCCTGCGGGACACCATCTACACCCAGCAACTCATGTCCAACGAGGTCAGCAGAACGGCCGTCACCAACCCGATCAACCGAAAGTCGGTGGAAGGGTCGGTCGAATTACGCCCTCCGGCCTTGAGCCGCGTCTTTGACCGAGAGAGGTTCGGTCGTAAATGGAAGCATGTCATCGAGCCGCGTACGGTATATCGCTACGTGACCGGCGTGGATAACTTCGCCAACATTCTGCGCTTTGACGCGCGCGACATCCTCAGCAACACCAACGAAGTGGAATACGGAGTCATCAACCGCCTTTATGCCAAGCGTTCCTCTGCCTCCTCCGAGGATTGCGCGACCACGGGTATGAGCTCCTTGCGCGTGGGAGCACCCGCCGTGCAAACCTCGCCGTGGGAACGGCTCTATTCCCCTGAACAGCCTGCCTGCTCCGCGGGTGCTCAGGTGCGGGAGATCGTCACCTGGCAACTCACCCAGAAATACTTCTTCGATCCCAGTTTCGGAGGAGCGCTGATGCCGGGCCACGCCAATGTGCTGACCACGACCGCTGACTTGACCGGCATTGCCTTCCTCAATGAGCCGCGTCATCTCTCCCCGCTCATCTCCCGCTTGCGCGTGCAGACCAGCTCGCGCAGCGACGCTGAGTGGGACT
Source organism: Terriglobales bacterium (assembly GCA_035623795.1). GTDB lineage: Bacteria > Acidobacteriota > Terriglobia > Terriglobales > Acidobacteriaceae > DASPST01. The sequence goes on from DASPST010000027.1 coordinate 102,440, forward strand.
TGGATTACGACTTTCAGCGCCTGGGGATCAATTCCAGCATGGCATTGGCCAACTTCTATGTCGGCCCCTTCACCCTAGGGGGTGGCGACGCCTACGTGCGTGCGGCCGGGGCCCCGATCCCCACGCAGGGTTTGCCGCAAGAGTTTCACCAGTTCCGGGTGCTGCTCGGCTATGGCCATCTCAACAAGCGCGGCTTCAGCGGAGCCGCCAGCGTCGGCGTCGATGCCAAACTCGACTTCTTGCAATACGCCACCGCCCAGACCACCTACAACTGGGATTGCTGCGGCCTCAGCTTTGAGTACCGTAGGTTCGCCCTGGGATCCGTGCGCAATGAAAACGAATACCGGCTCAGCTTCAGCTTGGCTAACATCGGCTCCCTGGGCAACATGCGCAAGCAAGAGCGGCTGTATTGAATGGCTGGGGGTCGGCTGGTGCCTGAGGGTGTCCTGCGGGGGCCTGCAGGAAGGTGGACAAGCGGTCGAACTGGCGGCTCCCGGTATACCCCCCCTCCTCCCGGGTGTATTACCATAAGCGCGATGCCCGTAGCTGCCGATCTCGCCTCTCGGCGTGTCAGGCTGGATGCACATCTCCGCAGCCTGGGGCGTACACTCGTCGCCTATTCGGGGGGGGTGGATTCCGCCTTTCTCGCCTGGGCGGCGTACCAGGTCTTGGGAGCAAAGATGCTGGCGGTAATTGCCGATTCTCCCAGCCTGGCCCGTACCCAACTGGCCGATGCCATTGCCTTTGCCCGCGAGCAGCAGATCCCGCTCGATATCCTCCACACCAGCGAGCTCGACCGTCCCGCCTACGCCCGCAACGACGCTATGCGCTGTTTCCACTGCAAGGACGAACTCTTCGCGGTGATGGAAGTCTGCGCTCGGGAGCGCGGTTTTGATGCCATTGCCTACGGCGTAAATGTGGACGATCAGGGAGACTTCCGCCCTGGCCAGGAGGCAGCCCGCCAGCACCGGGTTGCCGCCCCCCTCCTGGAAGTCGGTCTCGGCAAGCGGGATGTCCGAGACCTTGCCCGGGAAGCCGGTCTGCGTGTGTGGAACAAGCCCGCCTCGGCGTGTCTCTCTTCTCGCATCGAATACGGGCGGCCGGTGACGCAGGAAGCCTTGAACGTCGTGGAGCAGGGGGAGGATGCCCTGCGAACGCTCGGTTTCCGCCAATTCCGGGTGCGGCACCACGGCGAGATAGTGCGGCTGGAGATCGACCGTGACGAACTGCCTCGCGCCCTCGACCCCCAAATGGCGGCGGAGTTCACGCGCATCTTCAAAGCCCTGGGGTTCAAGTTCGTAACCCTGGATCTGGAGGGCTTCCGTTCCGGCTCCCTGAATACGCTCCTGCCCGCCGCAGTCCTCATCCGACAACCCTGACCTTCGCGCCGAGGTCCCGCGGTTCCCCCCCTGCTCGAGTGAGGCCGCAACCGCCCCAGCTCTCTGGTTCCGTGTGAGATAATCTGGCAGTATCACACGGGCTTTTTCCACCGCGCCCTACGGCGAGGCCGGCGAGAGTCCTGTCTGACTTCTGCGCTGGAATGCCGAGGCGGTTCCTAGTGACGTTGGGGCGACGGTCGGTTTTCGTTTTCTTGCTCATCTGCCTGGGCTGTTCCGCCCAGTCGGCCCCCCCCGACACGGTTCGGAGCATCCAGCGCCAGGTGCGCCATTACTACCATCTTCCACCCGAAGTACAGATTGTGGTCGGTCCGCTCCAGCCGAGCGATTTTCCCGATTACAACGCCTTAAAAATCACCATGGTCCGGGCCGGTCGAAAAGATGAATATGACTTCCTGCTGTCCAAGGATGGCAGGACCCTGGTTCGTCTGAACAAGTTCGACTTGACCAAGGATCCCTACGCAGAGGTGATGAGGAAGATCGATCTCAAGGGCCGTCCGACCCGCGGCAACAAGGGCGCCAAGGTGATCGCTGTCAACTTCGATGACTTCCAGTGCCCCTTCTGTTCGCGCATGCACCAGACTCTGTTCCCGGAGCTCCTGCGCGAGTACGGGGATCGGGTCCTGTTCGTTTACAAAGACTATCCGCTTGACGAGATCCATCCGTGGGCGTCCCACGCCGCCATAAACGCCAACTGCCTGGCCGAGCAGAATGAAGACGCCTACTGGTTCTTCGCGGACCGCATTCATGCCAACCCACAGGAAGTGAACCGCCAGAACGGCCGGGATGCCCAGTTCGCGGCGCTCGACAGGATTACGCTCGAGCTGGGACAGGGTTCCCGGCTCGACCTGCCCCGGCTTCAGGCTTGCGTGAAGGCTCAGAAAGACGACGCGATCAAGGCTTCCCTGCGCGAGGGCGAGGTGCTCGGCGTGGATGCCACCCCGACCATGTTCGTCAATGGCGAAGAGGTTAACGGAGCGCTGCCCATCGGCGAATTGCGGGCGGTGCTGGATCGCGCGCTCGCCCAGGCCGGCGTGCCTGCACCCGTGCATCCTGCCCCGGCAGTTGCACCCGCGGCAGCCGATCCGCCGGCTCGGTGAAGCGGTTGTCTCGGCCGCCAACCTGCAGAACTTTCTTGCGAGGGGGTGGTTTGCTTGACACCTAACATGATCCTGCCCCGGTCGGTGTGGACCCTGTTCGCCGCCTGTCTCGTCTGTTCGTTCACTTCCTGCCCATCGCGGCCGGGAGGGGGTGAGGTGATGGCCGTGGTGGATGGCCGCAAAATCCTGCGCGCCGACGTCGATAAGTATTACCCCGCCCAGGCGGCCGCTGCCGGGCAGCAACCTTCGGGCGAACAAACCACCAGCCTCCGCCTCAGTATCCTCCACGAACTGATTGACGAGGAGATCCTGATGCGCCGCGCCGAGAAGCTTGGCCTGCTGGCCACCGACGAGGAAGTCGAGCGCAAGCTGGGTGAGCTCAAATCCCCTTACACCCAGGATGAATTCAACCGCCAGCTGCAGGAAAAGAAGATCACCCTGGACGACGTGAAACGCGACCTCCGTCGCTCGGTGACCATCGACAAGCTGATGATCAAGGAAGTCACTTCCAAGATCAACATCTCCGACCAGGACATCACCGACTATTACAACGCTCACAAGGCTGAGTTCAACCTGATCGAACCTCAGTATCGCCTCGCTCAGATTTATGTCTCAGTGCAGCCCGACGATCGCGTCCACAATCTGCAGAACAGCAAAGCTCAGAACGAGGCTGAGGCACGCAAGAAGATCCAGCTTATCCTGAACCGCCTGGATAGCGGTGAGGACTTCGCCAAACTGGCCATGAATTTTTCCGAAGACCCGCAGACCTCGGCCAATGGCGGTGATCTCGGACCGGTTCCCGAGTCCGGTTTGCACAACACCGATCCCGCCACCCGAGACGCCGTACTCAAGCTCAAGCCCGGCCAGTACAGCCCCATCATCAGCACCGTGAACCCCAACACCACCAGGCCGGTGGGCTTCCGGATCGTGAAGCTCGAGAGCAAGGAACCCGCCGGTCAGCGTGACCTGAACGACCCCCGGGTCCAGCAAATGATCCGCTCGCAACTGCGCGACCGGCGTGAGCAGCTTTTGAAGAGCGCCTACTACGAGGTGTTGCGGGATTCTGCCAAGGTGGAGAATTACTACGCCGAGGACGTGCTCAAGGATACCGGGAAGTAGCCGGGCGCGCCAGCGCGAAGGCTTCTCTTTACTCGACGATTGCGAGTACGTCGCCAGCGTTTACATTGGCGCCTTGCACCGCGATCATCTTGCGCACTACACCCTTCTTCGGAGACTTGATCTCGTTCTGCATTTTCATGGCTTCGACCACCAGCAGTCCCTGCCCGGCCTCGACCTCTGTGTCTTGCCTCGCTAAAACCCGCACCACCTTCCCGGGCATGGGCGCCACCAGCTTTCTCGGGCCCAAGTCGTCGCCTCCCCGCCGGCGGCTGCGCAGAGACCTCGGGTCTCTCACCTGTACCGCATAGCGTGCGCTCCCGACCCAGAGATGCAGGTCTGTCGCTGTGCGCTCACGCTTGATCTCATAGGCTCGCCCTTCAATAATCACGCTGAGCACGTCCCGCCGCGCCAGCACCGCGTCGAGCTTGATCGCCTGCCCGTTCAGCCGGCACTCCCAGCCATGCTCGGCGCGACGGAGCTCCAGCAGGTAGCTTCTGTCATCGATGAGGATGTCATATGTCATGCGCGCAGCTTCCTGCTAATCCGAGCCCTTCTACTGCAGCACTTCCTCGCGCCCCTTCCGCTTCCAGGCGGAGGGGGAAATTCTGCCGGCGCCGTCTGCCGAACTGCCCCGGACTGGCGCCTCCGGATCCAGCATGGCAAATACCCCGGCTGCAACCGCCGCGACCTCCGCCGCCTGGGGATCCGCATCAGGGGTCGGCTGGGCGAGGTTGAGCAAGCGGTCCAGGTAACCCGTATCCAGCTTCCCCTCTTGGAAGCTCGGGTCGTTGAGGATCCGGCGGAAGAGCGAAATATTGGTTTTAATTCCGCCCACGAAATATTCGTGCAAAGCCCGAAGCAGCCGCGAAATGGCCTGCGCCCGATCTGTGCCGTAGCTGATCAGCTTGGCCAGCAATGGGTCATACTCTACGGGCACGTTCCACCCTTCGTACATTCCGCTATCCCGGCGAATGCCCGGCCCGGAGGGAGCCAGCAGCAGCGTGATCTTTCCCGGGGAAGGGAAGAAGTTGTTGTCCGGATCCTCAGCGTAGATGCGGCACTCGATGGCATGACCTCGGATGCTGATATCCTCCTGCTGGAAGGGTAGCCGTTCGCCGGCGGCGATCCGGATCTGCAGCTGGACCAGGTCCAGCCCGGTGGTGAACTCCGTCACCGGATGTTCCACCTGCAGCCGGGTATTCATCTCCAGGAAGTAGAAGTTCCTCTGCTCGTCCACCAGGAATTCGACGGTTCCCGCGTTGCTGTACCCGGCAGCCTGCGCGACCCGCACTGCCACCTCCCCCATCCGGCGACGCATCAGGGCATCCACCATCGGGGACGGTGCCTCCTCCAGGACTTTCTGATGGCGCCGCTGAATGGAGCACTCGCGCTCTCCCAGGAAGACGGTGTGGCCGTGTTCGTCGGCCAGCACTTGCACCTCGATGTGTCGGGGATTGACAATCGCCTTTTCCAGGTAGACCTCGGCGTCACCAAAAGACCGCTGCGCCTCACTCTGCGCCGCTTCGAGGGCGGAGCGCATCTCGCCCGAGGTACGCACCAGGCGCATCCCTTTGCCGCCACCCCCGGCTGCCGCCTTGAGCATCACCGGATAGCCGATGCTGGCCGCAACCCGTGTCGCCTCCGCCGCCGACTCCAAAGCCCGCGCCGTCCCGGGCACAAAGGGAACACCCGCCTGTTCCATCTGCTGCCGGGCCCGAGTTTTGGATCCCATCCTCTCCATGGCAGCGGCCGGCGGCCCTATGAACTTGACCCCCGCATCCGCACATGCCCGGGCAAACCTCGGATTCTCGGAGAGAAAGCCATAGCCCGGATGAATCGCGTCCACCCGGCTGTGCTTGGCTACGTCGATGATCCGGTCGATGTTGAGGTAGGATTCGATCGCCGCCGCCGGCCCAATCGGGTACGCCTCATCCGCTTTGCGGACGTGCAGTGCCGCCCGGTCCACGTCGGAATAGACGGCCACGGCGGCAATGCCCATCTCGCGGCAGGCGCGGATCACCCGCACCGCGATCTCTCCTCGGTTGGCGATCAGGATCTTCTTGAACATGGTCAGAGCCGCCTGAAGCCGGGCCAGATCCTCCATTCTACGCACAGCCAGCAGAACGGGTTGCTGAGCCCTCTTCGCGACCCGGTGTGCGCTGAATCTCACCGGGATCCAGTTAACGGCATGCCCTTCCGGTTGCCATTGATGAGCCCCCGCGAGATCGACGAAAAAGGCCTCGTCCGCAGTCGCGGAAGAGGCCTGGGAAAGTGTAAGCTTGAAGCCCTGCTACTTGGACTGGTCCATGGTGATGCCCTGCGAACCCGGCTGCTTTTCCGCCTTGGCCTTCTTGGTGGCCATGGTCTTGTCCACCCAGTCGTCGGCGGTTTTCAGGTCCGCAGCCCGCACCGCCGGATCTTCGCATTCCACGTCCGCCCGCTCCCGGTACATCAGGTTCATATAGGCCATGGCGTCGTCATAGTCCGGTCGCAGCTTCAGAGCCTGCGTCAGGTTATCAATGCCTTCCTGAATGTTGGCTGAGTTCTTCTCTTTCAGTTCCTCGCAGGCTTTTTTCTGATCTTTGTCCTTGGCATTCAACGGCTCGTCCGGCTTCAGACCCAGTTTGGCCCGCGCCTCCATGCGCGGTTGATAAGTTTGCGTCCAATCGATGACCGCGATCGAATAGTACGGCTCGGGATCATTGGGATCCATTTCCGTGGCTTTCCGGTAGTATTCCTTGGCTTTGTCGAACTGTTTCATCTGCAGGTAAAGGTAGGCGATGCCTTTTACACTGTTGACGCTCCTCGGGTCGCGTTCGAGCACCGCCTTGTACTGGTCGATCGCCTGGTCGGCGTACTTGTTGTTGTCCGCGTTGTCCACGCCCGGGATGTACTGCTGGGCAAACGCCGTCGCCAGGTACAGCCGGGCATTGAGCAGGGTCGGATCCAAGCCCACAGCCTGCTGAAAATGATCGATGGCCTCTTCATACTTGGCGTTCTTATAAGCTTGCACGCCCTTGTTGAGCTGATCGCGCGCCCGCAGTTTGTTGCAGCCTGTGGCGGAGAACAACAGCAGCGTCGCTGCCACCAGTGCCAGCACTCGCACGCTTGTTTTCATTGCGCTCTAAGTCTCCCTTGCCAGGAATCCGGATGCCCTCGGTCGGGACTCTCGGGTTGGCAGACGCACGCAGCCCGGGCATGACTGCCAACAGAACCCGGGAATCATAAACCATCCGCCGTTCGCCGGGGCAGTTTTCCGCCGGCGATCCTCAGCTTCGTCGACCTTACCGTTTACTACTGGCCGGCTTCGATCTTGGCTGTGATCAGTCCGACCTTATCCACGCCACTTGCGTGCGCGATGTCGATCACATTGGCCACGTCGGCGAAAGGGATATTGTTGTCCCCCTTCACAAACATGACTTTCTCGGCGCGCGTCTTGAAGATGTCGGTGAGGCGCCCCTGCAGATCCGCCCAGGTCGTGTCTTCCTGGTTGATCTTCAAACCGGGCTCCTGCCCGATGCCGCGGTCCAGCAGTTGCACCACGATGGTGCGGTCGGGCGTGGCTTGCGGTTTCTGATTTGGCGGAGGCGGCTGCGGTACGAGCGCATCCAGACCTTTTGGCGTCAGGGGTGTGATTACCATGAAGATGATCAGCAGCACCAGAAGTACGTCAATGAGCGGTGTGACGTTAATGTTCGCACTCGGGCCTCCGCTCGGGCCAACGGCCATTCCCATGACTGGTCCCTCCTCTATTGACCGCTCGGCGCGGGCGGTGGCGCAGTGGCGGCGCCCTTTTCCTTGCGTTGCTCGGTCAGCAGTCCGAGTTGATCGACTCCCGCTGCCCGGACATTGTCCACTACTTCCACGACGCTGCCGTACTTGGCGCGCGCGTCGGCGCGGATATATACCCGCTTGTCGGCGCGGTTCGCGATGCGGTCCTTGATTTTGTTGGTGAGCTGGTCAGGGTCGATCCGGTCATTCCCGAAGAAAACCCGTCCGTCTCGCATGACCGCGACCACCAGCGCGTCTTCGTGATCCGCGTCCGGCATCTGCTCGGGGTTGTTGACTTTCGCCAGGTCCACGCTCACGCCCTTCTGCAACATGGGCGTGACCACCATAAAGATGATCAGCAACACCAGCATCACGTCCACCATGGGTGTGACGTTGATGTCCGAGTTGACCTTGGCGCCTTCGTTGCGTTTCGCCAGTGCCATAGGATAAAACTCTCCGCTCTGCGTTCGGCGGCGCCTTCCCAGTTCCGCTTCGGGCGCCGGGTCTTAAGCCTGAGAGCCCGGCAGCGGAGCCTGGCCCCGCCGCCGGACTAGCAACTCATGACCGTACCGCCCGGGTCCGGGCTAGGAACGCCGCAGGCTGCGCCGCTTCAGGAAGTAGTCGATCAGTTCGCTCGAGGAGTTGTCCATCTCCACGTCGAACGCTTCCACGCGGCCGGTTAGATAGTTGAACATCATCACGGCTGGGATTGCCACGAACAGGCCGACCGCGGTGGTCACCAGCGCTTCCGCGATGCCGCCGGCGACCGCGGCCAGTCCCGTGGCTTTCTCCTGGGAGATGCCCTTAAACGCGTTCAGAATGCCGACCACGGTTCCGAACAGCCCGACGAAGGGGGCGGTGGAGCCAATGGTAGCCAAGCCGCCCAGGCCGCGCTTCAGCTCGGCGTGAACGATCGCCTCCGTGCGCTCCAGAGCACGCTTGGAGGCCTCGATGGTCTCGCCCGGGATCTCGCCCGGGCTGTCCTGGTGTGCCTTGAATTCCATCAGCCCGGCAGTCACGACTTTGGCCAGGTGACTCTTCTTGTTGCGCTCGGCCACCTTGATGGCTTCGTCGATCTTGCCATCCCGCAGGGCGCCGGCGACCGCTGGAGCAAACGCGCGCGATTGCTTGCGCGCCGCGCTGAACGCCATCCAGCGATCGATCATCACGCCAATCGACCACCCTGACATGATGAACAGAATGATAACCACGAGTTTCGCCAGGATGCCCATCGACTTCCATAGCGAGATCGGGTCCCACCCCACGGTGCCTTCCTGGATGATCCAGGCCGCCATCGCGGGCACTTGGTGCATTGCCACACTTGCTAGATTGGCTGCAAACATGAGTTGCTTTTTCCTCCTCAGGAACTGGTCAATTGCATCGGGCGTCGCCGGACACGCCGGTTTTCGCCATCCAGGCTACGCGAATTCCGCCAACGGGATGAACACAATCCCTTCTGAGACGCGGTGGCCTCTTCCGGGCTTGCCACTCGTGCCCGCCCGGCCACCGGATGGGGTGGGATCGGGGAGGTAACCGCAACTCGACCGCTTGCTTCTTAGCCCCCGGACAGCGAGAAGACTACCTGGACCTGTGTTTCCACCGCCACGGGCTCGCCGTTCAGCAGGTAGGGCTTGTAGCGCCACTGTTTTACCGCGTCAATCGCCGCCGGCGCCAGCATCGGGTGTCCGCTGATCAGGCGCAGGTTTTCGATGGTTCCATCCTTGCTGATCTCGGCCTGCAACAGAACCGTACCCTGGATACGCGCCTGCCGTGCCAGTGGCGGATATTGCGGCTGAACCTTCTTGATCAGCAGCCCTTGCGATACGCCCAGGGATACGCGCACCCGCTGCGGAGTGGCCACCTTGGGAACGGCGACCGGCGTCGAACTGATGATGCCCCCAATTACGCCACCCATCTGACCACCTGGGACGCCGCCCGGAACTCCACCGACCACACCCGCCGACGACATCTCCGGCGGCGGCGCTTCCTCTTCCTTGATCATCTGGACTTTCTCGGGAATCTTGGTGGGTGTGCGGAGTTGGCCATTGATGATGTCGCTCTGGATCTGCTTGACCACCTTCACCGGCGCCGCTGCGGGCGGGGGTGGAGGTGGCGGAGGCGGCGGAGGCGCCACCAGGAAAGTCATCAGCTGCTGTTTGGGCAGCGCTTCTGTGAAAATCAGCGGGAGGAGCACCAGCACGCCGACCAGCGCCACCTGCAGCACAAACGACAGGGTGGTCGTCATCCCCCGTTTCGTCCTTAACCTGCCACCGGATTCGATAAGGCTATCTTCGAACATGGGCGTCTCCCCGAAAACCGAGCCTACCTCTTCTTAGACACCGTACCTCTCCCCTTTGCTCCCGAACCGCCGCTTTCCCGAGCAACGCTGATGCCGCACCGTCCCTGACTCGTCTTGCTTAAGTCAATATATTTAGAATCAATCACTTGCATAAGAACTCAGGCTAACTTCAGGCGGGCTCACATTCACTTCCGACTGCAAACTTTTTGGATTCAGTGCCCAAGCCACACCCGATTCCTAATTGCCTGCCTTGGCTCTCGCCTTGTCCCGACGGCCTGCGTCGACTGGCTGCACAACCTGCCTTTTCTGGCCCCGCCCTAACCGCCAATCCTGGTACGCCACCAGGATAGGGGCTGCAATCGCGATTGACGAGTAGGTGCCGATCAGAATGCCAATGACCAACGCAAACGAGAAACCGTGCAACACCTCTCCGCCGAACAGGTATAGCGCCAGCACCGTCAGGAAGGTCAGACCTGCGGTGAGGACGGTCCGGCTTAGGGTCTGGTTGATGCTCCGGTTGACGATGTCCGCCAGCTTCTCCCGCCGCATCAGCTTGATGTTCTCCCGGATGCGGTCGAATACCACGATGGTATCGTTGTTGGAGTAGCCGACCAAGGTCAGGATGGCGGCCACCACCGTCAGCGAAATCTCCTTGTTGGTCAGGGAGAACGCTCCCACTGTGATCAGAGTGTCGTGAAACACCGTCACCACGGCGGCAACCCCGTAGATCCACTCGAACCGGACCGCCAGGTAAACCAGCATTCCCACCAGCGAATACAGAACCGCCAGCTTGGCCTGGGTCTGTAGTTGCTTGCCCACTTGCGGGCCCACAATCTCGACGTTACGCACGCCAAAATCGGAGAGGAAGAAGCCCTCCTCGAGGGACGTCACCACCGCTGGGTCGACCACTGCTTTCAACTCGTCCATGGAGTTCAGCACCCCGCCGCGAACCTTGTCACGATAGGTTAGGAGGGCTTGGGTCGCCGCCGTGTACTTGGCCTCGGCCTCCAGACCCGGGTGCAGAGGATCCTTCTCCAGCAGGTAATTCTTGATTGTCAAAGAGCTGGCATTATTCAGGTCCTGCCTATTCGCAGGGCCCTCGGTCTCCAGCGCCTCAATGATCTTGGCCTTCCCCCGGTCCAGGGCCTGTTCGCTGGTTTCCTGGATATCGAGCGCGATCAGCACTTCATGGTTCGAGGGCACATCGTACGGCTGCACCCGCGCATTGTGCAAGCCCGCCCGATCGAGCGCGGCATGGATCGCGGCCACGTTTGGTGCATGCGAGTACTTCACATAGACCAGCGTGCCCCCCCGGAAGTCTACACCCAGCGGGATCCCATGCCAGAACAGCATGGAGAGTATGCCCGCCACGCTGAATACCAAGGAAAAGGCGAGAAAATACCACTTTTTCCCGAGAAAATCTATGTTTGGATTGCGAAAAAATTCCACGCGCTTCCGAACCCCTTTAAGTGCCAAGCCTGCAACGTTTCAAGCTTGCACGGTCCCAGCCCCTCAAGTCCTCAGCCTGCCGACTTTACAACCGGGAAACAGTGAAACTTGGCAACCTAGATGCTCAACGCTTCTCCGCGCTGTTTGCGACTCAGCACGTAATCAAAAATCACCCGCGACACGAACACCGCCGTGAACAGGTTGGCGAACAATCCGAAGGACAGGGTCACTGCGAACCCCCGCACCGGGCCGGTGCCAAAGATGAACAGGATGATTGCCGACACGATGGTGGTCACGTGCGTATCCACGATCGTGATCCAGGCGTGGCTGAATCCCTGGTCCACCGCCGAGGGCGGCGTCTTGCCGTTCCGCAGTTCTTCGCGAATGCGCTCGAAGATTAGCACATTCGAGTCCACGCCCATGCCCACCGTCAATATCACTCCCGCGATCCCCGGCAAGGTCAGGGTGGCCCCACTAAAGCCGAGGAATCCCAGCAAGATCACCAGGTTCAGGATCAAGGCCACATCCGCGTTGATGCCTGCTCCCCGGTAGTACACCAGCATGAAGATCAGCACGGCAGTCATGCCGATGATGGCGGCGCGCACGCCGGAGCGGATGGAATCGGCTCCCAGCGACGGTCCCACCGTGCGCTCCTCCAGGTACTTGATCCCCGCCGGCAGCGCCCCGGAATTCAGCACCAGCGCCAGATCCTTGGCCGATTGCTCGTCGAAGTTGCCGGTGATCCGTCCGGAATCGCTGATCTCGGATTCGATCCGGGCAACCTCCATCACCTTGTTGTCGAGCACCACGGCGAGATAATCGTTGACGTGAGTGCGGGTGAACGCGCTGAACCGCCGACCGCCCTCGCCGGTCAACAGAAAATTGACTTCGGGACGGCTGGTATTGGGATCTCTTCCGACGCTGGCTTCGCGTAGGTCGCGCCCGGCCACCGCCGACGAGCGCGACACCAGCCACCACTGTTCCTCGCCGCTGACCCCGATGCTCTTGCCCGGCAACAGCAGGGCGTTGTCCGGCAGGACTCCGTTGTTCGCCGCCAAGGCCTCCGTCTGATCCTTGTACGGCTGCCCTCCATTCAGCGCCTGCCGGATCTCCAGCATCGCCGTGGACTGCATGATGTCCTTCACCCGCGCCGGATCATCCACGCCGGGCAGCTGCACCAGGATCTGGTACTGTCCCAGCCCGTGTTCCTGGATCACCGGCTCACTCACGCCCAGTTTGTCTACGCGGTTGCGGATGGTTTCGATGGACTGCGCCACCGTCCGGTTCTTCAGATCGGCCAGGGCCTGCGGTTTCATGGCCAGCATCCAGGTGTTCTGCGCTCCGGACGCAAGGTCATACTCGGACAGGCGCTCGGAGATAATGTCCTGCAGATCAGACCTGGCCTCCGGCCCCACGCCTTTGATCACGATTTGGTCGGGATGGTTGGTCGCATCCGGCTTGCTGATGTCGGTAAAGTTGAGCTTGCGATTCCGCAGGTCCTCTTTCAGCCGTTCAATCGCCCGGTCGGAGTCTGCGTTGACCGCGTCATTCACCTGCACCTGCAGGATCAGGTGTGTCCCACCCTTCAGGTCCAGCCCCAGATGTATACGCTCGGTCATGGCCGCCAGCAGGCCTTGCCCCGACCAGCTCTTCGGAAGCCCGACAATCCCGAACAGAAATACCAACAGGGTTGTGCTGATGACGATGACTTTCCAGCCCACATTCTTGTTCATGACGTAGAGAGGACCGGCGGGCTTTCCGCCGCCTGTCCTGGCTTACTTCTTATTATCTTCCTCCGGCGTCGCCAGCGAAACAATGGAACCCCGGCTCACATCGAGCTTCAAATTGTCGGGAGGAACGCGCAGGGTAATGGTGTCGTCCTTTAGGGAAAAGATCGTGCCCCTCAATCCTCCGCTGGTGATGACCTTGTCCCCGGCCTTGAGCGCCTCCAGCATGGAACGCCATTTCTTCTGCCGCCGCTGCTGCGGCAGGATCAGCAGGAAATAGAAGACCGCAAAAATCAGCACCAGCGGCGCAAAGGTCGCCAGCGGCCCCAGCGAACCCACGCCCGACTGCACCGCCAACAGGTATGTCACCCTCATGGAGACTCGAAAGATGGAACCCTAAGTGGTTGACGTCGACGCCGGAGGGCGCCTGGAGCCGTCGATTGTCACCGCGGGAGGACTCGTGTGTTCCGGCCGGATGTCCCTTCAACCCTATGGTCAGAACCCGGGGGATGAGGACCTTACGACTTCGGGCGCGAACAGACGCTAGGATAATAACGCGTCCCTTCCCCAAGTCGAATAGAATGCCGTACCCTCCGTACGGTGTCAAGGTAGAAACTCAGGTTGTGGACGGTATTCAGCACTTGCGCCAGCACTTCCCCCGAGGCGTAGAGGTGCCGGAGGTAAGCTCGGCAGTAGCGCTGGCAAACCCGGCAACCGCAGTTCGGGTCCAGCGCGCTCTCGTCGTTGGCGTAACGCGCCTGTTTGATCGAAACCTTGCCCGCGGAGGTGAATAACAACCCGTGACGCGCCGCACGCGTGGGCAGCACGCAATCCATCATGTCAATGCCCAGACCCGCGTACGCTGCGACCTCCTCCGGCGTCCCCACTCCCATCAGGTAGCGTGGCTTGTCGGTGGGGAGATGCGGGATGGTTGCATTCACCACCTCAAGCGTCCGTTCTCGAGGCTCGCCCACGCTCAAACCACCAAGGGCGTACCCGGGAAATCCGATTTCCACCGTTCGCTCCGCGGACTCCTTCCGCAAATCCAGTTCCATCCCCCCCTGCACAATGCCGAACAACCTCTGGGTACATATCGCGTCTCCGGCATGGTCAGTCGGAGGAGGGCCGCGACGAGGAACCGGCGAACCGGGGACTCGACCACTCCCCCATGGCACTTCTTGCTTATGCGCCTGAAAGTATTTCTTGCTGCGCTCTGCCCAGCGCAGCGTCAGCTCCATCGAAGCCCGGGCCCTTTCCCGCCCCGCCGGATACTCCGTGCACTCATCCAACGCCATGATGATGTCCGCGCCCAGCCCGATCTGCGCCGCTATCGCGCTTTCCGGACTGAAGAAATGCGACGATCCATCCAGGTGTGAGCGGAAGGTGACACCTTCTTCGCTGACCTTGCGCAGGTGGTTCAGGCTGAACACCTGGAAGCCGCCCGAGTCGGTAAGGATCGCTCGCTCCCACCCCATAAAGCCGTGCAGCCCGCCCATTCGTCGCACGGTCTCCACCCCCGGCCGCAGGTAAAGATGGTAGGTGTTGCCCAGTAGAATCTCGACTCCCAGTTCTTCCAACACATCCGGCGCCACACCCTTGACCGAGCCCAAGGTGCCTACCGGCATGAAAACCGGAGTTTCCACCACCCCGTGCGCGGTGACCAATTTGCCCGCCCGGGCCGAGCCCCGGGTGACCTCCAATTGAAATTGGTTCGCCACGTTTTCAGTCCACTGCCAAGTCCACGATTTCCCCGCTCACCGAGCCGCCTTCGATCCTGAGCCTTCCCACCGTCACCGGCAGCTTGAAGCGTCGCGGTCCAGCGCTTCCGGGATTGAAATACAGCACGCTGCTTCTCACTTCTTGCTTCGGGACATGACTGTGTCCGTACACAACCACGCCGAAGCCCGCCGCCTCGGGCTTCAGGTCGAGCTCGGCGAGGATGTGCAGGACATAAATCGAAATGCGATTCACCGCAATGACGTCGGCGCAGGGAACCTTGCGCGCCCAAGCTTGGCCGTCAACGTTCCCCCGCACGGCGGTGACGGGGGCGATCGCCCGGAGTCGATCCAGAATCTCCGGTCCGCCGATGTCACCGGCATGAATGATGTGGTCGGACCCACGCAGCGCTCGAACCGCCTGCGCCCGCAGCAGACCATGCGTGTCCGAGATAACCCCGACTACAGTCATCAGCCGGTCCAGTCATCAGCCTGAGCACAACTCGTTTCCACCCAGCCGCCATCGCCAGCAGCGGATGATTCGCCTGACGCCTTCCCTACGCCAACATGCGGTTGGCCTCCGCATACGCAATCCCGCCCTCGAGTTCCGCGTACCTGCCGGATGTCTTCAGTTCCTGCGCAATCCGCTTCAGCAGGCCAAGCGTCGCCCGCATCGCCGCCGACCCGATGCTCACCCGCGCGACACCCAGCTTCTCCAGTTCCGGGACGGGCGGAGAACCCGGCCCAGCCAGGATGTTCAGCGGGCACTTCAGGTCCTGCACCATCCGCGCGATGCCCTCCACGTCCCGCAATCCCGGAACAAACACCGAATCCGCTCCCGCATCGCGATACGCCGCCAGACGCCGAACGGTCTCGTCATAGCGAGTCTCGGGCGCGCCCACTTGCGCCCAGTAGATATCCGTACGTGCATTCACCACCAGCAAAACCCCGGTTCTCAGCGCTGCCTCGCGCGCCGCCCGGATCTTCTCCAATTGCAGCGACAGGTCGACGAGCGGATGCGCTCGATCGTCGGTCGCGTCCTCCAAGTTCATCCCGACCGCACCCGCCGCAATCGCGCCCCGGGCGGTTTCGGCCGCATCTTCTGGACGGGTTCCGTATCCCGCCTCCACATCGGCTGTCACCGGCACTCTCACTGCCCTGGCAATCCTCGTCACCCGCGCCAGCATCTCCTCGCGCGAGATCTTCTGCCCATCGGGGTAGCCCAGCGAGAAGGCCACTCCAGCACTGGTCGTCGCCAGCGCGCCAAAGCCCGCCTCTTCGAAAACCCGGGCGCTGGCCACATCCCACGCGTTCGGCAGAACCAGGATCCGCGGCCCGTGGTGCATGGCCCGGAAGGCCATCGCTTTCGTATTCTGATCCGCTGTGAAGGCCATTTCGCCACGCCGCTCGCGGGAAGCAGTTGCACCGTATCCCGCTGAGAACGCGCCTGCGATCGAGGCATTGCGGGTGCCTCCGGAGGTCGGAGTTGGCGTCGGCTAGTGTGTTGGAAAACGGTTTTAGCCTTGCGCCTTCCGAAAGCGCGCCGCAAATTTCGCCAGGCTCACCAGCGCTCTGCCCACCGTGCCCCGCCCGATCTCCTGGGAGTCGTCGCGGGCCGTTACCCGCACGGTATAGAAGCGTCCGGCAACGGCTTCAACCACGGCTTCTGCTTTCACCCGTGCCCCGATGCCGCTGGCGGCCCGGTGCTCGATGTTGATCGCAGTCCCCACCGTGATCTCGTCCCCTTCACAGTAGGGCTGGATCGCCTGAAACGCCGCCATCTCCATCAGCCGGATCATGTCCGGAGTGGAATACACCGGGGGGAGACCCGGGTGGTGTGCCGTGAGCGTGTGCTTGAACTCAACCGTTTCTTCTGCAGCGCCCCGGGCTCCCAAGGGGACCTCTCTGGCCATCTGTCTACCCTCAAGAGGCAAAGAGCCAATGATCCCGCAGGGAATCACCGGCTCGATTGTTTCACGTCTTGGCGGAATCCGCGAGCTTCCGCGGTCCCAGGATCGAACTGCTAGGCTGCGACCGCCGACACGCGGCGCGCTGCAATGCCGTCCAGCGCCGTCCACAAGGCCTTGGCGGCGGACTCCCCCGCCGCCCACGCCCGCGCGGCGGCTTCCGGGTCGCTTTCCACCAGCTTCGTCAGCTGTCGCCGCCAGACTTCGGCGTGGTGAAGGTCGGCGATGGTGTGGAGCACAAAATAGCGACAGGCCCGCTCGCTGGCCCCGTATTTCTCCCGCAGCCTGCGATCCTTCTCCTTGACAATTCGCGGCACCTGGACTTCGTAGGCATAGAACGTCGCCAAAGCTTCTTCTGGCCTGCCTTTCGAGGCAACCTCCGTGAAGTGGTCTACCAGCTTTCCCACCTCCCGGACCGGTGGGTGTCCGAAACAGCTGCGCGCCGCCCCCATAGCTTCCGCGAAATCCAGCCATAACTCGGAGTGAGCCCGCCCTTGTTCCCTCCCAGTATCCTCGCCACCTTGCTCGTCGCGCATGTTAGCGAGAACCGCCCGACGCAGTTCCCCCTCCTCCAGACGGATCCCGAAGGCCGCCAGGTAGGCAGGGAACGCCCGCACGTGGGGGTAGTAATCCAGGGCGTATTCCCCTAGGTCTTCCGCCGTTAACTCCCCCGCGCTCCACGCTTTGTAAAACGGATGGCAGAGCAGGTCATACTGGGCAATGCGGGCATCAAGTTCCTGAAAAAATTCCTGGGCAGTGAGGGCTCGGCCGGTCATGGGTCCCCCTTCCAGAGCAGGCTACTATAAGGGGTGGCCTATTGCGGTGACAAGACTGCAGGATCTGGTTTTCAGATCACGCCTGGCTGTGACCTCCGGGGGGAACCTCGTTCGCCGCCGGTTGGCCCGCCCCCGCCAGGCAGGCGCCGCCCCGTCAACGGCTGTCATCCCCCGGGCTGCCCCGAATGGGCCGGGATCTGGGCAGCGTCAGCCCTGCGATGGACGGCGTCCGAAGCCGCTTCAGCCGCGGAGGCGCCCGGTATTTCTGAAGGTCCCCGGTTGCTACAATGGAACTGGCAATCTGCAGCGATTCGCCCGCCGCGGACGTGGGGCCTTTTTCCATCGAGGCTGCCCTTCACGGAGCAATTCGACGCCGGGTGCGAACCTGAGCCGTTCGCGGGCGTGAGCACCCGCAAGTGCTGGAGTCCGTCGGCGACATTCCGAGAGAGGTGAAGGACCCAGGCAGGTAGACGCATGACTGTCTCATTCACCGAGCAATTCGACCTCGTGGTGGTAGGTGCCGGCCACGCCGGATGTGAAGCGGCCATGGCCGCGGCGCGCATGGGCCTGAAGACTGCCCTCTATACCCTCAACGTCGATCTCATCGCGCAAATGTCCTGCAACCCGGCCGTGGGCGGCATCGCCAAGGGGCATCTGGTGCGCGAAGTAGACGCCCTTGGCGGCGTTATGGGTGAAGTCACCGACGCCGTCGGCATCCAGTTCCGCCTGCTCAACACCTCGCGCGGCCCCGCCGTCTGGTCCCCGCGTGCGCAATGCGACAAGCAGGCCTATCGCCTCCACATGCGCCAGGTACTGGAATCGCAGCCGAACCTGAAGATCAAGCAAGCGGAAGTGGCCGATCTGATCGTGGAAGAGTCGGCGGTCCGGGAGCAGTCGCCGGTCATGCCTCGTCGGTCGTCAGCAACCAGCGGCGCTTCCGCTTGTCATTCCGGGCGGCGCAGCGACGAGGAACCTGGTTTTGCCGACGAGCGACGTCGAACCGCCAACGACGAACTCGAGCCCGCGCGCACCGTCCTTGGCATTCGCCTGCGCGACGGCCGTACTGTCCGCGCCCCAGCCGTGATCATCACTACCGGCACGTTTCTGAACGGCCTCATCCACTGTGGTGAACAGCAATATCCCGCGGGGCGCTCCGGCGAGCCGCCCGCGGTCCTGCTGGGGGAAGCCCTCAAAAGGCTCGGCCTGCGCGGGTGTCGCCTCAAGACCGGCACCCCGCCCCGGCTCGATGGGCGGACGATTGACTGGTCTCGCTTCCGGGCGCAGCCCGGCGATGAAGATCCCACGCCCTTCAGCTTCCGCACCAAGCGTGTCGCCCATCACGGCCGGCAAGTCCCCTGTTTCATCGCCTTCACCACGGAAGAGACGCACCGCATCATCCGCGAGAACGTCCATCGTTCCCCGATGTACAGCGGGCAAATTCAGTCCATCGGTCCGCGCTATTGCCCGTCCATCGAAGACAAGATCGTCAAGTTCCCGGACAAGCTTCAGCACCAGCTCTTCCTCGAGCCCGAGGGCCTGAACACGCATGAGATCTACGTCAACGGCATGAGCACATCGCTGCCCATCGACGTCCAGCTGGCCATCCTGAAGTCCATCCCCGGCCTGGAAACTGCCGAAATGCTCCGCCCCGGCTATGCCATCGAATACGATTCCATCGATCCCACCGAGCTTGAGCGGACGCTGGAAACCAAGAAGATTGCCGGCCTCTTTCTCGCCGGCCAGATCAACGGCACCAGCGGTTATGAAGAAGCCGCCTGCCAGGGTCTGATGGCGGGCATCAACGCGGCCTTAAAGGTGAAGAACCAATCGCCGCTCATCCTCGACCGCACCGAGGCCTATACCGCGATTCTCATCGATGACCTGATTTCCAAAGGCACGAACGAGCCTTACCGCATGTTCACCTCGCGGGCTGAGTTCCGCCTCCACCTGCGCATCGACAACGCCGACCGCCGCCTCACCCCCTACGGCCGCCGCGTCGGCCTCATCAGCGATGCCGCCTGGGCCGACTACCTCGCCAAACACAAGCGCCACCACAAACTGAAGCAGCTGCTGGAGCAAACCAAGCTCACCACCGCCATGATGGAGAAGCTGCCCAGCCCTTCAACCCGAATTGTAACTGCGCTCTCGGCCGATGACCGACGACCGACAACGACCGACGACCTTTCCCCCGGTCTCGGCCAGCTGGCGGCGAACAGCGACCGCCTTTCCGGGCAGCCCCTCGCCCAACTGCTCAAGCGCCCCGAGATCACGATCGAGCACCTCGTGCCCATCCTGCGGAATTTTGCCCCCGAATTCTTTGACGCCGAGCGCCTGTCCGCCCTGGCCCGCAACGAACTCAAGTCGGTAGAAACCGAAATCAAATACGCCGGATATCTCCAGCAGCAGCAGCGCTCCATCGATCGGCTCAAGAAGGCCGAGCAACGCAACATTCCCGAGTGGTTTGACTACCGTGCCGTAAGCGGCCTTTCCCGCGAAATGCAGGAAAAGCTGATCAAGATCCGCCCTCGCACTCTCGGCCACGCTTCCCGCATCCCCGGCGTCACGCCCGCGGCCATCTCCCTGGTCAACGTCTACATCGAGATCCAGGCCCGCCGGCGCCAGGAGCCGGCCGCCGCCCTGTGAGGGCATCCCGGTCGCCTTGCTGTTTGCCGCAGCCCGGGGTTTCTACCTTCTTGCGCCCTTGCCAAACTCCCCTTCCGCGAAAACTCAGCCTCCCGCGGTGTGTTTAAATTTATCCCGCCATGCTCGCCGCCCGCCAGCACTTCCCCGGAGTATTCGGAAAGATCTTCCTCGACGCCGCTTGCTGCTCGCTTACGCCCCGTCCCGCGGTGGAGGCGATCGAGAAATTCCTCGACCTGGCTATGGTCTGCCCGCTCGACTCCGCCACCCACCACCACATTTTCATGGACCAGATGCGCGCCGCCGCCCGCCCTGCCATCGCCCGCCTGATCAACGCCCGCGAGGACGAGATCGCCCTGGTCGAAAGCACCACCCATGGCCTCTCCCTGGCCGCCAGCGCAATCCCCCTCGAGCCCGGCGATCGCATCCTCCTCCCCGATCTGGAATTCCTCGAAGTCGCCGTCCCCTGGCTGCAAAAGAAGAAGGACGGCCTGGTGATCGATGTCGTCCCTAACCATAACGGCGAAGTCAGGATCGAAGACTTCGCCTCCCGCATCACTCCCCGCACCCGCGTCCTCGCCGTCAGCACCGTGCAGTGGAGCAACGGCTACCGAATCGATCTCGCCGCCCTAAGTCGACTCTGCCGCGATCGCGGCATCTGGCTGGTCGCGGACGCCATTCAGCAACTCGGCGCCATTCCGCTCGACGTCCGCTTCACCCCGGTCGACTTCCTGGCCTGCGGCGGACACAAATGGCTTAACGCGCCCTTCGGTTGCGGCTTTCTCTACATCCGCCGTGAGATTCTGCCCCGCCTCCGTCCGCCCCTCGCCGGCTACCTCTCGGTGGAACCCCCCATCGGCGGCTGGGGCGGATATTTCCAGACGCCCACCATCGCTCCGGTCGGAGACTTCGAGTTTACTCGCGAAGCCCGCATCTTTGAGAATGGGGGCACCGCGAATTATCCCGGAGCGATTGGCCTTGCTGCCTCGCTCAACCTGATTCACGCCCTGGGCCATGACAGCATCGCCCGCCACATTCACGCCCTCACCGATCAGCTCATCGCCGGTCTCGATGCGCTACCTCTCCAGGTCATCACCCCACGTGCGCCCGAAAACCGCTCGGGTATCGTCACTTTCTCCGTTGGCTCGGCGGAAGCCAACATCAAGCTGATGAACCATCTCCTGGAGAAAAAGATCCTGGTCTCGGTCCGCTACACCTCAAACGTAGGCGGAGTCCGCGTCTCCTGCCACTTCTATAATTCACCCGATGATATCGCCTGCTTGCTGCGGGAATTGAAAGCAATCCAGGCTTAGCGCCGCACCCCGGCAGCCGGCGCCGGGACCGCTAATCCCGAGGACCTTTGTCTCCGTTCCCCGGGCCGCGATAAGAACATGGAGGCCCGAAGCGAGATAGATTGTAGAGTCAGACCTCCGACTCCTGACCACTGATCTTCCTCAGCTCCGCCAGCAAGCCCGGCAAATCCGGCATCTGGTCGATGGGATAGACCTTGGCAAACCGGATCACTCCCTGTTTGTCCACGATGAAGGCCGCACGCTCGCTGATGCCGGGCACCGGCAGCTCCTGTCGCAGGATGCCGAATTTTCCAGTCACCTCCGCGTGCGGATAGAAATCCGAGCACAGCGGAAAGTGCATCATCCCGATCTCCTTCTGCTGCCACGCAACGTGGCTCTCCAGCGAGTCCACACTGATGTCCACCAGCTGCCCCTCAGCCTCGGCAAACTTCTCTCGCATGGAATCGAGTTTGGGCACCTGGGACTCGCACGTCGGCGTCCAGTCCAGCGGATGAAACGTGGCTACCACATTCTTTTTCCCCCGGTAGTCCCTCAAGCGGAACGTCAGCCGCCGTTCTCCCTCCACCGCGGGCAACTCGAACTCCGGGGCCTTGTCTCCCACTCCTAACGCCATCGCCTCACCTCGCAGCTCGCCCCATCGGTCGGTCGAGCGATCCGCTTGACCAAATTAACATTGCTGTAACAAGGGCGGCTAGGCTAGACATTATCATCAGCCCTATGGCTGATCCGTCTCCGCAACCCTTCCATCTTGAGGAACTGCCCGGCTCCAGACCGGGAGGGCGCGTCCTGCGTCTTTCCGGCCCACTGCTTATGTCCAGTCTGTTTCCGTTTCAGAGGGCGGTCCGGAGCAACGACCGGCCCCACTTGGTCCTGGACTTCACAGCCGTTCCCTACCTGGATTCGGCCGGCTTGGGCGCTGTGGTGGGGGCCTACGTCACCCACAACCAGAACGGCCGCTCACTCGCCCTGGTCGGGGTCAACGACCGCATCCGCAACTTGTTTAAGGCGACCCACGTGGACCAGTTTTTTCGCTTCTTCCCGACGGTTACGGAAGCCGAACAGGCCTAGCCCGGGGCGCACCCGGAATCAGCTTCGCTCCAGGCGCAACAACTCCATCCTGGCTCTCCACTTGCGGTATCCCTTCATCCAGGCTCGGCTGATCGTAAGCAGCGGATTCTTCGTCCCCAGAAATGTGCGGGGGTGTTGCACAAATCGCTGCAGGTGTCGCCGGTAGCCGGCCGGTCCGCCCCTGGCCTGTGTCGCCAGCGCATCCAGCGCCCGATCCACGGTGCAACAGCAGGAAAGCAAATCTCGGAATTCGACTAACAACTCGGCTGCGCAGTCAGGGAGATCAAAAATCGCAAAAATCGCCGCCAGGTTCAGGATCTTGTCGGCCGAAAGCGAATTCGCAAACTCTCGGTAAAGGCCGCTGCCCAGGTCGCGTGCATACATCGCATCCCCCTGGTGGACACGGCCGAACTCGGTGGCTCCGGGCGCCCGTCCTTGGAACCGGCTGGGCAGCGCCGTCGTCGAATATCTGCGAAGCGTGAGGTTGAACAATTCGAAACCGTGCGCTTTCAGGAACCGGTCTACGTTATGGAATGCACCATCCGTTCCACCCTCCGAACCCCAAAACCGCACTTCGATTCCTACCCCCAGAACCTGCAGCTCTGCCAGCGCGTGGTCGAAGGAATTGAGAATGTCGAAATCAGCGCCGTCCACGTCGATCTTCAGGAAATCGAGGCTCGCGATTCCCTTGCCCAGCAGGTATTCGGGCAAGATGACCGGCGATGCGCGGTCTGCCAGCTGAGCTGCCTGCCAAAGATTGGCCGACCGTTTCTCCTTGTCGGCTGCCTCCCGCTGCGAGGGGTAAACCAACTCAAGATAGCGGGCGGTGCTCAGGCGCAGCCAGGGATTACGCTCCAGTTCCAAGCGATCATGTCTCTGGCGGGCAAAGGGATGGTCCGGCGGCAGCCCGGCGAACGCATTTTCGTAACTGACATTCGGATTCTTTTCGCGTGCCCTCAGCCTTTCGATCTCCCGCACGTCGGGATCGAACCCGATCGCGCGCAACCTGCCTCGCATCCTCCGCCATGGCCGGGCAATACCTCCCGAACAGCCCACGTCCACCAACAGGAATGTCCGGGGTGCGTTGATCTCCGCCAGATAGTCGAGCAGCGGACAATAGTTAGCCAGGCCTTCCACGCTATCCCTCTCGCAGCTTTCGATCCCGCAGGGCAGCGCCGCACCCTGTCCTCGGCAACCCGGTGCGGTTCCAAGTTGGCTCTTCCGGAATCACTGGATCCGTGGCGAGATGCTTGGAAGCGGCGGCGCAGCTTTCACAGACGGGGGAAAACCGGCGTACCTTGGGCCTGCCGGTTACCGTGTGACGAAATTTCAAGTCGCCTGCAAAGGTCCCGACCAATTTCCGCTGAACCACGGTGCCCAGGTTCCAGCTCGGTGCGCCGTCCCCCTCTACCCTCGTTCAAACGCATGTTTCTTTTCCAGGTCGGCCAGCGCGTCGCGCATCGCCGATTCGTACTTCTCGGCTTGCCCCATCAGCGCCCCGCCGGCCGTCGCGTATCGCCGTTCCAGCCTGATCAGCCCTTGGCGCGCCAGCCGGTTCGCCAGTTCCGTCAGGTGATCGGTGGTCGTCTGCAGGTATTGCGCGTCGGTGGCGTCGCCGATCCAGACATCGCCTCCGGCCAACTTCGTCTGCCAGTACATCTTGCGTTCGAGCAGGGTGGTCATGGCCGCGTCATCCGCCTTCCCGAAACACCACTGGTTGCGTTTGAAATCCCAGAAGCGGCTGGAGAAGTGTACCGGGACCAGTTTCCCCGACTTCACAAACTCCAGCTGCCGCCGGTCCACCTCCTTGCGCAGCGCATTGATCAGCGGCCCCTGGGTGTCCTTCGGCTCCAGCGAAGGAAATACTTCTCGCACCGTCGCGGAGAGGTTCAGCGCCACCGGGGCATGCAGCCCGTCGCTGCCTTCGAGCCGGATGTCCACATGCAGGACCCGGAAATCCGCCCCGGCCATCGACTGGTGAAACGGCCATTTCAGATCGAAGCTGAGCGGCAGCCCGCTCAGCGTTACGTGGATAATCTTGGCCGCAGTCGCGTCCTGGCTTGTCACGTGGGGTTTCGTTCTCCCCCCTCTGAAAATTAGCAGAACTCTGATCGAGTGTAGCGCGGGCGCCCCCGTCCGCGAAGAACTCATGCCGCCGGAGGGCCAATTCTTCATCTCATTCGATCGCCTTATCGATGGCAGCCCGCAACTCCGCGTAGGGCAAAGCGCCGGGATGGTAGAACGTGATCCTCCCCTGACGATCGATCAGTACCAGCGTGGGCGTCGTACTCGCGCCATACACCTTGAAATTCGCCTGGCTGACGGGCACCGGCACGCCCGCGAGTCCGGGATAATACTGCTGCCACACGTTCTGGATGTACTGCAATTCCGCCTGCGGCGACGCCTCTTCCCCGCGCGCCCCGTACCCGTAGCGTTGGGTCGGCGCCACTATCATGAGCCCGCGCGGCCCGTACTCGGTTCGCAGCCGCGCCAGGATCGGCGATTCCCCTTTGCAGTCCACGCACCAGTGCGCCCAGAAAAACAGCAGTACTGGCGATCCCTTCATCTCGGACAGCGCCGCCGGAGCCGGACCCAGGTGTTCCGGAGCCTTCAGTGGAGGTGCCGGCTGTCCCGTCAGGGTCAGCATGTTCAGATTTTTCTGCAGCCGCGGCTCGATGGAAGTGTTCGCATAGCTGCGCAAGGCGCCGCGCAGCAGGGAAACTGCCTGCGGCTTGTGCCCCTGGGCTGCCATCGCCTGCGCTTCGACTTCGACGGCTGCCCCCAGCGCAGTGGGTAGATGCTCCTCCGCGTCGAGCTTGCGGGTCTTTAACTGTTCCACGGCGAGTCTCTGCGTCTGCTTGGCATAGTCTTCCGCCTGGTCGTAGTGTGCGTTGGCCAGTAATGCCCGCGCCATCCAGGACATCGCTTCGAGGTATTCGGGTGAGGTCCCCTTTTGCATTTGGTACGCATTGAGTTCGGATTGGGCAGCAGCAAAATTGTTCAGCGCCAACGCCCCGCGAACATCCTCCACGATGCCGGCACGCGCCGACAAGGCCAGCAGAAGAACCGGCAACAGAACTTGCAACAGAACCTTCACCCGGCATCGCATCATGTCCATGATGATGAATCGTACACACAAAAAGTAGCAAGCCGCCCCGGGATCGAAGAACGGTTTGCCTGCTCTGCCCGTCCCTGAGCGACTTGCCTGTGGGTCCCCCGTGCTCCTGGTGGTTAACTATCAGGGATTTCGCAACTCTTGCCCCAATTGGCATAGGTAAGCGGTCACCCGCTGTCCCTGCGACACCACCGTGCGTACGGGTCCGTACACGGCGGTTCGGCGAGTTGAGCTTAGTGCGAAGCAGTCAAACAGGGGATGCCGAGCAAGTCGAAGTAGGCATTCGGCAGAGCGAAGCCAAGGGCAGGGCTGTTAGCGATCCGCCATGGGCCATGGGGACTGCCCGCCGTTTGAGCAGCGAGATCACGTCCGATGCCTCGTTGGCGGAGTTCCGCAAACCGCGTCCTCCCTTGCCGCCACTGTTTCCAGAGCGCAGACCGCAGTCTGCGCCGGAGCCACTGATCAAGGCGGTGCAGTATCGAGGGCGTCTGGCAAAAGCCAAAGTAGCTTCGCCAGCCGCGTAGGTATTCAGAGAGTTCCTTGGCTCTCTGCTCCATGCTGATTCCTCGGGTCCGGCACGTCAGCTCCCGGATTCGCTCCTTGAACCGCAAGATCGCTTTCGGTGCAATGCGCCGTCGCGGTTGCTTGCCGCCCGTGAAGCTGAATCCGAGGAACTTCCTGTCCTTCGGCCGAGCCACCGCACTCTTCGCCTGATTTACTTTGAGTTTGAGCTTCGTGGTGAGAAACCGAGTAATGCTTTCCATCACCCGCCTGGGCGACGGCGTGATGCGCCGAGCGTCCGGGTCGAAACCCGTAGCTATGTTCGGAGAAGGTCGGGTCCCAACTCCGTTGCAAGACCTGCAAGACCATCTGCTGGATCAGGCGATCCAGGGTAGTCGGGATACCCAGC
>DASPST010000108.1:0-12015 GCA_035623795.1 Terriglobales bacterium
ACGCAGTGGATGATCCTGGCGCACGCGGCTTTCGGGTGACAAGTAACTGAACACATGATTCTGCTGCTGATCTGTTCCGCGCATGCCTTCTCGTAACATACTCAGCTGTGGATTAGCAGTACTTTTTCAGCAGCCTGCTAGTGACCCGAAAAGCTCGGACGCCATGCTACATATCGGTAACCTGACGGACTATATCAAGTCGGACGGCGCGCAATCCCGGCAGTTGCAAAGCAAGCGCAAAGAGCATACCCAAAGCAGGCTAATGGGGCGGAGCAAGAAATGCACGTCTCCCCACAATTACTAGAAGTTGACCCGAATACCCATCTCCATTGTTCGTGGAGTAGTTCCCTCAATGGAAAACTGCCCGAAACTAGCTGGCTGACTTGTAACGAAGAGTGTTGGATCCAGCAGTTGGTTGTGGTTCAGAATGTTGTTGACATTGAGCGAAGCTTCAGCATTGAAGTGTTCTGTAATTTTGATGTTCTTCTTGACCCCAAAATTCAAGTTCCAGTACTTTAGGCCGCGGAACGCCCCGTACCCACTGCTGCGGGTATCATAGCCCAGGATCAGAGGACGAAGCCTACCGTACACCGCCGTTGGATCTCCAAAGGCGGTGTAGACTCCGTTGAGATTGTGAAACGACGCCGACGGTGGCCCGCCCCCCAGTACGCAGTTTGCATCCGTGGCGGAGCCGTTGCCAGTGGTCGATCCAAACTCCTGTGCACCGCTATAACCCTCGGTTCCGAAATTTACATAGGTGCCGCAGAACAGTGGCGCACCGCTGCCGGCTGTGAAAACAAACGAAGGGGTCCAGCCCCCTAAAATATGTCCCAGAAAGCCTTGTTGGCCACGATAGAACGGCTCCTGGTAAACCAGGAACATCGTATCCACCAATTTGCGATCCGACGGTTGCACTCCATACTGAGTATTAAAGTTGAACGGGTCCACGACACCTTGCTCGCTCGTGGCCTGAATGACGTCGCCCGTCCCCAATGCCCTGCTAAAGGTTAAATTGTTCTGCAGGGTGATTCCACGCCAGTTATTGAACTTGAGCGTGGCAAAAGCGGCATTGTAATTACCATGCCCCAAACTCGTACTCGTGAGGATGTTGTCCGAGATTTGACCTGAGCCGAACAGGGTGCTGGCAGGGAAATTAAATCCGGGCGCTTTTCCTCCGTGGTCCAGACTTGTCCACAGCGAGTAGACCTGCTGGGTTTGCAGGTCGCCGAACAAAGTGGCGTTATTCACCAACCCCTGAGTGCAGCTCGGCGTGCAGGGGAAACCGGTTCCCGCGAGCGCTGCCTCGAAGAAAGGCTGCGGGGCAACGGTCATCCCCACAGTCGCCGCCTGGCAGGCGGCGTATGAGGTCGCACAACCCATCGCCTTCTCTAGGTTGGCATAGGCGGCCTGGAACTGCTGCCCGCCTAGGGTCATCATGTACGGCACGGAGTTGAGATTGACCGACAGAAGTGTGTTGTGGATCCAACGGCTGATGCCGCCCACCTCCAGCGAGACCTTACTCGAGAACTGGTGTTGAATCGTCAAGTCAAACGAGTCGACAGAATTCGGCCGGGTTTTCGGGTCCAGGGGCGCAGCGCTAAAAGCTGGAGCGTTCCCGTTGACCCCCGGGAACTGCGGTTGGCTCACCGTGGCGGCTGGGGCCGGAATTACGGGGCTTGTGCCATCAGTTCCAATGCGAAAAGCGCTATTGATGTTGGGGCCAGTCGTGCCACACGACCCGTTCGGCCCCCCTTTGAAAACGTACCCGCAACTAGCCGGGTAGATTAAGCCAGGGCTGAGCAGTGGCGCCAGCACCAGGCCGACGCCGTTTAAGCGCCCGTAGATTCGCCCGTAGCCGCCGCGGAACACTGTGTTCTTTCCCCCCAACCTATCCCCCAGATCCGGGTTCCACGCTATTGCGAGACGCGGGCTGAACGCGTGATAGTACGGGCCGTACATGTAACTCGGATGTCCGGTGGCACTGCCGATCAGGCTGAAACCGATTAGAGGGTTGTAGACCAGCCCTTGGAGTGCGGCTTGCTGGCGTTGTGCCAGATACGACTGAGTGTCGATCTGTCGGCCGGTTGAATCGACGAGCAGGATCTGCTTACCATTTTGCTCCGAGGGGGGCATCTCCAAAGCCCACCCGAGACCATACGTAACGGTGAGAGATGGTTTCATGTGCCACGTGTCATTCATGTACAGGTTGTAGTAAGGAATAGTGACGCGATCATATGCCGGCGTGAGTGGTGGATTCCGGACGAGATTCGAACCGGAAACGTTGTAGGTAAATACCTGCTGCGTGTCGGTCACGATCCCCAGGACTGCGGCCGCCTCGCGGGTGAGAATGGTGTTAGTGGGCGAGAAAGCGGAACCCAAGGACGACAGGTCGACGGTGCCGGAGCCCGCAGCATCTCCAATCTGGTATACAGGATAGTAATTGACGGTTCCACCGTTGTCGGTGCGCTGGTGGTAGTTCCAGTTATGCTGGTACTGACCGCCGAACTGGAACAAGTGGCTGCCTTTCAGCCAGGAAACGTCGTCCCGCAAGAAATGATCTCTCCCATTCCAGAAGCGCGTGCGCGTCTGCTGGTTGTTGACATTGTAAGGAGCGGGTACCTGAGTCGGTGTCTGCTCGCCAAACGGCTCGAGGGCTGCACCCAAGTTGGAAAACTGCGGGGGGTCGCCGTGCGATCCCCACTGCCACCAGTTGCGCAGGAAGCTGTAGCGGAAATCATTGGTTACATGCACACTGAGGTTCGTGGTCATCCCCAAGACAAGGTACCAGGGCACTTGCGGGCGGTTAGTGAGCGAAGTTGGGGTACCCAACGTATCGCCGGGGAAAAATCCTCCGATATCAACCTGATCGTCCGTGGCGCGTATCAGATGGTAGTAGCGGTAGCTCGCCTGGAAGTGCCACTTCTCTCCGAAGTCGTGATCGAGGCGCACCACCCCGAAGTTGTCGTTTTGCGGAAGGGCTAGGTTCGCCCTGAAGGCGAGCGTGTTGACCCCGTCACAGTAACCACCGCCCGCTAGGGCACCACAACCCGCTCCCGGGGTAGGAAGGGGCATATACTTGTTCCACAACTGCTGCATGTAGGAATTCATCCCAATGCCGCGTGGGTCAAGCCTGTTCAGGTTATAAGTTATCGAAGGGTTAGTAAGATCGTGCAGGATCCCGTTGCGCATATCAACACTCGGGACGAGCTTAGTGATGGTCTCGGAGTTCGGCCAACGTGCGCCTTGGTAATTGAAGAAGGCGTACGTCTTTCCCCCCAGAATCTCCTTGGGGATGACCGGGCCGCCAACCGCCCCTCCGAACCAGTTCCGATGCCAGTCCGGTACTGGTATCTTCGGGGTGGCCTGATTATTGTCCCAAGTGTTAGCAGAAAAGTTATTGTCCAAATAATACTCGTACGCCGTACCATGCCATGCGTTGGTTCCTCGCTTGGTGACGATTGACACTTGCATACCAGACGAATTGTTGAAGTCGGCGGTCTGGTTCGTGGTCGCGACTTTGAACTCTTCCACGCTATCGACTGGGGTTGGCATCACGCCCGAGGGTTGGCCGCCATTGATCCCGTTGACTATTCCGCTGATTTGATTAGCCTTGTTGGAAAACAACCCCCCAGTTGGATCGTCGCCAAAATTCGGGTTGTAGACACCCGAACTGCCGTCCATGTCGTTGCTGTTGTTGCCCCCGTCGAGCATGAAAACCGCCTGGTCCACCACGCTGCCAGCAGCACTGCCATCGGGGCTCACGCCAGGTTGCAGGGTGACGAACGAACTGGTATCGCGGCCCAGAGTAGGCAAGTTCTCCAAAGCTTGGCTGGTGACAGTATTGCCGATCGTGGCATTCATGGTCTGCAGTTCGTTAGTAGCAGCAGTCACTTCGACCACGACGGAGGATCCGCCAACCTGCAATGCCGTATCAAAAGTAGTGGCTTGACCGACCTCAACATGAAGCGGAGCTTTGGTCGTCGAAAACCCCTGCTTGGTAATGGTCAGGTCGTACCGGCCCGGGGGGACATTGACGAGCACATAATGCCCCGCATTGTTCGTCGAAGCAGTTCGCGGAGTGTTCGTTGCTACATCAGTCAGCGTGACCGTAGCTCCCGACACGACTGCTCCTGAAGAATCCGTAACCGTTCCGCTAACTATTCCGGTGTTCGTTGATTGCGCCTGTAGGAATGGAACGAACAGGCAAAGAACGAACAGGATACGAACTGTGGTGAGTTGGCGGCTGGGCATGGTTCCCCCTTACAGGCAGTCGAATCACTCCAGCGACGGGTACACTCGCAACGAACTACCTGTGCCTAGCGAATTTCTTGTCTGCATTCGCACTGCCGCGGAGAGTTTCTGTCCAGACCGTTCCTTGGGAATGTGATGAACTAAGCAATTGTGAATTTGCGCTTCCCGTTCTGTACCTCGAGAAACTCGCACGCCCTCCAGTGTTGAGAGCAGCCCCCGAGTGTTCGAGGCCGCAAACCTTCCAAAAATGGAATCTACTGGTGCCTAAATTATGAAACTGCGGATGGCGCGCTGCGGTGCAACGTCATCGACCTGGCTGATCGCCACATTTGGCTCTTGACTCTGCTCGGCATTTAACATACATACTGGCCGGTATGTTTCTTCACCAACGCCGAGGAAGAAAGAGAAGGTCACGCGATCCCGAGCGCACGCGGAAGCTGCTGCTGCAGGCGGCATTCCGGGAGGTTCACAAATCCGGTTTCCAGAGTACTGGCCTCGACACCATCCTGGCCGCCACTGGGGTTACCAAGGGAGCCCTCTACTATCATTTCGACAGCAAGAAAGCCTTGGGATATGCCATCGTCGAAGAGGTCATCGCATCATCCCTCCGGGACAAGTGGTTGCGTCCTTTCCGCAGCGGCGCCGACCCCATCGACACTTTGATCGGCATTGTCGAGGCGACATCACTTCGGCCCGAAGTGGTGCGTGCCGGCTGCCCCCTGAACAATCTGGCGCAGGAGATGTCTCAGCAGGACGAACGTTTCCGCAAGCTCTTGGCGAAGGTATTCCAGGAATGGCAGGAAGGCACAGCCACGGCTTTGCGGAGGGGGCAGTCGGAAGGTACGGTTCGCCGCGACCTGGATGTGGGCGAGACTGCCAGCTTTCTGATCGCAATGTACGAGGGCTACGTCATGTTGGCCAAAAATGCCCAAGATGTGAACGTGTGGAAAGTGGGGATCAGAAATATCGTGGGGTGGCTCGACTCTCTTCGCGTGCCAAAGAAGCGCACAGGCTGAGGTGGGGATTAAGAGTCAAGTGGAATTTGAAGTCGGTTGGAAGTCATGGCTAAGGGGATGAGGTCCCAACAGAGACGGAGGTTCGATGTTATGTCCGGCAGATTCCGGCGCACCGGCGTTCAGGAGAGCGTGCGCAAGTTCTTCCGCAGACGGTCGGGTTCGCCAGCACCGAGACGGGCCTCCACTGCGGCATGGGTAGTCGTCCACACTGGTACGGCGCGTGCTAGCAACTTTCTCCCTTGGGGAGTCAACTCCAGCAGACGAGCACGGTGGTCATCGTGGTTGGTCGTGATCTTGATCAGACTGCGGCGTCGCAACGGCTTCAGGGCAGCGGTCAAAGTTGTCCGATCCATGGCCAGCAATGATGCCACTGCCCCAATTGTGGGCGCCTCAGGGCGGTTCAAGGACATCATAAGGGAAAATTGGCCATTGGTCAGACCGAGCGGGCGCAGCGCATTGTCGAATCGCCGCGCGAGCGCTCGCGCAGCCCGCTGCACATGGAGGCAGAGGCAAGAATCGCGGACCAGGATCGTTGTTTCATACGATGTGCCTCGAACTCTCGCCATAGATTCATATGGTAAACCTTTTTTTTTGTTTCATGCTAGAGTTGATATCAACTTATTCTGGGAAATGGGGAAGGGAAACAAACGAAATAAGGTCCCCCACGCCGTACACGCAGGAGCCGTAACCGTATGGAGAAACCGATGAACTCCCATCGATTCGCCGCAATTACCGCCCTGGCACTCGCCTTCAGCATGGTTCTTGAAGCGCGAGAAGCATGGTCGCAAGAGGCCAAAACCAAGTACCCGAACATGGCGCCGGTTGATGAGTACCTGATGACAGACCGAAATGCCGAGATTGCCTTGGCACGAAGTGCCGCTCCAGAGTCCATCTCGCGCGACGCGACGGTCCTGGTTCTAGGACGGCACGGCTACGAAACTGCTGTCGAAGGCAAGAACGGATTTGTATGTCTGGTGGAGCGTGGATGGATGTCGCCCGCCGATGCTCCGGAGTTTTGGAACCCCAAGCTTCGGGGTCCGATCTGCTTCAATCCTCCGGCTGCGCGATCCGTCTTGCCGACCACTTACAAGAGGACAGAGATGGTTTTGGCGGGGAAGACGAAGGCTGAGATCATCGACGGCAACAAGGCAGCATTCGAAAGAGGTGAGCTGCCAGGGCTTGAACCCGGCGCCATGAGTTACATGATGTCGAAGGGGGCCTATCTCACCGATGATGACGATCACAACTTGGCGCACCTGATGTTCTATGCCCCTCCTTTGGACGGCGCGATTTGGGGCGCCGACTTGCCGAAATCACCGGTGATGCTGAATCCACAGTTCAAAGGCGCGCAGCCGATCGACGTCTTTGTTGTTCCCGTAGGCAGGTGGTCAGACGGAACACTTGCCCCGGTTATGTAGGACATTTCATCGAGAAAGGGCGCCACATCAAGGGCCGAATCTCTTCAGATCCAGCCTTTGCAGATGGCATTTGAGGTGTACCTTATGACATCTTCGGAGGTCACCAACTCATCCCCCAGTGTGGATGCCGCGATAGACCCCGCCCAGCCTCGCTGGTCACTATCCTCAGTAGATTGGTGAAGTATGGAGAAGCTGACACGTTTCTTCGCAACGGACGCAGATTCTGGCAAAGACACCAGCCGCTTGATCACCGATCGGCTGGATGGTTCGGCGCCTAAGATCGCTGGTAGAGAGGTGAATAACCGGGGATGCTTGGCAACATCGGGCAGGACCTCGTTACCAGGGGCCGAAGTGTTTCTAGATGAGGAGACTCACGCCAAGAGTGACGGTGTAAGCGAAGTTGCGCGAATTGCAATCAAGGCAAAGGGCAGGGTTCTTTTTGCGGACCCAATCGACGTGGTGGCCGCCAAGGCTCAGGGGAACTATGTCGCCCTTGTGCACAAATCCGGATGCTATCTTGTGAGGGAAACGATGGCCACCGCTGAACAGAAATTGAGACCGCTCGGATTCGTGAGAATCCATCGGTCCATTCTAGTGAATACAACTCTAGTCAAAGACTTGCGACGCGATAACACGGGTACGTATGTACTGCGTACGACTGATGGCAGCGAGCATCCGGTGGGCCGCGCCTACAAAGGTAATCTGAAGGTGATCGCCAAGTCGTGGCTTGGCGTGGAGCGTGTATGACCCCCCCGGATGGTGGAGCGAAGTCAAGAACTAACATAGAGGAAATAGGCTGCAGGTCGCCGTGTCGCTGTGGCGGAGCGCGCAGTCTTGATCGAGCCTCTCTCTCTATAAGGAAGTGATCCAGCGAGTAGCCTTAGTTGGGGGGGGCTACAGGGGCCCGCGGCCGTGCCGGACGACTGGGAGAATTGGCTGCACGACCTCGACCAAATACTGTCCAGTTGCCTGATGGCAAGACTCACGTACACGCGGGACACCCTCGTTATGTGCTGTTGGCGTAGCGCTGATCATCGCGTGGGTCTGGTATCGAAACCGACAGGTAGCTGAGGCGCTGTGGCCTTAATGCCCAACAGTCCCACTTTTTACTATTGTGGTACATCAGCCCAACGAAAACGTCGCCCTTGGCGGCGAAACACTCGAGCACAGCGCGACAAGGGGCTCAGCGTGGCCAACCTCGGGATGCTGCTTTGTACTTAATAAACATGGGACTGTGAGACTGACTAACAGCAACGAGAGACTTGTGAGACGGTTGGGACTGTAGGACGGTTGGAAGACTAACCCGTGGACTCTACTCTGGGGAATCTGGTTTTCGTCGCGGACTTCAGGGGGGCGCGGACACGGCGGAAGTTGAGGAAGTACGGGCGTGAACGTTGGTCGGTATGCCGTACGAGTTATGGCGAGCTACTTTATCTCTGCGGTCTGCGATGCTACCGCCAACCAGTTGCCATGGCGCTTCTCAAAGACGTCGGTCCAAACGTAGTGCGAGTTGAAGGTCTTCATCGTCGCAAAAAGCTCGTAATCAAAAACTGACTGAATGTGGCTGTCGCCAATACCTCAAAAACGCCCTCGAGAGTGTAATAGAGATATAACGCCAATCACGGCCAACGGCTCAATCTCCGGTTTGCCGACCACTCGCTCACAGTCGCAGCCTCCTCCGCGCACCGATGGGGAATCAGGGCGGGCCGATTGACTGCACATGTAAGCCAGCCTAAGATTGCCCTCCAATGGTCGGCGAAACCCATCTCGCACTGCCGAATTGTCGAGAAACTTGGTGGTGGCGGAATGGGAGTCGTCTACAAAGCCGAGGATGTGAAGCTGCAATTTCCGTCGTCTCGCGTCCAGTCGGATGGAATCGCGAGGATGGCTTGGCGTGCGCGCCTGTTGGCCATTACTTCTACTTCTTGATGTCCCTGTTGATCGTAGTTAAAGAAGATGAAAGCGGATCAGGCGGCTTTCATGGAAAAAGCTGCAGGACTGCAGTAGCTGAGACTCAGGAGAGCACAGATGAAAGAAAGATCTTCCCGATGGGCTGTCGCGTTCATACTGCTGTTCTCCAGCGCAGCAGCCTACGCCCAGGACGCGTGCGAACGCCTGACTGCGGCAAAGATTCCCAACATTACGATTACGATTGCGCAGACGGTTGCGGCGGGCACGTTCAACGGCCCTCCCGCGCCGTTTAGCGGCACCGATCTCTCGCCTTTATATAAGAGTCTTCCGGCATTCTGCCGCGTCGTTGCCGAGGCGAAGCCGACCTCAGACTCCGACATCAAACTCGAAGTTTGGCTTCCGGTCTCGGGATGGAATGGCAAGCTACAAGGGATCGGCAATGGCGGATTCGCCGGACTGATTGACGATATGCAACTCGCAATGTCGGTGAAGGCGGGGTATACCGCGACGGCGACTGACACGGGCCATACGGGATCTCCGATTGACGCGGGCTGGGCGATGGGGCACCCGGAAAAGATTATCGATTTCGGTCATCGCGGAATTCATGAGATGACGCGCGTCGCCAAGACAGTAATCGCGGCTTATTACTCCAAGCCTCCGCAGCGCTCATACTTCGCCGGATGTTCCGACGGCGGGCGTGAGGCGTTGATGGAAGCCCAACGTTATCCCGAGGACTATGACGGAATCTTAGCCGGCGCTCCGGCGAACTACTGGACTGCTCTGCTCGCGACTGCAGCTTATGATACCCAGGCCCTGACGATGGATTCGGCCAGCTTCATTCCTCCGGCAAAGATTCCCACGATTGCGGCGGCGGTGAACGCCGCGTGCGACGAGGTGGACGGCGTGCACGATGGGATTCTGAACGATCCGCGACAGTGTCACTTCGATCCCGCGACGATCCAGTGCAAGGGAGAGGATTCCGACAAATGCCTGACGGCTGCGCAGGTCACTGCGCTGAAGAAACTCTACGCGGGAACGCTTGATTCCAAAGGGCACGTGGTTTACCCCGGCTATCTGCCCGGCGCCGAAGAGGGCCAAGGCGGCTGGGGACTCTGGATCACCGGCCCGGCGCCCGTGAAGAGTCTCATGGCGTTTTTCGGCAACGGATTCTTTTCCGACTTTGTATTCGGGAAGTCCGATTGGGACTACAAGACGTTCAAGGTTGATGCGGACCTGAAAGCAGCCAATGAGAGAACCGCGCAGGCCCTGAACGCTACAGATCCCCACCTCAAGCCATTCAAAGCCCGCGGAGGAAAGTTGGTTCTCTATCACGGCTGGAATGATCCGGCGATCACGGCGTTGAACACGATCGACTATTACGAGAGCGTCATCAAGAAGATGGGGGGAAAAGATGTCGACTCTTTCGTCCGCCTCTACATGGCGCCGGGCATGCAACATTGCGCCGGAGGCCCGGGGCCGGATTCGTTCGGAGCGGTCGGTGATCTGAAGTTCGACGACCCGCAGCACAGCGTGGACGCGTCTTTGGAGCAGTGGGTGGAAAACGCCGCGGCGCCGTCAATAATTATTGCGTCGAAGTTCGAAGGCCAGGACCGAACGCACGCGAAGATGACGCGGCCTCTGTGCCCGTATCCGCAGGCAGCGAAGTACAAAGGCAGCGGCGATCCGAATGACGCCGCGAACTTTGAGTGTGAGCGGCCGAGGAAGTAAGCCGGATTTTCTGGCGCCTGAATGTCGCAACCGGTGAGTTGAAGCAGCTTACGTTTATGACTTGTCCGTGGTCGGTAAGTGGCCGGATGATGCTGTTGCGGGTATCGAGTGCCCGGGGCAAGCGCAAGATTGATCGCGTGCGGACATCAGCATATGATGCAGCCGGTTTAGCCGATCAAGAAGCGCCCAGGTCCTGTGTGACGAGCAAACCGGAAGTCAACTGCTGTAATCCGTTCGCCGGGCTCAAATGGCAGGTATAGATGGCCTACGCGGTTCTCTTCTTAGAGGCGGACGTGACATCCTTTTTGGCTGGCTTCGCGTGTCCATCCAGATGAAAGCCGAGGCACGCCCCGCAGAACACCTTGTGGCAAATATGGCAGGTCTCGGCATGTGATAGACACAGACTGGTTCCGCAGTCGGTACAGGTAGAGACGGCATACCGACCACAGAGGATTCCGAGCGTGTCTTCCGAACTGCCCACCGATTTCAGGCTGCCATCGGGATTAAAGAAACCTGTAACACCGATGACGGAATTGAGTTTCAATAGCGCGAGGGTGACGGCAGGGTCATCCAAGTTCACCTTACCCTGCTTGAGTTGTTCGACGAGTGAAGCGGGAAGGGCATCTACATCGACCTTCAGTCCGACGCCTAGCGCGGCCTTTGGGCTCAAGCCGTCCGAGTTGAAAACTGAAGCTGGGGCCTGGGCCAAGCTTCGCAAGATGCACTTTGACCCCAATGCTCCTGTAGCGATAACCCTCAAACCGACTACTTTCGGCGAGCTAGCAAAGGATTACGTGCGGGTGGAACTCGGCGATGATCAAACCGATGCTGCGATCCCGAAGGCACATTCGACCGTGGCAACTTACCAGGGGTATCTCAACCGGCACATCCTCCCGCGGTGGGAGATGGTACGGGCGAGTGAGATGGAACCGGTTGCCATCCAGAAGTGGCTACGGGACTTGCACCGGGAAGCCGAGCTGTCGAACCCCACGTTGGGTGAAGATTCGCAATGTGATGGTTGCTATTTTTAAGCACGGGCAGCGGTATGGCCTCCTGCCGAGAAGCCAGGAAGCCAATCCCATGCTATTCGTGCGGCAGTCATCCGTCAGCGACTACGAGCCCGTAGTGCTTACGCTCGCGCAGTGCGTTGACATTCTGGCGAATCTGACTGGCATGTACCGGGTGTTGGTTTTGGCAGATGCAGCCACCGTGCTTCGCATCAGTGAGCTTCTGGCGTTGCGGTGGTCGGACGTCGACTGGGCCCATTGGTGTATCCGGGTAACCCGTGCTTACGTGTACCGCAAGTTCGGGCCGCTGAAAAGCCAAGCATCGAAGAAGCCCGTCCCCATGCATCCCATGCTCGCCGGATCGCTGGAAGAGTGGCGCAAGGAGACACCTTACGCAACCGACGGCGACCTCGTCTTTCCGAGCTTCCGGTTGAAGGGGAAAAAGCCACCCTGTGCAAACATGTTGGTGTCCGATCACCTTCAGCCAGCTGCCCGAAAGGCAGGGATCGCCGGGCCCATTGGGTTTCCACACCCTGCGGCGCACGCTAGTGTAGTGCGTCATAAATAGCTTTACTTATGCGCAGCCCGTATATATCATGCGGTCATGAGCCGAACGGCTGCACCGCTCTCGCTTTCCGACCAGGAGCGCAGCACCTTGCAAACCTGGGCTAGGGCCAGAAGCCA
>DASPST010000110.1:0-186304 GCA_035623795.1 Terriglobales bacterium
CTATGGGATGCAATTCGTCGACCGGGGAGCCGAGTTTTATGAAGCTCAACACCGCGGGCTGCAGATTAATTATCTCAAGCGCAAAGCCGCCATTCTTGGATTCCACATAATCGAAGCCCCGGCAGCTTAGTTTCTGGAGAGGAATGCGAACCCAGTTGCGCAGAGACGAAGCTAGTTTCCGGGAAGCAAGACGCCCTAGCCTGTAACGATGGAGCGTCGAATGACGAGCAATCTACTTCATCACTCCCCGCTGTGCAATGCCGATATTGTCGCGAGTCGTGTTCTTCACCAGGTACATCATCTCGTCGGCTTGACGGATCACATCGTGCGACGACTTGGCGTCGTGCGGGTACGTCGCCAGGCCGATCGAAGCGCGCACGTTCAGATTCAGTCCTTCCTCCTTGCAGAACATGCTGTTGCGCAGGGCATCCCGCAAGCGCTTGGCCACGTTGAGCGCCTGGTCCTTGCCGGTCTGTGGCAGGAGCACCACGAACTCATCGCCGCCATAGCGGAACGCGTAGTCGATCAGCCGCAGTTGCGCCTTGATGAGGTATCCGATCTCGGCCAGCAGTTTGCTGCCCACCAGGTGCCCGTGTGTGTCGTTGACCTGCTTGAAGTGGTCAAGATCGATAAACAGCACGCTGAACTCGTACCCGAACCGGGACGAGCGGTAGACCTCCGTGTCCAGCGTCTTGTACAGATGGCGTGCGTTGTAGAGACCGGTGCAGTCGTCGGTGATCGTCAGTTCCTGGATCTTCTCCACCGCCCGCGAGTTCTCGATGGCGATCGCCGCGTAGTCGCACAGCGCCTGCAGAAAGAATATCTCTCGGTCCGTGAACCCCTTCATGTCCACGTTCACCAACTGGATCACGCCCAGGACTCGATGCTTCGAGTTCAGGGGAATGCAGATGATCGAGCGCGTCTCCCATTTGGTGACTTCGTCGATGCGCTTGGCAAACCGCGGATCGGTGTACACATCGGGAACAATCAGTTGCTCGCCGTATTTGGCCACCCAACCCGCAATGCCCTCTCCCACCTTCAGGCGCACGTTCTTCAGCGCCTCGGCCGCATCCCCCACCGCAATCGCAAAATAAAGTTCGTTGTGCTCCTCATCCACCATCAGCAGCGACCAGGTGTCCGGCCGGAAGTATTCCGCCATCTTTTCCATGATGGTTTGCAGAATAGAATCGAGGTCCAGCGAAGACGTCAGCGCCTTGGCGACGTCGTGGAAGATAGTAAGTTCCTGGCTTTGCCGTCTACGGTCGATGCCGGTAGCCTCGGACATACACGAAGTCCCTCGCACGGCGAGAGAAAGTGTCTGAATTATAGGTTGGGCTGAGAAACCCGGGCAACGATCTTAAGTAACCAAGTACCCGCAAAGCCACGTGCTGCAACGACATCGCAACCCAGTGTGCAAGCCGCTGCATTCCGGTTCCGTGCCGCGCTTGCATCCCTGCCCGTAACCCATCCAATCCCTCTTTCCCGAGATTTTTCAGCATTCTCTTTCGGAGCGCGCCACATCGCGGTAGCATGGCATACAACGGGGGGCTGGGTCCCAGGAGAACCGTCGAGTGGCATCGTTCGGCGAGCATCTGAGGCAGGAAAGGGAGCAACGCGGCATCACGCTGGACGAAATCTCCCTCTCCACCAAGATCAGCACGCGCTTGCTGCGCGCTCTCGAAGAAGAGAAGTTTGACCAGCTTCCCGGCGGAATCTTCAACAAGGGCTTCGTCCGCGCCTACGCTCGCCATTTGGGCATCGACGAGGAACAGGCCATCGCCGACTACCTGGCGGCTCTGAATCAACACCGGCATTCGATCGCCGATGTCCATGTCGTGCTCGACGATCACGCCGATGGCAAACTGGCCGCGGTCCCCGTGCATGCACCGCAGAATGAAGTCGAATCCGGCTCTGCCCTAAGCCTGTTACGAGCCGATTTTGCCTCCGAACGCGTCGCCCAGGTTCCCTGGAACCTGGTGGCCGGACTCTTGCTACTGGTGGCCTTGGTCCTCGCCGGTTGGAGTTACTACCACCGCGACCAGCGGGCGGAGACTCCGAAACCCTCGACTCCCGCCGCGTCGCAAGCCTCGCCTCCACAATCATCGGCGCCACAACTTGCGGCGCCGGGTTCAGCCGTCCAGAACGTCACTGCCGTTCCCGTAACCATCACCCAGGAGGCTGGCCTGAAGCAGGCTTTTCCGGTCACGCCGCTGGTTGCGCAGCAGGCGCATCCCACCCCGAGTGCCCCAGCCCGTGCTGCCGCCCTCAGTGCCAGCGC
This sequence comes from Terriglobales bacterium, assembly GCA_035623795.1. Lineage (GTDB taxonomy): Bacteria > Acidobacteriota > Terriglobia > Terriglobales > Acidobacteriaceae > DASPST01. Next base: position 2,279 of record DASPST010000110.1, read on the forward strand.
AGGCGCCTTCACCGTGACCCTGGAGGCCCAGGACGAGGACTGTTGGCTGCTGATCAGCGTGGATGACCGGCCTCCGGTGGAAGAGACTCTGTTCGCCCCTGGAAAGCGCACCCTTCAAGCTAACCGGTCCCTGGTTGTCAAGGCAGGGGACATCGGCGCCCTGGACGTCTTCTTCAACGGCAAGCGCCTTCCGGCGCAGGGCGACTTCGGCGAGGTCCGCACCCTCACGTTTCACGGCGATGGTCTGCAGGCTCCCGCGTCCAAGCCTCCGCTTAGGGCTCAGTAAGCGGGGCATTGGATGCTTGCTCCTCCCCGTTCAACCCCTTCCTGCTGCCGTCCGCCTCACCCCGGTCCCCAATCGCTCCGGCGCCTCCGCCGCTCGGTCCAAAAAGATTGCGGCGCGATTCGGTCTCTGGTAGGTTCGTATAGATTCGATCCACGCAGTGACGCGTGAAATGATGGCCATTGTCGGCTGACTTTCCCGCCATCGGATATCCCGGGATCTCCCTAGGAGAAGCGCTTTGCCAGCTACGAACCGCTACTTGTTTACCTCGGAATCAGTCACCGAAGGCCACCCCGACAAGATGGCCGACCAAATTTCCGATGCCATTCTCGACGCCTGCCTGGCCGAGGATCCGGCCAGCCGTGTCGCCTGCGAGACCCTGACCTGCACCGGCCTCGTCTTCATCGCCGGTGAAATCACCACCAAAGCCTACGTCGACTTCCAGACGGTGGTCCGCGGCGTGGTGCAGTCCATCGGCTACGACAACGCGCTCTACGGCTTCGACGCCAATACCTGTGCCGTGATCTCCAGCATCAACAAGCAGTCGGGCGACATCGCCATGGGCGTCGATACAGGCGGCGCCGGCGACCAAGGCATGATGTTCGGCTTCGCCGTTAATGAAACCCCTGAATTGATGCCCACCCCGGTCTCACTCGCCCACAAGCTCACCCGCCGCCTTTCCGAAGTCCGCAAGAACGGCACTTGCCCCTACCTTCGCCCGGACGGAAAATCCCAGGTCACGGTCGAGTACGACGCCAAGGGGAAACCGGTTCGCGTCGATGCGGTTGTCGTCTCCACCCAGCATGCCGAAACCATCACCAACGAAGAGTTGCGTTGCGACATCCTGCGGCACGTAATCCAGGCTGTGATCCCCGCTCACCTGCTCGACGAATACACCAAGTACCACATCAATCCTACCGGCCGTTTCGTCATCGGCGGTCCCATGGGCGATACCGGTCTCACCGGCCGCAAGATCATCGTCGATACCTACGGCGGCATGGGCCGTCACGGCGGCGGCGCCTTCAGCGGTAAGGATCCGACCAAGGTGGACCGTTCCGCCGCCTACATGGCTCGCCACATTGCCAAGAACATCGTGGCCGCCGGGCTGGCCGACAAGTGCGAAGTGCAACTGGCTTACGCCATCGGGGTGGCCGAACCGGTCAGCCTGCTGTTTGAGACGTTCGGCACCGCCAAGGTCGATCCCGCCATTCTTCCCGAGCTAGTGCGCTTGAATTTCAAGCTCACGCCCAAGGGCATCATCGAGTCGCTCGACCTGCGCCGCCCGATTTACCGCAAGACCGCGGCCTACGGCCACTTCGGCCGCAGCGACAAGGACTTCACTTGGGAAGCCACCGACAAAGCGGCCAAGCTGGCCAGCGAAGCCGGCCTTCGCGAGCCCGCCTTGCAATCGGTAAAGCGCTAGCCGTTCGGAGCTTGGCCTGCGGTAGCGAGGGCATCTCGCAAATGGAGACCGCATGACGTTCTTGCTCTCAGGCGGCCCGCGGGCAGGGTTTCAGGGGTCACGGAAAACGAAACCAGGGGATAGCTGGACCGACGCGTCGTTTGGCGCGGTCAGCTCGTGACCAAAAATCTTCTCCCGGCTTCGTGTATCCTGATGTGCTGCACTCATATCGAACGCGATCATGAATTAGGAGACGTATGTCGAGCACACCCGCGATCAACTGCGATATCAAGAATCTCGAACTGGCGGATGTCGGCAAGAAACGCATCGAGTGGGCCAACCAGTCGATGAAAGTCCTACAGATCATACGCAAGGAATTCATCAAGAACGCCCCGCTCAAGGGCACCCGCATCTCCGCCTGCCTGCACGTCACAGCCGAAACCGCCAACCTGGCTGTCTGCCTACGCGACGGTGGCGCCGACGTCGTGCTCTGCGCCTCCAACCCGCTCTCTACCCAGGATGACGTGGCCGCCAGCCTGGTGCGTGATTACAACATCCCCGTCTTTGCGATCAAGGGTGAAGACCACGACACGTACTATCAGCACATCCTGGCTGCCATCGACCACAAGCCGCACGTCACCATGGACGATGGCGCCGACCTCGTCGGCGTGCTCCACACCCGCCGCCAGGATGCGCTCGAAGGTGTCATCGGCGGAACCGAAGAGACCACGACGGGCGTGATTCGCCTTCGCGCCATGGCCAAGGACGGCGTGCTGCGCTATCCCATCCTCGCCGTCAACGACGCTGACACCAAGCACCTTTTTGACAACCGCTATGGTACCGGACAGTCGACCATCGACGGCATCATCCGCGCCACCAACTTCCTGCTTGCAGGATCGAAGTTCGTGGTGGCCGGCTTCGGCTGGTGCGGCCGCGGCCTGGCCAGCCGTGCCCGTGGTGCCGGCGCCGAGGTCATCGTCACCGAGGTCGATCCCACCAAGGCGCTCGAGGCCGTCATGGACGGCTTCCGCGTCATGTCCATGCCGGAGGCCGCTCGCATCGGCGACGTCTTCTGCACCGTCACGGGCAACAAGAACGTGCTCGGCAAAGAGCACTTTGAGGTTATGAAGAACGGCGCCATCATCTCCAACTCCGGCCACTTCAACGTGGAGATCGACATTCCGGCGCTGGAGAAGATGTCGTCCTCCAAGCGCACTACGCGCAATTTCGTGGAAGAGTACTCGCTGAAGGACGGCCGCAAAATCAACCTCCTCGGCGAAGGCCGCCTCATCAACCTAGCTGCCGCCGAAGGCCATCCGCCCTCGGTGATGGACATGAGCTTCGCCGATCAGGCGCTCTCGGTCGAGTACATGATCAAGAATTACTCGCATCTCGACAAGACGGTTTACCGCGTGCCTGAGGATCTCGACAAGCGCGTCGCCCGTCTCAAACTCGAATCCATGGGCATCAAGATCGACCGCCTCACTCTTGAGCAGGAGGAATACCTCGCCGGGTGGTCGGAAGGCACGTAAGAGTACGGCAGATCCCTGCTAGAAGGGCGTCCCGAGGCAGGAACGCATGGGTCGGGACACCGTCATCCGGGCTTGCCCAGCGAGGCTCAGTATTGACAGGTCGCGGACAACACGACCCTATTGCCGGCCTCCCCCAGCGCGTGTCCGTCAGCCTGCCCGAACCGTCTCCCTCTTCCGAACGGCCCACACGTAGACGGTGCCGCGAGACTTACTGCGCCCTTATATAACTTGCAAGTTGCAAGTAATCTTGCTACGCTCTCTGCCGTGCCCGGCAAGCCCAACTCCGAGCGCCGCTCCGGTTGCCCCGTGAGCCTATCGCTCGAGGTCTTCGGGGACCGTTGGTCCCTGCTCATCGTGCGCGACCTCATGGTGAGGGGCTACCGGACCTTCAGCGAGTTCGAGGCATCGGGCGAAGGTATTGCCACCAACATCCTTTCGGACCGTCTAAGGAAACTGGAAGCCTGGGGGATCATTCTCGCCGAACCAGCAGAATCCGATGGGCGGCGCACCAACTATCGCCTGACGGAGAAGGGAATCGACTTGGCGCCGGTGCTGCTCGACCTGCTCATCTGGGGTGCTCGTCACCTGCCGGCCGATGCTTCCTGTGCTCTGCTCCTGCAGATGGAAAAAAATCGCGAGGCTATTCTCGTCGAGACCCGGCGGCGCTGGCGCGAGCGCGATCCGACGCCTTTAATCCCGAGGTTCAATGCGACGGTGGGCCGGAGTTGGGCAGGAACCAGAGGGCGGAAACCGAGGGAAAATTAGGAGACTCAAGGGAAGCGCGGCCCTGGCGGCTGCGCTCGTGTACCGCCTACTCCGGTAAGCTGGCATTAGCCGTATCACGCAGGAAGGAGCAAAGCATGAGCAAGGTACGGGTTCTGGTGGGGACACGCAAGGGGGCATTCCTTCTCACCTCCGATGGCAAGCGCCAACAGTGGGAGGTCAGCGGTCCCCACTTCGCCGGCTGGGAGATCTACCATTTCAAAGGGTCCCCCGTCGACTCCAATCGCCTCTACGTCTCGCAGACTAGCGGCTGGTTCGGACAGATTCTCCAGCGCTCGTCGGACGGCGGCAAGACCTGGTCGCCCGGGGAGGGAAAGGCCATGGGGCCAGAACTGCCGCGTGGCGGGGAGAGCAACAAGTTTGCCTACGATACCTCGGCTGAAACCGGCAAGCCCCTTACCACCCACCAGTGGTACGACGGCACGCAGCATCCCTGGGAGTTCAAGCGCGTATGGCATCTGGAACCGTCGCTCACCGATCCCGACACGGTCTATGCCGGCGTGGAAGATGCAGCGCTGTTCCGTTCGAGCGACGGCGGGCAGAGCTGGCGCGAACTCGCCGGCCTGCGTGGTCACGGCACCGGGCCCCAATGGCAGCCCGGTGCGGGCGGCATGTGCCTCCACACCGTCATTCTCGATCCCAGCAACCCGGATCGCATCTTCATCGCCATCTCCGCTGCGGGCGCCTTCCGCACCGACGACGGCGGCAAAACCTGGAAGCCCATCAACCGCGGCTTGTACTCCAGGTACATTCCAAATCCGATGGCCGAGATCGGCCACTGCGTGCACCACATCGCCATGAGCCCAGCGCGTCCGGGTGTGCTCTTTATGCAGAAACACTGGGACGTCATGCGCTCCGACGACGCCGGCGACAACTGGACCAAGATCAGCGGCAACCTGCCGACAGATTTCGGCTTCGTCATCGACGTACACGCCCACGAGCCCGAGACGATTTACGTCGTCCCCATCAAGAGCGACTCCGAACACTACGTGCACGAGGGCAAACTCCGCGTTTACCGCAGCCGCACCGGCGGCAACGAATGGGAAGCGCTGACCAAGGGCCTGCCGCAAAAGGACTGCTACGTAAACGTGCTGCGCGATGCTATGGCCGTCGACTCCCTCGACCAGTGCGGCATCTACTTCGGCACCACCGGCGGCCAGGTCTACGCCTCTGCCGACGCCGGCGATTCCTGGGCGCCCATCGTCCGCGACCTTCCCGCTGTCCTTTCAGTGGAGGTCGAAACGCTGAAGTGACGAGCGGGTCTTGACCGGTCTCTGGGATCGAAAACCTTCAAAGGAGCAAATGGTCATGCCAAAAATCACGCCGTTCTTGTGGTTCGACACGGAAGCCGAAGAGGCCATGAACTTCTATCTCTCGATTTTCAAGCAGGGGAAGGTGCTGAACATCAATCGCGCGAACGGCAAAGTAGTCTCGGTGACGTTCGAACTGGAAGGCCAGCCCTTCATGGGCCTGAATGCAGGCCCCCAATTCAAGTTCAATGAAGCGGTGTCGTTCTTCGTGGACTGCGCAACCCAGGAAGAAGTTGACGAATTGTGGGAGAAGCTTTCCGCCGGCGGATCGAAAAGCCGATGCGGCTGGCTCAAGGACAAGTACGGCCTGTCATGGCAGATCATTCCTTCGGCGTTAATCAAGCTGATGAGCGACCCCGATCCTGCCAGGTCCCATGCGGTTATGCAGGCCATGCTCAAGATGAACAAGATTGTCATCGCTGACCTCGAGAAGGCCTACAACGGCCAGACAGCGGCCTGAAGCGGCTCGGCGGCACCTTGGTCTAGCGGGCTTAGGGTGGCGCAGCGCAGCACTTCGGCACTGCGACAGACGCGGAGCTCGCAGGTGGCGCAGCAGCTTCAGCGCTGCGATAATGGCTTGGCTTTGTAACGCGGGGCTTCAACGGTGGCGGTGCCGGCTTGCGGCAATTCCGTCACCAGGGTGGACCCATGGCCGACAGACTGACGACCGACAACCGAGGGCCAAACTCGATCCGCATCATCCTGCCCTTTCACCTCCGCAATCTGGCCCACGTCGACCCGGAGATCACCCTCGAAGTCGTTTCGCCGGTCACGCAGCGCTCCGTCCTCGACGCCCTCGAAGCCCGCTACCCCATGCTGTGCGGCACCATACGCGAACATGGCACGCTGCGGCGCCGCCCCTTCCTGCGCTTCTTCGCCTGCGAGGAGGATCTGTCGCACGAACCGCCCGATGCTCCACTGCCCGAGGCTGTCGCCTCAGGAAGGGAACCGTTCATCGTCATCGGGGCGATTGCCGGCGGCTGACGGCCGGCGCACGTCCCCGTCGGCGCGACGCGAAGCGTTGACCGACGAAGGCCGGATCGGCGGGCGGCGTAGCTTGCGGCCCTCGCCGCAGAAGCTTGAGCCACACTCCAAAAGCTTGCCTTCCAAGAGCCGGGTTCCGGGCTTGTTCAGCCAGGCTGGCTTTGCGAACCCGGGATCGGCGGCCGTCGCCGCTTTGTCCTGGGGACCATCGCTCCCTGCCGTGCCAACGCTGCAAGCTGGCGCTTGGGGGCACGCGGCTACTCCGCCTCCTCTGCCTTCCGCGCCTCGGCTTCCGCCAGCCAGCCGCGCCGCAACTTCTCCGGTGCAACCGACGACAGGTAAGGCTTGATATCGAGAATCGGCGTTCCATCGAGCATGTCGACCCCTCGCACGTGCAGCCGCGTTCCATCCCGGCGCAGCAGTTCAACCACCGTCAGCCCGATGGGATTCGGACGTCTCGGCGACCGTGTGGCGAAAACGCCGTGCGGCCGGTTGTCTGAAGGTGGTGTCCCCAGCAACGCGAACCCTTCCGAGCGATCGAACAGCCACAGGACGAAGAGATGTGAAAAACCCTCGATGTCGGTGAGCCCGGCTTCAAACTCAGGCAATATTTGGAGTACGCCTTCCGCTTCATGCTTTGCTCCCAATCCCTTGGGAACGTTGCGCGTCTCGTTGTAGGGACTGCTCACCGACCCGATCGGCCGCATGGAATACATAGCTCCCCCGCCAACCTGCCTCGGCTTCTCCGAGTTGCCCTTCGGAGAAGCAAGGCGCAGAAAGCAAGAGTATAGGAGAAAGGCCTGCGCGCGTCGGCATCGCTGGAGTGAACACTCCGGCAATCCCATCCGGACTCGGCCGCCGCAGAATCCGGTTTCAGGTCCGGAAGTTCCGGCCTGCGCTTCTTGGTAGGTGCTCACCACCAGTGATGCCCGGCACTCCATCATCGCGGGCCGGGATTTGGGTACAGTATCAGCGCGTCGCCTCCGGATTGACGTTCCACTGCATCCGGACCAGCGACGGGACGTTGGGGAGTACGGGACCAGCGATATTTCCTGTCGTTCTTCTAGGATTAAGACCGAACCCGGTCCCTGGACCACCATGCACCCGGAGCGCAGCCGGGCGGTCGAACTGTGGGTGTGACCCGGTTTCCGCCCTCCAGGCTCGGTCCTGGGTGGGAAGATCGTCTATACTCGCGGGCATCCCTAGCGGACTCGATCAGCCAAATCCACCACGAGGAACCGAGCATGAAAGCCATCGTTGCCCTCCTGTCAATTTCGCTCGCGCTCGCCGCCCAGACCACAGCCCAGGCCAAGGACCAGAAACCCACCACGCTCAAGGGCATCCTGCTGGAACAGTTGCGTACGACTCACAACCAGAAAGACTGGTTTGTGCCGGTCGACCTCGCCGTCGAAGGCCTTACCCCCGAACAAGCCAGCTGGACCGACGGCAAGGGCAATCACTCCATCGGCCAACTCGCCAATCACCTCTTGTTCTGGGACACCGACCAGTTGGCCCGCTTCAAAGGCGAGCCGCCGCCCAAGTACAGCGGCGATAACAACGAAACCTTCAACAACTTCAACAGCAAGAACTGGGCCGACACGGTCCACCGGCTCGATGAAGTCCTCACCGAATGGGAGAAGGCGGTCGAGAACGCCGATGACGCCAAGCTGAAGGAATGGGCGTCCGCCATCGCCAAGGTCGGGGCGCACAATGCCTACCACACCGGGCAAATCATTTACCTTCGCAAGCAGCAGGGCTGGTGGGACCCGGAGAAAGGGGTGAAGTGAGATCAGCGGCTGTGGGGATGAGGCGCCCTCCCGGATAGCTTTTAGAGATTCTCCGGTGCGCGTGGTGCTAACCGGCCGGGCTTGTCTTCGAAACCAGCCCAGCAGCAGGAGCCCTTCCAATCCAGCGCCCGCGAATCAGCCCGGCAGCGGATCCGGAGGGCCTTTCCTGGATTCTCTATGAGGGCCCTAGCAGTAAGGCAGAGCCAGGATTCAAAATCGTGCTGGCCGTTCCGGCCTGGTGCCGAGATACCGGCATTGCCTCAGGCGACTACCCGCACTCCCTCGCAGGCTGTAAGATGGACAGCCTCGGAGGCAGCAGCCATGCCGCGGCAACCGCACCCAGACAACCAGGCTGTTCCGTTTGATTCCCGTCTTCCTCGTCGATCTTTCCTCCAGCTCTCTACCGCTGCCTCGGCCGCGATGGCCTTTCGTTTCATGACCGAGCCCCTCCTCGCCCGGGCGCAGCTGCCTGTTGCCGCGTCGCGCGACGCCATCAAGATTAATCAGAACGAGAACCCACTCGGCCCTTGCCAGGCGGCCCGCGCCGCCGTCGCGGCCATGATTCCCGACGCGGGGCGCTACCAGCTCGAGCTCGATGAGGAACTGCCAACTACTCTTCAAAAGATGATGGGCCTCAAGCCGGACTACGTCTCCGTGTACGCTGGCTCGAGCGCGCCCTTGCACTACGCGGTGCTGGCTTTTACGTCCTCCACGCGCAGCTACGTCACCGCTGATCCCGGCTATGAGGCGGGCATACACTCCGCGTCGATTTCAGGCGCACGCGTGGTCGAGGTGCCGTTGACCAAGACTCGCGCCCACGATGTGAAGGCGATGCTGACCGCGGCCCCGGACGCGGGCGTGTTCTACGTTTGCACGCCCAACAATCCCACGGGCACGCTTACGCCGCACTCCGACATCGAATACCTGCTGGAACAGAAGCCGAAGGGATCGATCGTGTTGGTGGACGAGGCTTACATCCACTTCTCCGACGCGCCGTCGGTGATCGATCTGGTCAAGGCCGACAAGGATGTGATCCTGTTGCGCACCTTCTCCAAGATCTACGGCATGGCAGGCTTGCGCTGCGGACTGGCCATCGCCCGTCCCGACTTGCTGGCGAAGCTGGAGAATTTACGGGGCTGGAATGCCATGCCGGTGCCGGCGTTGGTCGCCGCTCTTGCCAGCCTCAGAGATCCGCAACTTGTGCCTGAGCGCAAGGCCCTGAACGCATCCGTGCGTGCAGCGACGTTCCAATGGCTGGACAAGCAGGGTTACACCTACATTCCCTCCGAGTCGAATTTCTTCCTGCTCGACACCAAACGGCCAGGGAAAGATGCGATCGAGGCCATGGCGCGGCAGAACGTGATCATCGGGCGCGTCTGGCCCTCGATGCCGACCTGGGTCCGCATCACGGTGGGCACGCGCGCCGAGATGGACCAGTTCGAGCTGGCCTTCAAGCGGGTAATGGACGGAGTGGTGGTCGGAAGTCTCGCACCGTCGCGGCAGCCGAGCAGCAGGTTTCATCTGGACGGACTCGCCGTGCCGGTATGACGCGGGGAGGCGCTGGATCCGTGATCAAACTGTGTCGGGCTCTCCCGGCCTGGTGGCAGATCACTTCCGTCCGGCGGCCGCGGACGACGGCCTCTTCCCTCTGCGCTGCTGCACCGTCGAAAAGGCCACCCTACGGGTGGTTGCCAAGCGCCAGGATCCAGGCGAAGACCTGATCTTCCGGGGAACTTCAAAGCGACAAAACGGCGGAGGGTCAAGTCCAGGTCTGTAGAACCCCTATCCTTCCGTCCCGAGCCTCCCGATGATGCCGGGGTGCGGTCCGATCACTGGCAGCGCAGGCCGTTGGGTGGGTTACGGCAAGTCCACGACAGCGGGGCGACCGGCGGGGCCTCGGCAGGCTCGGGGAATGCTTCGTAAACAGGCAGCGCTTAGGGCCGGCGTGCGCGGACGGGCCGGGATGTGTTGATCAGACTCAGCAGTTCATCTCGTAGAGACATTCCGCAGGCGAGTAGGCCAGGGAGCCGGGGCAGGGGACGATTGAATGACAACGGTGCGCCATCGGGGGCGCCGACAAAGCCGGCGGCAGCTTCTACCAACGCCACTCCGGCGGCGATGTCCCACTCGTGTTTGGGGCGGAGCGTAAACATCGCGTCGGCCATCCCGGCGGCGACCAGCGCGAGCTTGTAGGCAACCGAGCCCGTTGGCTGCATGCGGAATGGAGCGTGCTCAAACCGTTTCCACTCGCCGCGTTTCGTTTCGCTGCGGCTGCCGAGGATGAGGGCGCCCTGGAGGTGGTCCTTGCGGCTGGCCGCGACCGGGGCGCCGTTTAGCGTGACGCCGGTTCCCAGGGAGCCGAGAAAGAACTGGTTGGTGGCGGGATTATAGATGCCTCCCGCGACCGGATACCCGTTGTCCACCAGGGCCACCGAGGTGCAGAACTCCGGGATGCCGGCCACGAACTCCAGCGTGCCATCGAGGGGATCGACCACCCAGACTCGCGCCTTGCCCAAGCGCGAGCGATCGTCCGCGCTCTCTTCGGAAAGCCAGCCTTCGCCCTCGCGCAAGAGGTGCTGCCGCAACAGGGCATCGATGGCGCGGTCAGCCTCGGTCACGAGGTTGCGGCGAGCTTTGTATTCGGCCTCGATTTTGCCGGGACTAAAGCGTACAAAGACTTCGCGGGAGGCGTCCAGAGCCGACTGAATGCGGCGTAGCGGCTCGTTGTGTTCGAAGTCCTGCGCCGAGTTTCGTTCGGGAACGATCACGCTCGGGCTCGCACCATGCGGGCACCGGTGGCCAGCAGAATCCCGCAAAGCAGGCGGCGTAGCCAGAGCACGGGAATGCGCGCGCTCAGATACGAACCAAGCAATCCGCCCGCTACCGAGCCGATGAGGAGAATCCCCACCAGCGATGGGTCGACGTTGCCCCCTTGGAACTGAAGAAAGCTGCTGACACCGGTGAGCACGATGGCAAGCACGATATCAGTCCCGACCATCACTTTCTGATAATGGTTCCGGAGCCGACCGAAGGCAGGCCCACCAGGAAGCCTGACACCAGTCCGATCACGCTCATCCCGGCAAGGGATTTCATGGCGGGGGGACGATGGGCCAAGGCGTCCTCGATGCGGACTACTCGGCTTGTGTTTCCACTCCAATGAAGCCCTCTCGCTCGAGATGAAGAATGATCTCCTGGGCGGCTTCCTCGGGGGATAGGTCTGTTGTGTCGAGCACCACCTGGGCATCGGTGGGTGGCTCGTAGGTGTCCGAGATGCCAGTGAACTCCTTGACGATGCCGGCGCGCGCCTTGGCATACAGGCCTTTGCGGTCGCGCTGTTCGCAGACCTCGAGCGGCGTGGCTACGTGCACCAGGACAAATCCGCCCACGGGTTCGACCATCTGCCGCACCTGGCGACGCACGGCGTCGTAGGGAGCGATGGGTGCGCAGATGGCGATGCCGCCGTTCTTGGTGATCTCGGAAGCGACAAAGCCGATGCGGCGGATGTTGAGGTCGCGATGCTCCTTGGAGAAGCCCAGTTCGGACGACAGATGCTTGCGCACGATATCACCGTCGAGCAGGGTCACGGGGCGGCCGCCCACTTCCAGGAATTTGGTCATGAGCACGTTGGCGATCGTGGACTTGCCGGATCCGGAGAGGCCAGTGAAGAAAACCGTCAGGCCTTGGCGACGACGCGGCGGAAAACTGCGGCGCAGTTCGCGCACCACCTCGGGGTAGGTGAACCAGCCCGGGATATCGCGGCCTTCGTTCAGGCGCTGGCGCAGTTCTGTGCCGGAAATGCTCCGCACGCGCGCGCCATTGTGCACCTCATTGTCGGACACGTACCTGTCTTCCGCCTCGAGGTACACCATCATGTTGAAGGGAACCATGGTGACGCCAAGGTCGGCTTCGTGCCTCTTGAACAGTTCCTGGGCCTCGTAGGGACCGTAGAAGGGCTGGTTGTTCTCATCCTGGCCGGGCCCGGCATGGTCTCGGCCCACGATGAGGTGGGTGCAGCCGTGATTCTTGCGGATGATGCCATGCCAGAGCGCCTCGCGCGGCCCCGCCATGCGCATGGCCAGCGGCAGAAGCGCCAGCTTGACCGTGCCCGCCGGGTACTTAGCGAGCAGCAGTTCGTAGCAGCGCACGCGGGTGAAGTAATCGAGGTCGCCGGGCCTGGTCATGCCCACGGAAGGGTTGATGAGCAGATTGGCCTCGACCTGCCTGGCGGCGCGGAAGGTCAGTTCCTGGTGCGCACGGTGCATGGGGTTGCGGGTCTGGAAGGCGACCACGCGGCGCCAGCCCAGGCGGGCAAACTCGCCGCGCAACTCGGCGGGCGTGAAGCGCAGGGCGCGGAAGTCGTAATGAGCCGGCAATTGCAGCCCGGCGAGCGGTCCGCCCACGTACCACGGGTTGGCTTTGTGGAGGAGATGATCCACACCCGGATGCATTTTGCTCGTGGTGCCGAACACGCTACCTGCTTCTTCGGTGCGATCGGGCTGCCAGACGTCTTGGGCGTCGAGCACCGCCAGCATCACCCCTTCGGGGTCGCGCAGGGCGACTTTGCTCGTGCCCGGCTTCAGGCGGCGGGCAAATTCCTCGGTCACGTCGAGCGTGATGGGCATGGGCCAGAAGGCTCCGCTGGCCAGGCGCATGTTGTGGCAGACGCCTTCGTAGTCGGGACGGGTCATGAAACCACGCAGGGGGGAGAAGCCACCATTGAGCAGAAGTTCCAGATCACATAACTGGCGGGCGGTCAGGTCCCAGGAAGGCAAGTCGCGCGAGTGCGCCTTGAACTCGGCCGACTGCTCCCGGCTGACCAGCAGATCCAGCAGTACCCCGCCATGGGCGGCAATAAGATGGCTGGTGGAAGCGGTCAAAATGCACATCCCTCTACGCTGGTATTACGAGTTGCCGACAGAAGGTTCAGCGACACGGCATCCCGATAAAACGTCCCACCCTTGTAGCTTTTTGGGGTCGCAGCTGAGATGCCGAGGGAGACGGAGTTGCTCTGGGCCAGGATACTACATTGTCCATGACGCCGTAATTGCCAGCAGCCCATGCGGTTCCGAGGAAGGAGGATGAAGGAGCTGATGTAAAAGGTTCCTGCGAGCGGCGGATATTAGGCGGTTTTTCCCTAATGTGTTTCACCTAGCCGGCTTTCTCCTGTGCGCACTTTGAAGCGAGCGGTTGACCAAGCCGGACACCGCGGAGCTCGAGGCTTCGGAGTAGAAGCTCTCGAAAGCCTCGGGTGACCGACTTTCAAGCTGTCGTGACACGATGGCACGATGCTTACAAGTTGTTGTTTCTTAGTGGCTTCTTGATCGCTTTGAGACTGGAAAAGGAAGCTTCCACCGAGTCGCGGGAGCCGGCGGCGCTGATGAAAGGTACGGGAGCGGCGCGCGCGGGGCCAAAAAAGCTGAAAGTCATTTATCACAGCGAAGTTGCGCACGACTTGGCATGGTGAGTGCTGTGAAATCCTGCATACAGCCAACCAGTCTTCTGCGGGAGTGCCGCATGCGGCATAGACCTGCAAGGATGGACCTGGTCAACTCGCGAAGGACAGAATACTGGGAGGGGGAATGAGTATCGTGAGTGAGAACCCTGTCCGCCTGGGGCAGCGTGAAGAACAGATCGTGGAACTGCTATTACAAGGATGCGACAACGATGAGATTGCGCGTCAGCTCAAGATGGCGCGGCGGACGGTGAAGGCCCACTTCAACCGTCTATTCCTGCGGTTCGGAATCAGGGGAGGGATCAAGCGGGTCAAACTCGCGACCCTGATGTATCGCAGGCAATTGGAAGGGTCGGACCTGAGCTCGTTGCCTGAAATTACGGCCGCAGAAACATCCATGCACCGCGCGAACAGTTCGCACTCCGTGAGGCCCGCGGGAGGGGAATTCACATCGCCTTCCGTTGGGCGGCACGAAGACCTGGACCAGCCCCAGAAACCGGAACTGCTCGAGACATGGGAGCACGATCTGCTTGGATTGGGAGATTCCGATCCACACGAGCATCCTGCCCATACAGAGCTGGCTCACAAAAAAGAGGAAGAGAAGCAGCTCGCGTAGCTGAACGCGGCAGCGTGCCGGAACGCAACAGTTGCCGCATGAGCACAGTTGCGCACAACCCAGGCGCATTTCTGCGCAAAAATCACAACTCTTAGATCGCGGAAAGCCGCGACGGACGCCTGTTTCCAGCGTGTAATAGGTTCCAGTTGCGGGCTCGGATATGGCACTTTTGTCCTAAAGCGTTCGCCTTAGAAGCTGTGTACAAAACCAGGCTGCCGGTCCGCAGACCTTGTGCGCAGCTGCGGCCAATCCGGTCGGCGAGCTTCGGGACCCGGGAACGGAATCTTTGGTGCGGGGCACGAATCCGCTCAAGCTGTTGTCTTCCTTTAAGTTAGGAGGCGCACCAGGAGATGCCGATCAAGCTGCATGTGGGGATTGCAGGGCGGAAATGTTCGATCCGCTGGCACCCACGCACGACCGCATGGAACGACTCAATTTCCCTGCGAATGGTATGCCGAGTGCTGAACGGAGCTGGCAAAGAAACCCGTTAACTTAATTGCAGCGAACCGCCTGTGCCGCAAACCAAACGGCGCAGGATTCCCTGCAGGCGCACGTAGGCGGCTGAACCGCATCCTGCTTTGCGGATGCCAAGAAACCTCCACGTCGCGACTGTAGTGGAGTGGCGCGCTTTTCGCGAGCTGAACGGAAGGCGGTGTAGCGCCGGGGAGTTGTAGTCGGGATGATGCAGACAGGCAAGCAATCCGACGAGGTTATGGAGGGATTATGTTGGCAGTCGATCGTTACGGAAAGCGTATGCCCAATGAGCGGGAGCAGCGGGTAATTGAGCTGGTCGCCCAAGGCCTGAAGAACAAGGAGGTCGCCGACCGGATCGGCACGACCGAGCACGTGGTGAAGAATTACCTGCGCGTGATCTACGACAAGCTCGGACTGTGGAACCGGGTCGAGCTGGCGTTGTGGTACGAGGCCCGCAAGTTCGAGCAGGCGGCGCAAGCCTAGGCGGTCGATGCAGGAACACCTCATGCTCCGCCATTCTGTGCCGTGATGGACTCGGTTGTGATGTCATGACCTGGGTCCTTGTGGAGCCCTTCGCGACCGGTACTGAATCAATTTTCTTCGGGCTGGTGTAACGGGTTGCGCGATCCCCGGTTCCTCAGTTGTGAGGCAGATCTGTCGCCTCCTGCAAATCTCATGACATCAATCCAGTCGCCATCTCAGGCCGAGGATTGACGGCCACAGCGGCTAAAGCCGAATCTGGAACGCCGGAGCGCTGCCTAGGGGAGCTTTCGAGCTAGTGCGCTGGAACGGCTGCGCCACCAGAAATCTTGAGCACCTGGCGGGCACGATGTTTCCCGGCTCTGTTTGTCCTGCCCATCCAGGGTTCACAAACGCTCGGGACGGCTAGCGGCAGGAGCCTGCCAGGCTGCGGAGGCGGTCGGCGGCGGCCTTGACGTTGCGGCGGTCGGCGGCACTGAGGAGAATGCGGGCCTGGTCGCAACTCTGCGGAACCCCATCACCGTTTACGTACAGATCGGAGAGCAGCAGGATGGCGGTGTTGTTCTGCTTGGCGACGGCTCTCCATAAGAGCTGAGCAGCGGCGGTGGAATTTCGCGGACCCTTTCTACCCTCCAGATAGTCTTCCGCCACGGCCAGTTCCACCGAACCATCGTCTTGAATGGAGGCAGTGGCGGCAGGCGTCTGCGTGGCGGTCGTGACCCCGGAAGTGGCAAGGGCGGCACTGTGCACCGACGGGCCGTTCGCCTTGTGCGCTTGCGCCGCGGGCGAGGGCGAAGCCGGAACGGCGTTGGCAGCGGTGGCGGGCGCGAGCGGAGAGTTCGCCGCCGGGGACGTGGGGGCTGCGACCTGCGGGATCGACGGCGCACTCGACTCGGGCGGAGACGGGCGCTCCGTGCCAGGGGACGGCGTCGGCTGCGCTGGACCGGGAGTGGCGGGAGCCGAGGCGATTGGCGAGGCATGGTTCCTGGCCGCGGTAGCGGTTCGGAAATACAAGAAAGCACCGGCCGCGCACAACACCACCAGCAACAGGAACACGTATTTTGTGTAGGAGCGGGGTTCGTCGTCTGCTCCGAACAGATTTCTTTCGCGCAGCCAGGTCACGTCCAAGTTGGAGTGCGACGGTGGCTCGGGCGCAGGCGCAAACGAGGGAAGTTCCGGCGCGGCAACAGGAGACGGCGCCGGTTGCGGGGGGGTGAACGGCGGTTCGGAGGGTGCGAAAGAGAAAGCCGTTGGTGCCGAAGTATCCCCCACGTTGCCGGCACCCTGGCGCCGGGAAGAGTCGACCAGGAAGGCCTCGGCGTCCATCAGCGATGCTCCGCATAAGCCGCAGAATTTGGCGTCGGGAAGACTCTGGTGACCGCACTTGGGGCAAACGGGAGGCGGGCTGGGCGTGGAGAACATCGAGCCAGAATTGAGCGCGCCCGAAGTGCCGTTTCGCGCTTCGGCCTGGAGTTGGCGCAACAGGTCGGTGATGGCGGCCTCGCGCTGTTCCGGTGGGGTGGTCAGGTAGACCTGGGCCCAGCGCGCCAGATTGCGTCCGAGCAGGGGATTGATTAGCGGGTTTAACTCTGGGTTTGAAAAGTCCGCCGCTACGGACATTTTTTCCTGCGGGTGCTCACCCACTGTTCCCCCCGATTTTGAGAAGTGTGCTGTTCAACATTGCACTACCGTAGAAGCCGGTTGTCAATCGGGTCGAGCATGGTCATTTGCGTGATCGGGTGATGGCGTGCGCGCGGGCTGCCTAGCAGGGCCGGAACACATTTACCAACAGAATTGCAAACGTGCAGGACGCAATGAGCAAGATGCCGGCGGGTTATTCGCAGACTTTGCGCAAAGCGGGCTCGAATTGATCCATCTGGGCATCACGCTGGGTCTCGAGCTTGCCCTTGGGAGTCTTGCCGTACAGATCGGAGCCGGGACAGTAATAGAGCGCAGTTTGCAGATCGACCCATACGGTCACATCCGGATTGCCTTCGTAGGCTGGGGTCTCGGGAGGCTCGGCGAGACCCATGCTGACCAGCAGCTTTTCAAACAGGGTGAGGTTGGGCGGGGCGGGGCGGTGCCGGCGCCGGACAACGGGCGAAGCGTTCGCGTGGGCGGAGCTGGAAGCCGCGGCGGTATTGCCGGTATTACCGGGCGCCGAAGTGTCGTGCGAGGAAACACTCAGAATCAGCACCGCGGCCAGGACCAGCGTTACCGCAACGCCGAGCGATACATCCCCTCCATGGTTTCGCCAAAACTGCAGGAGGGCAGAGCGCCGCTCCGGGCCCGCGAAAGACTGCAGCCACTGCTGGGCCTTTTTCGCCGAGGTCCAGGGATAGGAACCCGGGGAAGATGGGGGCGACGGAAGAACCTCGGCGGCCGCCATGGGAACCAGTTCGTGGGCCTCCGCCGAATCGGCCGGCGATGGCCCGGTCCCGGCGGGGGGCCTCTCCTGGGCGGGTACTTCGGTAGCGGAGGCGTCGGCAATCGCGAGCAGATCAGGGGGTAACTGGACAGCATCGACATCGGCGTCGATCTTGGCGGCAGCATGGTCGGTCGCCGGGACAGGAGGCAGCGGAGGTGGCGCAGCAGTTGCGGTGTGATCCGGCAGCGCTGGCTCCAGAGAGCGGAGGGCAGCCGCGAACTGGTTCTCCTCCTCGTCCGGGCTTTCAGGGCGAGCGGTTCCACAGGAGGGACAGAAAAATTCTTCATCGCCCAACGACTCTCCGCACTCGCTGCAGTGGGGGCCGACGGCTGAGGTGTGGCTCGACAGCGGCGGGACGGCCGGTGGAGCTACCGTCGCTGCGGGGATGTCAGATGGCGTCAGCTCGGGCCCTTTGAGTTCAGGCTCGTCGGTTGGAGCATCCGGCACATCGATGAGGCGGGCGAGTTGTGGACGGATTCTCTCCAGAGCTTCGAGCATGGAGGCGCGCTCCTGCGCGACATCCTTCCTCCACCGCTCTTGCGCGTCGCGGGCCAACGCTTCGCTGAGCAGGCCTGCCATGAGCTGGGAGGTACGCACGTCCTGCTCCTGGAAGGCATTGGGCTTGGAGAACAACAACTCCATGACGCCGGCGACGTGGCCCTCGCGAAACAGGGGCACAGCAATGAAAGACTGGATACCGCGGTCGCGAGCGAACTGGGGATCGATGCGGAACTCGGAATCGATGCTGGGGCAACGCAGCAATTTTCCGCGAAGCAGAGTGTCGGCGGAAACGGTGGCCTCGGCTTGCAGTTCGAGGCCGATCAGTCCCTGGGCGCTGCCGCTGCCGGCGCGATACACGACCTTGTCAGCGTGAAGCAGGCCGACAGCGGCGCCGCGCGCACCCGTGAGCTTGCAGATGCGATCGGCGACGAACGACATGGCGCCCACAAGATCGAGCTTTCCCATCAGAATCTGCTGCTGCGCCTCAACGATTTCAGCAAGGACGGCGGCCTGATCCAGTGACGGCGCGGGGTCACTTCCCGGCGCAGGTTGCTCCGGTGCGGAGGTGGGCGGCTTGGTCTGGTCGGCGTGCTGCTGCAACACGTGAGCCGCGGCAAGCAGGCGCTGAAATGTGGCTTCGTCGAGGGGCATCTTCCCCTTGCTGCTGGGTCTTTCCATTACATCCACAGGGCAGGCGCCTCCCGCGCAGTCGGGGAGGTAGGACTATTGTAGTGCAATTCCTAATCCAAAAAAGGGGGCATTGGAGGCTGCGCCTGGGATGGCGGCTAGCGGGCGGTGAGGTCCGAAAAGCTGGCGCGGCGACCGTCCCCATGGTATCGAACACACATGAAATCAGTTACTTGCATGTTTTCCACGGCCCTGGGCCCAGGATCAGAAAGGCGGTCCGCGAAATGGCACGGGGATTGGTCGGGAGTTAGGCGAGAAGGGAACGATGCTGGGATGCAATTCCTTGCACAACTGGCTGAAGCGGTCGTGAGATGAGTCTTCCCGCTAACACTGGGTTTGGCAACCACGGGTGTACGAATGGCTTACGGGTTGGTGGGCGGCGTTCTCCCGGCTCGCATCTTTCTTAAGTCCTCGCCCGTATATCCATTAGCATGAACGCCACAGCCTGCTACACCGTGAACGGCATGGAGTCCGAAGCCAGCGTCATTGCTCGCGGTCTTCGCCGGCGGGATCCGGACTTGCTGGACCGTCTCATTGAGCAGTATCAGCACCGGTTGCTGCGTTATTTGGTTTACCTAGCAGGAAATCGGGACCTGGCGGAGGACCTGTTCCAGGAGACCTGGATTCGGGTCATGGAGCGCGGCCACCAGTACGACGGCCGGCACGAATTCAGCACATGGCTCTACGCGGTGGCGAGGAATCTGACCATCGATTATCTGCGGAAGGTAAGTCCGGTCAGCCTGGATGGTCGGATGGAGGACGAGGAGCACGCCCCGCTCGAACCGGTCGACAACCAACCTCCAGCCTGGGAAGTCGTGGCCCAGCACGAGCAGGCCGAACGCATTAGTGCGGCACTGGTCAGCATTCCAGCGGAGTATCGTGAAACGGTGGTGTTGCGTTTCCAGGAGGGAATGGCTTTAGAGGAAATTGCCCGCGTGACTGCGGCGCCTCTGGGCACGGTGAAGTCGCGGCTTTACCGCGGATTGAACATGCTGATGTCACGGTTGAAAGGAGCGCAAGCGTGACGCGGAACCTTCATGACGAGGCACGGGAACGGATTGCGCTGGGAGACAGCCTCGCCGCTGCCCAGCAGACCTGGCTGCAGCGCCACCTTGTAGCGTGCGCCGCCTGCCGTGACTATGCGGAAGCGACGGGCCGCATGGTTCGCGTTTTGCGTTCGCTGCCCGTGGCCGCCGACGCCCGCCTGGTGCGAGCCACACAAATGCGGGTGCGCTTTCACGCCAGCAGGCTGCGGGAGACACGGGAACGCATGTGGCTGGTGGGAGTGGCTTGTTTGGGGGTGGGAATTTCCGCGGCCGTGAGCGCACCTCTGTTATGGCGGCTTTTTGCCTGGATGGGAGAGCAGGTTGGAGTTCCGGGCCCGCTTTGGCAGGCAGGTTTCGCGTTCTTCTGCATCGCGCCAGCGCTGGTGGTGAGTGTGCTTTTGCTGGCTCGCGGCATCCATCTGTCCAACAACGGCCAACGATCGCGCTCATCAGGGTGAGAAAGCGAATGAACTTATGCAGGTGAGAGACGAAACTCCGGGAGTACTGGCAGCGGAAGTCCAGATTGTCCCGGCGTGGGCATGGGTATTAGCTGGAGTCGCATTCGTCGCGGCGCAATTTTTCTTCAACATCTTTTTGGCTCGGCAATTGAAAGCTCCGCCGGCCTGGGCACGGCCTCTGCTGGGGCTGCTGGCCGGCCTGTTCGGGGGCTGTTATTTTCTACTACTCGGCTACGTAAACCGTGACGCGAAACGCCGCGGGATGAGCCCCATTCTCTGGACGTGCGTGGCCGTTCTCATCCCCAATGCGCTCGGCTTTCTGCTCTACTTCGTCCTCCGCCAGCCGCTGCGCCGGGCCTGCCCGCAATGCGGAAGTGCAGTGCAAACCGAATTCAACTTCTGTCCCCGGTGCAATTACAAACTCAGCCCGAGTTGCCCGCAATGCCAGCGTATTGTGGGTGTGGGTGATGTATATTGCCCGTTCTGCGGAACCTCCCTGCGCACTCACCCGGCGGCCCCGGTCTCCAACCCGGCTGCGCGGCTTCCCGGTTAACTTCGCCCTTGGCCGCGGGCCGCGTGCTACACATGCACTGGCTCTCGCACCTCGCTGGGTTGCCGGCTCAGGTAATAGTAGACCGCGGGGGTAATGATGAGCGAGAGCACCATGGAAATCAGAACGCCGCCGATCACCGCGATGGCGAGGGGTTGCAGCATCTGGGAGCCGGCGCCGAAGGCGAGGGCGAGGGGAAACATGCCGGCCATGGTGGCCAGGGCGGTCATCACGATGGGACGCAGGCGGCGCCGGGACGCTTGCAGCATGGCGTCACGATCGGGGAGTCCGAGAAGACGGAATTTCTGGTCAGCGTCGAGGAGCAGGATTCCGTTCTTGGCCACAATGCCCACAACCATGATCATGCCCATGAAGGAGGAGACGTTGAAGGTGGTGCGGGTGATGAGCAAGGCGATGAATACGCCCGCGGTAGAGAGCAGTGCGGCCGCGAGAATCGCCACGGGCGCTGCGAAATTGCCGAATTCGAACAACAGCACGATGAAAACGAACAGGATGGCCAGGACCAGGACGAAGACCAGCTCCCGAAACGATTTCTGCTGCTCCCGGTAGCGCCCGCCGTACTCGACACGAATGGTGGCAGGCAGGTGGACTTGGCTGACGGCTTTCTGCACCGCGCTCATGGCACTCCCGAGGTCGCGGCCCTCAAGCCGGGCAGTGACGGCCACATCGCGCTGCAGGTTCTCGCGCTGGATCTCGTTCTGTCCGGGCAATTCGCTGATGGTGGCCAGCGCGCCCAGAGTCGCGGTTTTGCCGGTACTGCTGATCAGGAGAGTGTTCTTCATAGCGTCGAGCGAGGACCGGTTGGCCTCAGGCAGACGGACGCGCAAGGTGTAGGCGCGGTCGTTAGCGATCACGGGTGTGGGTGCGGGTTCGCCTTCGAGGATGGCGGAAGCGTCGGTGGCGACTTCTTCTGCGGTGAAGCCTGCGCGCGTGGCTACGCTGGGGTTCACTTCGAAGACCACGGCGGGACCGCTGATGGTGTTGTCGATGCCGTTGAGCACATCGACCACGCCGGGAATCTTGCTGATAGCCTCAGCCACACGAGGCGCCCACTCGCTGAGGGTCTTAGGGTCGGGGCAAAAGAGTTTGATGCGGATGGGTTCGGGGGCGCTGGTGAGGTCGTCGATCATGTCCTGAAGGACCTGGGTGAACTCGACGTCCACGGCAGGTTCTTCGCGTGCGATTTCCGCCCGAACTTCGGCCATGACTTCTTCAATGGAGCGGTGGCGCTTCTGTTTCAGCATGACCGAGATGTCGCCGGTGTTGGCTTCGGTGACCGCGGCCAGGCCCAGTTGCAGGCCGGTGCGGCGGGAGGTGTTCTCGACTTCGGGGATGGTGTGCAGCATCTGCTCGATGTGGCGAATGACCCGGTCGGTTTCAGCCAGGGAACTGCCCGCGGGCATGATGTAGTCCAGAACGAAGCCGCCCTCGTCCATCTCTGGCAACAAATCCGAGCCGGAGAAGCGGTAGCAGACGAGGGAGATCACGATCAGGCCAAGGCTGAGAGCGACGAGCCAGCGGGGATGGGCAAGGGCGCGGCGCAGCCAGCGCTCGTGAAAGCGGAGAATCGTCTGCAAGCGGCTGCCGAGGTGAGAGTCCTCAACCGCAACCAGGCGCGAGATGGATTCTTCGTCCGAGGCCGGGATCTCGGCGTGGCCGGAGCCTGGGTCGCGGCGGCCGATGAAGTACAGACTGAGATTGGGCGTCCAGCTGAGCGCGAGCGCCAGCGAGGTGAACAGCGAGACGGCCAGGGTAAGGGCGAGCGCGCGGAAGAAGGTGCCGGTGACGCCGGTAACCGCGATCAGGGGAAGAAAGACCACCACGGGGGTGACCGTGGAACCGACCAGGGGCAGAGTGATCTCCCGCAGAGCGCTGCTGATGGCCTGCGACCGCGATTGTCCGGCGTCGCGGTGCAGGACAATGTTCTCCACGACGACGATGGCGTCGTCGATGACCAGTCCGACGGCCGCCGCGAGGCCGCCGAGAGTCATCAGGTTGAAGCTCTCGCCCAGCAGCTTGAGCACGATCAGCGTCACCGTTAAGGTCACGGGAATGACGAGGCCCGCAACGATGGAGGTGCCCCAGTCATGCAGGAAAACCACCAAAATGATCGAGGCGAAGATGAGGCCGATCAGAATGGCATCGCGCACGCTTTTGATGGATTCGAGCACAAGGATCGACTGGTCGTAGAAGGGGCGGAGTTCGGTTCCGGGAGGCAAAGTCTGGCGGATGATGTCGACTTCCGCATGCACCTCGTCGGCCACTTGCACCGTATTGCTGTCGGGCTGGCGGTTGAGGTTGAGCAGCACGGCCGGCTTCCCATTGGCGTCAACGATGGTGTAGACGGGCTTGACGCCGGGGCTGACGGAGGCAACGTCGCGGATGCGGACGGGCACCCCCGCAGGCGTGTGCTTTAGGACGACGGCGGAGATCTCATCGGGCGTGTGCACCTGGGCGTCGACCAGTCCCAGCATGAGTTGATGGTTCCGTTCGAGCAGTCCGGGAGAATCGATCAGGTTGGTGCGGCGGAGAGCGTCGAGGATGCCTGGGATGGTGACGCTGGCAGTCAGCAGCTTGGCCTGGTCCGGGGTGATATGAAATTCCGGCTCCTGTCCACCCTGCACCAGCACGGTGGAGACTCCATCCAGGCGATTCAGGCGGGGCTTGAGGTCGTAGGTGGCCATTTCCCACAGGCGGGTGAGCGAGACGGTGGAAGAGGTCAGGCTGTAGCCCAGAATCGGGAAGCTGGCGAAGGTCATGCGGTGGGCTTCGATCTTGGCCGTGGAAGGTAGTTCCGGCTGAGCCCGCGACAAGGCGGCATTCACGTACTGCAGCGTCTGGAACATGTTCACGTCCCAGCGGAAAAACAGATCGATTTCGGCGGTGCCGCGGCTGGTGATGGAGCGTACCTGCAGCAGGCCGGGGACGCTGTTGACGGTCTCTTCGAGCGGGCGGGTAATGGTGACCATCATCTGATCGATGGGCATGACGCCGTTGTCGACCGAGATCAGGATGCGCGGGAAATCGGTAGAGGGAAAAACGGAGACCGGGAGGGTGAGGCCGAGATAGGCGCCGAGCAACGTCAGAGTGAGAATGAGGAAGATCACGGGCCGCGAATGGCGGGTGAGCCAGTACGATTTTTCCTGTCCGCTCACGCGGGTCTCCGTCTCATGCTTATTGCGCGCCGGTCGCTGGAGTGGATTTTCCCGACGCGGGAGGCGCTTCCACTTTCACGCGGGTGTTGTCGGGCAGGCCGTAGGCGCCGACGGTGATGACACGGGCGCCAGGCTGGATGCCACCGAGGATCAGCACCTGGTCGTCCTGGTGAAATCCGGTCTGCACGGCCTGCTGGTGAGCGCGGCCGTCGGCGCCGATCAGCATCACCGAGGTGGAGCCGTCCGGGGTCGTCAAGACGGCGCTGTCGGGAACGGCGATGGCGTCGTTGACCGTCTGCGCCAGCATGGTGAGCTGTACGCTGGTGCCTGGCTTCAGGCGCTGTTTGAAGTTGACGGCCTCGACCCAAACCTCGACGGTGGTGCTGTTGGGATCAAGCGCGGGGCTGACGACCGTGACCTTGCC
The DNA here is from genome assembly GCA_035623795.1 of Terriglobales bacterium. Classification (GTDB taxonomy): domain Bacteria; phylum Acidobacteriota; class Terriglobia; order Terriglobales; family Acidobacteriaceae; genus DASPST01. Next base: position 26,652 of record DASPST010000110.1, read on the forward strand.
ATCCACCGGCGTGTCTTCGCCGGGGACTTTGAGTGTAGCCTGGTCACCCCGCTGGAGCACTGCCGCCTCCGGTTGCGGGATGTGCGCCTTGGCGATGACACGGGACAAATCCATGACGGTGATGAGGGGCGCGCCGGCGGCCGCCATTTCGCCAGGGTAGAGCGGACGTTCGGTGACATAGCCGTCGATGGGGCTGCGGATCTCGGAGTAGCTGAGCTGCGCTTCCGAGGCGAGGTAGCGCCCCTTGGCCGCTTGCAGTTCGCCCGCGGCAGATTTCATTTGCTGCTGGCGCCCGATCGAGGTCAGAACCTCAAGATGCTTTTGCGCGATGTCGTATTGGTTGCGGGCGTTGAGCAGGTCCACACCCGCCTGATCAAGTTCTTTGCGGGGCAGGGCTCCCTGCTGAAAGAGTTCTTCACGGCTGTGGTAGATCTTCTCCTGAGCATCCCGCAATTTCTTGGCCGCCTGCTCGTCGAGTTTGGCTTTCTGCAATTCCTCGGGAAGAGTCGCGGCGGTGGCTGTCTCGTAGGCGGCTTGCGCCTGCTCGTAGGCGCCTTTGTTCTCTTCCTTGGAGGCTTCGAGGTCGCTGTTCTCCAGCGTGGCCAGCAGCTGTCCCTGGTGAACCCTGCTGCCGCGGGTCACGTAGAACGCCTTCACGGGCGCGCTGATCTTGGGCGTGAGGGCGGCCTGCCGCAGGGGGAAGAGCACGGCTTCGGCAACCACGGTGTGCTGCATCGTAGTTTTTTCGGCGCTGACGGCTTGTACGGTAACCAGCGGGCCCTTGTCGGCGGCGTCATGCGAACAGGCGGAAAGCAGGGCGGAGAGAATGGCAAGGGAAGCGGTCCAGAGCCTCGGCGGCCGGGATGACGAGTGGCCCAGATGGGCACGCCCGACACCCTCCCTGCGGTCGTCGTCAATGAGCGTCTCGATCAATAGATCCTTTCGGGGCAAGGAGTCTGTGTCTCAATCAACCGTGCTGTGTTGCTTGCCCTTTGAGCTTTCCCGACACCGACGCGGGCGAGAGCACTCGCACTACAACCTACCTTCAAAAGCTCCCCGTTATTGTCTGCAAGGTCGCGATGGCCAGCCGGAAACGGCCCTGTCCGTCCGCGTACGAGTTCCGCGCGAGAGTCAGGGTATTCTGAGCATCGACGACCTCGAGCACTGTAGCTTCGCCAGCCTGGTAGCGCAACGTCGTCAGGCGCAAACCCTCGGCAGCCAACTCCGCTGATCGGCTGAGGGATTCCAGTTCCGAGCGTGCCGTCTGCGCTTCATTGTAAAACGCCCGCAGGTTGCTGAGGAGTTGGCGCTGGGTGTAGCTGAGCAGAGAGCGCGCCTGATCCCGGCGCAGGGAGGCCTGTCTCAGTTTGCTGCGACTTGCGCCCCAATTCCAGACCGGAATCTGGAGGCTGGCGAGAACGGAGTAACCAAGATTGTCGACGACTCGTCCCGAGACCGGATCGAACTGCCGCGTGGCGAAGTGGTTGGCATCGATGCCGTAGAAGTAGTCGATGCTGGCGGCTGGCAGCAGACCTGACCAGGCGCCGTTGACGTCCTGGTGGGCCATGTCCAGTTCGGCAGCGGCGGCCCGGAGTTCGGGGTTCTGTTGGCCTGCCAGCGTCGCGACTTCATGGAATTCAGGAAGGGCCTGCGGCGGTTGCAAGTCGTCGACGACGGTGAAGCTCTCGTTGAAGTCCGGGAAGAGTAGGACGGCCAGAGCGAGACGGGCTTTCTCCATCCCGAGGCGTGCTTCCTCGAAGTCACGCTCGACCTGCTGGAATTGGATCTGGGCGCGGATCACGTCCGAGTGGGCGACTTCGCCACCTTGCTCCAGTTTCTGGCTGATGTTGAGAAAGCGCTGGGCCTCGTCGAGCGCCTGCTGGCCGGTGGCATACTTGCGCTGGGCGACGACCAGTCCGTAATAGCCCTGGACGACGACCACTTCCAGGCCGCGGGTGGCAATCTCGGCGCGAGCCTTGGCCAGAGCCTCGGCGGCGGCCGCCCGCTTGTAGTCGGCAACTATTGCCAAAGAAATGGCCTGATGGACATCGGCTTGGCTGCTGTACTCATGTACACCGTTGTTGGCGATGTAGCGGCCGGAGAGCGTGCCGTTGCCCTGCGTATAAAGGAACTGGTTGTTGTAGTTGACCGAGGGTAAGAGGCCGGCTCGACCCTGGATGCGGCCCTCGTGCGCCACTCCTAAGTCGGTGAGAGCAACCTGGAATTCAGGGCTGTTGGCATGCGCCCGGTGCAAAGCGTCGGAGAAGGTCAGCGTGGGAGGAGCCGACGCCGCGGCGGTTTGTCCAGGAGAGGCTGCGGGAGCAGGTGGGTTCGGCGCCGACTGTGCCCTGGCCAGGCTGGCGCTAAAAGCGAACGCCAGGAAGGCGAGCCAGGCAGGTCGTACCGGAGCGGACGGGCCTCTTCGAGCTGTGAGTCGCATAGTCACCCCCGGTTAAGAGCGTACAGCGCTAATCTTAGTAGAGGTCAAGCATCGGCCGGGAATCGGTTCGGGGACCCATCTTGCCAAAAGGTCGCGACAGACTGGGGTCTTCCCAACCCAGGTGCTCTATCCACGAGTCTTTGTCTGAACCGAAGGTGCCTGTTCCGCGGGCGAATATCTGACGAACATGATCAACCTCAACGAGGTGAAAATCACCCGCGCGACGGAACGGTGTTGAAGTTGCTTCCCGCAAACAAGGAAATGCTCAACCGGGCCAACCTCAATCAGCTGCTGGGTCCCGGAAGGCTGGAAGCGGGTCAAGCTTTCTACCCGCGATGTTCTCGGGCGAACAGATGGAATTCTGCCACTGCCACGATCCACTACCCGCCAAGCCTCGGGGCAGAACAACCGCAAGGCTTCCCGCGTAGGGCTTCGCGCGCTTCGAAAGCCAGGAACGGAGTGATGGCCAAAGCAGCGAGCGGATCGGCTGCGGGGATGCGCCCGAAGGCATGGACCGCAAGACCCGCGAGCCCGATGATCGAGAGATAGGCGCAGGCCGCCGACTGGGCGGCGTCGGCACGCAGGGCCGCGCTTGCCGTGAGAGCCGAGAGGCGCCGTTTCTGTCTGGCCAAAAAGGGCATGACACAGGCCGCAGCCAGCAGCACCGCCATTCCCAGAAAGCTGGGAAGCGGCTCGAGATATCCCAGCAGGGAAAGGGCTGACAACAGCACCACGTAGGTTGCAAGCGCAACCAGCAGACCGGCCGCGATTCGGGCGGCGTTGTGCTCGGCTGGCTCGGACCCGGGGTGACGAAACCGCCACAGCACGACCACGGCCGACAATAGTTCGATCGCGCTGTCACCACCGAAGGCCATCAGGGCTGGGCTCCGGGCTCGCCATGCCGCCCAGAGGGACAGGACCGCTTCCAGGCTCATCCAGGCGATGCTGATCAGCTGGAGTTGGCAAACCCGCTCCCGGGTCTCCGGTAAGATTTGAGAGCTTGCCGTCACGAACATGATTATGTCACCAACGATGAGGCTGGGATGGTGCGAGGCGGCCCATGGGACTCTCTGACCTAGGAGTGAGGCATTCGATCACGGGACTGAGCCCATGGAGCGGCGCCGGGAAAGACCGCGGCGGTTACCTGAAAACTGCCAACATCTGCAAAAGGCTGCATTCGGCAGAGGCGCGGGGGATGAGCTTTTCGCCGGAATCAGCGTCAATTAGCGGGTATTTTGCGTTTGCGCCGAGAGGCAGTTGGATTGCAATAATTTCTGTGCCGTTCTAGGGCTCGCTCCCAGTCGAGTCTGAAACCCAGGAGAGGCAGGCGATGGCATACAAGGAGACCTTCTGGATGGCGTGTGACTCGACCGAGTCCTTGCGGGCCGAATACGGGCCCTTCCACACGCGCCTGGAGGCGGAGTCCGAAGCTAGGAAACTCGGTTTTGGTTACTTGCTACGTTACGAACATCTGATTGGGCCAGACGAAGAGATCCAGGAAGTGCGCTGCATCTTCATCGAACTGCCTGAAGCACACCGTCCGGCGAGCGTACCCCTCCGGCTCTACACCCGTTGCGCCAGTTGTGGGGAGTCAGCGACCCACGACAAGGCGTGGCAGGCGGAGGTTTGGGCGGACATCCACGAGTTCGAGCATGCCCGGCACTGGGTGCGGCTGTTCGAACATAGCCAGGGGGACGGCCTGCGGGAGATCGCCGACTGGCGAAGCAGCGCCGCCTAAGGGTTGTGTCGTCGCACATCTGTGAACAGGGAAGATGGCCTCGGGGACCGCAAGCCCCCTTCATTGCCCTCCGGGATTTGCTGTAATTTCAACCTTGCCCCAACGCTGAAAATTCGGGCCACGATGGTGAGACCTCGGGGCTGACGCTACCGTTCCACGGTGCTGGCAGGCCTCAGGCGCGGCACACCGGAGCCCGACGAAGGCTTACGCGCAATGCGGGATGTTGCTCTAGCGCGGGCGCTTTGCGAGGTCGGCGGCTGCAGCTTGATCGACCAGCCACATCAACTCTCCCTGGGACGGGCGAATCAACTTCGATGGATACCGCTCGCCCGGCTGATTTCCCTCCAGCACTTCCCGCAATGCTGGGGCCTTGTCTGGCCCGCTGACTAGAAACAGCACCATTGCGCCATGGTTAAGGACGGGAAGGGTGAGCGTGAGGCGTTCGGTCTTGAACTGTTCTACCCGGTTGGCAACCACGAAGCGGATTTTCTCTGCCAGCGCCATGCTCTCGGGGAACAGGGATGCGGTGTGGCCGTCGCCTCCCATGCCGAGCAGGATCAGGTCGAAGACGGGGAACTGGCCTGGCGCAGGGTGGAAGAAGTTGCGGAGTGTTTGCTCGTAGTTTTCGGCGGCGCGCTTGGCGTCCGGGTTCTCGGCCGCAATGCGAAAGATGTTGGTCGCCGGTACCGGCACCTTCGAAAGCAGAGCTTCGAAGGCCATGCGGTAGTTGCTTTGGGGATCATCAGGTGGAACGTGACGTTCGTCGCCCCAGAAAAAGAACATCCTGTCCCAGGGAAGGCGGCTGGGGTCTGAGGTTGCGAGCAAGGAGTACAGACCTTTCGGGGTCGAGCCGCCCGACAGGGCCACGGTAAAGCGGCGATTGCGTTCCACCGCGGCCAGTGCCCGACGGGTAAACTCGTCGGCTGCCTCCTGGAAAAGCGCCGCCGGGGCATCGACCAAGCGAAGCTGCGGGTGGAAGGCCATGCCTCTTCAGGGGCGCGTCCCCTTCGATACCGCGCACCGCGCGGCACCGAAGAGGGCGATCTTGTCATTGGTAATGACGCGCACGGGAATCGACTCCAGCAGCGGCTGCATGCGGCCTTTGCTTACGAACGCCTGCATGAACAGGATGCCAGAGAGCTTGGAGATGATCTTCGGTGCGATGCCGCCACCGAGGTACACGCCCCCGGTGGCCATAATCTTCAGGGCGAGGTTGCCGGCCTCGGCTCCGTAGATGGAGACCCAGAGATCCAGGGCGTGTTCGGCAAGGGGGGCCTTTGCTTCCAGAGCGGCACGCGAAATGGCGGCTGCAGCATCTCCATGGGCCATCTGATCGGTGAGCCAGGCAGGCTCCTCGCCCCGGTGCGTGTCGCGCAGGAAGCGATATACGTTGACGAGACCGGGACCGGAGACAATGCGTTCGACGCTGACGTGACCGAAGCGCGCCGAGAGGAAGCGCAGCAGTTCAATTTCGATTTCGGTGCGGGGAGCAAAGTCGCAATGGCCACCTTCGGTGGCAAAGACGTCGTAGGCCTGCCCGTTCCAGTACAAGCCAGCCTGGCCCAGTCCGGTGCCGGCGGAGATCACCGCCTGATTCCCGCCAGGGTGGCCCGCCACCTTGTTGAGGAGTACCAGGTCGGTTTCTTCGAGGTCCGCGATGCCCCAGGCATTGGCTTCGAGATCGTTGATCAACATCACACCGGGCAGGCGAAGCTCGCCGGCCAGACTGGAGGCCTCTACGATCCAAGGCAAGTTGGAGGTTTCGACCCGGCCGTCGCGGACCGGACCGGCGACGCCGAAGCAGGCCACCTCGGGCTTGATCGCCTGTGAGGCGACAAACTTGGCGACGATCTCGTCGAGGCAGCGATGCTCACGGCTGGGAAAAACGTCTTCGACAGCGACCGCAAGATGGCCATTGTTAACTTGAAAATAAGCGAGGCGTGCGTTGGTTCCCCCAATATCGCCAGCCAGGATCATTTGTCGAAATTCCTCCAGCGACGGCCGTCGCGTTCCAACAGGTCATCGGCTTCCCTGGGTCCCCAGGTGCCCGCCGCATAGTTGGGGAAATTTCTGGGGGGCAGGGCTTTCCACACATCGAGCGCCGGGCTCACCACGCACCAACCGGCCTCCACCATGTCGGCGCGCTGGAACAAAGTAGGATCGCCGCTCATGCAGTCGTGCAGGAGACGCTCATAGCCGGTGCTCGACTGTTGCCCAAAGTAGTCCTGATATTCGAAATTCATATCCACGGTGCCCAGGCGCATCACCGGTCCCGGCACCTTGGCCGCGAAACGTAGCGAGATTCCTTCTTCCGGCTGGATGTGCATGACCAGTTGGTTCGGCATGAGCTGGTCCACCGGGGTATCGCGAAACAACACGAACGGCGCGCGCCGGAACTGTATCACGACATGGGTATTGCGGACCGGCAGCCGCTTCCCGGTACGCAGGTAAAAAGGAACGTCAGCCCAGCGCCAGTTGTCGATGAGCAGCTTCATGGCGACGAACGTTTCCGTGCGCGAGTCGGGGGGAACCCCGGGCTCAGCGCGGTAGGCGGCGACACGCTGTCCGCCGATCACACCCTCGCCGTACTGACCGCGTACGGTACGGCTCAGGACTTCTTCGGAAGAGATCGGCTGGATCGCATGCAGGATCTTTGCCTGCTCGTCGCGCACCGCATCGGCGCGGAAGGAGACCGGCGGCTCCATGGCAGTCAAGGTGATCAGCTGCATGATGTGATTGGGGACCATGTCGCGCAGGGCGCCGGCCTGATCGTAGTAGCTGCCACGTTTTTCCACTCCCACGGTCTCGGCCACCGAAATCTGGACGTGGTCAATGTAGCGGCGATTCCAGATGGGTTCGAAGATGCCGTTGGCGAAGCGAAAGGCCAGGATGTTCTGGACGGTTTCCTTGCCCAGGTAGTGGTCGATGCGATAGATCTGCTTCTCGGCGACAACTTTCAGGAGTTGCTGGTTGAGCGCCTTGGCCGATTCCAGGTCGTGGCCGAATGGCTTTTCAATGATGACGCGGCGCCAGTGCTGGTTGGATTCTTCCAGCAGGCCATTGGCGCCCAGTTGCTCCACGATTGGACCGAAGAAGTCGGGCGAGGTCGCCAGGTAGTAGAACTGATTCCCGTGAGTGGAGTGGTCCTTGTCCACCTGCTCCAGCAGTTCTCGCAGCTTGGGGTACAAATCTTTCTGGTCGAAATTGCCGCACAGGTAATACAAGCGCCGGACGAACCACTCCCACAAGTCGGGGTCGACCGCGCCCGTGGCGTAATCCTTCATGCCGTCCGAAATTCTCTTGCGGAAGTCCTCGGTGGACATTGGCGTGCGCGCGACGCCCACGATGGCGAATTCCCGGGACAGGAGTTGCGACCGGCCCAAGTTGTAAAGCGCGGGGATGAGCTTGCGACGGGTGAGGTCGCCGGCTGCGCCGAAGATGACCATGATGCAGGGATCAGCAGGCTTGCCGATCGGCTGTCCCGTGGTGACTGGCATTACCTCTGCTTGTGCCATAGCAATTCGATTTTGCTCCTGTCGGCTCACGCCCCCGGGCTTCGCTGGCTAGGCGGTCTTCTTGGCAGTGGCCGACGGCTCTAAGTGCCCGCCGAACTTCTGGCGCATCGCGGAGAGCACTTTCTCGGCGAAGGTGTGGTGCTGGCGGGAGCGGAAGCGGACGAACAGGGCCGCGGAGAGGACGTCGACCGGGACCGCTTCCTCGACGGCCGCCTGGATGGTCCAGCGTCCTTCGCCGGAATCCTGCACGAACCCGGTGTACTCCGAGAGGGCAGGATTCTCGGCCAGGGCCATGGCCGTCAGATCGAGCAGCCAGGAACTGACCACGCTGCCGCGCCGCCAGACCTCGGCGATCTCAGGAAGATTGAGATCGTAGCGGATGTCTTCCGGAAGCTCCTTGCTGTTGGCGTTCTGGAAGATGTCGAATCCTTCGGCATAGGCCTGCATGATGCCGTACTCAATACCGTTGTGCACCATCTTGACGAAGTGGCCGGCTCCGGAAGGTCCGCAGTGGATGTAACCTTCTTCGGACGTGCCCCCGAGTTTCTCGATGCCGGGCGTGCGGGGAATGTCGCCACGGCCGGGAGCCAGAGTCTTGAAGATGGGGTCCAGGCGCTTCACAGCCTCGACCGGGCCGCCAATCATCATGCAGTAGCCGCGCTCCAGTCCCCAGACGCCGCCGCTGGTGCCGACATCGACGTAGTGGATGCCCCGGTCCTTGAGGAGCCTCGAGCGCCGGACGTCATCCTTGAAGTAGGAGTTGCCGCCGTCGAGGATGGTATCGCCCGCCTGCAAGTACTGGGCGAGCGCCTGCACCGTCTGTTCGGTAGGTCCGCCGGCGGGGACCATGATCCAGACGGCACGGGGCGCGTGCAACTTGCTGACCAGGTCCTGCAGGGAGGTGGACGCCACCGCGCCTTCGCCGGCCAGGCTCTTGACCGCCTCCGGGCTCAAGTCGGAAACCACGACCTGATGTCCGCCCTGCATCAGCCGCCGCGTCATGTTCGCTCCCATGCGGCCCAGACCCACCATTCCCAGCTGCATAAAGCTTCTCCTTCAGCGGCGACGGCATTCCCGGGCGGCCATCGCGGCAGTGGCGATTGACTCCTCCATAGGAGTTCGCATTCGTCTACTTCAGTGCCTCGCGGACAGCTTCCAGCAGGGTATTGAGGCCAGACTTGACGTCCGGGCCAAGGTGAGCGCGCAGTGCCCTCCGCTTGCGTTCGGCGAGGACCTGAAAGTCGCCTCGCGCTTGTGCGGCCTTGACCACCCCAAAGCTGTACCTCTGTTCCGGAACCGGCAGATCCACAGCATTGTCGCAGGTGACCTGGAGGAAGACGCCGGTATTCGGGCCTCCCTTGTAGGCCTGCCCGGTGGAATGCTGGAAGCGGGGTCCGAAGCCCAGGCAGGTGGCGACATGCTTGCGGTCGCGCACCGCATGCCGGATTGCCTGCAGTTGCTGCTCATGGGCATGGTTCATTTCGACGTAGGCCAACAGCGCCAGGTAATCCCCGGCATGCAGGCGCTCGAGGTGAGCCTTGAGATAACCCGCCAGCGACTTGTTCGTACCGGCGGACTGGGCCAGTTCGGCCGCATTGCTCTCGTCGGCAAACAGCTTGATGCCGGCAGCCTCCAGGATGGGCTTCTCCGGGGGAAGCGCCCCCTCCTTCTCGTATTCGGCGGTAAGGTTGCGGGCGGCGATCTTAGCGGCCTCGACGTCGGGCTGGTCGAAAGCATCGATTCCGATGATCGATCCGGCGACGGCTGTGGCAATCTCCCAACGGAAAAATTCCTGGCCGATGTCGTAGGTATCGCTCAAGGAAATGCGGACGACCGGTTGTCCGGCCTTCTCGAGGGCGGCTACCTTGGCGTCCTGGGCCGCGTCGGGCGACGGCTCCAGGCGTAGATAGGCGAAGACGCGGTCTTTGCCGTAAACCTCGGGAGGTCCCAGGTTCTCCCGGTCCACCGGGATGATGCCCTTGCCCTGCTTGCCGGTGGATTCGGCCAGCAACTGCTCCAGCCAGGCGCCCAGGTCAAAGACCCCGGGGGAAGAGATGATCGTGACTTTGTCCCGCCCGGTGCGGGCAGCGCAGCCGAGGATGATGCCCAGGACGACTCCCGGATTCTCCTCGACGGGAACACAAGAGGCGCAGGCCTGCACCATCTCCTCGGTGCGATTGAGGAATTTCGCGAGGTCCAGTCCCATAACGGCGCCCGGCACCATGCCGAAATTCGACAGGGCAGAGTAGCGACCGCCGATGCTGGCCAGACCGAAGAAGATGTGACGGAAACGGTCGGCCTCAGCGACCAGTTGCAGCTTGGATCCTGGGTCGGTGATGGCGAGGAAGCGGCTTCCGGCCTTCTCCGCGCCCACGGATCGTTTCACCTGCTCGAAGAAGTACTGCTTGAAGATGTTGGGCTCCAGCGTGGTGCCGGACTTGCTGGAAACGATGAAAAGAGTCTTCTCGAGGTGGATTTTGTTCTCAAACGTCTTGATCTGCGCCGGGTCGGTCGAATCGAGAACGTGCAATTGCGGATACCCGGCGATCTTGCCGAAGGTCATGCCCAGCACCTCGGGGCACAGGCTGGAGCCGCCCATACCGAGGAGCAGGATGTCGGTAAAGCCGGAGGTCTTGGCGTCCTCGGCCACCCGCTGCAAGTTGGCGCTGTGTGCGATCTGGTCATTGGTGATGCCCAGCCAACCCAGCCAATTGGCTTCGTCGGTCCCGGTCCAAAGGCTGGCATCGTGCTGCCAGAGCCGGCGCACCTTGCCGTTGGCGCGCCAGTCGTCGATGCCGCTTTTGACCCCAGCGGCGAGGTCGGGCGGAAGGGTATAGGTCTGGCGATTGACCCGCGGAGTGGTGGCCGATCGGCTCGACTTCTCGACCGCGGCCAGCAGCTGATCGAAAGCGTCGGCAAAGAGCTTTACCCCGTCGTTGGTGAGCTTATCGGTAACTTCCTTAATGGAGATACCGACTTTGGCTAGGGTTTCCATGGTGTCTCGGGCGCCTTCGATGTCCTCGGTCAGACTGTTGCGCAGGTTTCCGTGATCACGGAATGCATCGAACGTGGCCGGGGGAATGGTATTCACCGTGTCCGCGCCGATCAATTCTTCGACGTACATCACGTCGCGATAATTCGGATTCTTGGTGCTGGTACTCGCCCAGAGCACACGCTGGGTTTGAGCCCCCTTGGCCGCCAGGGCCTCCCAGCGCCGACCGCTGAAGATCTTGAGATAGCGCTGGTAGGTGAGCTTGCCATTGGCGATAGCAACCTTGCCCAACACGCTCTTGAGGAGGGCCTGCTGGGTTGGGCTGCCGGCGCTCTTGAGTTTCTCGGATGCGATGGAGTCGACCAGGGTGTCGATCCGGCTGATGAAGAAACTGGCCACGCTGGCGAGCCGGCTGACATCGCCGCCGCCCCGGGCAAAGTCTTCGAGGCCCGAGATGAACGCTTCCGCGACTGCTTCGTACACCTGCTGGGAGAAGAGCAGGGTGACATTGATGTTGATTCCCTCGCCCAGCAACTGCCGGATGGCGGGGAGGCCTTCGGCGGTTCCCGGGACTTTGATCATCACGTTCTCGCGGCCGACGGCTTTCCACAGGCGGCGCGCCTCGGCAATCGTGCCCTGGGTGTCGCGCGCGAGATAGGGAGACACCTCCAGGCTGACATAACCGTCCCGGCGGTTGGTAGCCTGATAGACAGGGCGCATCAGGTCGGTGGCGTCTTGAATGTCACGAATGGCGAGCAGCTCATAACGCGCCTTCGCGTCGAGATCGGTTCTCGACCTCAGGCCTTCCAGAAAATCCGTGTAGTCGTTGCTGCCCGCGATGGCTTTCTCAAAAATCGAAGGGTTGGAGGTGATCCCGCGCAGCCCGTCTTCGTCGATGAGTCGCTGCAGTTCGCCGCTGGTGATGAGGTTGCGGCGGATGTAGTCCAGCCAGATCGACTGGCCAAATTTCTGGAGATCCTTGAGCGGGTTGGTGGCCTTGGCGGTTTCAAGCGTTCCGGCGGGATTCATTGCGATCCTCCATGCAAAGTTATCGGTGAGCGGACAGGCGAAGAATGACAGTCTCAGAAAGCTCGCGCAACTCTGACCTCGGCGGTTCAAGCCTGGTTGAAAAACTATGTCCCACGGGCAGCGCGGAAGCGTTGCGCCGCCAGAATCGAAGCTACACCGGAAGTGTCAAAGCCACGTGCCCGATGACCGGCCAGTCCCAAACCGCCGTCACCGAAGGTTGCGGCATCGGATCATTTGGCGGCGGCGATTGCCTGTCGAGCCGCAGCCAGCACCGTTTCGCTGGTGAATCCGAATTTCTTCTGCAGATCTTTCCACGGTGCAGAAGCGCCGAATCGGTGCATGCCCACCATCTGTCCTTTGGATCCGACGTAGCGTTCCCAGCCCAGGGTGGCTGCCATCTCGACGGAGACACGCGCGGCTACCGCCGACGGCAGAACACTCTCCTTGTAGGCTGCGTCCTGCTTCTCGAAAATCTCGCTGCAAGGCATGCTGACGACCCGCGCCTTGATACCTTCAGCCCTCAGCTTTTCGTAGGCGTCGACGCAAAGCGAAACTTCACTGCCGGTGGCGATCAAGATGACGTCGGGCTTCCCGCCGGGCGCATCCGCTAGCACGTACGCTCCCCTGGCGACCCCCGAAGCGGGGGCATACTTCGAGCGGTCGAGGGTGGGGACCGGCTGCCGGGTCAGCACCAGGGCTGTGGGTCCATCGTGGGTCTGGACCGCGATTTTCCAGGCCTCGACCACCTCATTCGCATCCGCGGGGCGCAGCAGGGTAAGGTTCGGAACGGCACGCAGCGCGGGCAGTTGCTCGATCGGTTGGTGCGTAGGCCCGTCTTCGCCGAGGCCGATGGAATCGTGGGTGAACACGTAAATAACGGGAATCTCCATGAGCGCCGCCAAGCGAATGGTGGGACGCAGGTAGTCGCTGAAATTGAAGAACGTGCCCCCGAACGGAAGCAGTTTCGACGCGGACATCCCGTTAAGCGCCGCGCCCATGGCATGTTCGCGCACGCCAAAATGGAGGTTGCGCCCCTCATAAGAGCCCGCCTGGAAATCACCGGCACCGGCAAACTTCAAATTAGTCTTGTTGGAATTGCCCAGATCCGCCGAACCGCCGACCAGCCAGGGTATGTTTTGGGCCAGGACATTGAGCGTCTTGCCGCCGCTCTCCCGCGTTCCCATGCCTTTGGGATCGGCCGGGAAGGTGGGGAGGTTTTTGTCCCAGCTATCGGGAAGCCGGCGGTTCTGCATGCGCTGGATCTGGTCGGCGAGCTCAGGATATTGCTGGGCATAGTCGGCAAATCTCTGTTCCCACTCGGCGCGGAGTTGGTGACCGCGGCGGCCGACCCCCTCGCGGAAGTGATTGACGACTCCGTCCGGCACGAGGAACTTTGCGTCCTCCGGCCAACCGTAATTTCGCTTGCTCAATCGCACTTCCTCCTCGCCCAGGGGTTCGCCGTGGGCCTCGCTCGAATCCTGCTTGTGCGGCGACCCGTAGCCGATGTGGCTGTCCACGACGATGAGCGTGGGTTTGTCGGGTGTATCGAGGAAGGTGCGGTAGGCGCGGGCGAGCATGCCCAGGTCGTTGGCGTCGCTGACCCGAGTCACGTTCCAACCATAGCCGACGAACCGGGTCATCCCGTCTTCGCTGAACGACCAAGAAGCCGGACCGTCGAGAGTGACCCGGTTGTTGTCGTAGATCCAGCAGAGGTTCGAGAGCTTGAGATGACCCGCCAAGGAGGCAGCTTCGGCGGCCACACCCTCCATGAGGTCTCCGTCGCCGCAGAGAGCGTAGATGTTGTAGTCGAATACCTCGAAGCCGGGACGGTTGAAGTGCGCGGCCAGCCAACGCTCGGCAATCGCCATGCCCACACTGTTGCCCGCCCCCTGGCCCAACGGACCGGTCGTGGTTTCGATTCCGGTCGTGAGGTGGGATTCGGGATGCCCCGGAGTGCGGCTGTCCAGCTGGCGGAAGCGTTTGATTTGCTCGAGAGAGACCGAAAGATCGCGCGTGATCCTCCCCTCATGGTTGACCTGGCGCACCCCGGCCAGGTAGAGCACGGCATAGAGGAGCATGGAGGCATGTCCAGCGGAGAGCACGAAGCGATCGCGATTGGGCCAAATTGGATCCTCCGGGTCGTAGCGGAGGAATTCCTGCCACAGACAATAGGCGACCGGCGCCAGGCCCATGGGCGCGCCAGGATGTCCGGAATTCGCCTGCTGGACCGCATCGATTGCCAAGGTGCGAATGGTATTGATACAGAGTGTGTCCAGTTGCTTACCGGTCACGAGCGTTTGTTCACCGGCCACCATGGGGAGTCCTCCTGAGTTCAGATCGGTAAGATTGTTGGCCGCGCGCTGAATAAACAACCGTCACCCGATTAGAGTTCGGCCAGGCAGCGTTGGTTTCAGTCTACTGGACCCTAAGGTGTACTAATTTACCCCGTCCGGTGGGTTCCCGGCCACCCGCCCGGGGTAAACGGGGTAAACGAGGCAAAGCGGATGATTGAGGATAGCCGGAAACGACGACAAGGATAGGAAGGGCCGGAAGGAAGATCGACCGGATGGGGATTTCAAAGAAAACCAGCGGGACTAGCGACGCAACTTCTGCAGATAGCTGGATTCGTTGTGTTGGACTTTGGTGGTGGTTTCCACAAACCTGAGGAACTGCTTCAGGCTTTCTTTCTGAGGACCCTCAAGGTCAAATTTTATGCGTACCCCAAAGCAGGGGTTGCTCTTGATCACGACCCCGTTCAGCACCATGCCCTTGACCCAGATTTTTCCGTTGGCGACCCAGAGGCCGACCTCAACGTCGCAGCCGCTTTTTACCGGGGTGACGGTTTCCACGTAGCAGCCGCCCATGCTGGTGTTGGCCAGGTTGCCCCATATCGGCGTTTCGGAACCAGAGATTTTCAGCTCAACCGCGACGAAGCACTTGATCCGGGGGTAGCGGCGGCGGTCCTGGCCCCAGGAGGGGGTAAAGATATCGGGCTGGAACGGCGGTGTCTCCTCGGCGGTTACGGGGAGCGGTTGTTGCACCGAATGCGCCGGCGTACTGGCTCCGGCCGCCGCCTTGGCGGCGGGGCGGCTCTTAATCTCTTGCATGGCAGCCAGCAGGGCTTGTTCCCGTTTGTTCGGGGGCGCCTCGCGGTAGGTTTGCAAGAGTTTGCCGAGGTGACTCACCAGGTCGGGATCGGTGAGAAGACGCGTCCAGTCTGTTCCCACTGCCGGCGGAGTTTTAGAATCAGTCATAGCGGCTCGAGGTTGCGACGCCATGCCACTGCCAGTCGCCGGCGCCCCTTCTAGGGTGAAACAAGACCCGGCGGCGAACAAGATGACCAGGGTTACGCCCGTAAGTAACCGGCGGGCCAGTTACCGGCACAACCATGGCAACTTCAGTCAGTCGAGGGCTGAAGGCTGCGACAAACGCGTTGAATCTTTTGCTGCTGTGCTTGGGTGAGCCCGAGAAACTCGAATCCGTGGACCAGACCCTTGCGGTAGCGGACGATGGCACGAACTTCCGATAGTGCGTCTCCTTCGGGCAGAGCGAAGTCCAGGGATATCACTTCCCCTGGCGACAGTTCGGCATTGAGCACGGCGCCGAACCCCCCCTCGCCGAGATCGCCGCAACGTCCCCGCAACTCAGCATAGCCGTCGTCCCGGAGCACGGTGACCTTAAGAGAGAGATCGGTCCGGTACCTAGGATATCGTCTTTGCCTGCCCTTGTGGCTCGGCTTGCGGGCCGCGTCCGACAAACGATCCGTCATAGCGGGACTCCGCAACGCCGGTGAACCACTTTCGCTGGAGAAGACAGATTATTTTCTATCAAAAGGCAGCTCCACCCGTTCCGCTTCGAACTTCGGGGCGCGCCCGGCGCTAAAGCCACCTCTGCGAGCACCGGGTTACCTCCCTCGACGCTTGACGTTCCCGTTGGCCAGCACGGTAACCTGCAGTTTGACGGCCCCCTGGGGGTTCAAACGCCGGGGCGAGATCGGGGGTATAAGGGGACGACTTTGCTTGCGATCTTGCGCAAACTGGAACCCGCTGGCTGTGCCGGAGCGCGGCAGGGTGCCCGCGACATCCAAAGATGGCCACAACAACCAGGCTGCGCTTCAGCACAGCACCTCGGCTAAGCCTACCCGGGGCCGGCGGCAGCCGAAAGTGCCGAAAGTAATGGGCCATTCGGGCGAGGAGGAGGTCTCAATGGTGAATGGGCATCGGAAGCAGCTCTGCGTTCGAAGTGTGTGGGGCAGGTTACAGGCTGGGACTGCGCTGGCCGGCCGAATCATTTTGCATCGCCGCTGTTGCAAAACGAATCAAGAGATACCGTACCAGGAAACGATTTCGGTGGGGCGCAGGCAACCGCCCGTTGGCCCGCGACAGGCGGCCCCTTCAAGCACGATGACAATTGATCAGAAGGCAAGAAGTCTGGCATGGTCTGTTGTGTTCCCCCTTCTTTGGGCGGTTCCCGGGATGGCGCAAACGGCGTACAGCACGCAACCCTCGGCGACATCCTCGGTTAGCGTCAGCATTCCGGCCTCGATCTCACAGCGCGGCTTCACCGGCAGTGTGCCTGAGGGAAAGCCGACCTCGGAGGTCATACCTCTTTCTTTCGCAGACGCAATTGACCGTGGCCTGAAGCATAACCTGGGGTTACTGCTTTCCGGGGATGAGACGCTGGCGGCGCGAGGCGCGAAGTGGAAGGAACTCAGCAACCTGCTGCCGGATCTTGAGGCGAAAGGCCAGGAGGTGGTGGAGCAGGAGAGTCTCGCCGAATTCGGGTTTAAGATCCCGGGACTTCCTACGGTGATTGGGCCGTTTAATTATCTGGACATGCGGGCATACCTGACGCAATCGATCTTCAACTGGAATTACATCCAGAAAGAACGCGCGGCAGCACTGAACCTGAAGGCTGCGGAGTACACGTACCGCGATGCGCGGGAGCTTGTCGTGCTGGTGGTCGGTAACGCGTATCTGGAGGCGATCGCCGGGGCGGCACGGGTGGAGACCGTGGAGGCCCAGGTCAGAACCGCGCAAGCTGTGTACGACCGGGCGGTGGACCAACAGAAGGCGGGTGTGAGTCCCGCGATCGACACGCTTCGGTCGCGGGTCGAATTGCAGAACCGACAGCAGCAACTGATTGCGGTGCGCAACGACTATGCGAAGCGGAAGCTGTCTTTGTCGCGCCTGATCGGGCTGCCCCTGGGGCAGGAGTTTAGCCTCAGCGACAGAGCGCCCTATGAACCGTTGCCGACCCCCAGCCTCCAGGAGAGCCTCGAGCGTGCTTATGCAGAGCGCGCCGACTACCAGGCGGCGCGGGCCCAGCTGCGGGCGGCGGAGTTGTCGCGCAAAGCGGCCACCGCCGAGTACTACCCGACCTTCGATCTGGAAGCCGACTACGGCGATGTGGGCGTGAATCCTGCCAATTCGAACGGCACTTTCCACGTAGTGGGTACCATCACGGTTCCGATCTTTCAGGCGGGAAAGGCGCGCGCCGACTCCATGCAGGCGGAAGCGGCGCTGCGCCAGGCCCAGGCCCGCGCCGAGGATCTGCGGGGGCAGATTGATAACGACGTGCGCACGGCGCTGCTCGATCTGAACGCGGCGGCGGACCAGGTAGAGGTGGCCCGAAGTGCGGTGGACCTGGCGGAGCAAACCCTGACCCAGGCCCAGGACCGCTTCGCGGCCGGGGTTACGGATACACTCGAAGTGGTCCAGGCCCAGGAGTCGGTCGCCAGTGCCCATGAGAATTACATTTCCAGCCTGTACGCCCATAATCTCGCTAAAGTGGAGTACGCCCGGGCCATCGGGTACGCCGAGCAGGGCGTCCGGCAGTATCTGAAAGGGAAGTAGATATGGAGCCGATGACCAAGACTGCGCCGCCGTCGCAGATCCCAACCAAGACCGTGGAGCCGGCGGCTCCACCGCCGGCAACCGAACGCAAGTTCCGCAACGCGGCCGACCGGGCGCGCGATCCCCGCTTCCGGGTGGTGCTCCTGCTGGCGGCGATTGTGCTAGTGGTCGCGGGTGTACTGCTGTTTCGTTACTTCACGAGTTATGAATCGACCGACGACGCCCAGGTGGACGGCCACATCAATTCCATCAGTGCGCGGGTATCCGGCCACGTGATCAAACTCAATGTGGAGGACAATCAGTTGGTGCAGGCGGGGACCGTGCTGGTGGAAATTGATCCGACCGACTACCAGGTGGCGGTCGAACGCGCCCAGGCCGATTACAACGACGCCAGGGCGGCGGCCGATGCTGCCGAGGTGAATGTGCCCATTACCTCCGTGAACACGAGCAGCCAGTTGTCCGCGGCGGACGCGGATGTCCTGAACGCGCAGGCGGGAATCAACGCAGCCAACCAGCAGAATGAGGCCGCCAAGGCCAACCTGCAGCAGGCGGAAGCCAACAACGTCAAAGCGCAAAGCGACCTGGAACGCTATCGGCAACTGGTGGAGAAACAGGAGATTTCCCAGCAGCAATACGATCAGGCGGTGGCGGTGGCGAAGGCGAGTGCTGCGGCCGTGGAAGCGGCCAAGGCCAACCTGGACGCCGCCACTGCACAGGTCGCCCAGGCACGGAGCAGACTGGCGCAGGCACAAGCCAACCAGCGCGCCGCCGGCACCGCTCCCAAGCAGGTGGCCGCGATTCGGGCGCGGGCTGACTCGGCCCTGGCGGCGGCGCAACGCAAGAAAGCCGATCTCGAGCAGGCAAAATTGAGCCTGCAGTACACCAAGATCATCGCGCCTGTGGCCGGCGAGGTGAGCGGGCGTACGGTGGAAGTTGGACAGAATGTGCAGGCCGGTCAGGAACTGATGAAGCTGATTCCACTCGAAGATATCTGGGTCACCGCCAATTTCAAGGAGACGCAGCTACGCGACATGGGGCCCGGGCAGAAGGCCACGATCTACGTCGACGCCACGGGAAAGAAATACAAAGCTTACGTGGACAGCATAGCGGGAGCCAGCGGAGCGCGCTTCAGCCTGCTGCCGCCGGAAAACGCAACCGGAAACTATGTCAAGGTCGTGCAGCGCATTCCGGTGAAGATTGTGTTCGAGCCGGGCGAGACCCGCGACCATCGCCTGCGTCCGGGAATGTCGGTGGAACCCAAAGTCTGGATTCGCTGATGGGCACGGCCAGCCTCACCATGCATGAGGCAGACGCGTGGCGGCCAGCGGTTAATCCCTGGATCATCGCCCTCACCGTCACCTTGGCGACCTTCATGGAGGTGCTCGACACGAGCATCGCCAACGTCGCCCTGCCACACATCGCGGGCGGCCTTTCGGCCGGCGTGGATGAGAGTACCTGGGTCCTAACCTCCTACCTGGTGTCCAATGCGATTGTCCTTCCTCTAAGCGGCTGGCTGTCGTCGATCGTGGGCCGCAAACAGTTCTATATGGGATGCGTGTTCCTGTTTACCGTGAGTTCCTTTCTGTGCGGACTCGCTCCCAACCTGCAAGGCCTGATCGTTTTCCGGATTCTGCAAGGCATGGGGGGTGGCGGCCTGCAGCCCAGCGAGCAGGCCATCCTGGCGGACACATTCCTGCCCTCCAAGCGCGGAATGGCGTTCGCCGTCTATGGGATCGCCGTGGTCATGGCTCCAGCCATCGGTCCGACGCTGGGAGGCTGGATCACCGACAATTTCACGTGGCGCTGGATTTTCTTCGTCAACATTCCAGTCGGCATCCTGTCTTTGTTGCTGACTTCCCGCCTCATCCAGGACCCCCCTTATCTCCGCCGTCGCAAGCTCAGCGAGACCCGCATCGATTACATCGGCCTTAGCTTTGTTGCCCTGGGCCTGGGATGCCTGCAGATCGTGCTCGACAAAGGTCAGCGCGATGACTGGTTCGAGTCGAACTTCATTGCGCTGCTCTTTGCGGTCGCGGCCGCGTCGCTGGTGTTTGTGGTCTGGTGGGAATGGCGCCACAAAGACCCGATTGTCGACTTGCATCTGTTCCGGGAGCGCACCTTCGCAATCTCGAACCTGCTGATGTTCATGCTCGGCTTCGCGCTGCTGGGCAGCACCGTGTTATTGCCTTTGTTCCTGCAAACCCTTATGGGCTACACCGCCGAGCTTTCCGGGTTGGCGCTCATGCCCGGCGGATTCGTCATCATGGTGCTCATGCCGGTGGTGGGCTTCCTGCTGTCACGCTTGGACGCCAAGTACCTGCTCTTGTTCGGGCTGACGGTTCTGTCGCTCTCGTTGTTTCACATGACCAGCTTCGACCTGGGCATCGATTTTCGCACGGCGGCGCTGGCCCGCGTCTTCCAAGCCGCCGGGCTGGCGTTCCTGTTCGTGCCGATTAACACCGCAGCCTACTCCTATTTGCCGAGGGACAAGAACAACGCGGCCTCGGGGCTGATGAACCTGGCGCGAAATATCGGGGGCAGCGTAGGAATTTCCTTCGTGACCACGATGTTGGACCGCCGGACGCAAAAACACACCAGCGATCTGATGGGCCACCTGACCTCGGCCAACCCCAGATTTCAAGCGATGCTCGCGGGAATCGCCTCGTCCCTCGAAGCTCATGGTACCGGACATGCCGACGCCCTCAAGCAGGCGTATGCCGTGATGCAGCGTATGGTGGAACGGCAAGCGACCATGTTGTCCTACATCGACAATTTTTTCATCCTGGGCTGCGTCATCCTGGTTTTGATTCCGACTGTTTTCCTGATGAAAAAGAGCAAGCCCGGGCAGCTGGCGGTACACTAAGAACGCGGGATCATGTTCCGGATCATCACCTTCGAGCGCGAATACGGTTGCGGCTGCGCCGGCATTGCTGCGGAGTTGGCCGGCCGGCTGAACTGGAAGTTGTGGGATCACTTGCTGACCGAAGAGATCGCAAAACTGGCGCACGTGGATTGCCGAGCCGTCGAGGAACATGACGAGAAGATAGACAGCGCTTTCTATCGCCTGGCCAAAGTGTTCTGGCGGGGCAGCTACGAACGCAGCATGCCCATGCTGGAGGCGCAGGCCTTCGACGCGGATTGCATGGTGTCCATGATGGAACGGATCGCCGGCAAAATCGCCGAGGAAGGCAACGCCGTGGTGGTCGGGCGCGGCGCGCCCTACTTCTTGCGCGACCGGCCTGACACCTTCCACGTCTTTCTATATGCGCCCCGGTCGGAAAAGGTGCGGCGGCTGCTAGCCAGCGGAACCAGCCAGTCCGAGGCCGAGGAACTGGTGGACACCGTGGATCGGGAGCGCATGACTTTCATCAAGCACTACTTCAACGCGGATTGGCCGACGCGATCCCTTTACCACCTCATGATCAACACTGAGATGGGAGACGAGGGGGTCCTCGCCACCATCCTGAACACCAAGCGCCGCCTGGAAGAGAAGCCAGCGCTGGCTGGGCCCGGGCTGCGCCGCGTACGCTGATTTTGGGTTTCAGGGGATCAAGCCAAGAAGGATACGGTTGGTGGAAGAGGGCGCGTGAGCTTTGTAAGGGAATGGCGCGCCCGGAGGGATTCGAACCCCCGACCCTCAGCTCCGGAGGCTGATGCTCTAATCCGCTGAGCTACGGGCGCGATATCATCCAGTTTACCTCCGGCCTGCGCCCGCATCAAACCACCGGGTCGGTGCGAGGGCCGGACGAGGAATTGTCCGAGTCTCGTCTACCAGCGACCACGTCCGCCATGCTCGCGGCCGCGCCCGCCACCTCCGCCGGCACTGCGCTCCGGTTTGGGCCGCGCCTCGTTGACATTCAGAGTGCGCCCGCCCAGTTGCGAGCCGTTCAGCGCCGCGATCGCCTTCTCGCCGTCTTCCGTGTTTGCCATCTCGACAAAACCAAAGCCGCGGGAGCGTCCCGTATCGCGATCCGTCATGATGCTCACCCGATCTACCTGCCCGTACGCGCTGAACAACTGGCGGAGTTCGTCTTCCGTAGTGTTGAAACTCAAGTTGCCGACGAAGATGTTCTTCAAGCGTGTGCCTCAGAATGAGCTGTTTGAATGTGAGCTGGCTTCGGCAGAACACAGGGTAGCTCGCACGCCCGGAATCAGGACCGGAGTTCGCGAACAGTCAAACGCGGGGAAAGTATAGCAGGTATCTGGAACAGTGCCAGCTGGTCCGGATGCCGGGATGCAGGCCGGCCATACTCTGGCCAAGCCTGTCAGGGAAGGGAAGGTGAACGATCAGTCCACTTTCCAATAGCCTTCCCGTTGATACCCCATCTCCAGCAGGCGGTTGCGCGGGTCATGACGCTTGCCACAGCTCGGACACACCAGGAACCGGCTCCACTGGCTGCCCTTGCGGTCATAGTCCTGAGAAACCGCGAAGGTCGTGCCGCAGCTGCAGGGAACTAGATGCATCCGGGGCAACCCTTGGGGCTTCAGTCCAGTCTTCCGCTTGTTCACGACTAGGTACTCTCTGCCACGGCCAGGGCCGCGCTCTTCTTCCGATGGTTCGATCGCAAGATCTTCTTGCGCAGCCGCAGGGACTTCGGCGTGATCTCCACGTATTCGTCCTCCGCGATGAATTCGATCGCCTGCTCCAGGTTGAGGTTTCGGTAAGGCACTAGGCGGATGGCTTCGTCGGCGGTGGAGGCGCGCATGTTGGTGAGTTTCTTTTCGCGCACGACATTCACATCCAGATCATTGTCCTTGGCGTTCTCACCGATGACCATTCCCTCGTAGACATCCACGCCCGGGCCGACAAACAGCTCGCCGCGCTCCTGCAGGTTGTAGAGCGCATAGGAAGTGGTAACGCCGGGGCGGTCGGCGACCAGGGCGCCGGTCAGGCGATGAGCAATCTCGCCCTGCCAGGCGGTGTAACCGTCGAAGAGCGAGTTCATCACGATGGTGCCCCGCGTGTCGCTGAGCAGCTGGCTACGCAAGCCAATCAGCCCGCGACTGGGCACTCGGAATTCGATTCGCACCCGACCGTAGCCGTGGTTATGCATGTTGGCCACTTCGCCTTTGCGCGCGCCCAGCTGCTCCATGACCACGCCTACGAATTCCTCCGGAACGTCGATGGTCAGCCGCTCCACGGGTTCCATAAGCTTGTCGTCGATGCGCTTGGTCACGATCTCCGGCCGACCGACCATCAGTTCGTAGCCCTCGCGCCGCATCATCTCGATCAGAATGGATAGTTGCAATTCGCCCCGCCCCAGCACCTTGAAGGAGTCGGTGCTGTCGCTCTCTTCCACGCGCAGCGAGACGTTGGTGAGGAGTTCCTTCTGTAGACGTTCGCGCAGGTGGCGCGACGTCACATACGTTCCCTCCCGCCCGGCGAAAGGGGAGGTGTTTACGGTGAACTGCATGGCGATGGTGGGCTCGTCGATGAGGATGGGAGGCAGTGGCTCCGGATTCTCGGCGGCCGTGATGGTTTCGCCGATGGCGATGCCCTCGACGCCTGCAACGGCAACGATGTCTCCGAGTTCGGTTTCGCTGATATCTACCCGCTTCAGCCCCGAGAAAGAGAAAAGCTTTGTAATGCGGGTTTTCTCCAGGGAGCCGTTCCGCTTCGCGATGCCGACTTCCTCGCCTGTCTTCATCGTTCCATTGAAGACCCGGGCAACCGCCAGTCGCCCCAGGTAGTCGCTGTAGTCGAGGTTGGCCACCAGGATCTGGAGCGGCCCGGCTGCATCCCCTTGCGGGGCAGGGATGGTGTCGACGATGGTGGCAAACAGTGGCTGCAAGTCCTGGGCCCTAGCGTTCATCTCCTTCGACGCTGTTCCGGCTTTGGCGTTGGTGTAGAGCACGGGGAACTCCAGCTGGTTTTCCTGCGCGTCCAGATCAATGAAGAGGTCGTAGATTTCGTTGAGCACTTCCCGGGGGCGGGCATCGGACCGGTCGATCTTGTTGATCACCACGATGGGCGGCAGCTTTCCTGCAAGCGCCTTGCCCAGCACGTAGCGGGTCTGCGGCAGCGGCCCCTCACTCGCGTCGACCAGCAGCATGACGCCATCCACCATCTTGAGAGCACGCTCGACTTCACCTCCGAAGTCGCTGTGACCGGGGGTGTCGACGATGTTGATCTTGATATCGCGGTAGAAGATGGCCGTGTTCTTGGCCAGGATGGTGATGCCGCGCTCGCGCTCGAGTTCGTTGGAATCCATCACCCGCTCTACCACGGTTTCGTTGGCGCGAAACGTCCCGCTCTGCTTGAGCATGGCGTCGACCAGCGTGGTCTTGCCGTGATCGACGTGCGCAATGATGGCGATGTTGCGGATGGCTGCGCTCAAGTCTGACGGTCCTTTCTCGGATACCGGAGTGCCGGGCTGGCTACCACTTTACTATGAGCGTGGACTCGGCTCGACCGAGATTGGGTAGAACCATGACCCAGGGGAGTCGCCCTGCCGGTGCCCAGACACGATGATCTGTCTATCGGGCCATGACAGTGGCCTCTTCCTACGCGGGCACCGGCTGGCCCGCCAACCGGCGCTCGAGCTGTTCGACGGCGCGCCGTGCGTTGCTGATGGCAGCGCCGGTGTCGGAGACCGGACTGTCCGCATCCGTGTTGGCGAAGAACACGCGATCCATGGGCTGGCGCACGAGAGGCTGCAATTCTGTGTAAACGCGGGGTGCAGAGACGAACAGGGGATGACCCCGACGGAAGATGTGCACCTCGACCGGCTCCACGCCGAAAGCGGGCATAAGTTTCTGAAAGTCAGCGAGCACCTTGGCTGCAATCTTGCGCGCGCCCCCTTCAAACAGCAACTGCCCACGGTCTTCCTCGCGCATCGGCGTGTAGCAAGTCAGAATGTTGTACTTCTGCCTGTAGCCGGGTTGGTTGCGAACCACCCAGTCCGCCACGATGAAGTCGGTGAAGGTGTTGCCCGGACACCACGTGTCGTATCCCTGGTTGAAGACGGGCCTGTCGAAGATCAGATTCACAACCGGATAGGGGATGTAGCGCATCTCCTGCATGGCATCAATTTGTTTTTGCGGCAATCCGTCGACAATCCGCCGGGTGATGAACTTGGGGGTGGCCATGATGACGGCCTTCGCGGCCACGGTTTTCAGCTCTCCGGCTTGCACATACGTCACCTGCACTTCGGTCTTGTCGGTTACCACCGCGACCGTCGTGGCTCCGGCTTGCCTGCGTTCCGCAAAGCTGGCTTGCAGCCTCTCGTCCAGCTTCTTCGTGATGGCGCCTAAGCCACCCGGCCAGGTGTAGCGTTCGTCCTTGCGGTTATCGCCGGCGATCTCCTGCAGTTCCCAGATCGCCACGGTGGCGGCGGTGTCCTCGCTGGTTGCTCCCCAGTTGGAGGGCCCGTAGGTGTCCCACCATTGTTTGACTTCGTCGGCGTAGCCCTTGAGGAGGTCAGAGAAAGGAACGGAGTAAAGTTCCTGCGAGCGTTTTTCGAGGTCGATGGCCAGCATGTCCTTGCGGAACTTCTTGAAGCTCTCGACCACGGATGCCGGATACGGTAGCTTGCCGAGTCCGTCGCCCCAGGTGTCGGAGACGAACGCACCCTTGACGATGGTGCCGTCCCAGTTATTAATGGGAAGGGGTTCGAGCCCGATCTCTTTGGCGAATTTGTAGGCCACCTCACTCTTGTTGGTGAAAGCGGCCCCGGTGGCATAAGCGCTTCCCTGGTAGTCCAGGAGGTAGGCGTTGCCGCCGAAGTGGGGCTCTTTCTCCAACAAGAGGAAATCACGTTTCTGCAGGAAGTAGGCGGCTGCCATCCCGCTCACGCCTCCGCCGACGATTACTACATCGTGCCGTGCCGACACGGGCGGCCGAGTGAAAACCTTTCCATCGCGCACCTGGTGGCAGATCTTATTGTCCTCACCCTCGACAGCAGGCGTTACCTCCGTTGGAGCAGCCATCAAGGACAGGTCCACCGGGCATCCCGCAGTGACCGCGCCGGCGACTACAAACCTGATAAAGTCCCTGCGATTCGTGCTCAAGATCAGTCTCCTTGGATTGCGGTTTCGATCAGTTGGCCAGCAACTTCGGGCCGGCCTTCGGCGCTGGTGCGCAGCCGATACCAGAGCACGATGGCCACCAGGGAAAACACGAAGATGATGGTTGAAATGGCGTTGATCTCGGGCGTGATGCCACGCCGCAACCGGCCCCAGATCTCCAGCGGCAGCGTGTTGTCGCGTCCGATCAGGAAGAAGCTTACGGCAATCTCGTCCATCGACAAGGTGAAGATGAGCAAGGCTGCGCCGATGACCGGCAGCTTGAGGTTGGGCAGCGTAATGCGCCAGAAGGTCTGCCAGTAGTTCGCGCCCAGGTCGAGCGAGGCTTCCTCTTGCGCCCGATCCAGTTTCTGCAGTCCGGCAAAGACTTCGGTTGTGGCCACCGAAATCAGCGCCGTCCCGTGCCCCAGTACGATGGTCAACAGGCTGAGCTTGGTATGGGCGGTATCGAAGAGCATCAGTAACGACAGGCCGGTGATGATGCCGGGTAGTATCAGGGGCAGAAGGACCAGTCGCCGGAAGAGCGCTTTGCCGGGAAACGGGGCCCGGTCCAGCGCCAGGGCGGCGGGAATGCCCAGACCCAGAGCGATCACCACCGCCGTGACTGCAACCATCAGGCTGTTCCCCACTGAGTCCCAGATGGCCCCGTCGCCAAACAGCCTGCGGTACCAGTCGAGGGTCAGGTTGTGAGGCGGAAACCCACCGACCCCCTCCCCGTTGAAGGAATACAAGATGAGCACGACAATGGGCAGATACAGGAAGGCAAACACCGCGGCTGCGTAAAAGGGCAGCCAGCGTAAGCCAGGGCCGCCCTTCACGAGAAACTCCATTTCCGCTCCAGTTGCTCGGAGACGAACAACAGGCTTACCACTAGCATCAGCATGCAAAGCGAAATAGCCGCGCCCAGCGGCCAGTTGTAGGCGGCGCCGAACAGGCTGACCACGATATTGGAGATCATGATGCCGCTCGGTCCCCCCAGCAGAAGCGGCGCCAGGAAGTCGCCCAGGCTGAGCACAAACGCAAACGTCGCCCCCGCGAGCACCCCAGGGATGGAGAGCGGGAAGATGACGCGCCAGAAGGTTTGCCACGGCGATGCGCCCAGATCCTGGGAGGCCTCAACCAGGCTCCGCGGAATGTGCTCCAGCGAGGCATAAATCGGGAGGAAGGTAAAGGGCGTGTAGATGTGGGTGAGCGTCAACACCACGGCCAACGGGCTGTACAACAGAAACTCGAGCGGATGGCGGGTCAGGTGTAGGTACTGCAGAAGCGTGTTCAACACGCCTTCGCTGCCCAAAATCGTCTTCCACGCATAGGCTCGCACCAGATAGCTCACCCAGAGCGGGATGATCACCAGCTGGTATAACAGGTCCTTGCGTCCCGCGTGAAAGGATAGAAAGTACGCCAGCGGGTAACCGAGCAGCAGCGAAAGCAGCATCACACGCACGGCAATCCACATCGAGCGCAGCAGCGTCTGCCAGTACACGTCCACAGTGACGAGCTGCCTGTAATTTTCGAGATTCCAGGAATGCACGATGGTTTGGGCCGGGGACACCGACCAGAAGCTGTAGCAGAACATGAGCAGGTAAGGGAGGAGCAGGAACACGGTGACCCACAGCACTGGAGGCAAGGTAACGGCCGCCCTGTATGCCCTGGAAAACATCAGCTTCTCTCCGCGGAGGCGCGAACCAGCACTGCGTCCGAGGCCCGGAACTCCAGTTCCAGATGATCCTCAGAAGCTGGACGGCTGGCCGTCCGCACCGTAAAGATCAAGCCGTCCGAGCATTCCACGCGCAAAAGCTCCGTGGCCCCATGGAAGGCCTGGTGCCTGATTTGCCCGCGGAAGCGCACGGCATCGCCAGCCCGGGATGTCCCTGGGTTCACACAGCGAACATTTTCCGGCCGCAGGGAGAACAGGGCCGCTCCGTCTGGAGCCCCTGCGTTCCAGGAAAGAGAACCGCAGCGAGCGATGCCGCCCCTGACCTCGCACTCGAGGAGATTCGTGTGCCCGATGAACTGCGCCGTGTACGCTGTGGCCGGCCGGCTATAGATTTCCCGCGGCGTGGCCACCTGTTCGAGGTCGCCCATGCGGAGGAGCGCGATACGGTCCGACATCACCATCGCCTCCTCCTGGTCGTGAGTGACGAAGACGAAGGAGATTCCCACTTCCCGCTGCAGGGATTTCAGTTCGACTTGCATCTGCCGTCGCAGATTCGCGTCCAATGCCGAAAGCGGCTCGTCGAGCAGCAACAGGCGCGGCCGGTTGACCAGCGCTCGGGCCAAGGCCACCCGCTGCTGTTGCCCGCCGCTGATCTTCGACGGCTTCGCCTTGGCCTGGGCGGTCATCTTCACTCGCGATAATGCCTGCTCGACTCGTGCCGCAATCTCCGGCTGCCGCAACCCGGCGACGCGCAATCCGTAGCCGACGTTCTGTTCCACGGTGAGGTGAGGGAAGAGAGCGTAATGCTGGAACACGGTATTGACCCGACGCCGATAAGGAGGAAGCGAATCCAACCGCTCCTCTCCCATCCAAAGCTTTCCGGAGTCCGCGGTCTCGAAGCCGGCAATGATGCGCAGCAGGGTTGTCTTGCCCGATCCGCTCTCCCCCAGGATGGTCAGGAACTCGCCCTCCGCCACTTCCAGGGAGAGGTCGCGCAGAACGACATTCCTGCCGAAATGCTTGGCGACATTCTGCACCCGCAGCAGGGGAGCGGAGGACGGCACGCGTGTCTCCCGGGCGATGCTTTCCGTGGGAGTAGCCATAGCTGTTCGATACCTGCCCGTTGCCGGGAAACATGTCCCGGCCCTGACGTCGCTCACTGAGCAGCTTTCACTTCATTCCAGATCTCGTTGTACTTCGGGCGGCGCGGCACATTCTGCCAGAAGTAGATGCGCTTCTGGTAGTTGTCCACGTCGTCCAGGTGTAAAACCTGCCGTTGATCTGCCGTCATCAAGGATCCGGCCTGCGGATTCGCCGGCGTGTAGTGGGTCACGTCAGACACCAGTTTCTGAGTGTTCGCCTCGATCATGTATTCGAGGAAAGCCTGGGCGAGTTCCTTGTTCTCGCTGGCCGAGGTGATCATCAGATGGTCAATCCAGCCGGTTGTGTTCTCCCGGGGAATCGTCTCGCCCACCGGGAAGTTGAGCTTCTTCAGTTCTGCCGTGTTGAGGGGCCATCCCATCGCCGCCACGACCTCGTGGTTCTGGAACAAGTTGGTCAGTTCGCCTCCGGTCGCCCACATCTTGCGGATATTCGGCTTCAAGTCCAGCAGTTTCTTCTTGACCGCCTCGAGCTGCTCATCGCTCAGGTTGTAGAGCTGGCTCGGGTCAGGCTTGTCGAAGCCCAAAATCTGAGCCGTCATGTAGACGGTGGACAGTTCATCCCACACCGAAATTTTGCCCTTGTACCTGGGATCCCACAGAACATTCCAGCTGTCCGGAGGCTGCCCGAACACGGTGGTGTCGTAGATTAGCGGATTCGGCCCCCACATGAAGGGCACGCCGTAGACGCGGCCATTCATCCGCACCAGGGGCAGGGAAGTGAGCTTGGCCGCCAGTTGGCCATAGCTGGGAATCTGGGAGAGATCAAGCGGCGCAGCCAAACCGGAGGACGCGATCATGGTTGCCACGTCGCTGGAAGGCGAGATCACGTCATAGTTGCTGGCGCTGCCGCCGCGCAGCTTGGCGACCAGTTCGTCGCTCGAACCCATGTAGGACGCCGACACTTTGCACTTGCACTCTTCTTGGAAGCCGTTCACGAAGGAGGGATCGGCGTATCCCTCCCATACCAGCAGGTTGAGGGAAGGAGTTTTTTTCTGGCAGGACGCGCACAGCGCAATCAGCGCGCACAGCGTGGCCAGCCTCCCAGTTTTCCGTGCCATTTATGCTTTTTCTCCGCCTGGTCTTGCGCGCTGGGGCCATCCCACGGACCGCGGCGCGCGATTTTCCTGCTGCGAATACGGTTAAAACGTCGGCGGGGTGTTCACCCACAGCACCCAGGTCTCCTGCCGCCCCGGGTTTCGCCAGCGGTGTGGAGTCGAGCTCTCAAAGTAAAAGCTGTCGCCCCGCTTCAGGTGGAACTCATCCCCGTCCACGGCAATCTGCAGTTCACCCCGCAGGATGTGCAAAAATTCCTCGCCCTCGTGCGTGTAGGACTCCCCACTGCCGGCGTGGGGTGCAATGCGGAACAGGTGGGGTTCCATGACCGTCTTGCCCCACGCCAGCAATTCCATGCGCACGCCCGGTCCCGCCTCCAGCACCTTTCGCTGGCTGGACCGCACCAGCCGGCTCTCTGATTCCGCAGGATCAAAAAAATCCAAGATGTTGGTGCGGTAGAAGCGCGCCAGACGGCGCAGGGTTCCGACCGAGGCACTCATCTGCGACCGCTCAATGGCGCTGAGGAAGCCGACCGAGATGCCCACTGCCTGGGCGACTTGGGCTAGAGAGAGGCGCCGCCGCGAGCGCAGTTGGCGCAGGCGGAGGCCGATGGTCCCGGGAACTCCATTCGGACGGGATCGTACCCTCCCCTCACGTTTGAGCATCTGCAGGATGGCGGGTGCGTTCAAGCCGCGCACCCGCCGCAGGAACTTGGCACGCTTGAGCAACTTCAGGTCGTCCACGGTATATAAGCGGTAGCGGCTTTCCGTTCGGCGAGGGCGGGTCAGTCCGAGAGCTTCCCAGGCCCGGATCACGGAAGGAGAAACGCCCACCAAGCGCGCCACCTCACCGATCTTCAAGTAAGCGTTCCCGGACTTCATCCGTTCCTGCGTATTCCGAATACGATTCTTGGCATGGCGGGACAGTATTTTTCGCTTGACAGCGCTACCGGGCTTCTCTAACCTTGCGCGATTATAGCAAGGTTTAGTGGGCGCACAAGGGGTCTGTTTTTTATCACCACCAACTTCCCCGAGGTCCTGGAGGTCGCATGCAGTCGTCAAGAGCGCGCCGGGCGACGCGCGGTCTGGTCGCCCTGATGTGTCTGTTTGCTTCCGTCTGGCTGCCGGCTCAAAGCACCGGCGGCCGCATCCTCGGCCGCGTCTCTGATCCCAGCGGCGCCGTGCTGGCGGGGGTTAAGGTCTCACTCACCAACGAGGCCACGGGCGTGGTGCGTGAAGCCCAGACCAACGACAGCGGAGACTACATCTTTGTCGAGGTGCAGCCCGCCGTGTACGATGTCAGATTCGACCACGAGGGCTTTAATAGCAGTCTGCGCAAGAGCGTCACCGTCGATGTCAACCAGGTCGTGACCCTGAACATGGTCCTGCAGATCGGGCAGACCAAGGAGGTCGTCGAGGTCACTTCGGAAGCGCCGCTGGTTGATACCACCAGCACTCAACTCGGCGCCGTGGTGAACAACCGCTCCGTCAACGAACTTCCCCTCAACCAGCGCGACACCTACCAGTTTCTGCAACTGCAGCCGGGGGTGCAGTCGCAGCTGGGAAGCAGCGGAAGCACCTTCTACGGCAGCGACGCGGCAGGGTCGGTGTCGGTGAACGGGGGCCGCGGCCGAGCGAACAACTTCAGCGTGAACGGCGGGGATGCCAACGACCAGTTTGTCAATCTGCCGACCGTACAGCCCTCGCCCGACGCCATCGAGGAATTCCGCGTCATTACCAACACGTTCGACGCGGAGTACGGTCGCAACTCGGGCGCGGTGGTTAACGTCGTCACCAAGTCCGGCACGAATGCCTTTCATGGAGACGTCTATGAGTACTTCCGCAACAAAGCTCTGAACGCGCAGGGCTATTTCAATACCGTCAAGCCGCAATTTAATCAGAATCAGTTCGGTGGAACATTTGGCGGCCCCATCAAGAAAGATCGAACGTTCTTCTTCGGCTCCTACGAGGGGCGCCGGATCCGGCAGGGAATCTCCGGCCCGCTTGTTGCCGTTCCTACTTCCGACGAAAGGAACGGCATCTTTGCCGGAGGTTTCAGTGGGAATATTGCAAACCCGTTCGTGTCACAAGCGCTGGCTGGCCGCCCCGGTTGCTCGCAGGCGATTACCCAAGCGGGCGGAACTCTGCCCGATCCCAACAACCAGAGCCTGTTTCCCTATAATTGGTCGAGCGTCTTTCCCACCGATCCGGTTTCGGGTAATGCAACGATCCCCGGTGCCTGCATGGATCCGGTTGCGGCCAACCTCCTGAACATCGTGCCAGGGCCGAACCGGACCGGTGGCACTTACCAGGCCGTGCCCGCGGCAGCGGACACCCAGGATCAGTTCACCGTCCGTGTCGACCACCGCATCAACGACCGCCAGAACCTCAGCGTTTATTACTACTATACGAACGACGAGAATATTCAGCCGTTCTACGGTTTCCAGGCCTCGGGCGCGAATATTCCGGGCTACGGCACTATTGTCAACCAGCGCTTCCAACAGTGGAATGTGAGCCACACCTGGAGTATCAGCAATTCGTTGGTGAACGAGGCCCGCTTTACCTATATGCGGGAAGGCCAACTGACCTTCCAGCATCCGCAGAGTACGGCACCGGTCACTAGTTTCTGCACAGGAGCAGCGGCTAACTTCTGTTTTAACGGCACCTCGGATTCATCGGCAGTGAATGACGCGATCACTGCCTCGGGGATCCCTCCGGGGAAAGCGGGCATTACGCCCGGTCTTCCTGCCGACCGCACGGGCCTGCCTTTTATCAATATCGCCGGGGGAGCGAACTGGGGAAATGGCTGGGAAGGCGAACTCCCCCAGGTGGGCAATACCTTCCAGTGGGCCGACAACCTGAGCTGGGTCAAGGGCAATCACACCGCGAAGTTTGGCGTGGACGTGCGCCGCTCGCGCTTTGATCAGACGCTTTATTACAACGTCAATGGGAACTTCACGTTCGACAGCAGCGGGGTCAACGCCGTCGTTTACGGCGACAACTACCCGGGCTACTTGTTGGGCTTACCCGACACCTACACCCAGGGCTCGGCGCAGGAGGAGAACGTCCGCAATACCGGCCTCTACCTCTTTGCTCAAGACAGCTGGAAGCTGAAACCCAATCTAACGCTGAACTACGGCCTGCGATGGGAACTCGACACTCCCCTTACCGACGTGCTAGGCCATGTGCAGACGTTCCGGCCAGGCCAGAATAGCGAGACGTATCCCTGCAGCAATACCGATCCCATGTACTGTCCCACCGGCTTGGTGGTTCCCGGCGATCCGGGTGTTCCGGCGGGTCTGACCTCCACCTACTACAAGGCCTTTGCGCCGCGCATCGGCCTTTCCTATAGTCCCAACTTCGACAGTGGTCTGCTGGGGAAGCTCTTCGGCACGAACGGCAAGACCAGCATTCGCGCCGGCTGGGGTCTGTTCTACAACCCGATGGAGCAGCTGGTGCTCGAACAGTTTGGCGCCGAGCCTCCGTTCGGCAGCAGTCCCGGATTTTCCAGCACCATGTTCAACACGCCCTTTGTGGGGCAATCGGGCAACGTTGCCCCCAACGCCTTCAACGGCATTCTCAATCCCATCAAGGGCCAGGACCCTGGCTGGGCCAACTTCCGTCCGATCCTTATGTACGGCGATTTTCAGCCCCACCTGCGCACGCAGTACACCGCGCAATACAACTTGAGTATTCAGCGTGAGATCGCCAAGGATCTGCTGTGGCAGGTCGGCTACGTAGGCTCCCAGGGCCACCGGTTGCTGGCGTCGCACGACATCAACCCCTCCATTCCGCAAACCTGCCTCGATATCATAAGCATGGTCGCGACCGACCCAACCTCGGTCACCGACGGCTCGGGGAATCAAGT
The DNA here is from genome assembly GCA_035623795.1 of Terriglobales bacterium. Taxonomy (GTDB): domain Bacteria; phylum Acidobacteriota; class Terriglobia; order Terriglobales; family Acidobacteriaceae; genus DASPST01. The sequence goes on from DASPST010000110.1 coordinate 59,986, forward strand.
CAACTGTGGACCCACCGCGCAAGATGCTCCCTTTGTCATCTCCGCAAACGCTGTCGCGCCCGCAGGAGGATTGCACCTGCCGTACGGTCCCACCGCCGTCATTCCTGCGGGTACCGTGATCGGCTCGGTGGCGCCGAACGGCATCACGTTGGTTGGTCTGCGTCCCTATTCCTCGCCTAATTGCAATCCCATGACGGGTGCCAACTGCCCTGCGGACGGTACTCCCGTCTTTACCGACATCTTCGCGGAAGACACCATTGCCGCCGCCTCCTACAATTCGTTCCAGACCATGCTGGAGAAGCGTTTCTCCCACGGCCTGCAATTGCAGGCCGCCTACACGTTCAGCAAGTCCATGGACTGGGCCTCCAGCTTTGAAGAGACCTTGAATCCATTCGACTACAAGAAAAGCCGTGCGCTCTCTCTGTTCAATTCTGCCCAGCGCTTTGTTATCAACTACTACTGGGAGTTGCCGGTTGGGAAACACCCGGGCTGGGTGGGCAAGGTGATTGATGACTGGGCCATCTCCGGCATCACCCAATTCCAGAGCGGATTCCCCATCCGCCTGCAGACCCAGAACGATAATGAGCTGATCAACAGTTTGTTCTTCTTCGGAACCGGTCCGCCTCAGCTCACCGGTGCGCCCCACTTTCTAAGTCCGAAAACCACCCCTCAGCACTACTACCTGGATTCGACGCAGTACGCCGATCCTACACTGGGCACGTTTGCGACCAACCAGCGTTCCGTGTGTTGCGGGCCGGGGCAGAACGAGTGGGATATCACGTTTTCCAAGCGCATCGCGATTACCGAAGCCAAGTACTTCCAGTTCCGGACTGACATCTTCAACATGTTCAACCGGACCCAGTTCTTCAATCCGGACGGGAATTTCTCGAACACGACGTTTGGCCAGGTGTTGCAGGCGCACGACCCCCGTCTGGTCCAGTTCGCTTTGAAGTTCTACTTTTGAGTGAAACAATAGACTGGTTGCCTATCCCCGGGCGGTTTCCCCGCCGCCCGGGCTCAAAATCTAAGGGCCCTGACGGCCTGAGCACTCTTGGAGATTCCCGTGTACGCGGAATTGCAGAAGGAGCTCGAAACCTTCGAGCGCCGAACGCCGAAATCTGCCGAAGCCCACAAGAAAAATCTCAAGCGCATTCCCCTGGGTGTCGCCAGCAATTACCGCGCTTATGATCCCTACCCCATCTTCGTAAAGGAAGGCCGCGGTTCGCACTTCCGCGATCTCGACGGCAACGACTACGTGGACCACAACCTGTGCTTCGGCGCGCTCATGGCCGGCCATTGCCACCCGGCCGTGATGAAAGCGGTCGAGAAGCGTCTTTCCTCGGGCACCATGTTCGGTATGCCGCATGACATGGAGTGGGAACTGGCCGAAGAGATCTGTGCCCGTTTCCCGGTGGAGATGGTCCGGTTTGGCTCGAGCGGGACCGAAGCGACTATGCACGCCGTCCGGCTCGCCCGCGCCGCCACCGCACGCGACAAGATCATCAAGTTCGAAGGCGGCTACCACGGGCTGCACGACTCCGCCCTGGTCAGCGTGAAGCCCCATGCGCCGGACTATGGTGACGTGCACGATCCGGTGTCCGTTCCCGGCGGACTGGGTGTGCCCAAGTCTGCGGTCGCCAACGTTGTGATCGCTACCTTCAACGATCTAGCCACGGTCGAGCGTCGCTTCAAAGAGAACTCAAGCCAGATCGCCGCCATCATTCTGGAGCCCATCCTGATGAACGTCGGTCTCTGCCTGCCGCAGCCCGGCTTCATTCAGGGTCTGCGCGATCTTGCGACGAAGAACGGCGCGCTGCTCATTTTCGACGAGGTCAAAACCGGCGCTAAGCTGGGTCGGGGCGGAGCCAGTGAATACTTCGGGGTCGCGCCCGACATGATCTGCCTGGCGAAGTCGATTGGCGGGGGATTCCCGCTGGCTGCGTTCGGCGCGCACGGGTCGGCCATGGACCTGATCTCGCAGCACAAAGTCTTCCACGGGGGGACCTACAACACCAACCCGGTTTCCATGGCGGCCGGACTGGCCACGTTTCGTGAGGTGCTCACACAAGAGAACTACGCCCACGTCGACCAGCTCAGCAAGAAGCTGGTCGATGGTTACCGGAAGACGATTGCCAAGGTTGGGTTGCAGGCCTACATCGCGCAGGCCGGCGCTAACGGAGCGTTGATGCTCTACCCGCAGGAGATTCGCAACTACCGTGACTGGACCACGATTGATGTGGATCTGTGGCGGCACTACTGGTTCGGCATGGTAAACCGTGGCGTCATGCCCCAACCCTTTTGGTGGGACGAGCAGTGGACCATGTCGGTGCAGCACACCGAGGCCGACATCGACAAACACATCGCCGCCTTCGAGGACATTGCTCCCGCCCTCGCCCAGGCGCAGCAGGAACGCGCCGATAAGGTTCCGGCTCTGGCCGCGCACTAACCGCGTGTGGGGCGGACACGGTGGTCCGCCTCACGCGCAGGGAATGTGTGAAACGCCCGCTGTTCACGGAGTAATTTTTGTCCAGCAAGCAAACCGAAGCGGACCAGCCTCACCTGAAACGCGTTCTGGGCCGCTGGGACCTCGTCCTACTGTTCGTGGTCGCGGTGTTCAATCTGAATGTGGTGCCCTCGATTGCCGCCAACGGTGGGGTAACGGTCTGGCTCTGGATCATTTCTCTCCTCTTGTTTTTTTGGCCCCAGGGCATCGCCGTCATTGAACTGGCACACCGCTATCCGGGCGAAGGCGGCGTCTACCTCTGGGCCAAAGAGGTCTTCGGCGACTTCCACGGATTTCTCTCCGGCTGGTGCTACTGGACCAACAACATGCTCTACGTGCCGACGGTCATGTTGTACTTCGTGGGTGTGTCAGTGTTCGCCCTGGGGCCGGGGCATGCAGGGCTCGCGGATAACAAGAACTTTGCCATGGCCGCTTCCCTCATCTTGCTCGCCCTGCTCACCATCCTCAATATCGTCGGACTCGGCGTAGGCAAGTGGCTGAACAACGTCGGTGCCTTAGGCACCTTCGTCGCCGCCGCCGTGCTCATCGGATTAGGCCTGGCCATTTATTCCCGCATTGGCACCACGCTGACGGCGGGCGACTTCCGCATTCCTGCCGATCCACGCTTCGTGCTGAACTCTTTTGGCGTCATCTGCTTCGGCCTGGTGGGCCTCGAACTCGCCTCGGTCATGGGCGATGAGATCCGTGATCCCCTGCGCACGCTGCCGGGAGCGGTGGCGTGGGGTGGGGTGATTTCCGGCGCACTGTACATTGGCGCCACTCTGACTCTGCTGGTCGCGGTCGCGAAGAATGACATCAGCGTGTTGCAGGGCATGGTGCAGGCGGTGAACCACATGGCCGGCGAGGTCGGAGTTGGCTGGATCATCGCACCCTTCGCCATCATGCTGAGTCTCTCCATCGCGGGCATTGGATCGGCCTGGATGGGCGGCTCGGCGCGCATCCCCTTTGTCGCCGGGCTTGACTCCTACATGCCCTCTTGGCTCGGCAAAATTCATCCCCGCTACGCAACGCCCTATGCGGCGCTCATCGTCCAGGCCGTGGTTTCCCTCGTGCTGGTGGTCATCAATTTTTACGCTTCCGGCGGCGTGCAGGAAGCCTTCCAGAAAATGCTTTCCTTGGCGGTGGTTCTGCAGTTGGTGCCGTTCCTCTACGTCTTCGCGGCCTTGCTGAAGTTCGCCCTGCGTAAGCCGCTCGAAGGCGGGCGCTATGGCCGGGGAACGCTGTTGCTCGCCGGCGGCGCGGGGTTCGTCACCACCGCCCTGGGCATTGCCCTGGCCTTCTTCCCCGCGAAGCAGATCACCTCCGTGTGGAAGTATGAGGTCACCATGTTCGGCATCACCTTCGCGTTTCTGGCGCTGGCGGCTTTCTTTTTCTTCGTGTACAGCCGTTTGAAAGTCGCAGAGCCCGAGGCTTCTCAGACCAGCAAGCTGGGAACAGCGCGATCTGTGTAGGGCGAACGCTCTCGTTCGCCTGGGTCGAACCTACTGCAGGCAGGCCAACCTCGCCCGCCTGCCCGGACGAGGGGGTCCGGGAGATGAAAAGGAGTTCCTTATGCCCCGTGGAGTCAAGACCGACGTGAAAGCCTACCAGATGTATATCAATGGCGAGTGGGTGGACAGCCAGTCGAACCAGACCTTCCCGGTTTATGACCCTGCCTCAGAAGAGGTCATGGCGCAGGTTCCCGACGCCAATGCTAAGGATGTGAATCGGGCCGTAGCCGCCGCCAGGGCTGCCTTCGACGCGGGCCCATGGTCGACAACGACGGGGCAGGAGCGCGGCCGCGTCCTGTTCCGGCTGGCCGAGACAATTCGCCAAAACCTCTCCATGCTGGCGGAGCTGGAAGCCCGTAACTGCGGCAAGCCCATCGTGGAGGCGGAATTCGACATCAACGACACCGCCACTTGCTTCGAGTATTACGGTGGCCTGGCCACAAAAATACTGGGCTTTGTGAATCCGGTTCCGGACAATGCCGTCAGCCTCACGCTCAAGGAACCTATCGGCGTCGCGGGGCAGATCATTCCTTGGAATTACCCCTTGCTGATGGCTGCGTGGAAGCTCGCACCCGCCCTGGCCGCAGGCTGCACCTGCATCCTGAAACCGGCCGAGCAGACACCCCTGACCGCGCTAGAATTTGCCCGTTGGTTCGAGCAAGCCGGGCTCCCGAAAGGTGTGGTGAACGTTGTCACCGGCTTTGGCGAGACCTGTGGTTCGCCGCTGGTGAAGCATCCCGACGTGAATAAGATCGCATTCACGGGCAGCGCCGCCGTGGGAAAGATCATCGTCAAGGAAGCCGCCGACACCATCAAGCGCGTCACCCTGGAACTGGGCGGCAAGTCGCCCAATATCTTTTTCGCGGATGCCGACTTCGAAGCCGCCATCGATGGCGCGCTCTTCGGCGTCTTCATCAACCAGGGAGAAGTCTGCTCCGCCGGCAGCCGCATCCTGGTCGAGAAACCGATCTACCAGAAGTTTGTGGAGGCCATGACGGAAAAAGCCAAGAGGATCAAGCTCGGCGCTCCGCTTGACCGCGAAACCAAGATGGGACCGCTGGTCAGCAAGGAGCAGTACGAGCGGGTTCTCTCCTACCTGGAAGTCGGCAAGCAAGAAGCCAAGCTTGCCAGCGGCGGCGGTCGCGCCGCGTTCGCCAAGGGCTACTACGTGCAGCCCACCATCTTCTACGACGTTGACAACCGGGCACGCATCGCCCGCGAAGAAATCTTCGGGCCGGTAGCGGCAATCATCCCGTTCGAGGACGAAAAAGATGCCTCAAAGATCGCCAACGACTCGCCCTACGGCCTGGCCGCCGCCGTGTGGACGCGCGACATCTTCAAGGCCTTTCGGGTCGTGAAGTCCCTGCGCGCCGGCATCGTTTGGGTGAACCACATGCAGCCCACCTACGTGGAAGCGCCCTGGGGCGGTTACAAGCAGTCCGGGTTCGGCCGTGAACTCGGTCCCTGGGGCGTCGAGGAATACCTCGAGACCAAGCAGGTACACATCAATCTCAATGAAGCCCCCGTGGGATGGTACTGAGATGGCAACCATTCAGTTGAAAACTCCGATCCCTGGACCGCTATCGAGAGCCTTGGCCGCGCGGCGCGCCGACGCCGTGCCCCGTGGCATCTCCCAGTCCACCCCGGTATATGTGGCCAAGGCGGAGGGCGCCGTCATCGAAGATGTGGATGGCAACCGCTACGTCGACTTCGCGGGCGGCATTGGATGCCTCAACGTCGGTCACCGTTCACCGGACGTGGTCAAGGCGATCGAACATCAGCTGGCGTGCTACCTGCACACCTGCGTGCAAGTCACCGCCTACGAGGGTTACGTGCGTCTGGCCGAACGTCTGAACCAGGTTACTCCGGGCAGGTTTCCCAAAAAGACCTTCTTCGTAAACAGCGGCGCTGAGGCCGTCGAGAACGCGGTGAAGATTGCACGCTCCTATACCGGACGTCCCGGAATCATTGCCTTCGAGGACGCTTTCCACGGCCGCACGATGATGACGCTGGCCCTGACCAGCAAGACCCATCCCTACAAGTCCGGCTTCCAACCCTTTCCTGGGGAGGTCTACCGCATTCCGTACGCCTATTGCTACCGCTGCTCCTACAACCTGAAGTATCCGGCCTGCGATCTCTATTGCGCGCGGCATCTCGAGGACACCTTCAAGCGGGTGGTCGCGCAGGAAGGCGTGGCCGCCGTGATCGCGGAGCCCGTGCTGGGAGAAGGAGGATTCGTGGTCCCGCCCCGGGACTTCTTTAAGGTCCTGGTCGAGAGCTGCCACAAGCATGGCGTGCTGTTCATCGCCGACGAGGTCCAGAGCGGTTTCGGGCGCACCGGCGCCCTGTTCGCCAGCGAACGCTACGGCATCGAGCCGGACCTGATCGTGACCGCAAAGTCCATCAGCGGCGGACTTCCGTTGGCTGCGGTCACCGGACGCGCCGAGATCATGGACGCACCCGGCCCCGGAGGCCTGGGTGGAACCTTCGCTGGGAACCCGCTGTCGTGCGCCGCGGCTCTGGCTGTCCTCGACCTTTTCGAGAAGGAAGATCTCAGTGAGCGCGCCAGCCAGTTGGGAGCGCGTTTCCAGCAGCGTGCTCGAATATGGCAGAGGAACTGGCCGATCATCGGCGATGTGCGGGGCCTGGGCGCCATGCAGGCGCTTGAACTCGTCCAGTCTCACGACAAGCGCGAGCCGGCCGCCGATGAAACCAAGCAGGTCACGCAATATTGCTATGAACATGGCCTAATCACGATTTCCGCCGGCTCTTACGGCAACGTGATCCGCCTGCTGATGCCCTTGGTGATCACCGATGCTCAGATGGACGAGGCCCTGGACGTCCTCGAAAGCGCGCTGAAAACGGTCCACGAAGGCAAGCACGAGCCGGCGGTACAGCCGGTGTAGGGCCGCGGCTTGGTGGGAGCATTCGGCCCGCGTAGCGCGCGCGGTGTCGCACACATTCGGGCGGTAAACGGGTTCCCTTTCGGTCCTCGCCGAGTCCTCAGCGATCGCTGCCGCTCAAGGCCCCTGTCCTTCTCCGTGACCCGGGGACGCAGAGCTCATCCTTACTCATGTCCGCGACCCTCCCGAAATCTCGGCACTCTTCCCCCCTACTTCACCAGCCGGTTGTACTTCTTCAGCACTTCGCGCAGTTTATCGTGGGGCAAGGCGATCACTTCGAAGTCGTTAATCCCCTTCATCGTCTCGGCCGCAACCATGGCGTTGACGACCGCTTCTTCGGTGGCCTGAACCGTTGCCAGGAAAAGAGGGTTCAGTTGCTCATTGGGCAGCATCGTGATCTGGCGGAGGCCTCTCGCACTGGCGGCGCCGGGATTGGCGGTGGAGAACGCGATGAAGATGTCTCCCGACCCGTCTCCGGAGAAACTTCCGTCCCGACCCAATCCCAATGCAACCCGGCGAGCGGTGCGCTTCAGCTGGGGTGGGATTAATGGCGCGTCGGTGGCCAACACCACAATGATGGAGCCAACGTCGTCGTCCCGCACCGTGTGATCTGCAATCTCCCGTCCCACTGGGAGGCCCGCAATCCGCAGCTGGCTACGCCAGCCGTAGTTGCACTGTACCAGCACCCCGACGGTGTAACCGCCATATTTGGCGTCGAGCACGCGGGACGAGGTTCCGATCCCGCCCTTGAACTCGTTGCAGATCATCCCCGTGCCACCGCCGACGTTGCCTTCCTCAACCAGGCCGCCGTGCGCCTTGTCGAGCGCTTGCCACGCGTGCTCAGGCCTGACGTGAAAGCCATTGATGTCGTTGAGATCGCCATCATAGGTCTCCGCCACTACGGGCAAGGACCACTCGTAGCCCTCCTGGTCGGGAGGGGCTTTCTTGACCCGCCACGCGATTACCGCATCCCGGACCACACCCACACTGTGCGTGTTGGTGATCATGACAGGGCCGTCGAGGAATCCGGAATCCTCCAGCCAAGTCGTTCCCGTCATCTCCCCGTTCCCGTTAAGCGTGAACCAGGCACCGAAGACGGGGTCCAATGAATCCTTGCCCCGGGGCAGAACCGCCGTCACCCCGGTGCGTACCGGTCCCTGCCCGACTTTGAGCTTGCCCGAACCGGAAATCAGCGTGGTGTGTCCCACCTCGACACCCTTGACGTCGGTAATGGCGTTGAATGGGCCGGGCCGGCCATCGAACGGCACGCCCAGGTCGCGGGCGCGAGGCTTGGTTTGGCCAGCGATCACGGCGGGAAACAGACCCAGGGCGACAACCATGCCCGCCAGAATGTTTTTGGACATTGCCTCTCTCCTTGCTGCGTGGAGAATGCTTCGGGACTCGGCAGTATAAAGCAGCAGAATCGCGGTGGGTTAGAATCAGTTTGGGGCGGAGGGACCATGAACGGGTGGAAGAAGGCATTGCTAGCCGGCTCGGTCGGGTCAGCGGCAGTCCTGTTCTTGAAGAAGCGACAAGCTGCGGGAGTATTGGCGGCCGGGGTTGGGCTTGCCGTGCTGGCGTCGGAGTATCCGGAGAAATTCCAGGACCTGCGCACCGCGTTGCCCGACTACTTCCAGGGCGTCCTGCGCCTTTTGGACATGGCCTCCCAGGCAGGACGGCGCATCGCGGAGATCGCCGAACGCCGGGGGCGACAGGTGTGGGGCGGAATCGGGAGCTATTAGAGATCAGGGTGGGCGGTTATTCGATCCCCAGCTGCCGGCGTGCGTCGGCGCTGAGACGCTCCGGGGTCCACGGCGGCGTCCACACCACGTTGACCTGGGCGTTGCGAATGCCCGGCAACTGCTCAAGCCGTGACTTGACCTGCTCCCCGATCTGCACATGTGCGGGACAACCCTGCGCGGTCAACGTCATATCTACGGTCACGTCCTGCTGGCCTCCCTCCGCTGCTTGGAAGCGCACGTCGTAAATTAATCCCAGGTCGACGATGTTCACCGGAATCTCCGGGTCATAGCACTGTTTGAGCGCGCTGAGAACGTCATCCTGCGTGACTGGCATTGTTTCTCCTCGCTGAGAGCCCATCTGGGCCTTAGTTTACCTCACGGCAGCGCGGGAGTCTCTCATCCTCGGCTCACTTTGAACCTTTGATAACGTAGAGGAATGGCAATCAGCTCGGAAGCCCGGAAGATGATCCAGCCCGTGCTTGTGCTGGCGATTGTGATCGCCGCCGGCCACACCGCCTACCTGCTCTACCGGAGATCCCAGGGACCGGCGCAGAAAGCGCAGCCGGCCGCACCTCCACTCAACCCAGATTATTACGTCACCCCAAAGAAACTCTATCCTTACGACCTGATATCGGCGCGCCAACTGACCAAAATGCCCACCTGGGTGAAAGAAGGCTATCGTTACTTCTATTACCCGTACCATCCCACAACGCATCGCGCCGACTTCACTCACGAGGCAGGACTGCTTCTACCCATCCAGCGGTTGGAAATCAAGGAGGTTGTCACCGACGTCGCGCCCTCGTCCCCTGATCAGAAGCAGGTGATGGCCGTTTTCGAACAGAATGGAAAGACCTACGCCTTCCAGATCGGGTTGCTGAAGGACGGCGTCTACAAGATCTATTCCGACGAGATGCTCTACATCCAGGATCCGCGGGAGCTGTACAAACTCTGGCCCGTGGATGTGTGGCAATCGATCGAGAAGCACGAAGTCAGGCCGGGGATGAACGAGATGCAGGCTGTCTTCGCGATCGGCATGGGTGTTCCCGACCGGCAGAGCGACCCGGATTGGAAGACGGTGCACTATCCCAACGGTGGGAAGCCGCTTACCATTACCTATTACGGAGGGAAGGCAACCGAGATCAAGGAAGCGAAGACGCCGTCATGACTGGAGGCATCCGCGCAGCGGGTAACCATTATTTGATCTTCGGCGAGTTCTCGTCCGCCGCCTTGGTCTCGTCGGCGTGGATCACGCCGTCCTCATCGGCGTAGAACGACCGGTGCTCGGCATCCAGGTTCTTGGGCGTCAGGGTGAGGATGTAGCCGTCTTTCCGGCTCCTGAAGCCCACCGCGTAGTCTCCGCGGTCGGTGGTTTCCGCCATGCGCTTGGTGAAGGAACCATGCCCGGCCAGGAGCGCCAGCGAACTGGCGTACTTGTCGTGCTTCTTGTAGTAGTCCTTCTGCGCCCGCACGACCACTCTCATGTAGCCAAGCGCGGCCGCCTCGGAATCCGAACGAGCGGGATCTCCGGGAAACTTGGGCTGGTAGGCGGGTGTCGCCGGGGCTTGCGCAGTTGGTGCCGGAGCCTGACCCTCCTGGGGCGGAGCCGGCGAACTCTGCGCTGAAGCCAGAGGCAGCCCGCTAAGGGCTAGGCCCACCAGAAGTGCTGCGAAGAACCAGGCCAAATTCCGAAGATTCATGCGCCCCCACCGTCTTTTTGGACTTGTACCAATGTTACTCCGGTAATTTCCCTTTTGTTACTTATCCTTCCCATCCTCGGGCGCTGCCGCTATGCTGAGCCCAGTTCCATCCTAACAAGGACGCGCTATGAAAGCTGCAACTGCGAAAAAGCCGCTTATCCGAATTGCCGTAGTGGAGAGCGACCCCCTGCGGTTTGTGGGCTTCCGGGCCCTGTTTGATTCCGAATCTGACTTCGAACTGGTCGCAGCTGCCCTGCCCGATATCAGCGTGCTTCAGGGCATCGACCTAGTGCTGCTGGGGAGCCGCGCCGGACAGAACTTGTTCGACCTGATGGCCAGTCTGAAAGCCACCCGGCCCGACCTGCGCATCATCGTCACCGGCTCCGGGATGGACGAAGAAACCATCCTGAAGGCCATTGCCTCGGGCGCCAAGGGCTACGTGGATGAAGCGGCCACTCCCTCGGAGTTTGTGCAGGCGATTCGCGTCGTGCATCAGGGCTCGGTTTGGGCGCCGCGGCGCGTGCTTTCCATGTTCATCGAGCGCGTTACCTCGTCCCCGGGACGCATCTTCCCGGCCGGCCGCGTGACCTTTACCGACCGCGAGAAGGAAGTGCTAGAGATGCTGGTGGCTGGGCGCTCCAACAAGGAAATCGGCGCGGCGTTGGGTATCGAGGAACGCACCGTAAAGGCGCATGTGGCCAAGCTCATGCGTAAGGTGGGAGTGCAGAACCGCATCGCCCTCTCCGTGCATGCCATCACCCACTCGCTGGTTTCGGCCAAGTAGGGAGGGCCACCCGGTGGTTACTTGGGGACAATGACCCTGGTAATCTTGTCGCCCTCCAGCCCCTGCCGCATACTCCACTTACCTACCACAGAACCTGGGAGACGGGGTTGGAGGTGGAGATTAGGGTCGCCACGTTCAGCCCCGATTTTTTTGCCCTTTCCCTTACTCCGCCAGCGGCGGAACCAACTCGGTTAGCCGCGATCAACCAACCCAGCCGGGGAAAATCCGCCTCCAACCCACGAGTCAGCCTTTAGAATCACATATTCAATTCCCAGGAACCGAATTCATCGCAAACAGAGGACCCATGAAGCAGAGTCTGCTGGTAGTCATGATCGCCGCCTTGTCTTTAGCCGCGCTTTCCCAGGACCAAGCTACGACCCCGAAGACCAAAGAAACCAAAGCCGCCGACCGCGTTCAGGCCGCTGCCGACGTGCTCGATGAAATCCAGGCAGCCCCGGATCAGGGCATCCCGGAGGATCTGCTGTCCAAGGCGGACTGTGTGGCGGTTGTGCCCACCCTGCTCAAGGGAGGCTTCATCATCGCCGGACAATATGGGCGGGGAATCGCCAGTTGTCGCACCTCCAAGGGCTGGAGCGCGCCCGCTTTCTTCGTCACCGAAGGGGGCGACTTCGGGTTCCTGATCGGCGGGCAGGCGATTGATCTGGTTATGCTGATCATGAATAACGAAGGCATGAATAACCTGCTTTCCAGCAAATTCGAGTTGGGCGCGAACGCCTCCGTGGCGGCGGGACCCGTGGGCCGCCACGCCGCCGCCGACACCGACTGGAAGATGAAAGCTCAGGTACTTACCTACTCCCGTGCTCGCGGCGTGTTCGCGGGTATCTCCCTGGCCGGCGCCACCATCCGCCAGGACAAGGACAGCACCCGCGAATTCTATGGCCACATGGTTACGTTTAGGAGTTCGCTGACTGGCGCGATCGAGCCCCCGAAGGACGCCTATCCCTTCCTCAACACCTTGGCCAAGTGGGCCAAGGAGGCGGCCGCCAAATAACCGGCTTCCGTCCGTGTGGGGAGCCCGGTGCGGTCGCGTCCCGCCGGCTGTGGCCTGGGCATCTTGTTCCCACTGCGATGGCGAACGCCAGCGGGTCGGTTGAAGTCTCCGGCTGCGCCCCGATTTGACAGCGAATTTTTCCCGGTGGTACCGTCACCGCTTCCCACCCATGCGTTTTCGTGTGGAATACGCGCTGGCTTGGTGTCTCGTGAAGACAGTCGGCCGGCTGCCCCGGCCCTGGGCGCGCGCCGCGGGCATCGCGCTCGGCCAGGTTGTGTACCTGCTGCACGGCAAGTTGCGCCGCGTTGGCATGCGCAACCTGGAGATGGTTTTTCCGGAGAAACGCTTCCGGGAACGGCGGAGGATTCTCAGGGGCGAGTTCACCTCGCTGGGCCGCCAGCTAGCAGAGGTCTGTCTCTTCCCCCGTTACACGCGCCAGAATGTGAGCGAGGTCGTCATCTACGACGGCTATGAGAACTTCGAGCAGGCTGCGCAGCGCGGCAAAGGCGTGCTATTTCTCACGGGGCACCTCGGGGGCTGGGAGCTGTCGGCGTTTGCCCATGCCCTTTACGGACATCCCCTGCGTTTCGTGATGCGGCCGCTCGACAATCCCTACCTCGACCGCCTGGTGCGTCATTACCGCACCCTGCATGGGAACACCGCCATCGCCAAGGACGATCCCGTCCGCGAACTGTTGCGCGCCATGAGAGAGGGTGCGACCGTAGGCATTCTGATGGACACCAACGTCATGCCGCCCCAGGCCGTGTTCGTAGATTTCTTCGGGATTCCCGCCGGCACAGCCAGCGGTTTAGCCCGCATTGCCCTGCGTACCGACGCGGCCGTCGTGCCGGGATTCACGGTGTGGGATCCGGCGCTCGGCAAGTACCGCCTGCGCTTTGATCCTGCCGTTCCGCTAGTCCGCACCGGCGACACGGCGGCTGATGTTCTCGCCAACACGCAGCAGTTTTCGAAGGTTATCGAGAGGTTTGTTCGCCAGTACCCGGATCAATGGCTCTGGGTCCATCGCCGTTGGAAGACGCGCCCCCCAGGCCAACCGCCGCTGTACTGACCGCAGAATGTTACTGCAGCGTAGGGCTGACATCTTGCCCGCTGGACAGCCGCCAAATGGGTAGAAACCATCGGCGGAGGCTTCCCCCGGTCCGAAATCAAGCCGGCCTCGCCCCCTGGAACCAGTTGCTCGCCACCCACCATCGAGTGCCCAAGATCGGAACGTCCACCGCCCACCCCCAGGGCAGGACCAAATCGGCCAAACCGAGCGCAGAAAGGGCCTGCCGGAACATCTTGGTTGCCTGTGCAAATTGCAGCCGCCACGGGATAGCCAAACTTTCCTTCCGCCCGTGAGGCTGCTATACAAGAGCCATGCAGCGCAACCTGAAGGATGTGGCCGCCTATCTCCACGCCCGCTTGATCGGTGATGGCCAACTCCCAGTTTCAGGCGTGGCCAGCGTCCAGGCAGCTCAAGTCGGTGACCTCGTCTTTGTGGAAGATGTCAAATACCTCCAGAAGACACTCGCGTCCAAAGCCACGGCCATCATTGCCGGCGGGTTTGCCGCGAACCATGTAAAGCCCTCGAAGCCCCTGTTGATCGTCGCCCATCCCCGCCTGGCCTTCGCGCGGGCGGCGGAATGGCTCGCGCCCAGGGAGAACGCCGTGTCCGGTGTCGATGCCAGCGCAGTCGTACACCCAGAGGCGCGCCTGGCCGAGGGAGTCTCGGTCGAGGAGCGCGTCGTGATTCGCACAGGCGTAGAGATTGGAGCGCACTCGCTGATCGGCGCCGGGTGCGTTCTGGGACCGGACGTCCAAATCGGCAGCAATTGCCGCCTTTACCCCAACGTGACGGTGTATCCCGGCACGACTCTGGGGAACCGAGTGGTTGTTCACGCCGGAGCCGTGCTGGGCAGCGCCGGGTTCGGCTTTGTGCGTGACCCGAAGTCCGGCAGGTACGAAAAATTCCCCCAACTGGGACGGCTGGTGATCGAGGACGACGTGGAAATCGGGGCCAACTCCACCGTCGCCCGCGGTGCGCTGGACCTAACGCGTATCCGGCGTGGCACAAAGATCGATAACCTCGTTCATGTTGGCCACAACGTCCAGATTGGCGAGGATGTCGTGATTGCTGCTCAGACCGGCATTTCCGGCAGCGCCGTGGTGCACAGGAACGTCATCATCGGGGGACAGGTGGGCATCGCCGATCACGTGCGCATCGAGGAAGGTGCCATTCTGGGCGCGCAGAGCGGTATTCCCAGCAAGAAGGTAATCCGCGGTAAAGGCGTGGTCTTCTGGGGTACCCCGGCTCGCCCCATCCGCCAATACTTGAGAGAGTTGGCTGTGCTGGCGCGTCTGCGCAAACATGAATAAAGAAGTGCACTCCATCAACGGCCGAGCCAACGCAGAACCCGACGGAGAGGCCCACTATGCCGGTATGGACCAAGTCGGCTTGATTAGGGCTAAGATGGAGGCTCGTAGCTAGGTCGGGCGTCCAGTGCAGCCAGCTTTTCTGGAGCAAACGGTGCCGGCTGCGAAGCCGTGTGGCGGTTCGCCTGAAGCGGCGTCAGGCAAGGCACAGAATGCAACCGCCGAGGATCCGAGGCTGGCCAGCGACCAACCAATACCCCATGTCAATCCTCGTCATCGGTGGACATTCCCGCAGCGTAGGCAAGACCAGCGTGGTCGCCGGTCTTATCGCCGCGTTGCCGGAATTTCACTGGACCGCCTGCAAGATTACCCAGTACGGGCACGGCCTATGCTCGGCGGATGGCCAGGCTTGCGACTGTGCCACAGCAGATCACGCTTGGGCGATCACGGAAGAGAAGAATCCTGCGGGAGAATCGGACACGTCGCGCTTTTTGGCGGCGGGAGCGGTTCGTGCCTGGTGGGTCAGAACCGAGCAGGGAAGACTCGCCGAGGCCATGCCTGCGCTGCGCGAGCACTTGGCGGGTCAAAACGCGGTCCTGGAATCGAACAGCGTCCTGAGATTTCTGCGCCCGGATTTGTACCTCACTGTGCTTGACCCGTCCACGGCTGACTTCAAAACCTCGGCGAGGGAATTTCTCGATCGCGCCGACGCGGTAATTCTTCATAAGACTGCGGTCGGATTTTCCTGGAAAGACGTCTCTCTGAAGCCGGTATCCGGCCGTCCCGTTTTCCACATCGTTCCGCCTTGCTACCTCACGCGGGAAATCGCACAGTTCGTCCGCCAGAAACTGGGTGCCGGCAGCCTGTAGCCTGAAGCCTGCCCCTGGTATCCTTCCCCGGTGCGCAAGATTCACAGATCTGCCTGGCGTCTCGTCGCTGTTTCCGTCCTGCTCCAGGTGCTGATCTTTCCTCTTCCTCACGTCTACCTCCTCTCCTGGATTGCGCTTGCGCCGCTGCTGGTGGCGTTGCTCCATGCCCGTGTTCCCGACACTCTGCAGTTGGAAGAATTACAAAAGCTCATGCCCGCCACTCCGTGGCAGGGTTTCTGGCTCGGCTACGTCTGCGGCATCCTGTGGTATCTCGGCACCTGCTACTGGGTTTACGACACCATGCACCAGTACGGTGGCCTGGCTGCTCCGCTTGCCGCATTTGTGCTTCTCCTGTTTTCGTTGTATCTCGGGCTTTACCACGGAGCCTTCGGGCTATTCATGGCTGTGCTGGCGCGGCGTCACTCCTATCGCCCGGCATTGATTTCCGCGCCCTTTCTGTGGGTAGGGCTGGAATTGGCACGCACCCGGGTCAGTGGTTTTCCCTGGGATCTCCTGGGAGTGGCCCAGGTCGACAACATTCCCCTCACCCGCATCGCGACCGCGACGGGTGTGTACGGGCTCTCTTTCGAGATCGTGCTGGTGAATGCCGCCTTCGCGGCCGCGTTCCTCTTGCCGCGCCACAAACGGAGAAACCTTCTGGCCGCCTCGCTAGCCGCCGCCTTCATCCTGCAAGCGGGGCGCTGGCTGAGTCCACCCCCCGTAACGGCCGAGCTTACGGCAGTCTTGTTGCAGCAGAATCTTCCTGTCGCCGATAGTGGCGCCTGGACCCAGGATTTGTTCCAAACTACACTGCGCGATTTCGCCTCCCTTAGCCTGCATCCCACGCCGACGCCGAACCAGCACCCGGACCTGATCGTGTGGCCCGAATCCCCCGCCCCCTTCTATACGAGCGATCCACTATTTCGGGACGCCCTGGCCGACCTGGCGCGCCAGGCTCAGGCTTGGGTCCTCTCTGGCGCCATCGGCACCGAGGGCCCCAGCGTCGCTCACCCGGGTACCCGTGCCTTCAACTCGGCAGTGCTCGTAAGCCCGGGCGGGGATTGGCAGGGCCGCTACGACAAGATTCATCTCGTTCCCTTCGGAGAGTACCTGCCCTTCCCCTCCATCTTCGGCTTTGCCGGCGGACTCACGCAGGCGGTGGGCAGCTTCACCGGAGGCAGGTCCCATGCTCCTCTAGTAGCGGCAAACACTAAGATTGGCGTCTTCATCTGCTATGAATCCATCTTCCCGGACGAAGTCCGCCAGCTTGTGGCCCAAGGAGCGGAGGTCCTGGTTAACATCTCGAACGACGGATGGTACGGCGACTCGGGAGCCTGGGCTCAACACCTGAACCAGGCTCGCATGCGGGCTGTCGAGAATCACCGCTGGTTGCTGCGCGATACCAACACCGGCCTCACGGCATCCATCGACCCCTACGGCCGCGTTGTCGCTCAGGTGCCGCGCAAAACCCGCACCGCGTTGGCCGCGCCCTACGCCATCACTGAGGTAACTACTTTCTACGCCCGCCACGGCGACTGGTTCGCCTGGGTGTGTGCGATAATTGCCGTGGGAGCGTTGATTGCGCGCTTTGCACTCCCGTGAAGGAAGAAACCTAGGCCATGGTTGAAGAACTTGAACAGCAATACGCTGCCCTGAAAGACAAAGTTCGCACTCTCCGGGAGTACCTTTGACGCCGGCAAACTGCGGCTGCAGCTGACCGAGATCGACAAGCAAGCCACCGACCCCGAGCTGTGGTCCAATCCGCAAAAATCGCAGCAAGTGATGCGCGAGAAGAAGCGCCTGGAAGGCGCACTGGCCACGGAGGCCGACCTTGCCCGGCGCGATGAGGACATCGCCGCCTACTTCGAACTTGTCCGCGAAGGCGAGCCCGTGGATAGCGACCTCGCCCGCGAACTGTCAGGATTGCAGCAACTCGTGGACCGCCTCGAGACCGAGACGTTGCTCAGCGGGGGAAATGACGCCCGCAACGCCATCGTTACCATCCACCCGGGGGCTGGGGGTGTCGACTCTCAGGACTGGGCGGACATGTTGCTGCGCATGTATTTGCGCTGGTCGGAGCGGCAAGGCTTCCAAACGGAGCTTAACGATTACCAGCCGGCCGAAGAGGCCGGGATCAAGTCCGCAACCTTCAGCGTGATGGGCGAGTACGCCTTCGGCCTGCTCACCAGCGAAATCGGAGTGCACCGGCTGGTTCGGATCTCGCCCTTTGACCAGGCCAAACGCCGGCATACTTCGTTTGCCAGTGTCTTTGTATCTCCCGAAATCGACGAAAGCATTGAGGTGGTCATCAAGCCAGAAGATATCCGCGTCGATACCTACCGTTCCAGCGGCAAGGGCGGGCAGCACGTGAACACCACCGATTCGGCCGTGCGCATCACCCACATTCCCACCGGCATCGTCGCCAGTTGCCAGAACGAGCGCTCCCAGCACAAGAACCGAGAGAAGGCGATGAGCATGCTGCGTTCGAAGCTGTACGAGTTCGAAATGGAAAAGAAGCGAGAAGCCACCAGGAAGATCGAAGATTCCAAGCTCGAAATCGATTTCGGATCACAGATTCGGTCTTACGTGCTGCAGCCGTACCGAATGGTCAAGGATCACCGCACCAAGGTCGAAGTCGGCGACGTGGACCGCGTGCTCGACGGCGACCTGCAACCCTTCATCCGAGCCTACCTGCTGATGCGCCGGGGAGAGAAGCAGCCATGACCGTCCCCGGCGCGAAACTTGGCGACCGCTTCGGCGAGGCCTTTCTGTTCGCTGCCGAGAAACATGCCCGGCAGACCCGTAAGAAGACCGGCGTTCCCTATATTTCGCACCTGATGAGCGTGGCGGCCCTGGTCCTCGAAGCGGGCGGCGACGAGGATCAGGCCATCGCCGCGCTGTTGCACGACGTGGTGGAGGATTGCGGCGGCCAACCCATGCTCGCCGAGGTCCGCCTGCGTTTTGGCGACCGCGTCGCCGGAATCGTTGCCGGTTGTACCGACACCTACGCCATCCCCAAGCCACCCTGGAAGCAACGCAAGCTGGATTACCTGGACGTCTTGCGCGGGTCCAACGAGGATGTACGCCTGGTCAGCGCTGCGGACAAGCTGCACAACGTCCGGACCATTCTGGCCGACTACCGCCGGACGGGAGATTCCGTATTCGAGCGTTTCAGCGGACGCCGCGACGGGACGCTTTGGTACTACCGGGCTGTGCTCGAGGTGCTCCGTTCCGGCCGACCCAATCGGCTGGTGGAAGAACTGGAACGGGTAGTGACTGAACTGGAAACCCTAGTCCGCCAGGGTGCCAGGGGCGGCGCTGCGTTGTCATAATCAGAATGTAGGGTCCATGCCCCGGATGATCGATCTCGTTCGTTCCTCGGCCGTGCCCGCCAACCTCATGCAGGCAGCGGCCCGCGGAGCGTTGTCGGTGCCCCCGGCGGAGATGATCGAGATTCTGGTCCACCTCGCCAACCACAACAAGATCTTCGGCCAAACCGCGCGCATGACGCTGGCTGGGTGGGACGAAAAGTCGTCCCTGGCCGCCGCGGCCGATCCGGCGACCCCGCGGGAGGTTCTCGACTACCTCAGCGCCGCCGAGAACCTGCGGCCACATCTCTTGCCGGCGTTGCTGGAGAATCCCTCTGTCGCGGAAGAGACGCTGATGACTCTGGCCGCCTCCGGCACACGGGAGGTCGTCGGCGCGATGCTCCAGAGCCGGCGCGCGCAGCAGTCTTCGTCTCTTCTCAACGCGCTCGCTTCGAATCCCAATGTCACCCCGGGCGAATGCACCGAGTTGCACCAGCGTCTCAAGGCAGCGGGATTCGAGGAGCCCAGTCGCGAAAACGCCGCTTTGCCGCCGGCCGCCTTCCCGGCCGCGCCAGCGAGCGCGCCGGCAGACGAGGCGGACCAGGTGCTGGCGGCTTTCCTGGTCGAACACGCCAAGGAGATTGTCGCGGAAGGAGAAAAACCCTTCCAACCGATCGGCGGAATCTATGAGGGCGTGGAAGCCGCTCCGGCGGAGGGCGGCACATTCCAAACCGCGACGGCGGAAGCGCCGGTGGCAGAGGTTGAACCGGCGCAGCCCTGTGCGCCCGCGCCGAAACCTGCGTCGGTGGCTGCCGGGCCGGCAGGGACTGGCCACGCCGCGGCTCCCGCCAAGTTGCAGAGAAAGACCCACCTCAGTCACCAGGAAGAACGGGGCAGTGCACTGCAGAAGATCTCCAAGCTCGACATCAAAGGGCGCATCCAGCTGGCCATGAAGGGCACAAAAGAAGAACGCTCGCTCCTGGTGCGCGATGGCACCAAACTGGTCGCGCTGGCCGTGTTGGATTCTCCCAAGATTACCGACGGCGAGGTCGAGAAATTCGCCAGCCAGAAAAATGTGCTGGAGGCGGTGTTGCGCACCATTCCCATGAAACGACGCTTCGCCAAAAACTATGCCGTCGTACGCAATCTGGTTTTCAATCCGCGTACCCCGATGGACGTCTCCCTGGGCCTGATGAAAAACTTGCTGATCGGTGATTTGCGGAATCTGTCTTCCAACAAGGAGGTCTCGGAGACCATTCGCAAGCTGGCGCTCAAGATGTTCAAGCAGAAGTCCGACCCGACCAAAAAATCGTCCGGTTAGATACAATCCCAACCGATCCCATGTCTTCCTCGGTCAGTTCCGATCCGATTGCAGATCTTCTGCGGCTGGCAAAGACGATTGCGGTCGTCGGCCTGTCCGACAATCCTCTCCGTCCCAGCTACGGAGTTGCCGCCTACCTGCAGGGCGAGGGCTACCGCATCATCCCGGTGAACCCGAACATCCGGGAGGCGCTGGGCGAGCCCTCCTACCCCTCGCTGCGGGCCGTTCCGGAGAAGATCGATATCGTGGATATCTTCCGCCGTCCGGAGTTTGTCGAGGAAGTCGTCGATCAAGCCATCCAACTCAAGGTGCGTGCCGTCTGGATGCAGGAAGGAGTGATTCACCAAGCTGCGGCCGAGAAGGCCCGCCGGGCAGGAGTCTTCGTGATCATGGATCGCTGTATTCTTCTGGAACACCGGGCCCGCTTCGCCTGACCGGCAACGCGCGTAGCGCCGGCATCTTGCCGGCTGTCCTGAGGGCATCCTGCCCGCAAACTCAAACTCGCCACCAGATGGTCGAGCGCGCGTGCCACTCACGCCTTCAACATGATCGCCGTGGCGTCGTCCCGCAGTCCGGAGCCATTCACGAACGAGCGCACATCATCCAGCAGATTTTCCAGGCCGGCATCTGGCCGTTGCATGTGAGCGGCGAGACGGGCGGGGCCGTACTCTTCGCCGTCTGGTGCGGCGGCCTCGGTGATGCCGTCGCTGTAGACAACCACCCGACTGCCCTCGGTCAACTCGACCGTGACCTCGGAGAAACCGCTGCGTGCCACGCCGAGCGGCAAACCCTTCTCGGTTTCGAGAAAGCGTGTCCCGGTTGCGTCCACCATTACGGGGGGCAGGTGCCCGGCATTCGCGAAGGTGAGGGTTCGAGAGCCGGGATCAAACACTCCGTAGACCATGGTCACGAAGCGGCCGGACGGGAAGTCCTCGACCAGCCGGCGGTTGAGGCAGGTAAGCAATTCCGCTGGACTACCCTTGTGCTCGGCCAGCGAGCGCAGCATGGCGCGAGTGGCCGACATCAGCAGAGCCGCGGCCATGCCCTTGCCCGAAACGTCGGCGAGCACCAGTCCCCAGCGACCATCACCGAGGCTGATAAAGTCGTACCAGTCCCCACCCACGGCCCCAGCAGGAATGGTAAGCCCGGTGACCGCGAAGCCGGGTATGAACGGCGAGCTTTTCGGCAGCAGAGCCTGCTGGATGGCGCGCGCCTCCTCGGCTTCGCGGCTCATCTTTTCGCGCTCGCTTCGCTCCTGCTGGAAACGCCGCGCGTTATGCACCGCCACTGCAATGTGACTGCAAAGACCCTGGAACAAACGGAGCTGTTCGGGAGACAACCCGTCCGTCTCCGGGTGGGAAGCGGTGAACACGCCGACTAGATTCTCGTCTACCTGCAATGGAATGGCGACTTCCGACCGTGTGCCTTCTTCGCACGCCATGTAGTAAGGATCCTGGCGCACATCGGGCGCATAACGCATCTGCCCCGTGGCCGCCACGTACCCTACCATCCCTTCCTTGCCGACCTTCAGGCGAGTTCCTTTGCCGTGCAGGGTGCAGCCATGGGTTCCCGCCAGCACCATTTCGCAGCGCTCTGGTTCATGCAGGTAGATGTTGATTTCCACGCAACCAAACGAGCAGGCGATGTCCGTGACGATCTGTTCGATAAGCTCGTCGAGGTCGAGAATCGACGTGATCTTCTGGGCCGCCTTTTGCAGCTTCAGAAGCTCCTGGACCTGGACGGCAGGGATGTGAGGAAATGAATCCGCTGCGCGGGAGAGGGTGGAATCTGGGCCGGCCGCCGCCATCGACATAGACCTCCTCTGGTGGGCCGGCGACGCTTTCCCAACTGCCGGCAACGCCAACACTCATAAGATGTTGCGGGCGTTGGCTACGACTCTCTTTTTGCCTCTCCCCTCCCTCCCCCGGGCCGCCTGCGCAATCGGCGAATCTCCTCCAGTCGCTCGCGGATACGCCGCTCGGCACCTTCCTGGGTTGGAAAGTAGTAGCGGCGTCCCTGCAGATTTTCCGGCAGGCAGTCCATATCGGCTACCTTGCCCTCGACGTCGTGGGCATATTGGTAGCCCCGGCCGTACCCCAGCCCCTTCATCAGCGGAGTGGGGGCGTTGCGCAGGTGCAGAGGAACGGGTTCGGCGGCGGTCTGCCCGACATCGGCCTGCACTCCAGCATAGGCCGTATACAGCGCATTCGACTTGGGCGCAGCCGAGAGATAGACGACGGCCTCGGCCAGCGCCAGGTTTCCCTCCGGCATGCCGAGGAAGTCGACAGCGTCCCGCGCCGCCATGCACAGCCCCAGCGCGTTGGGATCCGCCAGCCCGACGTCTTCCACGGCCATGCGCACCACCCGGCGAGCAATGTAGAGCGGATCTTCTCCCGCCTCCAACATGCGTCCCAGCCAGTACAGGGCGGCGTCCGCATCGCTGTTGCGCACCGACTTGTGCAGTGCCGAAATCAGGTTGTAATGCTCTTCACCGGTCTTGTCATAGAGCAGGACGCGCTTCTGCAGGGCGTCGTGCACGATGGCATCCGTGATCTCGGCTGCGGTCTGTTGGCCTGATTGCTGTTGCGCCAGCGTCGCGGCCACTTCCAGCACATTGTAGGCACTGCGCGCGTCCCCGCTCGAATAGCTGCCGATCTTTCGCAAGACTTCCTCAGCGACCTCGAGTTTGAGGCTGCCGAGCCCGCGTTCTTCGTCTTCGAGCGCCCGCCGCAGAAGCAACACGACCTGCTCTTCGCTGAGAGGATTGAGTACATAGACCCGTGTTCGCGACAACAGCGCCGAGTTGATCTCAAACGACGGGTTCTCCGTCGTGGCCCCGATCAGGCGGATGTTCCCCTTCTCGACGTGGGGCAGAAATGCGTCCTGCTGCGCCTTGTTGAAACGGTGGATCTCGTCGATGAAGACGATGGTGCGGGTGCCATACTGCTTGGCGCGTTCGGCGTCCGCCATGACCTGCTTGATTTCCTTGATGCCGGAAAGTACTGCCGAGAACTCAATGAAGTCGGCCTTGGTCAGGTGCGCGATGATCTTGGCCAGGGTCGTCTTGCCCGTCCCCGGAGGCCCCCAGAAAATCAGCGAACCCAGATCGTCCCGCTCAATCTGTGTGCGCAGCGGCTTGCCCGGCCCGACCAGATGCGCCTGACCGACAAATTCGTCCAGCGTTCGCGGTCGCATGCGGTCGGCCAGCGGCCGGGTCTTGTCAGCCCGCTCCTCTCCCCCAGGAATAGCTTGGAAAAGATTCATGGAAGCGTACTCAGCAATCCGCCCTCAGCGATCAAACAGCGCTCACCCGGCAACCGACCGATGCCCGCCGAGTGGTGCGCGCTGCATGCCGGGTGCCCACTTTTGTTGTCTTGCCGCTTCATACAGCACAATGCTTGCTGCCACCCCGGCATTGAGCGATTCAACTTGTGGCGCATGGGGGACGGCCACGATCGCGTCCATGTGCCGCAGCAGTTCGCGTGGCACGCCCCCGCCCTCGCCGCCGATGAACACCGCCATGGGCGGGGACAAGTCCGCCTCCGGCAAGGGTAGGCCTTTGTGCGACGAAGTTGCCACCAAGCGCAGGCGGTGTTCTCGCAGTTGCGTCATCGTGGTCGCCAGTTTCACGCGCACGATCGGCAGCCTGAAGATCGACCCCGCCGAGCCCCGCACTACTTTCGGGTTGAATGCGCTCACCGTTCCCTCCCCCAGCAGCACGCCGCCCGCCCCGAAGGCCTCGGCAGAGCGCAGGATCGTCCCCAGGTTGCCGGGATCCTGGAGGCCCGCCACCACGATCACCAGCCCTGCCTGCGGTCTCGCTAGCAGCGCCTCCAAGGAATTCGCACGGTAGCGCACCAGTGCCGCCACACCCTGTGGCGTTTCGCTCGGGACCACGCTGGCAAAAAGCTTGTCCGGCAAGACCAGGGTTTCGACGTGCGCACCGATCTGGGGTAGCAGGCATTGGGCGCTGCTCAAGGCCGATTCCTGGAACAACAGGGCACGAAAACGCAGCCCGCTGCGGATCGCTTCCTCGACGATGCGGACTCCCTCGATGGCGCAATCCCCATCGGCAGTCAGTTCCGCGCGCGAAAAAGCCTGCCGCATTGTCTTCAGCAGCGGGTTGTGCCGGCCCTCCACCCGACGCAGCCTCTCCCGCATAAGCGCAACGCTCCCCATGTTCGTGCTCGTCTTCATCATCTGTAATCCGCATGATACGCTGTTTAACTCGGCTTGCCCCGCGGCGGCGTGGTATGTTAGCTTGCGCAATTCTGAAGGGGAATTGTGGTGCAGGCCGAAATCATCAAGATCCACCGGGAGAGTCCGGAAGTCTCGCTGGTGAAGTATGCCGCCGAACAAATCCGCGCCGGGCAGGTTCTGGGCATGCCTACCGACACTTTCTACGGCCTCGCAGCCGATCCCTTCAACCTGCGCGCGGTCGAACGCGTCTACGAGATCAAATCCCGCTCCCGGCACAAACCGCTCTCGCTACTGATCGAGAGCGTCGACCAGGCGGAAGAACTAGCCCGCCCGCTGCCCGACGAGTTCTACAAGCTGGCGCGACGCTTCTGGCCAGGCCCCCTGACCATCATCGTCAAGGCCGCCTCGCGCCTGCCCCTGAAGGTCACGGCCAACACCGGGAACGTGGCTCTTCGTGTGCCGGCGGCGAAGATTCCGCTGGAAGTGGTCAAGGCCGCCGCCATTCCCATCACAGCTACCTCTGCCAATCTGAGCGGGGCCGCCGAGTGCACCACCGCCGAACAGGTGCGCGACCAGCTGCAAGACCGCATCTCCATCATCGTGGATGGCGGAACCTCTCCCCGGGAGGTGGCCTCCACGATTGTTGACCTCAGCGACGAGGAGGCGCGCTGGCGAGTGATTCGCGAAGGCGCCATCCCCGCCCAGGAGATCTCCGCTTTCTTTGCCCAGGGATAATGGCTATCCTTGCGCATCAGTCCCGCCCGCGGCGCTGGCACCTACAGCTGTTGGCGTTGGCAGTGGGGTTGGTCCTCTTATTCCTGGGGACGACCAGCTGGCGTGTGATGCGGGAGGCCGGCAAGGAGGAGCTTCATCCCGCCGACGCCATCGTCGTCTTTGGCGCTGCCGAGTACTCCGGTCATCCTTCCCCCGTATACCGCGCTCGTCTCGATCATGCCTACGACTTGTTCGAGCGCGGCCTGGCCCCGGTGGTGATTACGACCGGCGGTTCGGGTGCTGATCCCAGTTTCAGTGAAGGCGGCGTGGGACACGACTACCTCATGCACCGCGGCGTCCCCGAACGCAACTTGATTGCCGAGACCCAAGGCTCCGACACCGCCCAGTCCGCCGAACGCGTGGCCGTCATCCTGCGCGCAAACGCGATGCACACCTGCCTGGCAGTGAGCGACGAGTACCACGTCTTCCGCATCCGCCAACTGCTGGAGCATGAAGGAATCCGCGTCTACGTGGCGCCGCGTCCCGGTTCACGTCCCAAAGGCCAGTGGCTGCGGTTGGTGGCAGTCATCCGCGAAGCGATGAGTTACCTGGCCTGGGAGCTCCACCTCCCGGTGTGAGCCGGCAGTCCTGCAACCTGCTGCCTGAAACCCGAGGCCTGCCTCACCATCCCATCCGTTCCCGCAGCGAAGTAATGTGTGCTACGTGGTGCCGTCCGTGCCAGGCGTAGAGTGCCAGGTTCTTCTCGAGAGTCATGAGGCCGACTTCGGGGTGGCGAAACGTGCGCATCCACTGGTCAGGCTTCATGGCACGCAGCATCATGACCCACCGCCTGTGTAAGGACTCCAGCAGCGCCAGCGAAACTCCCGGCGCGGCCGTCTTCGCCTCAGGTAACTCCGCCCACAACTTCTCTATGTAAGGCCGGATCATCGGCTCGTCCTCGGTAAGCGCGAGCTTGAACCGGACGTAAGAATTCAAGTGGCTGTCCGGCACGTGGTGAACCACTTGCCGGACGGTCCAGCCTCCTTCGCGATACGGTGTATCGAGCTGCGGGTCGGACAGACCCTGCACGGCAGCACGCAGCCGGGCCGGCGTCTGCTCGATATCGTCGATCCATTCCTTCTTCTGTTCGTCGCTCGATGAGCCTGTAAAGGAAAACTTCCCGACAGGATAGCGCGGGTCCGTCATTTCTGCCTCCGAGAGAGCCCTCGGCCTGCAGCCCTCAGCCCTATCGATGACGGAACCTGGATTGGGGCAGCAGGAAAAAAGAAAAAGGGCAGGCAGCTATCTGGTCAGCGCCAGGATTCGCACCGGGCCGTCGGTTTCGCCCTCGAGTTTCATGGGCGCGACCACAACCACGGCTCCGGCGTCAGGAACTCGATCCAGGTTGGCTACGTTTGCCAGCTGATACACGCTGTGGGCCAGGGTGTAATCGTATACGGTCAGTATCTTCGCCGAGCCGGGATCCACGCTCAAGGTATCGATTCCCACTGCCAGCACCGCGCGCGCCTCCACCAGAAACCGCGCCGCCTCTGGGGAATATCCCGGGAAGTGCATCACCCCCTTTTTGTCGGTGTTGCGATACCGCTCCGCCGAGACCCAGCGTCCGCCCCAGCCGGTCCGCGCCAGGACCACGGCTCCGGCGGGAATTTCCCCGTGAATCTGCTCCCAATGCGCAACGTCTTCCACCGAGAGCTGGTAATCAGGATTCGCCCGCGCCTGTTCGGTAACGTCCAGAACCACGAGTGGCGCGATCAGCCGTTCCGGCGGGATCTGGTCCACCGTCCACATGCCGCGCGCCAGGCCAGCCGGCGCATCGATGCGGGTGCCGGTCGCGCTGGCGGTCGAGGCGCGGCGGAGGAAGTCTCGCTTGAGAAGGGCTGCGGGACGCACCGGCGCGAACCCTTCTCGCCCGGTTGCCGCGGTGTCGCGCAGGGAATGGGTAAGGTCGACGACTCCGGTGAATCCGTAGGGCCGGGCCGGTTCCACGCGCCGCTGCGCAAACAGGAACAGCGCCAGCGCTAGAGCATATCCGATCACGATCGTCTTGATTCTCATCACGTCCCCTGCAGCGACATCAACGCCGTTGGCAAAGGCCCTCTGGGGGAAGGAGAAGCCGAGCACCCCGGCGTCCGCATCGGGTCAGATTTCCAAAAAAAGCGGAGAGGTCAGCCATGATTGTCGCGTGCCGGTAACCATCACCTCAAGGTACCGAGGGACATGGCCAGCAGGTTTCGAGCAGCTACGACCCACTCACCGGCAGAATTTCAAGAGCAGGATCGAGAATGAGGCTGCCACCAAAGTGCCCAGCAAATTGACACCATCGTTGTCCAGGACGCCGCGGCGCTCTAGCCCCGCGCCTAGGAAGCTGTCGGCGAACATTCCGACCAAAGCTGCCCCGATGGAAATACCCAGGCCACGAGCCGATATCAGGGTGCAAACGAAAGCTGTTCCCGCCACCCAGCTGGCAGCCAGCGTGCCGGCCAGGGTGCCTGCCAGGGTGATGCCGCCGTCGGTGCCCGCGGGCACGGTTTCTAAAGTGGTGATCAGCACCGCACTCTTGCGAAAGGCCTGGCCGTATTCGCTGGAGACCGTGTCCGCTGCCGCCTCCGCCAAGGCCGAAGTCATCATCAGCAGCAAGCCGGGTGTTCCCCGGAGCCCGTAGAGGATGGCGCACCCTGCTGCCGCTCCGAGGTTGGCCAGCACCTGCGATCCGCTGCGACCGGTTCCCCGTTCCGCGGTGCCGAGACGTTCTTTGCGTGCCCGCCCCAGGCGCGTTGCCACCCACGTCAGCGCGAACAGGACCAACAGCACCAGGAAAGCTCCCGGGCCTGCCGACGCCAACAGTAAAAAGCAGACCGCTGCTCCGGCAATGGCCCCTGATCGCGTGACGCCACGAACCACGTAGCCGAGGACGGCGAACACCACCGTGGCCCCGAGAGCCAGCCAGAGACGCTGCTCCCCGGTTCCCTCGAATACCCATGCAGCACAATCTAAGATTATTACAATCAGGCACATAAGAGTGTCCCCGCGAGCGCTCTCAACTCTGTCGTAATCGCCCGTCGGTTCAGGTGCGAGACGGGGGGAGCGCCGGCATCACCATCGTTAACACCAATCAGTTGTGCTTGCTGCCTGGCGGGCCCATCCGCTCGTGCTTGCGCCTGAGGTAACCCCGCTCAGGCCGGGCGCGTCATGACCCCCAGTAATGCGCTAAACTCTCGACGCGGGCGCGGCTCTGGCGCCTTTGTCGGGGTGAACTTATGGCGGCCTCCGTCTGGTCAGGGTATCTGACTTTCGGCTTGATCTCCATGCCGGTGCGCCTGTTTTCCGGCGCGCGCAGCAGCGGCATCTCCTTCAACATGCTCCACCGTCCGGACCACCAGCGGGTCAAGCAGCAATATATCTGCCCCGCGGAGAACCGGGTGGTCGAGCGCAATGAAATCGTGAAGGGCTACGAGTTCCGCAAGGACGAATACGTCGTCCTCGAGCCCGAAGAAATCAAGAACATCGAACCGCAGACTGCCAAGACCATGGAGATTCTCGAATTCGTCAAAGAGAACGAGGTGGATCCTGTCTATTTCGAGTCCTCCTACTACATGATTCCCGACGAGGCCGGCCGCCGGCCCTATGCATTGCTGACCAAGGCCTTGCAGGAGAGCGAGTACGTCGCCATCGCCAAGCTCACCATGCACAACCGCGAGTACACCGTGTTCTTACGCCCGCACGAGGGCGGCATGATGCTCCACACCATGTACTACGCCGAGGAAGTGCGCAAGGTGGAGGGCTTCGGCGCTCCCGATGTCGAACTCAAAGACGCCGAGGTCAAGGTCGCTCACCAGCTCATCGAAGCCTTGGCTGGAGACTGGGATCCGGGAAAATACCACGACAGCTTCCAGGAGAACCTGAAAAAGCTGATCGAAACCAAGCTGGAAGGCGGCAAGGTAGTCGAGATTGACAAACCCAAGAAGCTTGCCCCGGTTGTGGATCTCATGGCAGCCCTGAAGCAGAGCCTGGCTGAGATGGAAGGGAAGAAGAAGCCTGCTGCGACCACCCAGTCCGTGCCCGAAGCTGCGGTCGCGGCTGCCAAGTCCCGCCGGGGAAGAGGCTAGGTCCCCGGGGAGCGACACCGCGTCTGGAGGTTGCCGGGAAAAAAGGCGGCGCAGCGCTTGCAGCGCTGTGATGCAGACCGCTTCAGTCCACCAAGCTTACTGCTGTTGCTGTTCCTGCTCCATTCGGAAGTTTCCAGAAGCGACGCTCGGGCGTGAGCGGATGACGAGGCTGGGCCCCAACTCCTCCGGCGGTGGCGTCTCCGACTGACTCACCGTAACGATGACCCTCAGTTCGCTCTGGGTTTCTCCCTTGTACACTCCACGGGTAGGGGGCACGTCCGCGTAGTCCCGCCCGATGGCCACCCGAATGTGCCGGTCCCCGCCCACCAGGTTGTTCGTGGGATCAAACCCGATCCACCCCAGCCGCGGCACCAGCGCTTCCACCCAGGCATGGGTCGCGCCTTCGACCGACCGGTCCGCGTTCTGGGCCTCGTGAAACAGGTACCCGCTCACGTAGCGGCAGGGAATGCGGAGCCGGCGAACCAGCGCGATCATGATATGGGCAAAGTCCTGACACACTCCCTGCCGCGTGCGCAGAGCATCATCAATGGGAGAATCCACCGCCGTGCTCTGGGGCACGTACGCGAATGTCTGGTAGATGGCCTGGTTCATTTCCACCAGCAACTGCAACGGATTCCCCCGCCGCTCGCAGCCGAGTTCCCGCGCGAATACCTCCAACAGTTCCGTCGGCCGCGCGAACTGGCTGGGCAGCATCATCTCCCAGTGATCGTCGCTTGCCATCAGCGCATCGAGGTCCGTCCAGTTGCCGGCCTGCGACGGCTGCGGCGCGGGCGCGGGTTGCACATCCACCACCGCCTGGGCCCGGACCCTGATCTCTCGATGACCTGCCGCGATGTCGAAATGGTGCACGGTGTTTCCCAGGAAGTCGCGGTACTGCATGATGTTGGCCGGAGGATCCACATCCAGGTGGAAGCTCAGGCACCGTTGGTGCGAGTCCATGCGCGGCTGCAGGTGCACCTCCATCACGCTCTCCCGGACCGCCGGGTCATAGCGCAATCTCGTGATGTGTCGCACGGAATAAATCATCGCAGAGCTCGAGTCGCCTTTACGGCGCCAGCGCCGACTCCACCGAATAGTCGAAGTAAATCTGCCGGATCGCCGCATGTGCCTGGGCGCATTGCCGCCGGATACCATCCACGTAGGCGTTGGCTCCGCTGGCCATGATCTCGTCGATCTGGCTGAAGCTGAGCGTCGCCCGCAGCCGCCCGGCCAGCCGGACCGGTTGCTCCGCCTTGCGTTCCGTCAATTCCCCGATCGCCCGCAGCGCGCCATGCACCTGATCCACGGAGAACCGTACCGAATGCGGAAACTCCTTGTTCAACAGCAGGAACTCGGCCACCCGCAGCGGCCGCAACTCCGCGGTATAGGCCTTGCAGTAAGCTTCAAACGCCGCGCAGGACTTCAGCAGTCCCACCCACTCCAGGTGTTCCTCGCTCTCTACCGCCTGGTCGAGAGGGGACGGAAGGCGGCTGAAATGCGTGCCGATCAATTTGGCGAGCGCGTCCGTGCGCTCGACATATCTTCCCAGTTGAATGTAGTGCCAACCCTCACCGTGGCCCATGGTGGAGTCGGTGATTCCCTGGAACAGGTGTGCCCCCTCCTGCACGGCTCGAAAGAACAGGTGCGAATGCAGCAGCCAGGCTTCGCCCGGAGGCGTGGTGTTCATCTGCAGGTAGAGGCGGTTGAGCTGCTCCCACATCTCGGAACTGCACTGCTCACGCACGTGCCGCAGGTTCTCGCGCGCCGCCGAGATACAGGACAGAATCGAAGAAGGATTCGAGCGGTCCAGGGTCACAAGCTGGGTCAGGGTCGTGGCGTCGACCCGGCCACTGCTTGCGGGCGTTACCTGCAGCGCTTGGAGTAGCCGCAGCCACCGGCCGGAACCGTCGTCCTCGGACTGCTCCAGCCGCAGTTGCAGGTCGACGTCGATCAGGCGCGCCGTGTGTTCCGCCCGCTCCAGGTAACGGCTCATCCAGTACAAGCTGTCTGCCACTCGCGACAGCATGGTGGTTCCTCTCCTGGCCTCACGCACAAAGCACCCAGGTGTCCTTGCTGCCGCCACCTTGGGAAGAGTTGACGACCAGCGAACCCGCGCGCAGCGCCACCCGCGTCAGCCCCCCGGGGACGAGGGTGACATTCTGCCCGTACAGAACATAGGGGCGCAGGTCCACGTGCCGCGCCTGCACCCCGCCGTCCAGGACACACGGCGCGCGCGACAACTGTAACGTGGGCTGTGCGATGTAGTTCCGCGGCTCTGCCTCGATCCTTCGTCGGAATTCCTCCCGCTGTTGTTTGGTGCTGTGCGGCCCGATGAGCATGCCGTATCCTCCCGACTCCCCTACGGCCTTAATGACCAACTCTTGCAGGTGTTCGAGCACGTAGTGCCGCTGCGACCGTTCGGTCAGCAGGAATGTTTTTACGTTGGGCAGGATCGGCTCCTCATCGAGGTAATAACGGATGATGGCCGGCACATAGGCATACATTGCCTTATCGTCCGCCACTCCGGTGCCGATCGCATTGGCAAGATTCACGTTGCCTGCCCGGTAAGCGTTGAACAACCCCGCCACTCCCAGGCTGGAGTCCGGCCGGAAACATAGAGGATCGAGGAAGTCGTCGTCCACCCGGCGATAGATCACGTCCACCCGCCGCAACCCCGCCGTCGTGCGCATATAAACCATGTTGTCGTGAACCAGCAAATCCCGGCCCTCGACCAGTTCGATTCCCATCTGCTGGGCCAGAAAGGTGTGCTCGAAATAAGCCGAGTTGAACACCCCCGGAGTGAGCAAAACCACCGTCGGTTCCTGTCGCCCTGACCCGCTCGCCAGCGCCCGCAATGTGGCTAGCAACGCCTGCGGATAGTGGTCGACTGGCCACACCCCGTAATCCTGGAAAAGGCTGGGGAAGACCCGCTTGAGAACTTTGCGGTTTGCCAGCATGTAGGACACGCCGCTCGGCACCCGCAGGTTGTCTTCCAGCACGGCGAAGCTGCCATCAGGCAGGCGCACCAGGTCGGTGCCGCACACGCTGACGTAAATCCCACGCGGCACGCTGAGGCCGCGCATTTCCCGCCGGTAGTGCTTGCAGCTGTAGACCAGTTCGCGCGGAATGATCCCATCGGCCAGAATCCGGCCCTGGTGGTAGAGATCCTCCAGGAACAGGTTCAGGGCTGCGATCCGCTGGGTCAGCCCCCGTTCGATCGTTCCCCACTCCTCTGCCGGGATGATTCTCGGCAGAAGGTCGTTGGGGAAGACCCGTTCGGTCCCCTGGTCGTTGCCGTACACCGTGAACGTAATTCCCTGCTGCAGGAAAGAGAGGTCTGCGGCCTGCTGGCTCTTCCGTAGTTCCTCCGGGGGCAGTTCTAGGAGGGTACGAAAGAGGCCGTGATAGTGTGCGCGCGGCTGGCCGGGTGCGGCAAACATCTCATCGTAGGCGTTATCCCAGGTGTAGTTGCTGAAGGGAAGCGGAAATGGCGACAGGACACACTCGGGCGATCCCCTCGCTCGACGTAGCACCCCGCGGGGCCTGATTCGGCCATGCTGCACGCTCAGCACTCTAGGCGGCGACCGGGAACAAGTCCAATTGAAATTGCTTATGGCTGCTATGCATATTTTCCTTCGAGATCTCGCCCTTGCCTCCAGATCCACATCCATCCCCGTCGGAGGCGGATTACCTCCCTAGCGCACCTGTCCGGTTCCCGATTAAAATGATAAATTCTGCTCAGAACCCTATGAGGATAAGAACCTTGCCGGCGGGGTGCCGATGAGTCCAGGAACCAAGTGGGGCCTGACGGGCCTCCTGTTTTTCGTCGTGCTGTGGATTGCGTGCGGTGAAACGTATCGGCCTACCATTATTCCCAACGCCGTGCCGACCCCTACCCCCAAGAACTTTCATGCAGTCTTTGCCGTCAACAGTGACGGAGTCGTTGCTCAGCAACAATGTCAGGTGAACCCGACGACCGCCTGTCTGACCCAAGGCAGCGGGATGCAGGTGAACGTCTCCGGAGACACCGAGGCCGGAGTGACCGCGGTGGGGATCGGACCGTCGCATGCCACCTTGCAGTTGGCCTCCATTACGAACCGGGTGTGGGTGGCCAACACCCTCGCGGACTCTCTGAGCGTTTTCACTACGGGCAGCACTGCAGTAAACATCGGAGCCGCCATCACCGTGAGCCTGCCTTCAGGATCAGCCCCAGTTTTTGTAAATTCGACCGAGAGCGGCACCATGTACGTCGCCAATTCGGGCAATGATACGGTCGGCGTGATCAGCGCCACGTCGCCGGCGCTGGTGGCCACTATCCCGGTCGGAACAACTCCCGTGGCTCTCGCCGAGACCCCGGACGCAACCAGACTCTACGTTGCCAATAGCGGTAGTAGCAGCGTGACCAGCATCAACCCCGCAGACCTCACGGTGCGGTCCACGATTGCGGTCAGTCCGTCTCCCCAGTGGGCCGTGGCCCGCAGTGACAGTGCACGGGTCTATGTTCTGAGCACAACGGCTGGGGTGCTCACCACCATCGATCCGCTGACCGACAATGTGCTGAGCACAGTCCCGGTCGGAGCCGGCGCCACCTATCTCTACTATGACAGCCGCCGGAACCGCCTCTACGTTCCGCAGCCCAACGGCACAGTGGGCATCTATGACGCGACGGTCGACCCACCGGCACTTCTGGCTACCATTAACCTCACCTCGGCCATTCCCGGCACCCCCAATTCGCCCTGCCCGGCCACGGGATGCTCCGCTACCTCGGTAGCAGCGCTGCCCGACGGCACACGGGCGTATATCGCGAGCTTTTCCCTTGACGGCAAGACGGCCAACTGTCCGCAAGTCGTGGGCCAAGGGGCGTTGCCCTGCATCGCGGTCCAGGTCACCGTCATCAATGCCCTCACCAACCTGGTCACCACCGCCATCAACCTCCCGGAGTTCGCCGTCTCCAGTGTGGGCAACTGCGCCTCAGCCCGCTTTCGCGTCTCCGCTACGCCATCGGCCGACAGTTCGCGTGTCTACGTGGGCAGCTGCGATAACGGCACCGTCTCGGTGATCGATACCAGCGCGAACAAGTTCCTCGTCAGTCTGCCCGCTCCCCTGAGCAGCTTCCCTCCGGTCGAGACTTGCACTCCGGGCCAGAACTGCACCTGTCCCACGGCCCAGCCCTGTACCTGTGATGCAGGACAACAGTGCTCTCCGGCCGCTCCCCCGCGCCAGAACACGCTTTTCCTCCTGCCTGGACCGTGAGACCCAGTTCCATCCCTGAACCCAGAGCGCTCACCCGACCTCTGGCATGGGAATCAATTGTGGAAAAGAAATGTGAGCCCGAAAACGCGACACGGAGTCATCGCGCTTCTTCCGAATCGCGACCCGCAGGGCCCTGAAGGTGTGGAAGGAGGAGGCGGTTCGCGAAGGGTTTCAGCAGTCTGTGCAGCGATGTTACCCGTTGCCCGCCAAGGGAAAACTAACCCCTAGCCCCCGGCCGCTGCCCGGTCCGAGTGCCGGCGTTGGTTGTAGCGCAGGGCGATGTTCATGAAGACGCTGCCGGCCGGGGTGTCGAAACACAGCACCAGCGCTTCCGTGTCCTCGCTGCCCTTGGTCCCCTCGTCGTCGGTGTGCAGGACCGGAGGATGCACCCGGAAATGAAACCCCTGGTCGTTCAGGGCGGTGATGGCGTTGCCGATAATCTGGTTAGCCAATTCGCAGGCGGTCTCCCGCACCAGGCTGTCCGACTCTGGCAGATCTGCCCCGGCCATCTTGCTCGCCACGCGCACCGCGGTTTCGGCCTCGAGATCAAAGATGATCCGCCCCTCGATGTCTCCCGTGAGCCACACCATGGCGGCAATACCTTTGCGTCGGTAGGCCTCCTCCTCCATGCTGAGGCTGCCGATTGAGGTGGCGCCTTGCAAGCCCTGGGCCAGCACCGCATCCGCCGAATTAATGAACGGCTGGATCAACTCCATCTTCATGGCGTTCAGGCTCCTGCAGTGGCCGCGTTGGCAACGGCCGCGTCATCACCCAAAACGTACTTGATCACTTCGTAGAGCACTTCTGGCTTCACCGGTTTCTGCACGAAATGGCGCGCGCCCCGCTGCAGCGCGGCCACGATGTTTTCCTGGTAGCCGACCGACGACACCATGACGATGCGGGCCTCGGGATGCGTCTGCACGATCCGTTCGGCCGCCTCGATACCCTCCATCTGCGGCATGGTGATGTCCATGAGCACGATGTCGGGATGGG
Organism: Terriglobales bacterium; assembly: GCA_035623795.1. Taxonomy (GTDB): domain Bacteria; phylum Acidobacteriota; class Terriglobia; order Terriglobales; family Acidobacteriaceae; genus DASPST01. The sequence continues at coordinate 95,299 of DASPST010000110.1, forward strand.
TTCGTTCGTATTCGGTGATGGCGGTCAGGCCATCGCCCGCCTCGCCAGCCACTTGTCCGCCAAAGGATTCGACCATGCGAGCCAGATTCTTGCGCGCAAAGACGGAGTCGTCCACGATCAGGTAGCGCACCGGCTGCCCGTCCTTGCTGCGTTTGACTGGCGCAAACTGCTCCATATCGTCCTCCCTGTATTCCTTGCCTACCACACGGCGTCGCCGCCGGCTAGATAACCCTAGTTTTACCCGGCCCCGGCGGCCTTGCCGCCAATGCCGTGCCTGCCCCTTGCTTCGGCTGCCTCCGGCGCGCACTGGGCCATCAGTGTGCTCGCCAACGCATCCAAACCCACAACCCGGATCGCGTATCCCCGATCGATAGCCGCCTTCGGCATTCCAAAGACCACGCAGGTCTCTTCGCTTTGCGCGATCGTGACCCCTCCAGCCTCCTTAACCGCCCCCATGCCTTCGGCGCCGTCATCGCCCATACCGGTCATCAGAACCGCGACCCCCTGGCGCTCGAACTCTGCCGCCAAGCTGCGGAACAGCACATCCACCGAGGGCCGGTGGCCACGTACCCGCGGTTCGTCGCTCAACACCGCCACGTCCCCGAGGGGCAGTCGCTTTACCTTGAGGTGCCGGCTCCCCGGACAGATCAGCGCCCGTCCCGGCAGCAGCAGGTCGCCCGACTGCGCTTCCTTGACCCGCAGCGCGCACACCTCGTCCAGGCGCCGCGCGAACATCTCGGTGAAGTTCTCGGGCATATGCTGCACCACCACAATGGTGCCCGGAAAATCCCCCGGCAATTGCGACAGCACGTATTCCAGCGCGTTCGGACCGCCGGTTGACACTCCAATCGCCACCACACGCGTTGGCCGCCCGCTCGTGGCCAGGGGAGGCTTGTCCGCCCGGACGGCTTCCAACAGGTGCTTCACCGGTACCTCTCGGCTCTGGGCGGCAGCCTTGATCTTGGCGATCAGTTCCGCCGCGATCTCTGGCATGCGCGTCGAAACGTCCTGCGGTTTGGCCACAAAATCGAAGGCGCCCAGCGCTAAGGCTTTCAGGGTGACCGAAGCGCCCTCCGTGCTGTGCGAGCTGACCACGATGACGGGCACACGCTTCCGCCGCATGATCTGCTTCAGCATGTCGATGCCGCTCATGCCCGGCATTTCCAGGTCAAGCGTCACCACCTGCGGCTTCAGTTCCTCCAGCTTTTTGAGCCCGAAGCTCCCGTCCATGGCTGTTCCCACCACCTCGATTGAATCATCGGTCTCGAGGATCTGGGGGATCAGCTTCCGCATCAGGGCCGAATCATCCACTACCAGAACCTGCACTCGCGGCTTCATGCCCCTTCTCCCGCGGTTGCGCTCAAAGCCAGACGTGCGCGATCCGAGTGCGACAGCAGCAGGCCGGACGTCACCGCCCCCCCCGGCTCGGGCCGGGATCGGGTGAAGTGTTCCACCACCGCGGCAAGGTTCAGGATCAGTACCACCCGGCCATCGCCCAGGATTGAAGCCCCGCTCACCAGGTCCGTGGACAACGCCTGGTCGTCCAACGCCTTGATGACCAGCTCTTCTTCGCCCTCCAGCCCGTCCACGATGAGTCCGAACTTGCGCTCACCCACGTTCGTCACCAGCACGAACAGCTTGGACCCATGTCGGTTCGGTGCCGGTGGCCGTCCCAACCGCAGCAACGGCAGGACCTGGTTACGCAATTGCAGCACCTCGTAGTGATCCACCTGGTGAACTTCCGACTCCAGCGTCCGGGCTATCTCCACTACGGTGTTCAGCGGAACGGCGTACAGCCGCTGCTCCACCCGGAACAGCAGCGCCTTGATGATGGCCAGGGTCAACGGAAGCTTCAGCCTGAAGGTGGTGCCCCGGGCGGGATGGGTTTCAATGTTGATCGTTGCCTTCAGGCGGTGCAGCACGCTCTGCACCACGTCCATGCCAACCCCGCGCCCCGAGACCTCCGTCACCTGGTCCGCGGTACTGAAGCCCGGCCGGAAAATCAGCGCCAGGGTTTCGCCTTCGTTCAGCCGGGCGGCTTCCGCGGGTGCGGTCAGGCCCAGTTCCACCGCCTTGGTCCGGATCTTCTCCGCATCGATGCCCCGCCCGTCATCACACACTTCGACGATCACCTGGTTTCCCTGGTGGTACGCGTTCAGGCGAATCACGCCCTGCGGGGGTTTGCCGGCCTTCCGCCGCTCTTCGGAAGCCTCAATGCCGTGACTGACAGCGTTGCGTACCAGGTGCGTCAGTGGTTCCGCGATCGCATCCAGGATGCTCTTGTCCAGGTCGGTCTCCTGTCCGCTGAGCACCAGTTGCACCTCCCTGCCGCACTGACGCGCGATGTCGCGCACCATGCGCGGGAAACGCCGGAACAGCTGCTCGACCGGGACCATGCGGATCTTCATCACCGAGCGCTGCAGATCGTTTAACACCCGGGCCTGGAAAGCCATCGCATCGGCAAACTTCCCCCGCAAGCCATCCTTGGGATGCATCCGCCCGAACTCGCTGAGCGCCTGCTGCAGCATGGACTTGCCGATGATCAGCTCGCCGACCAGGTTCAACACCGCGTCGATGCGTTCCGCCTCCACCCGCACGATGTTCTCCGCGATCGGCGCCAGCGGCTGGAGACCCCAATCCGCAGCCAGCGCGGAGTGTTCCTCGGGGACAGCCGCTCCCGCTCCGGGCAGCGCCGCACTGCTGCCGAGCGGCTCCGGGCCGGGCGGGTGGGATGCGGGTTCCCCCCTGCCCGGAGGGGGAGCCAACTCCTCGAGCTTGACCGCGGCCACGATGGTCGGAATCCGACATTTCGCCGCGACCTCGTTGGCCTCCTTGCTCGTGGCCAGGAGGAATTCCACGTGCTTGGCTGCTGTCGGTGAGCCTGCCTCCGGCCGCACCCCTAGGACCTCCCCCAGGCTGGCCAGCGCATTCTGCACCAGTTGTCGTCCGGCGATCGGCATGGCGCAATGTGGATCGATCTGCGCACTCACGTGATACACGTGCTTTCCCTGCGTCTGCGCGTTACCGATGGCTCGCCCTTCATATTCCGTCCACGGCGAGGCCGGGCTACGAGTACGTGCGGCTTTCCTGCCTACGCGTTTGGCCGCGGTGGGCGCCCCGGTCAGCTTGCGCAACCGTTTGCGCAGCGCTTCGCGCGAGGGCAGCCGGGCGTGCCGGTGATACGCCGCCAGCATGGCCGCAAACAGGTCCGCCGCGGCAAAGGCCACCTCGGCCACGGACTGCTGCGTCCCGGCCTCATCCAGCGCCAGTGCATCCTCCAGTTCGTGCGCCAATTCGCTGAGTTCGTGATACCCGCAGGCAGCCGCGTCGCCTTTCAGCGTATGCACGATCCGCCGCAGGCTGCGCACGACCTCGGCATCGCTCGGATTCCCCTCCAGCTTCAAGGCTTCGTCGTTCAACGCCTGCAGCAGTTCCTGGGCGCTTTCAAAGAACAGCGCGCGCAGTTCGCTCATCCGCTCATCCGACGGCTGGTTCACGACTTCACCTCGACACGCTGGTAGGCGGTGCCGCTGTTGCGGTGCACCATCTGGAAACGCTCCGTCAATCCCAACAGGCTCTCGGCGTGGCCCACGAACAGGTATCCCTCCGGGTTCAGGCAGCGGTAGAACTTCTCCACCAGCCGTTTTTGTTCCGCCTCGTCGAAATACATCATCACGTTGCGGCAAAAGATGATGTCATTGCGCTGCGGCAAGTATTCCGTCTTCAAATTGTGGAAGTCGAAGTGAACGATTTCCTTCAGTGGTTTCTTGACCGCGTAACGGTCGCCGACCTTGTCGAAGTAGCGCAGGCGATAGGTGTAGTCGACAGCTGCCATCTGGTGCTCGCTGTAGATCCCCTCCTGGCCGGCGCGCAACGCCGAGTAGCTGATATCGCTGGCCAGGATTTCCACCCGCCACGGCGGCGGGACGAGCGGCTTGGGCAAAGGCGCTTCGTAGGGCAGGGGATGCCGCAGGTAGTAGTAGGCGAGAGCGTCCGCCACCTGCATCGCCATGGTGTACGCTTCCTGCCCGGTGGAGCAACCCGCGCTCCACAGCCGGAGCGCGTAGTCCCGCCGCTCGGTCTTGCGCCGCAGCAGTTCCTCGAGCACATACTTGTGGAACAGGTCCAGCTGTGCCTTGTTGCGGAAGAAGCTGGTTTCGTTGACGGTGAGGTTTTCCAGCAGTTGCGCCAGTTCCGTCCGGCCCTCTTTACTGATGAGCAGCCGGTAGTAGCTGTAGAAGGAGTCGAGCCGGCATTCCTTGAGTCGGCGCTGCAGCCGATCGGCGAGAAAATGCGTCCGCCGTTCGTCGAAGTGCATGCCGCACTCCTGGTAGACGAGCGCTTGCAGGAGCTTCAACTCCGCTTCCGTCAGGGCAGGTGTGCTGGAGGTCCCCATGTTCTAGTGTCCGGCATCAGCAGTCTGTCGAAGAAGCAATTCCGCTCAGTAAGGGCACGGCGTTCGCCGCGCCGAAACCGCGTTGCTAAAAAGCGGGGCTTGAGCCCCAGAGGTCGTGGCTTTTTGCGCAACCTGCGCTGCCATGCTTCTTCAACGAATTTCCGACCCCTACAAACCAGAGCGTCTCTGGCTGTATTGCCATCCTGCCGGCGCATTGACTGCTAGCGCCCTTTTTGCGCACCAAATCTTCCCTGGCACTTTTATCGTGTCCCGGCGCCTCGGGCCTCCGCCCGCAGGCTGGCGGACTTCTCTGCAGCTGCCTTGGCTGGTCCCATCCCACTGAACTCGAGCAACTTGTTCATATCCAACAGCATGATCAACCGGCCCCGGTATTTGCCCAACCCGGTGATGCAGCTCAAACCGCCTTCCTGCAGGACCGCCGGTGGCGCTTCAATCTCCGTGGACGGAATCTTCAGCACCTCCGACGCCGAATCCACGATCAGCCCTGCCAGCCGCCCGTTGTGTTCCACCACCAGGATGCGATTCCGCCGGTGCTCGCCCGCTTTCTCTTCCCCAAAGCGCTTGCGCAGATCGATCACGGAGACAATCTTCCCCCGCAGGTTGATCACTCCCTCCATGTATTGCGGTGCGTCCGGCACAGCCGTGATCTCGGGCACGCGCACGATCTCGTGCAGCGACGTGATCGGCACGCCGTAAGTCTCGTGCCCCACTTGGAATCCGACAATTTGGACGTCCCGGCTCATCTCCGAACCCTGACCTCAGCCGCGCACGCCCGCTGCCGCGTGCCGCGCGAGCGTGGCAGACCGGGATTCCTCCCGGTGTGGTCCTACTTCGCCGGTGCGTCCGGCGACTTTCTCCATGGCGCCCAGCAGTTCGGCCGACATCTTCGACATCTGCTCGGCCGAGGCCGCCAGTTCGGTCGAGCCCGAGGTGCTTTGCTGCACCAGTTCCCGCATCCGTTCCATGGCCTTGACCACTGCCTGCGCACCGGACGCCTGCTCTTCCACCGCCGAATTGATCTCGTGCGTGATTTCGTTGAGTCGCGTCGTCGCCCGCGCGATCTGCGCCGATCCGTGCGACTGCTCGTTGGTGGCCGCCCCGATCTCCTGCGCGAACTTGTAGACTTCGGTCACCACGTTCGAGATCTTGCGCAGCGCCCCGCTAAGTTCGCCCCCCAGCTCCAGGCCCTCGTTGACGATGTTCGTGCTGCGGTCCATGTTCTCCACCGCCTTGCGCGCTTCCTTCTGGATGCTCTGGATCAGCTCGGAAATCTCCTTGGTGGATTGGGCCGACTTCTCGGCCAGCTTGCGGACCTCATCCGCCACTACTGCGAAGCCAAGCCCGTGCTCGCCCGCTCGGGCGGCTTCAATGGCGGCATTCAAGGCCAGCAGGTTGGTCTGCTCGGCCAGATCGTCGATGACCTCGATAATCTTGCCGATGTCGTCCGCCCGCGTTCCCAGCGCGTCGATAATTTCTCCCGACGAGCGGATCGTGGTGTTGATCTTGTTCAGTCCTTCGGTAGCCTTCTCCATCGTCGCGATTCCGCTGTGCACCTCTTCCCGCGAGCGGTTGGAGATGTCGAGCAGCACCTTGGCCGTGTCCGCCACGCGCTGAATCGAGGCCACCATCTGATCGATCGAAGCCGACGTCTCGCTCACGCTCGAGGCCTGCGTCTGCGTGCTCTTCACCATGTTTTGCACGTTGACGCTCATTTCGTGCATGGTGCTGGTGACCTCGTCGATGGCCGAGGAGGCCTGCAGGCTGATCTTGGCGGATTCGTCCGATGCTCCCGCCACCTGGCTCGAAGCACTGGCCACCTGCGACGCCAGGTCGCGCACGCTGCGCACCAGGGCCCGCAGGCTCACTATCATCTGCTGGAAGGCATGGCCCAAGGTGTCCTGCTTGGAGCGCGGTTGCGCCTCTACCATCAGCTCGCCGCTGGCGATGGCTTCAGAGACCCCTGCCATCTCCTTCAGGTAGGTGACCATGTTGGCAAAGGTGCGCGCCAGTTCGCCGATCTCATCCTGCCGCTGCATGTCCACTTCAATGTTGTGGTCCAGATCCCCCGTGTTCCCGATCTTGTGCGCGACGGTCATGAGCGTGGAAAGAGGATCAGTGATGGAGCGGGCCGTCCGGAACGCGATGACCGGAACGATTACGATGGCCAGGATGAATCCGGCCACCGAAGCCGAGATCGTCCAGGAGGCGGCTTTCTCATCCGAGAAGCGGCGTTCGTTCAACTCTTTCTTGTTCTCCCGGTCGGCGCTATCCAGGTATTCGGTAACGTTCCTGACCCATGACGAGGCGTCTTTTTGCAGGTAGAAGATCTGCAGCTCCGCCACGGTGGCGTTGCCGTTGTCCACATCCTTGCGCTTATCTACCAGGGGCTGCGCGAACTCCGTCGCCCAGCTCTGCTCGAGTTGCTGGACTTTTTCCAGCGCGGTCTTCTCCTGCTCGGAACTCGACAGGGACTCGGCTCTCTCCAGTTTTTCGCTCAGCGACCGGATTCCGTCGCTCATGCGCTCCGCTTCCCGGGTGTCACCGCTGAGCAGAAAGTTGGTCAGATACAGACGGTTTTGCATCATCTGGAACCGGACCGCGTCGGTGGCATCGGACAAGTCGAGCGCCGCCTTGGAGGCATCTTTGGCGGCGTGTTCGCGGGTCACCGCCTTCCAGTTCACCAGGAACAGCAGGACGACCATCACCAGGACGGCGCCGAAATTCACGTACAGTTTCTTGTCCAGCGTCATTGCTGTTCCTCCTCTGAGCCCTACCCCGGGGCGACCAACAACGGCGCCGCCCACGCCTTCCGCTTCACTCCTCGCCGGCGGAGGGATCAAACTTGAACTCGATCACGCCACTGCTCTCCGTGGCGGTCGGCTCGAAACGCCACTTCCGGATCGCGTCCAGCGCAGCTGGCGCAGAACCGGGTGTCCGGCCGACCAACTTCGAGCTCTTCACCGCCCCGTTTGGCGCCACTACCACAGCAATCTTCACCACGCCGGCGATTCCCATCCGCCGCGCCAGTTCGGGATAGGTTGGCAAGACTTTGCTCTTGACCTTCCGGGATAGCTCCGTCTTCCGGTCCACCAGCGCGGGGTTCCCCGTGCCGACACAGATCCTCCTCGCAGCAAAAATCCTACCCTGCGTGGTGCAAAGGCTGTGCCAGCTTTTCCTTTGGGGACATTACTTTGGTGACCGTAGTTAACTCATTCTGGTTCAGAGCGATCGAGATTCCCGCGCCTTCCTTCGTCGGGGGGTCTTCGACGCCGGCCCACGCGCCAGCCAGGGTGCGCTTCTCGGTCTGAGAAATGCGGCGAACGGCATCTGCAGCCATTTCACACTTCGACACCCAGGATCTTATTCGCTTGACTCAAATTGAGATGGCGGGGTACTTTCCCCTTATATTCAAATAACTTGTAAGGATTCAGTGGTTCGCAGGCGGTGCCTTTCTGAGCATGCACGCGGGAGACATCACGCTGGTTGAGGGGCCCAGTCCCCATTCCGACGGGGCTTTTCAAAAGTTGCTCTTGCACATTTCACGCGCGGCCGCTGAGGGGATGCATCCTAGCTCGCTCATCCAACTGTTCTGCAGGGAGACGCGCGCCTTCTTTCAGGTCAGCGGCGTTTATTTCTGGCGCAAGCTGTCTCTGGATGAGATGGTGGGCGCCGAAGCCGATGGCTTCATGGCGGAACGCTTTCGGGGGCTGCGGCTTAGGTCGGCCGACGACGCTGTGACTGCCGAGGTTCTCCGTTCCTGTCGCACCCTGTTCGTCAACCAGATTGATCCCGTCCGCTACCCACGCGCGGCGGAGTTCGGGGCCCGCGCAGTGATGGCAGCTCCCTTGATGGTGCTCAATGATGTGATTGGAGCGGTCACCTTCCTGCACAATTCCGATCCGGGTTACTTCAGCGAGGATCTTGCCGCCAAGGCCACCATCCTCGCCGGTCAACTGGGAAGCCTGCTTGAGGCTCGCCGCCTGAACGAAGTGTCTCGGGAGGACCATCGGCGCGCCCAAATCCTGGCGGAGGTCGCCCACGCCCTGCACGGCGTTCCCGACGTGACGGCGGTCCTCGAAGCGGTGGCCGACCGTCTCCGGGTCCTGCTCGGGTCGCGCCTGGTTTGCGTTCTCATGCGTCAGGACGGCCCTTTCGAGCTGCGCGCCGTCGCCGCCGAAACCCCCCAGTTGGCCACCACGGCGCGCTCCCGCCACGACCGGGTCGCCCTGCGTTTGGCTGCCGATCTGGCGGCCCGGGCCGTTGCCGCCGGCGAGCCCCTGGCGATCTCGATCGATCCCGCCTCCCATGCCATGGGTGATCTTGTCGCTCCCGGGGTGCTGATTGCGGCACCCCTGCGCACCACCCGTTCCCAGGGCGCCATCCTCGTTTACCCCCGCCCGGACAGCGCGTTCAGTCACGAGGAGAAGTCCCTGGTTTCGGCCATCGCCGGCTTCGGCGCGGTCGCCGTCGCCAATGCCGAGCTGTACGGAACCGCCCGGGGCCAGGCGCACGAACTCCACCAACTGCTCGAAATCTCCTCCGAGCTCAGTTCCATCGGCCAACTCGATCAGTTCATGGGAGCCTTTGTGGTTCGCGCCGCGGATTTTCTCGGTTTCGGCCGTTGCTTCATCGCCTTGCTGGAAGACGACGTCTTCCGGATCCGCTGGGCGGCTGAAAACGGGACCTCCCGCCCCCTCGACATGGCTATGCCCGAGGGTGTCGCCACCCGGACCCTCGCGGCAGCCGAGATCTTCTGGACCGACGATGCCACCCAGGTACCGGGCGCCAATCTCGAGCTGGTTCGGAGTCACAACCTCAAGCAGTTGCTGGCCGTCCCGCTACTAGGGTCGGACCGCAAGGTCCTGGGAATGTTCGCCATGCTCGACCGCCTAGACCAGGCCGGAATTTCCCCGGAGGATCTCCGCCGGGCGCGTTCCCTGGCAGCCCAGGTCGCAGTTGCCCTGGAAGTGAAGCACAACCTGCATCTGTCCGAACGCCATCGCAAGCGCGCCGAAGCCCTGACCTCCCTGGCTCTCGAATTGGGCACGATCGGCCATCTGGCTGACTTCGTCAGCCGGGCTGCCGACCTGGTGGGTGCAAAGTCCGCCGCCCTGGCCCTTTTTCGCGAGTCCGCCCTGGAAACCGTGGTCATGAACTCCTCGGGGGGGGAGGTTTCGGACCCGGCTCTCAAACGCCGGCTGAGCGAGGCTCTGGCGGAATGCCTGGCGCAACATTCCGACCCCATTTTTTCCTCTTCCGTCCCTGAATTGTTGGGACAGCCGCTGGCCTCATCTCTGGGCTGGCAAGACTGCACGGTAATTCGGCTCCAGGGGTCGGCCGGGGATCCCGTGGGCGTACTGTGCCTCGCCGATCACGGCCGGATCTCTCGCGCCGACGAGGAACTATTCCGCGCCATCGCCGGCCACGCCTCGGTTGCCCTGGAGAACGCGCTCCTGTTCAAGCGCATGGAGAAGGCCAACCGTCACTGGATGGAAATATTCGACGCCATCACCGACTTCATCGTGGTCCACGACGAAGCCCATAAGGTGCTGCGGGTCAACCGCTCGCTGGCTGAGTTTATCGGGGTTCCACCCCAGCAGTTAATCGGCATCAACATGCGCGCGCTGTTGACCCTGGCCACGGAGAGCCCGGCTTCCTCCTGCCCTTTCTGCCGCTCCATGGTCGACGGCCCGGACGAGTATGTCCACCACATGCTGGAGCGCATGTACCTGGTGTCTACCTCCCGCATCCACGGCGCCAACAACGAACGCCTGCACACCGTGCACGTGCTCAAGGACATCACCGATCGCCGCGAGGCCGAGCGCCGCTATCGCGAACTGTTCGACAATATCCAGGAAGGCCTGTTCTTTGCGGTTCCTTCCGGCGGTTTCATCGAAGTCAACGATGCCCTGGTCCGCATGCTGGGCTATGCCAGCCGTGACGAACTCCTCAAGATCCACCTGGCCACCGAGCTCTACTACTCGGAAGAGCGCCTGCGCGCTCTCAACCAGGTCATGCAGCAGCATGGCGTCCTGCGCAACCATGAGGAAGTTCTGCGCCGCAAGGATGGCACTCCCATCCACGTACTCATCAATGCCTTTGCCGTGCCCGACGCCCAGGGTCAGGTCCTGCAGTATCGCGGCCTCATGCTGGACATCACCGGCCTCAAGAGTTTCCAGGCCGAGTTGCAGCGCGAAAGAGACTTCTCTGGCAAAATCCTCAACAACACCCAGAGCCTCATCTTGGTTGCCGACACCGCCGGCCTCATCACCTATGGCAATCGCCGCTGGGCCGACATGGGCTACGAGCAGCGGCAGTTGCTTGGCCGCCCCCTGGCCGATCTCATCGGCCCCGCCCGGCGCCCCGCCCTCGAAGAGGCGCTGAGCTCCACGGCGTCCGGCCATCAGGTCGATAACCTCGACCTGCAGGTCCTGCGCGGCGACGGTCGCGTCGGCCAGTTCTCCGTGAACCTCAGCCCCATGCGGGACGAACAGGGCATCGTCACCAGCATTGTGGTGGTCATGACTGACATCACCGACGCGGCGATGCTGCAGTCCAAGCTCATGCATGCGGAAAAAATGGCTGCCGTCGGCCAGTTGGTCTCCGGCGTCGCCCACGAGGTGAATAACCCGCTCACCGCCATCCTCGGCTTCGCCGATCTGCTTATGGAAAACACCGAACTACCCGAAGCCGCCCGCAAGGACCTGCGTGTGATCCTGCAGGAGGCGCAGCGCACCAAACAGATCGTGCAGAACCTGCTCAGCTTCGCACGCCAGATGCCGCCGCAGCGCAAGCCTGTGGATATCAACGGGATCCTTCGTCGCACCGTCCAGCTGCGCGCCTACGATTTCCACTCCCACGGAGTAGAGGTCATCGAGCATCTCGACGAGAGCCTGCCCTCCGTGGTGGGCGATTCCCAGCAGCTACAGCAGGTCTTTCTCAATATCCTGAACAACGCCTACGACGCGGTGCGCAATGCCGGGCGCCCTGCCCGTATCCAGATCATGACCGCCAGCCTGGGCTCTTGGGTCGAGGTCTCCTTCCGCGACAATGGCCACGGCATCGCCTACCCCGATCGCATCTTCGATCCCTTCTTCACCACCAAGGAAGTAGGCAAGGGAACCGGCCTGGGCCTGAGCATCTGCTACGGGATCGTGCGTGAACACGCGGGAGAGATTTTGTGCCACAACAACACCGGAGCCGAGGGCGCGACCTTCATCGTCCGCCTTCCCGTGGCTTCCGAATCGGCCACGCTCGGCGCCGCTGCCGGAGTTGTTCAACGATGAGTGTTCCCTTAGCTCCGCCTGCAACCTTGCCGGTCCTGCTCATCGAGGATGAGCCCGCGGTCATGGCCTTCGTGCGTACCACCCTTGAACGGAGCGGCTACATCGTCCTCGGCATCGCGTCCGGTGCCGAGGCCAAGCAACTGCTCGAGACCGGCCAGTTCCTGGGCATCGTCTCCGACAATGCCACGCCGGGAGGGGTCGACGGTGCCCAGCTCCATGCCTGGATCTCTGTCCACCGTCCCGACCTGGTGAACCGGATCGTGTTCATCACGGGGGACATCGCCAACGAAGAAACCGTCGCTGCCTTGCGCCGGACCGGCGCTCCCTATCTGGAGAAGCCATTCCGCGTGCAGCAATTCATCGCAGTGATCGAAAAAACCATGGGGAAAGCGCTGTGAGTGAAGACCTGAGAGTCCGCCTGCTGATTGTTGATGACGAACACAGCATCCGCCGCCTGTGTATCACCATCGGCGAGTCCCTGGGATTTGCCTGCATCGAAGCCCCCAATGCCGAGGCTGCCCTCGCTCTGCTTGAGGAGCAACCCGCTCATATGATCCTCACCGACTTGGTGATGCCCCACATGTCGGGCCTGGAATTCCTGGAGCGGGTCAAGAAGTTGCTGCCCCGCACCGAGGTTGCCGTCATGACCGGCCACGGCTCCATCGAGACCGCGGTCCAGGCCATGAAACTGGGTGCCTATGATTACATTTCCAAGCCCTTCGCGCCGCTTGAGGAACTGCGCCTGTTCCTGCGCCGCATGGCGGAGAAAGTCCGCCTGGTCGAAGAGAACCAGTTCCTCCGCGACCGCATGGACACCGAGAGCCAGCTCCACGGCATTGTCGGTTCCTCCGCCAAGATCCAGGATGTGCTGCGCATGGTCTCCCGCCTCAGGGACACCCGCACTCCCGTGCTGATCACGGGCGAGAGCGGCACGGGCAAGGAACTGGTCGCCCGCGCCATCCACTTCCGCGGTGCCTTTGCCAACCGCCCCTTCGTGGCGGTGGACTGCGGATCGCTGGTGCCCACGCTCATCGAAAGTGAGCTCTTCGGATATGAAAAAGGCGCCTTCACCGGAGCCCTTAAGTCCAAGACGGGCTTGTTCCACGCGGCCGACGGGGGCACACTCTTCCTCGACGAGATCGGCGAATTGCCCCCCGAGATGCAGGCCAAGCTGCTCCGCGTCCTGCAGGAAAAGGAAGTCCGCCCGGTCGGCAGCAACCAGCGTCTCAAAGTCGACGTCCGCGTCATCGCCGCCACCAACCGCGATCTGGAAACGGAGTACCGCAATGGCACATTTCGCAAGGACCTTTACTTCCGTCTTAACGTCGTGACGGTGCACGTTCCGGCGCTGCGCGAGCGCCGGTCCGACATTCCTATGCTGGCTCACTATTTTCTGGACCGCTGCGCTCCTGGCAGCTCCGTTCAACTCACCAATGCCGCCATGAAATGCCTGCTGCAGTACGACTGGCCGGGCAACGTGCGCGAACTGGAGAACTGCGTGGAGCGCGCGGTGGCCCTCGGCAGCCAGTCTGTTATTGATATCTGCGACCTGCCCCCTGCCATCTCTTCGACGGTACCGGCTCCGGAGCACGTGACGCCCGACTTCGGCGTGCCCGAAACCGCCACTGACCTCGAAGACATCGAGCGCGCCACCATTGAGCGCGTGTTCCGGCAGGTTAAAGGGGACAAGGTTCTGGCCGGGAAGATGCTGGGCATAAGCCGCGCTACGCTTTACCGCAAGCTCAAGCGCTACAACATCGGAGCCAGAGCCGCCGCTTCCCACAGCACCGCCCTGCAGTAGAAGTTCGCCGACAGCACCGCCCCGAGCCCCGTCGAAGGTCCTGCGGGTCGACCGGAGGGCGTCTCCCTCCACTGCCCAGAGGCGTAAACCAAAGCGCATCGTGAGACGGTGGTTCATTTTGATACGAAGTAAGCCACTTTGGCTGATGTTCCTGACTGGGGTAATGGTGGCGATCCCATGTTTTCAATCACTTAGCTCCTAGTCCTTTCGTGCCTTTCCTTTGGCTTCACTCGTGCACTATTTCCGGGGAGAAAAGCGGAACCGACGGCTCCCCGCAGATCTTCCTAACCGGGGAGAGGGGAGCCCAAGCCCGCTGCTTTCGACTGAGGCAGGCCGCAGGCTGCGGCGCATGAGGCTTCGCAACTTGCTGGTTCCTTTGAACGGGGTCGCGCGCCTGGCGCGGTTCTTTCAGGAAGCGACTCCCATTCAACTTCCGGTCCGCGCGGTGCGAGGAAAAGGTTGGGACCGGGTGGAGAAAAACGGTGATTGAGTTCCGGACCGCGACCGAAGCGCCGTTCGCATCGCGCCTGCGGCTGGGATTTGGCTACAGCTCGGGCGCGGAGAATGCCGGTTGGCTTGACGCGAGGGCTCTGGTCGTCGCCCGACAGCACCACAACCGGGGTGCCGCCGTAGCCGCGCCTCACCGGACTGGATCGGGAAACCATGACTGACTCTGACCTGAATGAACTAACTGCCACTTGGAATGCGGCCCGGATTCTCTATCCCATCTACTCGGCGCTGACGCGGGAGTTTGTCATCGACCTGGCTCCTTGCCCGGACCTGGAAGCCGGCCTTGAAACGCCTCCGCGCGAGTCGGTGGAACAGGCCTTGCAGTGGCTGGTCGAGATGGACGAGCGCATTCAGGTCCACCAGCTCCGTCAATTCCTGCAGACCACTACCTTGGTTTCCCCGGAATTGCTAATCGCCTTGCTCCTTCACCACCTACACAAGGACGAGAAGTCTCCTTCTGACCGCGACAAGATTGATTTCCTGCTGGTCCAGTTCTTCTCTCTGGCCGCTCCTTCGCGCCTGGAGGATGACGGCGTTACCCTCGCTTATGTCGCCAAGCATCTGCAACCCGTCCTGGGTCCGGTTGAGCTTGAGATACCCGTTTGGCTGCAGCCCCTGGAAGGTGTCCTCCAGGCCGCGCGCAAGGCCCGTTCACTTAACGAACTTCTGCATAGCGGTATCCTGGAGCAGGGACGCAAACTCAAGCTGCAAAGCGGCGAGAATTATTTCCTGCCGATCGCACTGGTCGCCTTCGCGCGCTTCAGCTTTCTCATGCGGCGTGCCTTCTTCCGCCTGATGCATGAGGATCTGAACGCCATCTTTGACGGCCTGCGCGAACTTGAACAGCAGGGTGTCGGTACCATCGATTGCCGGCGCGCCCAGTTCTCCGCCGAGGAACCCATCCTGCGCCTGCGCATGATCTGCCAGTCCTGGAAGGTCATGTTTCAGGCCGAATATTCTTCTGGCCAGCCGCTGCGGATGCTGGTGGATTTGCGCGCGGCCGTGGATGACGCGCTCGGCCGCGGTTCTGCGGCGAACATTCCACCCAGCCCCGCGGCCAAGGTGGCTGCCAGGAAAGCCGCTAAACCTGCCGCGAAACCGGCCCCCGCGCCCGCCGCCAGGCCGGCGATGGCCGCCCGCGCTGGCGCGACCACCAACCCCAAGGTTGCCGGGTCGAAGTTTGCGGTCAACGAGAAGGTTCCCGAGTTTGAGGTTTCCGGCGGAGACCCCGGATGGGACCCGGACGGCAACTAACCGTTACCGGCGCAGGGAGAGAGCACACGTGGACCAGCCAACCGTAGTCATCATCTCCGACGACGCCGAATTCTCCCGCCTCATCTCCGGGCGTTGGCAGACCGAACGCATCGTACCCGCCCTCAGGGTGATGAGCGCCGATCTAGGTCCCGGCTTCGATCCCGACCTGTTTGACCTCGCCATCGTGGGACCCGCGGTCGCGGATGCCGTCCGACCGCTGCTCGAAGTGCTCGACCGCACGGGTCGCCCCGTGATCTTGGTTTCCGATTGCGCCGCGACGGCGTGGTCCGTACGCGCCGAACTGCCTCGCATCCTCGTGGTCCGGCAATACGAAGCGTGGACCGATACCCTGGTACTGCTCGCCACCGAGGCGCTGCGCCGCGCCGAAGCGGTGGCCCGCGCTCAGCGTGCGGAAGAGAGCAACAGCATCCTGCGCCGCCACGCCGTGCTTGGCCAGTACGTGCTCGACATGCGCCACTCGATGAACAATGCGCTCACCTCCGTCCTGGGCAACTCCGAGCTGTTGCTGCTCGAGCCGGGTGGGTTGGCCCCAGAGGCGCGCGCCCAGATTGACACCATTCGTCACATGGCGCTGCGCCTGCACGAGATCTTGCAGCGCTTCTCGTCCCTGGAAAAGGAAATGACCGTGGTCCAGAGTGAGGTGCGGCGAGAACCGCGAGCCAGGGCTGCGGTCGGCTGATAGATGCTCCGAGCTGCAATTGCTGAGCTCCCCAGTGGGCGGACAAGATACAGCTTCGGCCTTGTGCTGGGAGCGGGCGATCGGGAGGACTTGAGTGTGGGCCGCCATCGTTAGAATCAGGACAGCTTCGGTGGAATCGATGGGTCGACGATCGTTGCTTGTGAGGTGCGCAAAGACAACAAGCTTTCGAGCCGCGGGCTCGCCCTGGTTCAGGCGGGGAGCGTAAAGCTTGTAGCTACTCCGGCGGCTCTTTCCTCCACGCGCCGGCACGCAGTCAGTGGCGGAACCTCGCAAGAAAGGCAGTTCGACCAGAATCTGGATTCGATGGCCACGGATCTCAACCTCGACCGGCCGGGCGGAGGGCACAAACTCTCTCCCAGCCCCGTTGTGCTCGAGCACGAGCTCTCCGAGCTGCGGCTCCTTCTGGAGAGCCAGGCGGGTGTGCTTCTGAACGCGCCCACCGAGTTTCTGATGGCCGGCCTGTCTCGCTACATGGAATCCCGCCGGCTGGCTTCGATCCCGGACTTGCTGGGCCGGGTGCAAACCTCGGACGCGGAATGTGAAGCCCTGCTGGAGCACCTGCTGGAAGGAGAAACCGCTTTTTTCCGCCACCCCGCCGCCTTTGCCGCATTCGAAAACCACATCCTGCCGGAATTGCACATGCGCAAGGCCGGAGACAGCTCCGCCAGCCTCCGGCTCTGGAGTGCTGGCTGTTCCACCGGCGAGGAAGCCTATTCGATCGCCATGTCGGTCTGTGAACGCGTGAACAGCAATGGCGACCGCTGGAGCATCCACATCCTGGCCAGTGACATCCGCCAAGCGGCTTTGGCGATGGCCGAGCGCGGACTCTATCCAGAGCTGGCCTTGGCGGGCGTTCCCCGCCGCCTGGTCCAGTGGTATTTCGCGCGGGTCGGCCACCACGTGCTCGTCAAACCGCGCTTGCGCAACCTCGTGACCTTCACCCAGTGCAACCTGAGGCGCGCGATTCATCTTGGCCGTTTCGACTGCATCTTCTGCATGGATGTTCTGCCCCATTTCTCTGCCGCCCAGCGCCTCGCGCTGGTCCAGCGTCTGCATCTCTATCTTGAGCCCGGCGGCTACCTGCTGCTGGGCCAGGGAGAGAAGCTGCCGGCCATTGACGTCAACTTCCAACCCCAGGCCTGCGACCAGTACACCCTTTACCGCAAGACCCTGGCGGCCGCTGCTCGTGTGGGAAAGAGCTTCTAGGGAAAGCAAGGGTGTTGCCGCGGCCGGGCGCCCCAGATACGCGAGGTCTTCGCGGTCGATCGGGCCTACAGTTGATCGGAGTTTCCAGGGCGTTGGCGGCTTCGCGCTGTGCATCTCGCCGGCTGTGCCGCGGGCGTCAGTGCCACGGTGACCCCCCAACGACTGAGGACCGACCACAACCATCTTTTCCAGCAACTCCAACCGCGCTATTCTCATCTAGTGGGGAGGAGGTGCTGTTGGTACGAATTCGCGATCTGTGGAAAACGCTCAAGAACCCCCAGCACCGGCTGGCCTGGCTCGTAGCGATTGCCGCGGATGCGATTCAGATCGCCGCGCTTCCGCTGTTCGCCCCGGGTGGTTTCTCTCCGGCGGACTCGGTTCTGGATGTCGTTACCGCCGCTGTTCTCATTCGTCTGCTGGGCTGGCACTGGGCCTTCCTGCCTTCTCTAATTGCTGAGCTCATGCCGGGTTTCGATTTGTTCCCCACCTGGAGCGCCGCCGTCTTCTACGTTACCTACCAGCAGGCTCGTGCCGGGGAACCGGAGATTCTTCCCCCCGGGCCCGCCCCCGCACCCCGCCCCTGAGGCGCCCGCGCTACAGCGGAGGGCGAGTCATGCTGTGCCTCCTTGAGTGAAGCGCACCTCCGCGATGGTTCTCCGCCAACCCGATTGCCCCTTTACTGCACAGATCTCCCGGCCTCCAATCTTGTTGAATAAGTTCCGGTTGGGGAATTCCAGAAGAATCTCTTGCCCGCTCCTTGGGTACGCGTTTGCCTACTTGGCCGACAAGGCCTGGAACCCGATAGGGAAACACTCTGACAAAGAGAGACTCAGGCTGGGGAGATTGTCGCCGCCGCGTGGGGAGGTTAACGGCGCGGTACGGCTCCGGGCACATTCTCCTGCTCGCTGGCATTCGCTGGAGACTGCGCGGCTGAATCCGCGGCGTGCGCTTCTCCATTCAATTTGGCCGCCAGCGCCTCCAGACTCCTGCGGGCATCGGCCAGACCGTGGTCGGCGGCCGCTTGATACCATCTCATTGCCGTCTGGTAGTCCGGCGTGACTCCGCGGCCAAACTGGTAGGCCTGACCCAGTTGATGCTCGCCCGCCGCGGAGCCGTGCTCGGCCGCCTTGCGGAACCACTTCAGCGCTTCCCGGTCATCCCTTGCAACCCCATCCCCGCGCATATACACGAAGCCGAGTCTCACCGCGGCTGGCGCATAGTTGTGCCGGGAGGCCTCTTCGTACCAGCGTACGGCCTGAGCGGGGTCCGCCGCCACGCCACTCCCGGTCAGGTACATTCCTCCCAAGTTCGCTTCCGCCGGGGCGTAATGCTGTTTCGCCGCTCGGCGATACCAGAACAATGCATCTTCATCGCTGCTCTTCACTCCCTGCCCGGTCGCGAACATGGTGCCTAGGTTGTTCTGCGCTGCGGGGTGCCCGTCACTCGCCGCCCGCAGATAGCACCGCATGGCCTCGCTGTCGCTCCGCGCCACGCCAAGGCCGCGTCCGTACATGGCCCCCAAATTATTTTGCGCGGAGGAGTTACCATGGTCGGCCGCCTGGCGGTACCAGCGCACAGCCTCGGCGTAATTCTGCTCCACGCCGGTCCCGGCTTCGTAAGCCAAACCAACATGGAATTGCGCGTCTCCGTCTCCGTGCTGCGCCTTCTGCAGCAGGGCGGCAAAATCGCGAGACGTTTTGGGGGCGTGATCGAAAACCGGATGCGTGTCCGCGGCTTGATGGAGAACGCTCAGCAGCAGTAGCGACAGCCCCAACCCCAACCCACGACGCATGACCCACCCCACGCAGGCGTGCACAATGGTGCGCAACATATCCCAACCTGGCGTGAGGGTCAAAGAAAAAACAACGCTCCATGAAACGATTTGGAGGGATTCAAATAAACATCGTGCTGGACAGAATTGACTCACCCTAGGAATGGGGCGCCAGGCACAAGCGATGATTCTGCAAACGGTGAGAGGATTCATAGGGTGGAAGCACGAGTGTTCTGTTTATCTGGCCGGGCGGGACGCCGGGTGCGCCACCGACGACGGTGCATTGGCCGTAACCTGCAGGGGATCAGAGCACCAATCTTTCTTCCACCTTTGTCCGCGGCGCCTTTGCCCGGAAGAAGAACCTCCGCCCTTAAGGTGAGGAGACAAAAGCGAAAGGGCACGAAGGCTCCCGAACGACATTGACCAAGGCCTCGCCTACAAACGCCTTCGTGCGCTGGATCTATGCGTGGTTGAGAATTCGACTTTGGTGTGCAGGAATTGCGGTGAGCCACGTTTCACGCGATCAAGAACTCTTTGGTTCGCAGCTCCTTGATGGTGTCCCGCAACTTGGCTGCGGCCTCAAATTCGAAGCGTTTGGCTGCTTCCCGCATGTCGTTCTCCAGCTTCGTGATGTAGGCATCCAGTTCTTCCTGGGACTTGAACTCCGGAATGCCTTCCGCCGTTTCCGCGGCCAGGTCGGTGTAGTCGGCCGATACGATCGAGGCCAGAGACATGTCCACCGGCCGCACGATCGACTCCGGGGTGATGCCGTTCTCTTCGTTGTAAGCCTGCTGGATCGCCCGCCGCCGATTGGTCTCATCCATCGCCCGCTTCATGGAATCCGTCATCCGGTCGGCATACAGGATGGCGCGCCCGTTGAGGTTTCGGGCACACCGCCCGACGGTCTGGATCAGCGATCCGCTCGAGCGCAGGAAACCCTCCTTGTCCGCATCCAGAATCGCCACCAGGGAGACTTCCGGCAGGTCCAGCCCTTCCCGCAGCAGGTTGATTCCGATCAGCACATCGAATTCACCCTTGCGCAGGTCGCGCAGGATCCTTACTCGCTCCAGCGTCTCGATCTCGGAGTGCATGTAACGGCACCTCACGCCTACTTCGCTGTAATACTCAGCCAGGTCCTCGGCCATGCGCTTGGTGAGAGTCGTGACCAGCACCCGCTCCCGTCGCCCCGCCCGCTGCCGGATCTCGTGCAGCAGGTCGTCGATTTGCCCCTTCACCGGCCGCACCTCCACCGGGGGATCGATAAGCCCGGTCGGCCGGATGATCTGCTCGACCACGACACCCGCCGACTTGGTCAGTTCGTAAGGCCCCGGCGTCGCGGAGACGTAAATCATCTGGTTCATGCGGTGCTCGAACTCCTCAAACGTCAGCGGCCGGTTGTCCAGCGCGGAGGGCAGGCGGAACCCATACTCCACCAGCACTTCCTTGCGCGAGCGGTCGCCGTGGTACATCCCGCGCAGCTGTGGCACCGTCTGGTGCGACTCGTCGACGAACATCACGTAGTCCCGCGGGAAATAATCCAGCAGCGTTGGCGGAGGCTCCCCCGGCAAGCGTCCGGTAAAGTGTCGGGAATAGTTCTCGATCCCGTGGCAGTAGCCCACAGACTTGATCATCTCGAGGTCAAACATCGTGCGCTGGTGCACGCGCTGTGACTCCACCAGCCGTCCCTGCTTCTCCAGTTCCACCTCCCACCACGCCAGTTCCTTCCGGATGGACTCTACCGCTGAATCCCTGGTCTCTTCTTTCATCACGTAGTGTGTCTTGGGATAAATCGGCAAACGCATGTACTTCTGTCTCACCGTGCCGAACAGAGGATCGATCTGCGCCAGTGATTCCACCTCGTCCCCGAACAACTCGATGCGGTAGGCCATGTCGTCGTAGGTGGGGAAGACCTCAATCACGTCCCCGCGCACTCGGAATGTCCCGCGGCGAAACTCTCCGTCGGTGCGTTCGTACAGAATCTCCACGAGATTGCGCGTGATGTCCTGACGCTGGACCTTCTGCCCCTTCTCCAGGAAGAGGAGCATCCCGTAATACGCTTCGGGCGAGCCCAAGCCGTAGATGCAGCTCACCGAGGCCACAATCAGCACGTCGCGCCGCTCGAACAGCGACTTGGTCGCGGACAGCCGCAGCTTGTCCAATTCGTCGTTGATGGTGGCTTCCTTCTCGATGTACAGATCCGCCGCCGGAACGTAGGCTTCCGGCTGGTAATAGTCGTAATACGATACGAAGTACTCTACTGCGTTGTGGGGAAAGAAACTCTTGAACTCGTGGTAGAGCTGTGCGGCCAGGGTCTTGTTATGCGCCATGACCAAAGTGGGACGGTTCACCGTCTCAATCACTTTTGCCATGGTGTAGGTCTTGCCCGACCCGGTCACCCCCAGCAGAACCTGGTGCTCCTCCCGGTCCCGCAATCCCCGCGCCAGGGCGTCGATGGCCTTGCCCTGGTCGCCCCGCGGTTTGTAAGCACTGACAAGTCGGAAATCCATAGGAGCCAGCTCTCGCTATCGCTGTCACCTCTCAGGCGTCAGCCCGCAGTCATCAATCGCCCACGGTCCGCGCGGCCGCTACAGAATCCCATGCGGCTGACTCGAAATCTTTTTATTATACCGCGCGGAGAAAAACGCCGTGGAGGCAATCTGCATCAACAACCGGCCATGAATGACAACTTACTTGGTTTTCCCTATGCCTAGGATCCGCGTCGTCGCACGAAACTTCTTGTAGTCCTTGTAGGTGAGGTCGGCATCGAAGCTGAACCCCTTCAGTAATGCCAATCGCCCGTCCACGTGCACGGCAATGTGCTGAGGCAGCCAGACCTCATCGTTAACCCGGGTCGCCTGGATCAGAACACGCGATCCCTTGTGGATCCGCGCCAGAAACAGACCGATCGAAACCGTGTCGATGCACTCCGCATCCAGCTTGACCCACTGGCTCTCCGCCTTGTCGATCCACACCCGGAAGCGGAACTTGGGCAGCAATTTCGCTTCCTTCTGGTGAGGTTCGTACCCCGGACGCGGCTCGGCGTCAATGGCATAGGTTTCGCGCCCCGCCAGATCCTCCACGCCAGCCAGAGTGAAGTTGTAAGCCTCCGCCACTTCCTTCACGAACTGTCGTCCCTGCTCCCGCTCTTTTTCCTCCCGCTTCAACCGCTTATCGCGATCCGACTCGGATTCGTTCTTGCGCTTGTCGATGATCTTCTGGATCTTTGCCTCCTCCTTGGCGGCATCCTTGGCGGAGAGGGGCTGATCGTTCTTGGCGATCAGGCGCCGCACCCCTTCGCCATCGATTTCCATGATCTCGTACGTCTTCACCTCGGTGGACGTGACCTGGCCCTTGCCGTTCAGCTTGTGTTCCTCCTCCCGCTCGATGTAGGTGTAATCCCGCTGCTTTTTGTCATTCTCGATGTCCTTCTCCGCGGCCAAACGGACAAGATCCTTGATCTGATCGGCGGAAAGCGTGGATTTCGGCCCGGTGGCTGGACTCCTGCCGGCCTCGCCCGCCACCCCTGGCGCTGCGCTCTGCCCCTGCCGGCTTGCCGCAGAGGGCAACGTCTCGCGCTGCCGAGCCTGCCCGAAGCCCAGAGCCCAGCTGACCAGCAGCGCCCAGACCCAAGGCCTCGCTCGCATGCCCATATGCTTTGGACTACGTTTCCAGCGTGTAAGTTGTTCCACGCCGTTCCCAACCGCCCGTGCGCAAGCAAGCAACGGCCCCCTTCTTCAACCCTTCCCCTCCGGATCCGTTAACTTTGCCTAAGATACCCCGATGGCTCCGGATCGCGATTTTTCTCTTTGGCCGTCGTCCTCGAGCCTTGTCTTCAGAAGATTTTTGCCATTCTCTGACATTTCAGGATTCCATTCCGATCGATCGTAACTACAGCGGCCTTTCCCTCTCCCGAGCACCAGCGTTCTCACCATCCTGCTGAATACGTCGGCACCAGTCCCTGGAGAGACCACTGCCTGAAACCGCGCTCTGGCCTCCGATCCCCGACATCAGGCGCCGGAAATAGGCAGGGGCCGGGCTCTGTTGGCAGGTCTGTTACGACGCAGCTATCGCAGAATGAACCGGGAGAGTAAATCGCCTATGCCCACAGGGGCTGACGCCGTGCCCTGTTCAAAATCGCTTAGCGACATCCTGCCAGCCCGTAGGTTGCTGACAGTTGACTCAAGTCGGGCTGGCATCCGAGAGGGATATGGGCGGGGCTGCAGCACGGCGATGCCCTGGCGACACAAGATGCCGGCGATGTACACAGAGCCAGATTAGCTTCTAAACGCGAAGTGCCAGCAGCTCGTTTACGAGGACGGACGACTAGCGCCTGTTCTTATACGCTTTTCCCAGCGTCTCCGCCCGGTAGATACGCTCATCGACGCAGTGCAGCCGGCTCGCGATGCGCCCGTCGAACAGCCTGTAATGCGGGATTTCCAGCAAGTAGTACACGATGAACCAGATAGGCTTTGCGGTCGTCATCCACTCGAGCTGGTCAAATCGCGCCAGGCTGACCGGACGTGAGTAGCGGCGCAGTGTCCGCTCCTTACGCAGGTTGAAGTAGATATTGAAGTAGCTCAGCGCCAACTCCCGTATCGTCCGGTAGACGGGTTCGCGGAAGCGGCATCCCGTGTAGTTCGACTTCGCAACCGCTCCCCAGTGCCCTTCGACCCGGTAGATAGCCAGCACGTGGTCCGTGTCGCGGTCAGCCTCAAGATCCAAAATCAAAGGAGGGAAGCCGTTCACCCGCAGCGCCGCCGCTCCGAAGATCGCTCCCTCGAAACAATGCGAGGTGTTCTCCGCCAGCACCCGGCGCGGCGACCACGCCGTATCGGCCAGGTGGTAAGGCATATCATCGAGATACCGCTGGATGCCATGCGGATCTCTCAAACTGCGCAGTTTGCGCAGTTCGCGGGGCGTGAACCCGATGGTCTCCTTGTTCATCGTGTGTGTGCAGCCTAAAACTGCGGTGCCCACTCTGGCCACCAGCAGCGAACTACAATAAACATCCAAGATTGAACCAAAGGAGTAACGGCTAGCTCCCCCGGTGCTGGAACCCCCATTCAAAACGAAACTCATGAACGCAGAACCGCAACGCTGGTCCACCCGGAGCTGCCGGACTGATGGCAGGACTGCGCGGAGTGGACGCGTGCTCATGCTGCTCAACCGAACCGGCTGATAAGCCGCGCCTGCCCAAACGACTTACCGAATAGGCTACTGGCTAAATCCTGAACAGCGTTTCCAACTCCTCCGGCCTATCCACCACCACATCCGGAGGCGTCATGTCTAGAGTATGGGGAGCGAACCCGTAGAGGACGCCGCAGGTCCACAACCCAGCGTTTCGCCCCGTCAGCACGTCATTCGACGAATCTCCAACCATCACCGTCTCCGCGGGCCTACACCCGGTTTCCTCCAGGAGTTTTCTGGCTCCCAGGGGATCGGGCTTTTTGGTAGGAAAGCTATTGCCTCCGTAAACGCTGACAAAATACGGCGCCAGCCCCAGCGCCTCGATGATGGCCCGCGAGGGATTCACGGGCTTGTTCGACAGCACCGCCATCTGCCGGGACGCCCCGTTCAGCCCGTACCGGATCGCCGCCAGCACCTTGGGAATCCCCTCGTACACTTGGGTGTTATCCAGTTTGTGCTCGCGGTAGTAAGCCAGAAAATAGTCCAGAGCCTGCTTCACGAACATCTCGTCTTCCGGATCCCCCAGGGCCCGCCGCACCAGCATGGGCGCGCCATCCCCCACATAGTTTGCGATCACTTCCCCGGGCAGTTCGGGCCGCCCGAGGTGCCACAGCATGGCGTTGACGGAATGAATCAGGTCCAGGCGTGAATCAATCAGCGTCCCGTCCAAGTCGAAGATGAGCAGCTTGATGGCCGCGGGATCAAACCGCCGCCGCACTCGGATCATTTTTCCAGAATAGCATCCGGAAGTCAGCTGTCAGCCCTCGGCAGTCACCTGCTCAGCCACACCCACGGACGCTCCATTTCACGCAATTTGCCCTTCGTCCGCAGCCTGGAGCCGGTACGCTCCTCACCCGGTGGAGCGATCGGTGTCGTTGCTGCGGTCCTCCCCTTGCGCAAAGGGGTGTCGGAGCTCGCGGCGCCTCCCCGACCAGTCGGTAGCACGCTCTGAGAACTGAGGAACGGCAAGCGGGAACTGATTTACAATGCAGTCGGAGCCGTAGGGTTACTGAATGGTTACGACGAAGACTGACCCCAAGCTGCCGGCTGCACAAGCTACCTACCAGGGCCTCACCTGCGAGCAGCTAATTCAGACATACCGCATCATGTACACCTCCCGGCGTGTCGACGACCGGGAAATCCTGCTCAAGCGTCAGCAGAAGATCTTCTTCCAGATCTCAGGTGCTGGACATGAGGCGATTGGCGCTGCCGCCGGCTTGGTGCTGAAGCCCGGCTACGATTGGTTTTACCCCTACTATCGGGATCGCGCTTTGGTCCTGGCGCTTGGCGCCACGCCCTGGGAGATGCTGCTTCAGGCCGTCGGCGCCGCCGACGATCCCAGTTCCGGCGGTCGCCAGATGCCCTCGCACTGGGCTTACAAGCGTCTCAATGTGGTTACCCAGTCTTCGCCCACGGGTTCGCAAATCCTGCAAGCGGTAGGCTGTGCCGAGGCCGGGGTTTACCTGCGCAACCATCCGCATGCCACGCGGAAAGTCAGCGGCGACTACCGCCAGTTCAAGGACGTGACCTTCTGTGACGACGAAGTGACTTATGTCTCGCTGGGCGATGGCACTACCAGCGAAGGCGAATTCTGGGAGGCCCTCAATACGGCGGCCAACAAAAAGCTTCCCATCGTCTTCGTCGTCGAAGACAACGAATACGCTATCTCGGTGCCGGTTGAAGTCCAGACTGCCGGTGGCAACATCTCCCGCCTGGTGGCGGGCTTCCCCAACTTCCACTTCGAAGAAATTGACGGTACCGATCCCGTCCTGAGCTACGCCGCCATGAAGCGTGCGGTGGATTACTGCCGCGCCCGCAAGGGCCCGGCCTTCGTGCACGCGCACGTCATCCGGCCCTACTCGCACTCGCTCTCCGACGACGAACGTCTCTACCGCCCCGACCTGGAACGCCAGCGCGATACCGCCCGCGACCCCATCACCTGCATGCAGATGTTCCTCATCCGCGAAGCCATCCTCGACGAGAAGGCCATCAACAAGCTGGAAAAGCAAGTTGAAGACGAGCTGCAGTCCGCAGTCGACCGGGCACTCGAGGCCGCATTCCCCACGCCCGAGACGATCACGCGCTTCGTATACTCGCCGGACCTCGATCCCACCTCCGCGCAGTTCGAAACTCAGCCCTTTTTCCCCCAGGTTGTCGAGGCTCCCGCCGGCGACGGCAAGAAGCCCTCCCCTCCTCTGCCCAAGACCATGGCTGAACTCATCAACGCCACCCTGAAAGATGAGATGAAGCGCGACGAGCGCATCATCGTCTTTGGCGAAGACGTGGCGGACGCCAGCCGCGAGGACTACCTGAAGAAAAAACTGGTCAAAGGGAAGGGAGGAGTCTTCAAGCTCACCGCCGGTTTGCAGATGGCGTTCGGCTCCGACCGGGTCTTCAATTCGCCGATCGCCGAAGCCAACATTGTCGGCCGAGCCACCGGCATGGCCACGCGCGGCCTGAAGCCGGTTGTCGAAATCCAGTTCTTCGACTACATCTGGCCCGCCATGATGCAGTTGCGCGATGAACTCCCGGTAATCCGCTGGCGTTCGAACAACGCGTTCTCGTCGCCGCTCGTGATCCGCGTGGCCATCGGCGGCTATCTCACGGGTGGGGCACTCTACCACTCGCAGTGCGGCGAGAGCATCTTCACCCATATTCCCGGGCTGCGTGTCGTCTTCCCCTCGAACGCGCTCGATGCCGCCGGCCTGCTCCGGACCGCCATCCGCTGCGACGATCCTGTGCTCTTCCTGGAGCACAAACGCCTCTACCGCGAGACCTACGGGCGCTCGCACTATCCCGGCCCCGAGTACATGATCCCCTTCGGCCAAGCCCGCGTCGTCCAGACCGGCAGCGACCTCACCGTGATCACCTACGGCGCGGTTGTCCCTCGCGCCATGCAAGCCGCACAGAAACTCGAGCGCGACCACGGCGTGAGGGTCGAGATCGTCGACCTGCGCACGCTCAACCCCTTCGACTGGGAGACCATCGCGGCCTCGGTCTCGAAGACCAACCGCGCACTGGTCGCCTACGAAGACTCCCTCAGCTGGGGCTACGGTGCCGAGATCGCCGCCCGCATCGCCGACCAACTTTTCCCTCAACTCGACGCCCCTGTCCGCCGCGTTGCCGCCATGGACACCTACATCGCCTACCAGCCCATCCTCGAAGACGCCATTCTGCCGCAAATGAATGATCTTTTTCGGGGGATGAAAGAGTTGGCGGAGTATTAGAGGCGGGCAGCGATCAGCTGTCAGCCGAAGGATTTGCCTGCTCCGACCTGACGGCACTACTGAGGAAGGTCGGCGAGCGCCTTCTGGGCCTGGGGATGATCGGGATGCTGCTTCAGCAATTCCAGCAGGATGGTGCGTGCTTGCACAGGATCGCCTTCGATCGCGTATACCTTGGCGAGGTTCAAGTAGGCCTGATCGAACGCCGGCGCTACCCGGATGCATTCTTCGAACGTCGCTACCGCCTGGTCGCGCCGCTGGGTGCGCAGATAAAGGATGCCCAGGTTGTTCAGCGCCTCGGGATAAACGGGGCGATACCTGAGGGCATTCTGCAGATACTGGTAGGCGTGCTCGGTGTCGTTGGTTTGCGCATAGACCATGGCCAGGCCATAGTTGGCCTCCGGATCGGTGGAGTCGACCTCGAGCGCGCGCGCAAACGCCTTGCGGGCCTCGTCCCATTGCTTCCGCTGCCGGTGGGCGTTGCCCAGGTTGTCGAGGGCGATGGTGTCATCCGGACTGAGGCGGAGCGCCTCCTCAAAGAGTCCGAGCGCTTCCTCGGCTCGGCCTTCTCGGGCGGTAAGCAGACCAAGATTGTTCCAGGCGTTGGCCACGGTATCGGGATAGCTGGCACGCAACTTGGTCGCCCGCTGAAAGCAATCCCGCGCCTCCGCATTCTTGTGCTGGTTGAGGTAGACGCTGCCCAGCCCGTACAGCGCCTCGGCGCTTGACGGGTCCTCCCGCAGAGCAATCCGAAACCACAATTTCGCTTGCTCATAATAGCCACGCTGGAAGAATACCGAGCCGTAGGAGAGGTAATTGCGTTCGAACTCGGTCGTTCGGGTCGTGCCGGGGAAGGGAAGGGCCACAGCCAGGCGTTCGGCGGCGGTTCGCGGAATGTGCCGGCTGTCGGCGGCGACGTGCTCCCGGTTCAGCCTGCCCTGGTAGACCTTGACGATTTCCCCCCCTTCGCTGATCAGAAACGATGTTGGAAGGGCAAGGTCACGGTGTCGGTCGAAAAGGTACCTGTAGAGGATGTTGTAGATGCCGGCCACGTCGTCCGATCCCACCAGGATCGGCGCTGACACACCATGCTCCCGAGCCAGGGCACGAAGACTCTCGAGGCCGGCATTCTCGTCAAGGTTTACTGTCATCAGCTGCAGGCCCTGCTCGGCCGCCTTATCTTGCCACCGGTCGAGAGCGGCCAGTTCCTCCAAACAGAAAGCAGAACGGCTGGTCCAGAGATGCAGCAGCAAGGGTTTCTCATGAAGTGCGGAGAGCGTCCAGCTCCGCCCGGCTAGGTCGGGGAGGGAAAAGTCCGGAGCCGCAACGGGCGCAAGCAACCAGGTTTCACTGTCGACGGGAAGAGCATCGGCGTCCGGGAACTGGGTTGCGGCAATCGGAGTCTGCCTCGCCGTTTGCAAGTGGAAGGGTTCGATGCGAGAGGTATCGGAGCCCTCAGTGACCCAGATCCTGTGGTTGATGGGCAGATCGTGAAGCTGTTGCACGAGCCCGCTGGGCCAGCGAATAGTTGCCCGCACTGGTTCCCTGCTCTCGCCCAGGCCGAAGAAGATCTCCTGGCTGTGCTGGGAGAGGAACCCGGATCCGGCTTGGAGCGTACGGGTCTGGAGACCGGATTTGGTTTGCAGGGAGATCACGGCGCCGATGGCATCGCGATTGCTCTTGCTGCCACGAAGGCGGAACGAGATCGATGGCGGCAGATTTTCCGCGACGTTTTTCAATACCCGCAGCTGCGGACCATTACGGTTCTTGAGGAAGACTTCGAGCCGCCCATCGTGATCGAAGTCGGCGAGGGCGAATGCTCGTCCATCCTGGAGCCAGTCGAGACCGACCGCGCCGGACACGTCGGAAAAGGTCCCGTTGCGGTTGTTGGCATAGAGCAAGTTTCTCTCGTAACCGCTCCAGCTACCGTCGGCGCGAATGAGCTCGTTTATCGCAGTCCAGCCCTGCTCGTAGTCATGCGAGTCCTTGGCCGCGTCGGGCGAGCGCGCCACCACCTGTCGCCAGAAGAAGCTGTTCAGGTCCTCACGCACAGGGCCGGAAATCATGCCGTTGGCGATGTACAGGTCGGGGAAGCCGTCATGGTCGAAGTCCCACGCATCACTGGACCAGGACCAGCGTCCGATTCCGGTACCCGAGGCAGCGGTTGCATCCTGGAAAGTTTTTCCGAGGTTGCGCAGGAGGGAATTGCCCATGGCGTGTTTGCGGTACAGAGCCCGCACGTCCTCCGGCGCATTCTTCTTGAAGCTATCCTGCGCGGTGATGCGCTCGCCGGCAGCGGTCCACATATTCGCGACGTACAGATCCTGGGCACCATCATTGTCGTAATCGAACCAGCAGACGCCCATGCCGGCCCCGACGTCTTCGGCTCCAACCTGCGCGGCAATGTCGGTAAACGTGCCGTCGCCGTTGTTGCGGTAAAGATTCTTCCGGCCGAAGTCGTTCACCACGTAAAGGTCGGGCCAGCCGTCGTGGTTGTAATCGCTCCACCCGCAACAGAAGCTGTAGCGGGTGTTGTTCTGGTTCAGGCCGGATTCCTGGGTAACATCGCGGAAGGTGCCGTCCCGGTGGTTGCGCATCATGAAGTTGGGCGGGCCATTTTCGGCGTGAACGTAAGGGGAGGGGTATTTGTACTGGCCGGTGCCCTGGTAATAGGTGTAGAGGCAAAAATAGATGTCCAGCCAGCCGTCACGGTCGTAATCAGCGGCCGCTGCCCCCGTAAAGGTTCCCTGAGGTGGCGCCGCGAAATGGAAGGCATCGGGCTTCTGCCGAAACTTGCCTGCACCCTGATTCAAGAACAGAAGCGGCCCGCCGGCGCACACCACGATCAGGTCTTGGAGGCCGTCGTTGTCAACGTCGATGAAGAGCGCACAGGCCGAATTTTCGAGAACGCCGACGCCGGCCGCTTCGGTGATGTCGTCGAAGGCGCCATCGCCACGGTTGCGATAGAGCCGGTTGGGAAGACCGGAAGGCTGACAGACGTAAAAGTCGTCGAAGCCGTCGTTGTCGATATCTCCGACGCTGACCCCGTTATGCCCGTAGATGTCGATGCCGCACGCACCATCGAGAATAGTGCGCCAGTAATCGGTTCCGTGAAGCAGTTGCGAGGCATAGGACGGGTTGCTGCTCAAAGCTCGAGCGGTGATGTCCACATAGAACGGGCTGGCCGAACGGCTCGCCGTCTCCTCCAGTCCCCGCCACTTCCGCACAAGCCAGTGTCCGGAAGGCGTCGGTTCCCAGGCCAAGTTCCAATAGCCTACGCGTTGCTCACGGTGGAAATTTCGGCCTGTGCCCACCAATTCGTAGCGGACGAGAGTCCGAAGTTCCTTCGGAAGGTGTGGTGCTGGCGCGGACGCCGAATCCAGGTCGATTCTGGTCACCTGGAATTCCGCAGTCAGGATCGCGGTGTATACGCTGATGGCGGAACGCAGTTCGCGGAGAAATGCATCGCGGTCCAGAGAAGCCTGGCTGCTGAACTGGTTCCGACGGACTTCCAAGGTCGGCCCTGCGCGCACCAGGCTAGACTCGGAGGGTTGGAGCGAAGCGGTCAGAACATTGGGAGCGAGGGCATTTTCGATCGCCTTTAGGTCGGGTGGAGATTCGAGGAGGCTGGACGTCCATTCTGCCAGGATCGCGGAGACCTGGTCGGCGTATTTCTCCGAGATGAAGTCATCGAGCCCTGCTTGCACCTTGAGCAGTGTGGTATCGAGCGGGCTGGGAGTTCGGTAGTGAGGATGAAGCTGGAACTCGGTCTCTGCGGAAACATCGGCGGGGACTGAGCGAGCGGGATTGGGGAATGTGAGTCCACCCAGGCTCGGGGAAAGCATCGCCGCTGAGGCGCCGCGGCAACAGCGGATCAGAAAATTGCGTCGGCGGAGATCGATGAAATGACACCCCTTAGGCCGACTCAGAGCAGTGCCTCCCGGATCTTCACTGGTGCGGAATCACAATTCAGAAGCCAATCCATGATGAACCAAGAAGGTGCACTGTGGGCTCCCCCAGGGGCTGAAGCCCATGTGTTTTGGGCCGAAGCAACACGGCTGAAGGGGCTGCGGGAAAATGCGTTCTGGCGACCTCAGAGGCTCGAAAACAAAGTCACCCAATCTAGCGCTGCAGCGTTGCCCCACCAAACCCAGACCTTTCACGCAGCCGGTGAAGGCCATGTCCTACCCAAGGCCTTGTATAAGGTAGCTTGTAGCATCCGCCCCAGAGCCGGTCAAGGTTCAGGGATGGCCTTCACGCCTGGAGTGCGGCAAAGAGCGCTTGCTTCCAGCGCTTCGTATCAATCTTCCAGCAGACTTTAGCCTTGCGCCGGCTGGACAGGACCGGAGCCCAGAGGCTGCGGTTGCGGTCGTCGTCCGTCACATTCAGGCGATCGACAACCGTCATGCCCCGCGTCAATTCACTGTCGGTTTCCACGTCCACGTAGTGTTCGCTCCAGCAAGTGCCGACTGTAGGATCGAGCGCAAGACACATTGCCACCGGATCGGGCAGCGAGATGCCATCCTCCCCGGTCTGCACTTTGTATGCTTTTCGAGCGTGGCTGTTGCACTCGATGGCGAAGTGGCCGATTCGGTTGTTAAGGTTCTCAATGCGCGCGATGTCATCCTCCCCCAGAACGGCCTCACCCCGGCAGAGATGCCAGCCCACGAGTTCGACGGGCAGGCCGCTGCGCATGACGATGCGGGCGGCTTCTGGATCAACCCAGATGTTGTACTCCGCCGCCGGCGTCACGTTGCCTTCGCAGCACGGAGCGCCACCCATGATGACGCAACGGCCCACCTTCGCCGCGATGTCCGGCCGTTTGGCCAGAGCCAGAGCGATATTGGTGAGCGGGGCGAGGGTGACGATTTCCAGTCCGGGATTGGCTTGGACCGCCTCGATGATGGCGTCGACCGCATGCAGTCGTTCCGGTGGGCGACGAGGTGCGGGATAGCCGTGATCTCCCAGCCCGTCACGTCCGTGAAACCAGGTCGCGTTCTGATAGGTGCGCAGCAAAGGTTTTTCCACGCCGGCAAAGACCGGGACGGTTGCACCGCAGAGCTCGACCGTGTACAGAGCGTTGCGCGTGGACTGTTGGACCTCGACGTTGCCCGCAACCGTGGTGATCGCAACGACACGCACCTCGGGAGCGCGCAGAGCCATGATTAGAGCGACAGCGTCATCCGACGCAGTATCCGTATCGATTAGGAAGGCGCGCGGCATTCCAGCAGGATAGCAAAGGTGGCGCGGGCAGAGCGGCGGAAGAGAGAGTGCACCCAGCGCCGTGTGATAGCCTGACCGTTCCGGCATCGAGCGGGAGGGCCTGCCGTTGAGCGCACCTCGGATTGCAGTCGTAGGCAGCTACGCCACCGGCCTGACGATGAAGGTCCAGTCGCTGCCCAGCACGGGCGAGACGCTGCTGGGATCGGGCTATCGGGTCGACTACGGAGGCAAAGGTTCCAACCAGGCGGTGGGCTGCGCCCGGCTCGGAGCCAAGGTCAGCTTGGTCGCCAAGATTGGCACGGACAGTTTCGGCACGATGGCGCTTGGCCTCTATCGCGAAGAAGGCATCGATGTCAGCCACGTCCAGCAAACGGACAGGGCTCCCACCGGAGTGGGTTTCATCATGGTGGAAGCCGCGACCGGGAGAAATTGCATTGTCCTGGATGCGGGTGCGAACGAGTTGCTGAGCGCAGCCGACGTGGAGCGGAGCGACGGCGCCCTGCGCAGTGCCGTGGTGGTTCTCACCCAGCTCGAGATTCCGGTCGCGGCGGCCGAGGCAGCTTTAAGGCAAGGACGCCGGTACGGGGCGACGACAATTCTGAATCCCGCTCCCGTGCGGCCGTTGCCACCATCTGTTTTGGCATCCGTGGATGTACTCACACCCAATGAAACGGAGGCGAAGGTGCTTATCGGGCAAAGTCCGGAGGTTGCCATGGAACCGGAGAAGGTTGCGCGGGAACTGATGGGTCGCGGCGTGCGGCAGATCGTGATGACCCTGGGGGAGAAGGGAGCACTGTTGGCGACCTGCGGTTCCGTGGCCCACGTTCCGGCCACGCCGATGACCGCGGTGGATACGACCGGCGCCGGGGATGCGTTCAATGCTGGGCTGGCGACCGCCCTGGCCTGCGGAGCCGAACTCAAGCCGGCGGTGGAATTTGCCGTGGTCAGCGGCGGCTTGGCGGTAACGAAGGAGGGGGTCATTCCTTCCTTGCCACACCGGGGTGAGGTGGTGAAGTTTTACCGGGAACGCGGGCTGGTGCTGCCGGACTGGCTCGCGGCGGGGTAAGGGGTCCTGCAATTTTGTGCGGGTAAGAAAGGCATGGCAACGTGAGCGAGTCGCCACCAAGGGCGCCGGCTATTCAGGATGAGGTTGCACAGTTCGCCAGTCGTATCCAGTCCACGATCATTTCCAACCAGTTGACTGTCTCGCTCTGGGAGCAACACATCGCGGATTGCCAAAAGTACGGCTTTCACGCGGCGATGATCCCTGCGGTGTGGGTTAAGAGAACCGCAAGCGCATTGCGGGGAAGTGGGATCAGGGTAGTCTCGTTTATTGATCTGCCCT
The DNA here is from genome assembly GCA_035623795.1 of Terriglobales bacterium. GTDB lineage: Bacteria > Acidobacteriota > Terriglobia > Terriglobales > Acidobacteriaceae > DASPST01. The sequence goes on from DASPST010000110.1 coordinate 129,244, forward strand.
ACGGCACGATGACCAGTGCCGGCAAGGCATACGAGGCCGGGCGCCTGGTCCAGGAGGGCGCGCAGGAAATCGATCTCATGCCCAACCTGGGATACCTCCTTTCCGGCATGGAGAGAGAGTATTTCGAGAACATTCGTGGGGTAGTCGAGGCAGCGACGGGAATTCCGGTGAAGATCATGCTGGAACTGCCGCTGTTGAACCCTCAGCAAAGGGAGCGTGCCGTGGCCTTGAGCGTGGAAGCAGGTGCCGCATACTTGAAGAACGCCAGCAGCGGTGCCGTCGGTGTGGCCACACCCGAGCAAATCCGCTTTCTGCGCCGGCTGGCGCCGGCTCGCGTCGGCGTCAAAGCCTCGGGCGGCATCAAGACGGCTCAGCAGGTGCGGGAACTGCTGGAAGCGGGGGCAGCGCTGGTGGGAACCAGCGCCGGGGTGCAGATCGTCGAGGAACTGCGAGCCGGCGGAGCCGGGTGCGATCAGGACCGTGATGCGTCCGATTGATGCCGCGATCCGCTCTCGCAGGCTCTGGCCAGGGACAGGCGAGCCAGGCTGGCTATAATTGTTCCTCACGAAGTGCATCGATGCACAAGCAACACATTCGACTTGGCCTTCTGGCGATGCTGGCTGCTTTCGCCGTTTGGCAGGGTGTGGCCGTGTGCCAGACAGCGCCGATGGCGTCCTCCCCAGCCAGGGACACTGTGGAAGCCCACCTGGGGAAGGGCTACGATGCTCTGCGGCAGGATCGGTACGAAGTTGCCGCCAGCGAGTTCCGGGCTGCGCTAAAGCTCGACTCGAACCTGGTTGAGAGAGCTCGCTTCCCGCTGGGGATAGCGTTGTTCGAGATGCATAAAGCAGAAGAGGCGCGCCGCGAGTTTGAAACCGTGCGTCGCGAGGTGGGAGATCATCCCAATGTCCTTTACTACCTGGGCCGGCTGGATATCGACGAGGGCAAGTTTGACAGTGCGATCCGCAACCTGAACCAGGCGGCGGAGAAGCCGCCCTTTCCCGACACAGCCTATTACCTTGGGTATGCTTACCTGAAGCAGGCAGACCTGCCGTCGGCGGAAAAGTGGTTGAAGGAAGCCATCAGGCTCAATCCGAACGACTCGCGAATGCCGTACCAGCTCGGAATTGTCTACCGCAAGCAAGGTCGCGAGGAGGAAGCCGAGCAGACCATGGCCGGCTCAGAGGCGTTGCGGCGGCGGGACTCGGAGCGGAGCCAACTCAGGCTGGAATGCGCGCAGAAGCTCGATCGCGGTCCCCGGGAAGAAGCTCGGGCAGTATGCGAACAACTCTATGATCCTGACAATCCGAACGCGCTGACTGAGTTGGGGACCATTTACGCCCAGCACGGGGATGTCGAGGCGGCCCTGAAGCCCTTGCAGCGGGCTGCGGAACTGGCTCCCGAATCGCCGCAAACACAATACAATCTCGCCCTGGCCTATTATCACGTCCATCAGTTTGCCGAGGCGCGTGGCCCTCTGGCGAGCGCCCTTAAGCGCTGGCCGGACCTGTTTCAGCTGAATGCCCTCTATGGTGCGGTCCTGATGGAGTTGGGCGAAGACCTGCCGGCGTACCAGGCACTGCACCATGCCCACGAGCTCAATACCGAAGATTCTGGAACGGCAGGACTTCTCTACATGGCTGCGCTCAAGCTGGGGAAGAAAGGCCAGACTGGCGGACAATATCCGGATGCTTTGCGCTATCTTCAGGAGGCCGCGAAACTGCAGCCTCAGGAGCCAGAGCCGCACCAGGTCATGTCCGAGATCTATGCCCAGACGAGCCGTCCGGCGCAAGCCCGGGCAGAGCAAGAAGAAGCCAACCGTCTGGCCAAGAACGGAGGCAGCCGCCTTCACTGACCGACTCGGAACCATTGCTATGACAGCAGAGACGGCCGCACGTTGGCCAAAGTTGACATCGAGTCCCGTACTCGACAGCATCCGACCCGTGATCGAGCACTCGTGCCATGTCCACACGAACCTAAACAAGATTATCGAGGTTGCCGGCTGGATGGCCTATGAAGAGCTGCCGATCCCGGATTACGTCCTGCCGCTTGGACTCGGGGACGGGGATGCAGATCAGACGATTGACTTCATTCTGACCGCATGTTGCATCGACACCGCGTTCACCGATTTTTCGCGCCACGTGAAGTTTGAAGTCGCCTACGCCGGCCGGACCTGGTCCGACTCCGATGCGCTTCTCGCCTGCATCAAGCGAGCCCTGGATAGCGGGATCCCAGTGCTGGACGGTGGGTTCCTCTCGGCAGTGACGCGCTCGGAGATGGCCAGGATTTTCGCGGGGAACATTGAGCTGCCCATGCTGGAGGAGAAGACGGAAATCTGGCGGCAGGTGGGAACAGTGCTGGTGACGAAGTTCGGCGGGCGTTTCCGCAACTTCATTCCATCCTGTTCTGCGAAGCTTTACGACAACGGCAATGGGCTGGTGGATCGGCTGATACTGGAGTTTCCCCGCTTCCGTGATATCAGCCCGTACCGCGGCCACACCATCAAGTTCTTCAAGCTCCCGCAACTGGGGGTCTGGTTCCTGTACACCAGCTTGAGGAAGTCAGGCAAATTCCCCCTGCAAGACCTGGACAAGATGACGGCCTTCGCCGACTACATTGTTCCCGTGGCACTACGACTGCTGGGCATGACCAGCTATTCGTCGGAACTGGAGGAGACCATCAATTCCCAACACATGATTCTCCGGGACAGCCCTCAGGAAGTGGAGATCCGAGCGCACTCGATCTACGCCACGGCCTTGCTGACGGAAGAAATCAACAAAATTCGCCCAGCCGACGCGCAAGTCCTCATTCCCCAGGTGGACGCTCGCCTCTGGACGCACTACCACACCACGCGGTGGCCGCACCATCTTACCCGGACCATCATGTACTGAACTGCTTTCCTCCTCTACCGCCAAGGCGGCAGTTCCCCCGGGCGGCCGGAGAGGGTACAATAGCCGCCCTTGTCTGCTTCGCCGAACCGGTATGGCAAGAAAAGCTCTCTCTTCGGAGGTGCGGGAACGCTTGCTGCAAGCGGCGAGCCAAGCCATGAAGAACGCCTATGCGCCCTATTCCAACTTTCGAGTGGGGGCGGCCATTCTGACTTCCTCAGGCGAACTGTTTCCGGGATGCAACGTGGAGAACGCGTCTTACGGAGTGACGAACTGCGCCGAGCGGACAGCAATTTTCTCCGCCGTAGCCAAGATTGGGCCAAAGTTAGAGGTTGTCGCGGTCGCTGTGACCAATGATCACGGGGTTCCGTGCTCGCCCTGCGGAGCGTGCCGGCAGGTGATCTACGAATTCGGGCCGGACGCCGTGGTCTTCTTCCGAGGAAAGAAAGGCTGGAAGAAGAGCCCGATCACCCATCTTCTGCCAGAGGGCTTCCGTTTCCAGTGAGCCAGCCAGAGCATCCACCAGGCAGGTATCGTGTCGTTGATCTCATCCGCAAGAAGCGGGACGGCGGCGCCTTGTCGAGTGCCGAGATCGCATTCCTGGTGAATGCCTACACCCGGGGCGATGTACCGGATTATCAGGTGGCGGCCTGGCTGATGGCGGTGGTGCTGCGGGGGATGACGCGCGAGGAAACGGCGGCATTGACGCATGCCATGCTGTACTCCGGAGAAGTGCTGGATCTCAGTTCGGTTCCCGGCCCGAAGGTCGATAAGCACTCGACCGGTGGTGTCGGAGACAAGACCTCCCTGGTGCTGGCTCCGCTAATAGCGGCCGGCGGAGTCTACGTGCCCATGATCAGCGGCCGGGGGTTGGGGCACACCGGGGGGACGCTGGATAAGCTGGAATCGATTCCTGGCTTCCGGGTCAACTTAGCGGTGCCTGAATTTCGCCGCGTGCTCGCAGGCTGCGGCTGCTCGATGATCGGGCAGACGGAGCAGATCGCTCCCGCCGACCGCAAACTGTATGCGCTGCGCGATGTGACCGGGACGGTGGAGAGTCCGTTCCTGATCTGCGCCTCGATCATGAGCAAGAAGCTGGCCGAGGGCACGGATGCGCTGGTTCTCGATGTGAAGACCGGCTCCGGAGCCTTCATGAAGAGGGAAGAGGACGCCATTTTCCTGGCGGAATTGATGGTGGAAACCGGCGAACGCATGGGTAAGCAAATGGTCGCTCTAATCACCAACATGGACGAACCGCTGGGACACATGGTGGGCAACGCGCTCGAGGTCGAGGAGTCGATCCAGGTGTTGCAGGGGGGCGGTCCGCCGGACCTGCGGGAGCTTTGCCTCGAACTTGCCGCCTGGATGTTGCAACGGGGCGGGGCTGCGAAGACGGTTCCGGAGGGGAGGAAATTGGCCGAAGCACTGCTTGCTTCAGGCAAGGCGTTTGCCAAGTTCGTGCAACTGGTGGAACAGCAAGGAGGCGACGTCAGCACGATTCATGATCCGAGACGGCTACCCCACGCCAAGCAGCGGGTTGTCGTGGCGAGTCCTCGGGCGGGATTTGTGAGGGCCATTCAGTGTGAACAGGTGGGCACGGCCTGCGTCATTTTGGGCGGGGGACGAGAGAAGAAGGAGGACTCAATCGACCCGGCGGTGGGCATGGTGGTGCACAAGAAAGTCGGGGACCAGATATCGGCGGGCGAGCCCTTGGTCACGATCCATTGTCATTCCGAGGCGCAGGCTGGTCGAGCCAAGAAACTGCTTGAGGAGAGCTACGACATCGCGGATGCACCGCCCGCGCGGAAGAAACCGCTGGTTCATAGGGTGATTCACAAAGAGGAACACTAGATGGGACGATTCACGGGCATTCTCGGTCTGCTGACCATGTTGGGCCTGGCCTATGCCTTTTCTACCAACCGCCGTGCCATCCGCCTGAAAACCGTGGGCTGGGGGTTGGGCCTGCAGATCGTCTTCGCGATCTTCGTGCTGCGCGTCGACCTCGGGCGACAGCTTTTCCAGCGGGCGGGCGACGCGGTCAACCGGCTGCTGGCTAACGCATTCGCGGGCTCGCAGTTCGTCTTTGGCGACCTGGGCCAGCAGGGGTCGCACCTGGGATTCTACTTCGCCTTCCAAGTGCTGCCGACGATCATTTTCATCGCCGCTTTTTTTGCCGTGCTCTATCACTACGGCATCATGCAGTTCATCATTCGGATTGCGGCCTGGGTGATGACCCGGGTGATGGGCGCGAGCGGCGCCGAGTCCCTGAACGTGGCGGCCAGCATTTTCATGGGACAGACCGAGGCTCCCCTCACCATCCGGCCGTTCCTGCCTGAGCTGACCCGGTCCGAGCTGATGACGGTGATGACCAGCGGCATGGCGCACGTGTCGGGCGGAATCATGGCTGCTTATATCGCCTTTGGCATCGATCCCAAGCATCTGCTGAGCGCCGTCATCATGACCGCGCCCGGCACCATCCTGGTGTCAAAGATGCTGGTGCCGGAGACCGAGGCGGCAAAGACCGCGGGCAAAGTCGTGATGAGCGCGGAAGAAGTGGAGACCGAGCACAGCGAAAACCTGCTGGGGGCAATCGCGCGAGGCACCACCGACGGCTTGCACCTGGCATTGAACATTGCGGCCATGCTGATCTCATTTCTGGCCCTGATTGCGCTGGCGAACGCGATTCTAGGGGGAATCCACAATGCCCTGGGCGTGTGGTGGTTTCCCTCGAGTCTACAGCAGATCTTCGGCAAGCTGTTTGCTCCGGTGGCCTGGGTGATCGGCATTCCATGGCGGGACTGTCCGGCCATCGGCAGCCTGCTGGGCACGCGCATGATTCTGAACGAACTGGTGGCGTTTTCTCAGCTGGGACCACAGAAGGCGCTGCTCAATCCGCGCTCCTTCACCATCGCCACCTTCGCCCTGTGCGGATTCGCCAACCTGAGTTCAATTGGAATTCAGATCGGCGGCATCGGGGCGCTGGCGCCGAACAAGAAAGGCGAACTCTCCCGGCTGGGCCTGCGTGCCATGCTGGCCGGCACCATGGCGAATCTGATGTCGGCATCGATTGCGGGTATGCTGCTGTAAGGTGGCTGTTCAGGCGGGTGCGTGGGAGATGGCGGCCAGGACCTCGTCGGTGGTCACCAAGCGAGCTCCCAGGTTGGTGAGTTCGCTGAGGCTCTTCTCCCCCCCGGCAGGGTCGAGAGTTGCGATGGCGTCCCGGACAAGGGCGACGCGTCGTTTTCGTTTCAGCAAGCCCTTCGCCGCCAGGCACACGCAGTATTCAGTGACCACCCCGAATACCACGAACTCGGCCGTTCTCCCCAGACGCTCCACCAGGGCATGGGCGTGGCGACTTTCGAATATATCGAGGCTCTGTTTCTCAAGCACGATCTGCTGATAGGGGGAGAGATCTTCGGGCAGCTTGGTCTCCGGGCGGTTCTCCAAGCGGATGTACTTGTCGGTCATGGCTTCCGGCACGAAGTCCGCTCCGGGCGTGCCCTTCAGGCAGTGGGGCGGAAACTGCTGGAACTCGGGATCGTCAGGTGTGTGGAAGCAGCCGTGGGTAACCAGCAAGACCCCATGCCGGCGCGCGGCATCGGTAAGCCGCCGGATGGTGGGCAGTAACTTCTCGGCGCCGGGGACGTAAAGCTTCCCGCCGGGTAGCATGAAGTCGCACTGCACGTCCACTTGCCAAAGAATAAGGTCGCGGGACAACATTCCCCCTCCTCCTTCTGGTAATGGGTGCCGCCGAAGAGGTTAGGGCTGACTATAGGTGGACCGCTTGATGAATTCTCCTGCTCCGGCACGGCCGCGAAACTGATCGCCTTCTACAACCACGCGGCCGCGGGACAGCACGATATCCGGCATGCCGGTGACTTCAATCCCCTCGAACATCGAGTAATCCACCCGCATGTGATGCGTGCCCGCGCTGATGGTGTGCTTGCGTTTGGGGTCGAAAACAACCAGGTCGGCGTCGCTGCCCACGGCGATGGTGCCTTTGCGCGGGTACAGGCCAAATAACTTGGCAGGCGTGGTGGAGACCATCTCCACGAACCGGTTCACGCTGAAGCGCCCGCTGGCCACGCCGCCGGAGTGGACGAGGCTCATGCGGTGCTCGATGCCGGGACCTCCATTGGGAATCTTGGTGAAGTCGCCGCGTCCCAATTCCTTCTGCTCCTTGAAACAGAACGGGCAGTGATCGGTTGAGACCACCTGCAGATGATCCCGTTCCAGGCCAGCCCAAAGCTTCTCCTGGTGCCACTTCTCCCGCAAGGGAGGAGTGAAGACATATTTCGCGCCCTCAAAGTCAGGCACATCGAAATTCTCGATGGAGAGATAGAGGTATTGCGGGCAGGTTTCCGCATACACCGGAAGGCCGCGGTCGCGCGCCTCGCGGACTTTTTCCAGCGCGTCATTACAGCTCAGGTGAACGATGTAGACCGGAGCACCCGCCATCTCGGCCAGCGCAATGGCGCGCGCGGTGGCTTCCGCTTCCGCTGTGGTGGGGCGGGTTAACGCGTGATATTTGGGTGCTCTCTTGCCTTCCGCAAGCGCCTGCTGGACGATCACATCGATGGCATTGCCGTTCTCCGCGTGCATGCAAACCAACCCGCCGTTCTGCGAGGTCGCCCGCAACGCCTTGAAGATGCTGCCATCATCCAGCATGAATACTCCGGGGTAAGCCATGAACAACTTGAAGCTGGTGACCCCCTCACGCACGAGCGCATTCATTTCGTCGAGCTGGGCATCGGCCAGTTGCGTGATGATGCAGTGGAATGAATAGTCGCACACGGCTCTGCCCGACGCCTTCTGCATCCAGGTGTCAAAAGCTGTTCGCAGGGACTGGCCTTTGTACTGGATCGCGAAATCGATCAGGGTTGTGGTTCCCCCGAACGCGGCGGCACGCGTGCCGGTTTCAAAGTCGTCGGAGCTGGTCGTGCCGCCGAAGGGCATGTCGAGATGGGTGTGAACGTCGATTCCTCCGGGGAGTACGTATTTTCCTCTGGCGTCCAGGACGCGCGTGGCATTGTCCCTGGGTAGTTCTTGGCCCAGGGCAGCGATCTTGCCGTTGGCGATGGCGACGTCGCTGGTGTAGGTGTCGGTGGCAGTCACGACGCGCCCATTGGCGATAAGGGTATCGAAGCCCATGCCCGTGTTCCCTCCGGAGGCAGAACCAACATTTTATGTTAAACTGCGGCCCCTCGATACGTGGCAGCGGGGGCCAAGGAGGCGTTGGTCATGCAGTTCGGCTTCACCCTTAAACCGGATATGCCGGTGGAACGAATAGTCGCGCTCACGCGCCAGGCGGAGTCGGGGGGTTTTGAATACGGCTGGGTTTTCGATTCCCATATTCTGTGGCTGGAACCCTACCCCCTGCTGACTCTAATGGCGGCGAACACCAAGAAGATGCACCTGGGCCCCTGCGTTACGAACCCGGCGGTGCGCGACATTACGGTGACTGCAAGCCTGTTCGCCACCTTGAATGTTATTTCCGGCGGACGGATGGAGTTGGGCATCGGCCGTGGAGATAGTTCACGACGCGTCCTGGGGAAGAAGCCGGTTACCTACAGCCAGCTGGGCGAGGCAGTGCGGGTGTTCCGTGACCTGACGGCGGGTCGCGAGACCCAGTACGACGGTCAACCGACCCGCATCTCGTGGGCGCCAGGCTCGCCCCGCGTCTGGATTGCGGGCTACGGTCCCAAGGTGCTCGATCTGGCGGGCCGAATTGCGGACGGGGTGATTCTTCAATTTGCGGACCCACACCTGATCGCCTGGTGCCTCAGCTTCGTGAGGAAAGGCGCGCAAGCCGTGGGTCGGGACCCTGACAAAATGGAAGTGATGTCGGCCGCTCCGGTATGGGTCTCCGACGACCTGAAACTCTGCCGTGAACGGGTGCGCTGGTTCCCGGCGCTGGTGTCAAATCATGTGATGGATCTGATCTCCCAGTACAAGCCCGAGGATCTGCCGGCCGAACTTACTGGTTTCGTCCGTAACAAAGGCAAGTACGACTATCGGCACCACTGCGAGGTGGGCAGCGACAACGCGGACTTCGTGTCGGACGAAGTGGTCGACCGATTCTGCCTCGTCGGTCCGCTGGAAGCGCACCGGGAAAAACTGCGAACCCTGGCTCGCGTAGGGGTCACACAATTCAATATCTACCTGATGTGCGGGGAGGAGGAAAACACTTTGGAGGTCTATCAGCGGGAGGTGCTGCCGGCCTTGCGGCAGCGCGTCGCGGGCAGCTCCTCTTAGTCAGCCAAGCGCTCGCTCGTCAGCTTCCATGGGGGAAAGCGCTGGCTCGCGCTGCGACCGCATGAGAATGAAGTAAGTGGTGAAGGAAACCAGAAATCCGACAAACCAGGAGTAGTCGTAGAGTGGCCGGAGCCAGGGTACCAGCCGCCCCACCAAGGCAAAGGCCGCGCCCAGGAAGAGCGCACCCAGCGCACGCCAGTTGAATCCTTGCCCATACTCGTAGACTCCGCCGCGCAAGTAAAGGTCGTCCACCTGCAGAATTCGACTGCGCACCAGGTAATAGTCGCAGATCATGATGCCGGCCACCGGTCCCAGGAATGCCGCATAGCCTCCCAGCCAGCCCTTCACGAAGGTTTCATAGTTGGCGAGGAGTCGCCACGGCATCAGGGCGATGCCCATGAAACAGGTAATGATGCCACCGGTGCGGAAGCTGATGCGGTGCGGCCACAGGTTGGAAAAGTCATTCGCCGGGGAAACCACATTGGCGCCAATATTCACGTTTAAGGTCGCAAGCAGTATCGCTACCAGAGAGATGACCACCGCAACCGGCGAGTGAAACCGGCTGAGCAGTTGTACCGGATCCCAGATCGCCGCTCCGTAGATCACGACCGTGGCCGAGGTTACCAGGATTCCGATCAGCGAATAAAGGGTCATCGTCGTCGGCAGAGCCAGCGCCTGGCCCATCGCCTGCTGCTTCTGGCTGCGAGCGAAACGGGTGAAGTCGGGGATGTTCAGGGAAATCGTCGCCCAGAAGCCGACCGTAGCGTTCAAAGCCGGGATGAAAAATTTCAGGAACTCGGGAAAACTGCTGAAGCGCGACGGGGCCGCGAGCATGGGGCCGAATCCCCCGGCGGAACGGTAGGCCCACGCTAGCAACAACAGACCCACGGCCAGCAGGATGGGCGCGCTGATGCCCTGCAACCTGCGGATGTACTCGATCCCCTTCAGGATGACGGCGAGATTGACGAGCCAGAAAGCCAGGAAGCAGATCGCGGTTCCGTGCCGGACCTGGTTCCAGCCCGGAGCGAGGGTGGCAATGAGGGCGCTGATGGCTTCTCCCCCGATCCATGCTTGGATACCGAACCACCCGCAAGCCACCAGGGCGCGCAACATCGCGGCCACGTTCGCACCCAGAACTCCGAACGAGGCTCGCGCCAACACGGGAAAGGGAATTCCGTAGCGCGCTCCCGGATGCGAGTTCAGCAGCATAGGAACGAGAACGATGGTGTTGCCGAGGAAGACGGTGGCCACCGCCTGTTTCCAGTTCATTCCCCCTTGAATCAGGCTGGCCGCCAGGATGTAGGTGAGGAGGTTGACGGACATCGAAACCCAAAGGGCAGCGTAGCTGTAAGTGCCCCAGGTGCGGTGCTCCGGGGTTGCCGGCGCGAGATCCGGGTTGTAGAGAGGGCTGGATTCGATATCGGGTCGTGGAGTCTCGGGCATTTCAGAGCACCAGGCTGAGGGCAAGACGAATTGGGTCAATCCCCGACCACCCTTCAGTCCGCAGCCGCAGCCACGCCGGTCTGAGCCGTGAGAGGGCCGTAGGTGTCGGGGCGACGGTCACGGAAGAACTGCCACACCCTTCGCACTTCGACAATCATTTCGAGGTCGAGATCGGCGACCACGACTTCATCCCTATCCCGGCTCGCCTGAGCGATGATCTTGCCACGCGGATTGCAGAAGTAGCTCTTGCCGTAGAATTCGCCGATCTTCCACGGCTTTTCGGTGCCGACGCGATTAATGGCCCCCACGAAATAGCCGTTGGCTACCGCGTGCGCAGGCTGTTCCAACTCCCACAAGTATTCGGAGAGGCCCGCCACTGTCGCCGAAGGGTTAAACACAACCTCGGCGCCATTCAAACCCAGAATGCGCGCGCCTTCGGGGAAGTGACGGTCGTAGCAGATGTAGACTCCCACACGCGCGTACTTGGTTTCGAAGACCGGGTAACCCAGATCGCCAGGGGTAAAGTAAAACTTCTCCCAGAATCCGGGATGGCAGTGGGGGATGTGGTGCTTACGGTACTTGCCGAGGTAGGTGCCTTCAGCATCGATGACGGCCGCAGTATTAAAATACACCCCTGGCATCTGCTCCTCGTAAACCGGCACCACGATCACCATGCGATGCTTGGCGGCGATCTTTCGCATGAGTTGCGTGGTTGGGCCGTCCGGGACAGGCTCGGTCAATTCGTACCAGCGCGCCTCTTGTTCGGCGCAAAAATAGGGGCCGTAGAACAGTTCCTGCAAACAGAGTATCTGCACTTTCTGGCGCGCGGCCTGTTCGATGAGCTTGAGATGCTTCTCGATCATGGCCTTCTTGATCTTGGGCAGCGGATTTGTGCCGTCCAGCGGGTTCGACGCCTGGATCAGGCCACAGCGGATAATCCGGGGCATGGCTGATACCTCCGCGGTGGCTCACTATAGCAGATGCCCGGGAGGTTTTGTCTTGGCTTCTCGGGAGTGTTGGTAGGGGATCGCTTGCCGGTGAGGTTAGGTCAAAATCCTGGAGGAGGGGCATGAAGGGCTTCCCACGAAAGCTGCGGGGGTGGTTCGGCTCGATGCTCGGTGTGGCCCCCCTCCTCATGGCTGGCACCCCGCTGCACGCGGAACTGGTTTCGCTCGAAGCCATCGTCACGCCTTCCACGATCGTAGTGAAGGACGGTCGGCCCGTTACCTTTGCCGTTCACGGTTTCATCGAGTTCAACTCGCTGGCTGAACTGTTCCCCTACATTGATACGCAAACCCGGCGCTGGCGGCTCGAGGACGGCGAGCGCGAACGCCTGGCACGGGAATTACTGCGCCGGGGAATTGAGAGCCGTGTGGTCTCGATGATGGACGAGCGTCCGCTCGAGGTGCTGATGACCCATACCAGCGAGGAACTGCGGCAAGCGATCGCCCGCGTGAACGAGCCCGTCCCAACCGGCTACGCGGAGGCATTCCTGGCAGTGCAGGAGAAGTGGAAGCACTCTTTGAACTGCTGGAGCGCGGCGCCTTCCATCGCGGCGAGGGTCTTGTCCAACTGGTACCCCATCGAAGAGGGGATCCAGCTCTACGGCTCCACCTACGATTCGACGGAACACTTCTGGCAAGCGGTGAAATATCATCCAGACGTGACCGTGGCGGAGCTGTCGCAGCTGCTCGACCTGCTGGAGCAAAGAGACTGGCGACCATGGCTCGCGCGCTTGGATGACGATCCCAAAACCTACTTGCCCAACGCCTACGCGGTCGAGTTTCTCCGCCACAATCTCGCTGTCCAGAGGCTGCACTGGTTTCGCCAGGAACTGCGCCGCCAGAGCGTCAACGCAGGTGATCACCCGCGGCTGATCCAACAGAGGGGGGCGACGCCGTTCCGGTTCAGCGCCTATGAGGAAAAGGTCCTATGGGGAGATCTGGCCGACGTGTTCCACCTGGTTTACAGCTTCTCGCCGGCCGAGGATCCGTTGCCCAAAAGGCTGGCGGAACATCATTTTGACGCAATCTACCTGGGAGGACGCCGGATGGCCTTTATCAGCGAGGAATTCCGATCGCTGATGCTGGAGATCTGGCGGGTAAAATACCTGCAAATAGCGCGCTTCGGGGAGGTGATCCGCTTGATCCCCATCGAAGTCCGCCTCGAGCACTTTCTCAATGACGGCGACTCGCCGGATATTCCTATTCCGGTCTATGTTGGCTACCTGAATCAGATTCGCGACCTGGCTCGAGCGCAGCGCTAGTGTGGTATTGTTCGGACATTTGCAGGCGAGCAAGCCGCGAGCTACCATTGAGGTCTGGTTGCGCAGCCGGAGAGAGCGCAGCAGCGGGGAAGTGAGAGGAACGCCATGACCACGCAGACTTTGACGCCGTCCGAAAAAGTCGCCGAAAGCACCGCTAGGGCACGGATTCTCGAGAACTACATCGGGGGACGCTGGGTGGCGGCCGGGGCCACCAGTCTGCTTGACGTGACCAACCCGGCGAGCGGCGAAGTTCTGGCCCGGGTACCGCTGTCTGGACGCCTGGATGTCGACGCAGCTGTGGAGGCCGCGAGTGCCGCGCTGCCGGACTGGCGCGCGCGCGCCATAGGGGAGCGGACGGAATTGATTTTCGCGCTGCGGGAAAAGTTTCGGCAGCGTCTGGATGGGATCGCGGCCTCGGTCACGCGCGAGTCGGGCAAGGTTTTGTCGGACGCGCGGGCCGAGGTGACCCGCGCGATCGAAGTGCTGGAAGTTGCTTGCGCCACCCCCATGACCATGCAGGGCCGGGTTCTGGAAGGCGTTTCCCGCGGGATCAATACGGAGACGATCCGCCAGCCAGTGGGAGTCTGCGCGGCCGTCACGCCCTTCAATTTTCCGGCCATGGTGCCGATGTGGTTCCTGCCCTTTGCCATTGTCTGCGGAAACACCTTTGTGCTGAAGCCCTCCGAACAGGTGCCGCTCACGTCGGAGCTGATGTTCCAGATCCTCGACGAAATCGGAGTGCCGCGCGGCGTGGTGAACCTGGTGCACGGTGCGCACGATGTGGTGAACGCCCTTCTTGATCACCCGGGGATTCACGCCGTGTCGTTCGTCGGCTCGGTCAACACAGCCAAGTACATCTACCGGCGGGCGGCGGAGAAGGGGAAACGGGTGCAGGCCTTAGGCGGCGCCAAGAATTACATGGTGGTCATGCCCGATGCGGTGGTGGAGAAGACCGTGTCGAATGTCGTCGGCAGTGCGTTTGGCAACGCTGGCCAGCGCTGCATGGCAGGTTCGGTACTGGTGACCGTCGGGGAGGCGCACCAGGCCATTCTCGGTCCTCTGAAAGCGGCGGCGGCCAAGCTCATCGTGGGGGATGGCACAGAGCCGGACGTCAACATGGGGCCGGTGATTTCGCGTGCGGCCTGTGACCGCATCCACAACTCCATCGAAAGCGGACTGCAAGAAGGAGCCGAGTTGCTGGTCGATGGCCGGCGGCCGGCGGGCGTTCCCGATCAAGGTTACTTTGTCGGTCCGACCATCCTCAACAAGGTGAAGCCCGAGATGCGGGTGGCGCGGGAGGAAATTTTCGGGCCTGTGCTCTCGGTCATTCAGGTGGATACCTTGCAGCAGGCGATCGAACTGGTGAACCGGGATCCTCGCGGCAACGGCACGTCGATCTTCACCGAGAACGGCGCGGCCGTGCGCGAGTACAGCAAACGCGTTGAGGTGGGCATGGTGGGGGTCAACGTCGGGGTAGCTGCTTCGCCCGGCTATTTCCCGTTCTCGGGGTGGAAAGATTCGTTTTTCGGTGATCTGCACGTTCACGGCTGGGATGCGGTCGAGTTCTTTACACGCAAGAAGACCATCACCTCGCGCTTCTTCTCCGCGGGCGAGACCGGAAAATACTTCGTGGAGCAAGGCGACAAGCCCTAGTGGAGAAACAGAATTCGGCGCGATGGAGGAGAGTCCTTCAACGGCTAAGAGCAGCAGGCATGACAGCAAGTTGGCGCAAGGCGCCCTTTTCCAAGCGCCCTGATTGGTTCCATGGATGTCTGACTCGCAGGCGAACGATCCCATGAGCACAACGGTTGACGCAACCAAGACTTCGATGTCCGGCAACGAGATCGTTGCCCTGTCGAAGAAGCACACGCTGTTCGAATGGTCGGCACAGGCCCAAGTCGATCCTATTCCCGTGGCCAGGGCCCAGGGCGTTTATTTCTGGACGCCCGAAGGAAAGCGCTTCCTCGACTTCAACAGCCAGTTGATGAGCGTGAATATCGGGCATGGCGACCCGCGGGTGATTGAGGCCATCTCGCACCAGGCTGCCACTCTCACCTACGCCAATCCCTTCATGGCCACCGAGGTGCGGGCCCTGTTGGGCGCCAAGCTGGCGCAACTGACCCCCGGGGACATCGACGTGTTCTTCTTCACAAACGGCGGGGCCGAGGCGAACGAAAACGCCATCAAGATCGCCCGTGCTTTCACCGGTCGGCACAAGATACTTGCCCGCTATCGTTCGTATCACGGCGCTACGGCGGGAGCGATGTCCCTCACCGGCGATCCCAGGCGATGGGCGGCGGAACCGGGCATTCCGGGCGTGATTCGTGTATTCGATCCCTATCACGGCATCGAACGGGGATGGGATTCGGGGGAGCAAGCTCTGGCCAACATTGAGGAAGTCATCCAACTCGAGGGCCCGCAGACGATTGCCGCCTTCATCCTGGAGCCGGTCACTGGAACCAACGGCATCCTGGTGCCCCCGGATGGCTACCTCGAGGGCGTGCGCCAGATCTGCACAAAGCATGGAATCCTCATGATCGCCGACGAGGTGATGTCCGGCTTCGGACGTACGGGGAAGTGGTTCGCTGTCGATCACTGGAAGGTGGTGCCAGACCTGATGACCATGGCAAAGGGTCTGACCAGCAGCTACCTGCCGCTGGGGGCGGTAGGCCTGCGGCACCACATCGCGCAACATTTCCAGAACCAGGTCTTCTACGGTGGCCTCACCTATAACAGCCATCCCATGGGATGCGCGGCGGCGCTGGCCACAATCCGGGTCTACGAAGAAGACGGGCTGATCGAGAATGCCCGCAAGATGGGTGCGGTCATGACACAACTGCTCTCCGACCTCCAAGCTCGCCACCCCTCAGTGGGCGCCGTGAGATCAATCGGCCTGTTCGGCGTGGTGGAAGTGGTGCGCAGCCGCCGAGCCCGGCAGCCCATGGCGCCGTTCAACGGCACGTCCGACGAAATGATTGCACTGGGCCGGTTCTTCCGGGAGCAGGGACTGTATACGTTTGTGCGTTGGAACACGTTCTTCACCAATCCTCCGCTCTGCATTACCGAAGAGCAGTTGCGCGAAGGCTTCGTCATTCTGGATCGGGGCTTGCAGATCACAGACCGCGCCGTGAAAGACTGAGCCTCCATCCCCACAACGGTCAACCGGTGTCATGCCGGTTTACGCGATGAGCCTCTGAGCCGGGGCGCAAGAGCGTGCCAAAATCCTACTAGCGCCACGCTCGCCGGGCGTATACTGGCGCACTGCCACGGTCGCGGTAACCCCCAAACCAGCGCAGCGCGAGGCGGTCCGGTGAAGACAGTCACGATTGGTGAGGTTCTTTGGGATGTCGTCGGGAGCCGCGAATATCTGGGTGGGGCTACCTTCAACTTTTCGGCCAACCTACGACGGCTGGGTCATGCCGTCTCCTTCATTAGCGCCGTTGGCTCGGACTCACGAGGTCGGTTGGTCTTGGGCCGCATGGCCGAGATGGGGCTTTCGGCACGGTTTGTTCGGGTTCTGGAAGAACAAGCCACGGGAGTGGTGACCGTCACCCTGAAACAGGGCGGACAACCCAGCTTCATTCTTCACCGGCCGGCAGCCTATGACTTTCCCCAGCTTGACGACTCGGACCTGCGGGAATTGGCGGCACAAAAACCGGATTGGGTTTATTTCGGCACCCTCGCCCTGATCGGTGACGGTGCTCACCGGGTAACCATGGCTCTGCTCGATCACCTCCCCGGCGCACGCCGGTTTTACGACATCAACCTGCGCGTCGACTCCTACACTCCGTCCCTGGTGCGGGAACTGATGTCTCGAGCTACGGTGGTGAAGCTGAATGACGAGGAGGTTCGGGAGATCGACCGGATGTTAGGGCAGCAACACCACTCGCTCGAGACGTTTTGCCGGGACTACGCGGCCTTGTTCCATTGGGAAGGAGTCTGCATCACGCGGGGCGCGAAAGGATGTGCCGCCCTCATCCAAGGGGAATATGTGGAGTCGGACGGATATGCGATCGAGGTGGCGGATGCGGTCGGCGCCGGGGACGCTTTTGCGGCTGCCTTTCTGCACGGCCTCGACTGCGGATGGCCTCTCCCGCGGATAACGGATTTCGCGAACCGGGTTGGAGCCCTCGTTGCCAGCCGCGCCGGGGCCCTCCCCCCCTGGTCAGTCGAGGAGGCGATGGCGCTAAGGACAAAGTCTGCTCACGTGGAGACAACATGAAGCTCAACGCGTACCTGGTAAAGAGTACCGTGGTCGCCGCCCTGGGAGGACTTCTATTCGGTTTTGACACTGCCGTGATTTCGGGCGCTACCCAGGCCCTGACCCACAAGTACCAACTGACACCCTTCCTGGAAGGCGTGACCGTCGCTGCTGCATTGTGGGGAACGGTCTTGGGCTCTCTGCTTGCCGGATTTCCCGGGGAACGCTACGGCCGTCGCGACAGCCTGCGTATCATGGCAGTCTTTTACATCGTTTCGGCGCTTGGCTGCGCCCTGGCCTGGAACTGGAGTGCCCTGGTGGTGTTTCGATTTATCGGAGGGTTGGGTATCGGCGGATCATCGGTGTTAGGCCCCATGTACATTGCGGAAATTGCACCGCCCAAAATGCGCGGACGCCTAGTTGGCTTCTTCCAGTTCAACGTGGTGCTGGGTATTCTGCTCGCCTACTTTTCCAACTATGTCATCAGCCGACAGAACCTCGGAGCGGTTGAATGGCGCTGGGAACTGGGCATCGCCGCCCTGCCCGCCGCCCTATTCTTCATCATGTTGTTTGCCATTCCACGGAGTCCGCGGTGGCTGGCAAAGCAGGGACGCGTCGAGGAAGCACGGTCTGTGCTGAAACTCACGGGCGAAGTGGATTACGAGCGAGAGTTACAAGATATCGTGGAATCGATCGAGGTGGAACGAAGCCAGGCGGGCGAGCGCCTGTTCTCAGGCAAGTATCGCTTCCCGATCTTTCTGGCCGTCAGTATCGGGCTCTTCAACCAACTCTCGGGAATCAACGCCATCCTGTATTACCTAAACGACATTTTCGCGCACGCGGGCTTCAGCAAGATTTCCGGCAACCTGCAAGCGGTAGCCGTGGGTGCAACCAACCTGCTGTTCACCATTATCGCCATGTCGTTAATTGACAAACTGGGGCGCAAAACTCTGCTGCTCGTCGGTTCGGTAGGGACTGCCTTGTGTCTTGCCGGGGTGGCAACGATTTTCTTTACCTCGAGTCATCAGACCTTCCTGGTAGGGTTGCTGATCGGCTACATTGCCTTCTTCGCATTCTCCCAAGGCGCCGTCATTTGGGTATACATCTCCGAGGTGTTTCCTAATACGGTGCGGGCTAAAGGCCAGAGCCTGGGAAGCTTTTCGCACTGGTTCATGAACGCGCTCATCTCGGGCATTTTTCCCCTCATGGCGGCCGCGTCAGGGGCTTACCCCTTCGTATTCTTCTCACTGATGATGGTGCTGCAGTTCTTCGTAGTTCTGTTCGTATATCCGGAGACGAAGGGCCTTTCGCTCGAAGAAATGCAAAGGAAGTTGGGGCTCGAACGGGCCACTGCGAAAGCCTAGAAACGGCTAGGTTCACCGCCCTGGGTCTTACTCCTGCTTCCTGTTGTCATCGTGCTTCAGATCGTTTTCGTCCCGTCTTTCTTCATCTGATCGTGTTTTAGGTTGTCCTGCTTCATCGCGCCGCCAGGGACACGCCCAAACCTCAAGAGATCATTTTCTGATCCCACTGTTTTGTTTCATGGGGAGATTGTCCGCCGAACAACAGCCGCTCGGCGAAGCTTGGGCCGAACACTCATCTCGCCAGGTCTTACAAATTTGGGGCAGCTTCTGGTGCGGAACAGGATCAGAGCCAGCGGCCATGCGCAAAGTCCGCGCTTGGGAAACGCGTAGCGCCGAATTTCGACGCCAAGTCAAAGTTACCGTGGTACTTATCTCGCTCCAGTGTAAAAGTTTGTAAATGTGCGCAGATTCGCGCACCCACCTTTAGACTGAGTACGTCCATTTAGTGGGCTGTGGCAAGTCCCTTGTGCCTGCTGAGGCCGGTTCGTCGGGGCCTGGGTGCACGTGTTACTACGACCCGTGCACATGAAAG
The DNA here is from genome assembly GCA_035623795.1 of Terriglobales bacterium. Classification (GTDB taxonomy): domain Bacteria; phylum Acidobacteriota; class Terriglobia; order Terriglobales; family Acidobacteriaceae; genus DASPST01. The sequence continues at coordinate 148,193 of DASPST010000110.1, forward strand.
GTCTTATGTCATTCCGAGGGGTCGGAGTATCATTTCTCTATGGGCGCGCGCCACAAACTGCGCGAGACCGGCGGGATCGAAAGCGAAAAATTGGGGGGCATCCGCTCCTAGGGTGGTAGCCGTCAAACTCAAAACCGCTTGTTGCGGGTGGCCAGTCCTAGGGGCAGCTGAAACCTGGCGGCTAGGCTCGTTCAGGCAGGATTCCAGGTTAGCCACAGTTCCTGAGCAGATCCCGGCGGGGATTGGGCGCAACCCGTCCCACGAACCCGAGCCAACTTGTGAAAGGGCACATTTCTCTTGCGTGCTGAACAACGATAAACGAAAGAAGACTGCTTGTGCCTGAAAACCTCAGGAATTCAGAAGTCCGTCAACCCGATTCCGGCGCCTCCGCCCGGCGGCCCGCGGGCAAGCGGCGTTGGCCGATTTGGCTGATCGCCGCGGCGGTCCTGCTCGGGGGCTACATTCTGTACCAGCGCCGCTCGGGGACAGCCGCGGATGCCTCGGCTCCCGTGGTGCGCGCGGTGCCGATTCAGACCGGGGTGGCGCGCCAAGGCGACATCGGAGTGTACATCAACGCCCTGGGTACGGTGACGCCGGTGTACACAGTCACGGTAACTTCCCGCGTGCAGGGCGAGATCATGCACGTCTACTATCGCGAGGGTCAGCTCGTCCGCAAGGGCGATCCGCTTTTGGATATCGACCCCCGGCCCTATCAGGCTGCGGTCACGCAAGCTGAAGGGCAATTGGCGCACGATCAAGCAGTCCTGAACAAGGACAAACTCGATCTCGACCGCTACCAGCTGGCCTATGAAAGGAATGCCATCGCCAAACAGCAACTCGACGACCAGCAGCAGAGCGTGTTGCAGGATCAGGGCACGGTAAAGAATGACGATGGCATGCTGGCCAATGCCAAGGTAAACCTCGCGTACACCCACATCACTTCGCCGATTGATGGACGCGTTGGCCTTCGACTGGTGGATCCCGGCAACATCGTGCAGGCAAACAGCACAACCCCCCTGGTAGTCGTCACCCAGCTCCAGCCGATAACCGTGATTTTCAGCGTCGCCGAGGACTACCTGCCCCAGATCCAGAAGCAATTGCACGCCGGACACACAATGGAAGTCGTGGCCTTCGACCGCGATCAGCAAAAACAGATTGCCACCGGCACTCTGCTTACCACTGACAACCTCGTGGACACGACCACCGGAACCGTAAAGCTAAAGGCCATCTTCCAGAATAAGGACAACGCTCTGTTCCCGAGTCAGTTCGTGAATGCCCGGCTGACGGTAGACACCCTGCGTGATGCGATCCTGATCCCAACCGCCGCCATCCAGCGCAACTCGCAGGGCGCGTTCGTGTATCTGATTCAGCCCGATCAAACCGCCGCGATTCACCCCGTCACCCAATCCACCACCGATGGCGACACTGCCGCCGTGACCGGTATCGGATCCGGCGACGTAGTGGCGGTGAACGGCTTTGACAAGCTGCAGGACGGCGCAAAAGTGACCATCCGGAGCCGTCCCCCGGGCAGCGGCGCGGGAGTGAACGCGGGAGCAGCGAAGGGTGCCGGCGCACCAGGCGCCTCCGGATCGGGCGACCCGCAGCCGGCAACGCAGGGGAAATGAGTCCGTCTCGTCCATTCATTCTCCGCCCGGTCGCCACGTCGCTGCTGATGGTGGCGATTCTGCTGGCCGGATTCGTCGCCTATCTCCAGCTTCCGGTGTCGGCGCTTCCCGAGGTGGATTACCCCACGATTCAGGTGGTCACCTTTTATCCGGGGGCCAGCCCGGACGTGGTGGCGTCGGCGGTGACCGCCCCGCTCGAGCGCCAATTCGGTCAGGTTCCAGGGCTCAATCAAATGACCTCCACGAGCTCCGGGGGGAGCTCGATTATCGTCCTTCAGTTTTCTCTCGACTTGAGCATCGACGTCGCCGAGCAGGAGGTACAGGCGGCGATCAACGCGGCGCAAACCTATCTGCCCGCGGATCTGCCCACCCCACCGATCTACAGCAAGACCAATCCCGCCGACACCCCGATTCTGACGCTGGCGCTGACCTCGAAGACCATGCCTCTTTCCCAGGTGGAAGACCTGGCCGACACCCGGTTTGCTCAGAAGATTGCCCAATTACCGGGCGTCGGCCTGGTGAGCATCAGTGGTGGGCAGAAGCCAGCCATTCGCGTGCAGGTGAACCCGACCGCGCTGTCTTCGTATGGCATCAACCTGGAAGACGTCCGCGCGGCACTGCAACAGACCAGCCTGGATCTAGCCAAGGGCAATTTCGACGGCCCGCAGCAGAACTTCCAGATTGATTCGAACGATCAGCTCACGTCGAGCAAGGACTTCAAGCAGGTGATCGTCGCCTACCACAACGGCGCTCCCGTGCTTTTGTCGGATGTGGCGAATGTCATCGACGGGGTGGAGAATACCAAGCAAGCCGCTTGGATGAATGAGACGCCGGCGGTAATTGTCAACATTCAACGCCAGCCGGGTGCCAACATCATCCAGGTAGTCGATCGCATCAAGAAGCTTCTTCCCGTCCTGCAGACCAATCTTCCCGCCGCCGTCCAGGTTTCGGTCCTGACCGACCGCACCATCACCATTCGCGCCTCAGTGAAGGACGTCGAGTACGAACTCATGCTGACCGTCGCTCTGGTGGTCATGGTCATCTTCATTTTTCTGCGCAATCTCTCGGCTACCGTCATTCCCAGCGTTGCCGTGCCGCTCTCGCTGGTGGGCACGTTCGGTGTCATGTATCTGGCGGGCTACAGCCTGAACAATCTCACCCTGATGGCGCTCACCATCTCGACAGGCTTCGTGGTTGACGATGCCATCGTCATGATCGAAAACATCGTCCGCTTCATCGAGGACGGCGATTCTCCCCTCCAGGCGGCACTGAAAGGTTCGGAGCAGATCGGGTTTACCATCGTTTCGCTGACCATTTCGCTGATCGCCGTCTTGATTCCGCTGTTGTTTATGGGCGATATCGTTGGACGGCTCTTCCGCGAGTTTGCGATAACGCTCAGCGTAACCATTCTGGTCTCTGCCATCGTTTCTCTGACCCTGACCCCCATGATGTGCTCCCGCCTCCTTCGTCATACTCCGGAGGACCAGCAAGGACGATTCTTCCGGATAACGGAAAGGGCATGGGACAGAGTCATTCAGTTTTACGGGCGCACGCTCGGCTGGGTATTGCGGCATCAGAGGGAAACGCTGCTGGTGGCCGTCGCGACCCTGGTCCTGACGGTCGTTCTCTACGTGGTTGTGCCGAAAGGCTTCTTCCCGGTTCAGGACACGGGCATCATTCAGGGTATTGCCGAGGCACCGCAATCGATTTCCTTCGACGCGATGGCGAAACGGCAACAAGCGTTGGTCCAGGTCATTTTGCAGGATCCGGCCGTGGAGAGCTTGTCCTCGTTCATCGGAGTGGATGGAACCAACACGACTCTGAATACCGGGCGCATCCTCATCAACCTGAAACCGCTCGAGGAACGCAAGCTCAACGCCTCGGAGGTCATCCGGCGGCTTCAGCCCAAGCTCGAGGCGGTCGAGGGCATCACCCTCTACATGCAGCCGGTGCAGGACCTGACCGTGGAGGACCGGGTCAGCCGCACCCAGTTTCAGTACACCCTGGAAGATCCCGACCCGCGCGAGCTCAATTACTGGACGGCGCAACTGATGAAGAAACTCGTGACCCTGCCCGAGCTGCGCGATGTTGCCACCGACCAGCAGACCAGCGGCCTGGCTGCCGCGCTGGTGATTGACCGGTCCACGGCATCGCGGATGGGATTAACCGCCTCGATGGTGGATCAGACGCTGTATGACGCGTTTGGACAGCGCCAGATTTCGACGCTTTACACCCAGCTGAATCAGTACCACATCATTCTCGAGACCATGCCGGATTTTCAGAACAAGCCAGCGAAGCTCGACGAGATCTACGTTCGTTCCGCCCTGGCGCCGGCGGCGACCTCGACGGCCAGTCCCGCGGCAACGGTGGTCACGGCTACCACCGCGGCCGGAACTGCCGGCTCATCGTCGCCAAGTCCGAAAGCTTCCAGTTCGATTTCGAGCTCAGGATCGCCCAATCCCGCGGCAGTCACGGCGCTGAACGGTCAGGCGGTACCGCTCAGCGCCTTTAGCCATTTCGAGTCGAAGACGGCACCCCTCTCCTTGAACCATCAGGGACAGTTTCCGGTGGTCACGATTTCGTTCAATCTCGCGCCCGGCGTCTCGCTGGGAAGAGCAACGAAGGCGATTGAACAGGCCCAGAAGCAGATCAATATGCCGCTGAGCGTGCAGGCCGCCTTTCAGGGCACGGCAGCCTCGTTCCAGGCCTCGCTTGCGAACGAGCCGCTGCTGATTCTGGCGGCGCTCATCACCGTCTATATCGTGCTGGGTGTGCTCTACGAGAGCTACATCCATCCCATCACGATTCTTTCCACGCTGCCCTCGGCCGGCGTCGGCGCCATCCTGGCGTTGATCCTCTGCGGACAGGAGCTGAGCGTCGTGGCTTTGATCGGCATCATTCTTCTCATCGGTATTGTAAAGAAGAACGGCATCATGATGATTGACTTTGCGCTGGAGGCGGAACGGCAACAGGGCAAGAGGCCGGAGGAAGCCATTTACCAGGCGTGCTTACTGCGCTTCCGCCCCATCATGATGACCACCATGGCGGCGCTGCTGGGCGGACTGCCGCTCGCGCTCGGCACCGGCATCGGATCGGAACTGCGGCGACCCCTCGGCATCTCCATGGTGGGTGGGCTTTTGCTGAGCCAGGTGCTGACCCTCTACACCACGCCGGTTATCTACATCTTCTTCGATCGATTGGCGAGCCGTTTTGGCTCTTGGCGACGCACCGCGGGTACGCGCGACCTGGAGTTGGCTTCGGCAGATTGACCATGAGCCTCTCGTCCCCATTCATTCGCCGGCCGGTAGCCACCACGCTGCTGACCGCAGCCATCGCCTTGGCCGGCGCGGTCGCGTTCCGGGAGTTGCCGGTCTCACCCCTGCCGCAGATCGAGTTCCCCACGATATCGGTGGGTGCCTCTTTGCCCGGCGCCAGCCCCGAGATCATGGCGTCCTCGGTGGCCACGCCCCTGGAACGGCAGTTTGGCCGCATCGCTGGCATCACCGAGATGACGTCTTCCAGTTTTCTCGGCACCACCAGTATCACGTTGCAGTTCGACCTGAATCGCAACATCGATGGCGCCGCGCGCGACGTTCAGGCCGCCATCAACGCGGCCCGCACCTACCTGCCCTCGAATCTGCCCGCAAATCCGACCTACCGCAAAGTGAATCCGGCGGACGCGCCGATCATGCTCCTGGCGCTGACTTCCGACGTCTACGATCGCGGGGCCCTTTACGACGCGGCCTCCACCGTCATTCAGCAGAAACTCTCGCAGGTTCAGGGTGTTGGCCAGGTGAGCGTAGGCGGCAGTTCGCTGCCCGCTGTGCGGGTTGAGGTCAATCCTACCCTGCTGAACAGCTACGGGCTTGGCCTGTCCGACGTAGCTGCCATGCTGAGCCGCCAGAATTCCAATCTGGCCAAGGGCCAGATCGCCAACCAACTCACCACCGCCGACATATTGGACAACGATCAGCTTCTGAAAGCCAAGGATTACCAGCCCTTGATCGTTGGCTACCACAACGGCGCGGCGGTTCGGCTCTCCGATGTTGCCAACGTGGTCGACGCGGTCGAAAACGTGCGTGCTGCCGGGTTCGTCAATGGCAAGCCCGCCGTCATGCTGATCATCTTTCGCCAGCCGGGCGCCAATATCATCGACACCGTGGACCGGGTGCGCGACACCATGCCCTCCCTGAAAGCCTCCATCCCGTCGGCCATGAGGGTAACGGAGCCTTTCGACCGGACCCAGACCATTCGGGCGTCGGTACGGGACGTGGAGCGCACCTTACTGATTTCGATTGCCCTGGTCATCTTGGTGGTGTTCCTGTTTCTGCGTAACCTGCGCGCCACGCTGATCCCGAGCGTCGCAGTCCCGGTTTCCCTGATCGGCACCTTCGGCGTGATGTATCTGTTGCATTACAGCGTCGACAATCTTTCCCTCATGGCGCTGACCATTTCGACCGGCTTCGTCGTGGATGACGCGATCGTGGTCATCGAAAACGTTTCGCGCTACCTCGAGCAGGGAATGGGACCGATGGCAGCCGCCCTCAAAGGCGCGCGCGAGATCGGCTTTACCGTGCTCTCGATCAGCATCTCGCTGGTCGCAGTCTTCATTCCCATCCTGCTGATGGGCGGGATTGTGGGCCGGTTGTTCCGCGAGTTTGCCGTCACGTTGTCGGTCGCGATATTGGTATCGCTGGCCATCTCCCTGACCACGACGCCCATGATGTGCTCCCGCCTGTTAAAGCCACGCTACGAAGAAAAGCATGGGCGCGCTTTCCATACCAGCGAGAAGGTGTTCAAGGGGTTGCTGCGCACCTACGAGCGTAGCCTGAGCTGGGTTCTCGAGCATCCCACGCTGACCCTGGGAGTGCTTTTCCTCACCATCGCAGTCAACATCTATCTGCTTTGGATCGTGCCGAAGGGCTTTTTCCCCCAGCAGGACAACGGAACGATTTTTGGCGGTATTCAGGGCTCGCAGGACATCTCCTTCCAGGCTATGCAGGGAATCACCGGGCGCTATGTGGATCTGATCAAGTCCGATCCCGCGGTGCAAAACGTGGCAGCCTTCACCGGCGGCAACGGTCCGGTGAATACCGGCTTTGTTTACATTTCCCTGAAGCCGCTGGAGCAGCGCAAGATCGACGCCACCCGGGTGATCGGACGACTGCGGCCGAAGCTCACCTCGATTCCGGGCGCGACCGTTTATTTGCAGGCTGCCCAGGATCTGCGGATTGGCGGCCGCATGAGCAGCGCGCAATATCAGTACACCATCCAGAGCGACAATCTGCAGGATCTTGTGGACTGGGGTCCGATTCTGCTGCAGCACATGCGGAAACTGCCCGGGCTCACCGACGTGAATACTGATCAACAGAACAGCGGCTTGGAGGCGCAACTCACTTACGACCGCGCCACCGCCTCCCGGCTCGGGCTTACCCCGCGAACCATCGACAACACCCTCTATGAGGCGTTCGGCCAGGCGCAGGTTTCGACCATGTATACGCCGCTCAATCAGTACCACGTGGTGCTGGAGGTCGCACCCCAATACTGGCAGTCCCCCCAGAGCTTGGCAAATATTTATATTCCCACGGCGAGCGGCGGAGTCGCCCCGCTAAGCGCGATCACACACTACGAGGCCAGGACCGCACCCCTCGCCGTGAATCACCAGGGCCAGTATCCCTCGGTGACCGTGTCTTTCAATTTGTCCCCGGGCGTCGCCTTGAGCGATGCGGCGCGCTCCATCACCGAAATGGAGCAAAAGATCGGAATGCCGAGCTCCATTAGGGGAATGTTCTCCGGAACCTTGCAGGCATTTCAGGCCTCCCTTTCCACGCAGCCGATGCTCATCATCACCGCGCTGATGGCGGTTTACATCGTTCTCGGCGTGCTTTACGAAAGCTTGATTCATCCCATCACGATCCTTTCAACCCTGCCCTCGGCCGGGGTCGGAGCCGTCCTCGCCCTCATGCTGTTCCGGACCGACCTCAGCATCATTGCGCTGATCGGAATCATTCTGCTCATCGGCATCGTAAAGAAGAACGCCATCATGATGATCGATTTCGCCCTGGCGGCGGAGCGTAACGAGGGCAAGTCTTCCGCCGAGGCTATCTACGAGGCCTGTGTGCTGCGCTTCCGGCCTATTATGATGACCACCATGGCGGCGATGTTCGGTGCCTTGCCGCTTGCGCTCGGAACCGGCACCGGATCGGAATTGCGGCGCCCGCTGGGCATTGCCATCATCGGCGGCCTGCTCTTCAGCCAGATGCTTACGCTGTTCACGACGCCGGTGGTGTATCTCCATCTGGATCGCATGCGCTGGCGCTGGGCCCGGAGGCATTCCACCGAGGTGCAGTCCACACCCCAGGAAGAACTGGGATAGCGGGTCGCGGGATGCCCGGAGAAACGAGGAGAGTGATTTCGTGACCAACCCTTTCGACAGAGCTTCGCGGCCTGTGAAGCCTCAGTTACTCGCCCTTTTGCTTTCCGGCCTGCTGGTGGTGGATGGCTGTGAGGTTGGCCCGAAGTACCACACCCCCTCGGTGCCGGCTCCGCCTCCGGCCTTCCGGGAACTTACGCCTGAGGACATGAAGGTCACAGAGGGATGGAAAGTGGCGCAGCCGAAAGACAGTGTCTTGCACGGAGCATGGTGGGAGATTTTCCACGATCCACAGTTAAACACGCTCGAGGAACAGGTCAACGTTTCCAATCAGAGCATCGCGGCTGCTTTTTCCAGTTACATGGCTGCGCGCGCTCTGGTGAAAGAGGCACGCTCCCAGTATTTCCCGACGGTGACGACCAACCCCAGCATCACCAACCAGCGCACGCTAAGCGGTTTGGCCTCGAGCACGCCATCTCATATCGGCTCCTTTACCGAGTACTCTCTTCCCTTCGAGGCCACCTGGGTACCTGACCTGTGGGGTAGGGTGCGGAATTCGGTCCGGGCGAATGTGGCCGGTGCGCAGGCCAATGCGGCAGACCTGGAAAACACGCGCCTTGCCATCGAATCCGAGCTCGCGGTGGACTACTTCCAGCTGCGCGGCCAGGATGCTCTCAAAGACTTGCTGGATACGACCGTGGTCGCCTACCGCGAGTCGCTGAGACTGACCCGTGCGCTCTACGAAACCGGGATTGACTCCGACGAAGCCGTGGCCCTGGCCGAGACCCAGCTCGAGTCCACCATGGCCGCGGACACCAACCTGGGCATTCTCCGTGCCCAGTACCAGCATGCGATTGCCATGCTTGTGGCCCAACCCGCCTCCTCATTTGCGATCACAGGTAAGACGTGGAACGCAACTCCCCCGGCCATCCCCCTGGGGGTTCCGTCACTGCTTTTGGAACGGCGTCCCGACGTGGCAGCTGCCGAGCGGCTGGTGGCGGAGGCGAACGCGCAGATCGGCATCGCCAAAGTCGCGTACTATCCCACGCTGACGCTGGGCGGCAGCGTGGGCTTCGCGAGCACGTCCTTCGCCGACTGGTTTACCTGGCCGTCGAGAGTTTGGTCGGTCGGCCCGTCGCTGGCCCAGACCCTGTTCGACGCCGGATTGCGCCGCGCGACGGTCGAACAATTCCGCGCCCAGTACGATGCATCTGTCGCGAACTATCGACAGACCGTGCTGACCGCTTTCCAGCAGGTCGAGGACAACCTGGCGGCGCTGCGCATTCTATCCGTTCAGCTCGAGCAGCAGGAGTCGGCTGTCAGCTCGGCGCAGCGCAATCTGTCGGTTGCCACCGATCGCTACAAGCTCGGCATCGATCCCTACTTGAACGTAATTGCGGCGCAGACCGCTCTGTTAAACAACCAACAGACGACAGTCAACCTTCGCATCCAGCAGATGACCGCCAGTGTACAGTTGATCGAAGCGCTCGGCGGGGGATGGGATTCGTCGCAACTCCCGACGGGAAAGCAAATGGTTCAGAACACCCCGCACCCGCCCGCGTCTCCGACCAATCCGCCTGCCAATTCTCAGACGCCACCGACTTCTTCCTCCAATCCGTGATGTGCCGGCCCGCTAGCTCGTCGTGGATTGAGGCTGACACCACCGCCAGTTTGCGTTCCGTGAGAACCGTGCTCTGGGGTTGCTGACGAGCACGCGCCCCAGCCGAGGTCCGGCGACCGCCGCCCACCCTTTCGGACAACTCCAATGCCAGGGGCCTCAACGCGCTGGGAGCGGCACCATCATCGGAGGCTCATCGTGAGCCGGATGCTGACTCTGTTCACTGCGCCCGTCGATATCCATGTGCACCGGCTGTGCTTGCGACTCCGGGGGAGCCATCCGAGTTGCGCACAACAAGCGAATCGCCCCGGCCAGGCGAGCTCGAGGGAGGTGGCCACGCAGTTTTGCTGTCCGCCGCCGCGCTTGGCAAGCCGGCTACTTGTTCTCGGCTCGCGCCTTCACGTTTTTTGCTTCAGTAGGAGGTCCCACGTCAGGCGGCAATTCTCCGGTCAGCGAGTTCAGAAACTCGAGCAAGTCGGCCCGTTCCTCACCGCTCAGGAAGTCGAGCACGTGGATCTCCTTGTCCAGATGCGGGTTCGAGTTGCCACCTCCGATGTAATGGTCGATGACGTCCTTCAGAGTTTTCAGACTCCCGTCGTGCATATAGGGGGCGGTCTGCGCAATGTTGCGCAGAGTGGGGGTCTTGAAGGCACCCATGTCGGCGTCGTTCCGGGTTTGTGAATAACGGCCTGCGTCGGTGAAGCCTCCTTGCAGGTCGGCGCCGACCCCTATGTTGTGGAACTGGTTGTCGCAGAAGAGGGCATAGTTTTTGCCAATGGCGTGGCATGCCGCGCAGTTGCCGCGCTTCGGATCCTGGAACACTTTCAGCCCGCGCTGCGCCGAGAGGGACAACGCTTTCTTGTCGCCCCCGTAGTAGTAGCGGTCGAAGGGCGAGTTTCCGCTAAGAACGGTTCGCTCGAACGAGGCGATGGACTTGGTGACCATGTCGATTGTGATCTGGTCCGTGCCCCAGGCAGCCCGGAAGGCATCCCGGTAGCCGGCATCCCTCTGAAGATGCTTCACCGCGCCATCGAGGGTATGGGCCATCTCCACCGGATTCGCGATCGGTCCCTCGGCCTGCTTCTCCAAGCTGGGCGCACGCCCGTCCCAGAACTGCAGTTGGTTGTAAGCCGAATTGATGACTGTGGGCGCGCTTCGCGTGCCCGTCCGGTTTTGCACGCCTTGGGAGACAGGCTTGTCGTCGGTGAAGCCCAGGCCAGCCTCGTGACACGTGGCGCAGGAGACTGTCCCGTCGACCGATAGGCCAGGATCATAGTACAGGCGGCGGCCCAGGGCGATGGTTTCGGGCGTGGGCGGATTGTCGGGCGGGATCGGAACCGGCGGCAATCCGAGCGGCGGCTTGATGGTCACCGGCGTGCCGATGGGCCGCGCCGTGGAGGACTCACCGGCAAACGCCACCGGTTGATTTCCGTGCAGCCCGCGCCAGAGCAGCCCGCCGAGTAGCATACCTGCCAGCAGGAGGATAAGGGCACGATTCTGGGTCATGGGGTTCCTCCGTCCATCGAGTGGACATGAATTTCTGGTGGCGAGTGTTGGCCATGCAAAGGCTACGCGACGGCGGTTTTGTGGTCAGTGACGCATCTCTCACGGCACTGTGCGGTCCCGAGGGATCCTTTTCGTCCTTCAAGGTATCGCCCCTTAAATCGATCCGCGGACTGTAGACACCAGACGATCGGGCTGCGAAAGTGAAAAATGGCCCGTCGGGATTCGCCCGGCGGGCGGTTTGCGTTTCTACCACCGACGGCATAGCCTGGAAGGGTTGGCTTGTACTCCACAAACTGCCGGATAGAGTCACCCTCCCAAGACCCAGTGACAGGTTTTTCCATTTCAAGACGACGCTTTCTGGGGGCCGCCACTACAGCCGGTAGCCTGGCGCTGACCGGCGACGCGATCCTGTTGGAGCCGAACCACCCCCGCCTGGTGCGACAAGAAATCTTTCTGCGCCGTCTTCCCACCGGCTTCGATGCTATGACGATCGTGCAACTGAGCGATTTCCACTACGATCCGTATTTCTCGCTACGGCCGATAGAAGCGGCCGTCCGTATGTCCAATGAATTGTCCCCCGATCTGGTGGTGTTAACCGGGGACTTTGTAACCATGCCCGTTCTGGGTGGAATCGCAGCGCGCAACGTGGCGCAGCAGGCGGCGTCCTGCGCTCAGGTCCTGCGCGGCCTCCGGGCCCGCTCCGGCATCTTCGCAGCCCTGGGAAATCACGACGAATTCGCGGACGCACGCTCGGTGACCGGCACGCTTTCCGAGGCAGGATTCCAGGTACTCAACAATACGGCCGTTGCCCTGGAACGTGAGGGTCGGCGGTTATGGCTGGCAGGAGTGAGAGACGTACTCAAGGGTAACGCCGACCTCGGCCGTGCCTTGCGGGGTGTTCCAGCGGAAGAGCCGGTGGTTCTGCTCGCCCATGAACCGGATTTTGCCGACACGGTTGTGCCTTATCCGGTCGATCTGCAACTTTCAGGGCATTCGCACGGCGGACAGGTGTGCCTTCCGCTGATCGGGCCACTCTATCTGCCGAAGATGGCCGAGAAGTATCCCTCCGGCTTGCGGCGGCTAGGCTCCCTGCTTCTGTATACCAACGTGGGGATTGGCACCATCCGCATTCCCGCCCGCTGGAATTGCCCGCCGGAAGTTACCTTGATTACGCTACGCGCGGGAGTGCGTCCGGGCTAGTGCTCTGTTCGCGGCCCCTACTCGGTGGCGATCTGCCAGCCTTTGTCTCCCTTTGTGAAAGACATGGCCACCCGCGTGGGCTCTCCATGGTAAAACTGGGCGCCGTACTTGCTGATCAGCCGGCTACGATCCCAGGTGTTGAAACTGCGGACCAGGGGACCAGCGGCATCCAGCAGCTCACCCATCTGGGTCGGTTCCCAGGCCCAGGTGAATTCAGCGGTCGCTCTCCCGATGGACAGCGGGGTAATCTTCGGGGTGCCGAGCAGCCTGCGGTCCGCAACCGGCACCACGTAGGTCAACGCATTCTCCTTTCCGCCCTGGGTCTTGCTCACTCCAGGAATCGCAGCAAGAAACTGCTCGCCCTTCGGGGTCAGTGCGACCGGCGTGAAACGCCCCGTGTCTTTGCCAATCTTGATGAGCCCAGCTTTCTCCAGGAGGCGGTAGTTGGGGTCATAGGGTCTTTCCTCGACGCTGGCGACCACATTCCCCGTCTGGAAGTGAATCGTGACTGCTCCCTGCGCTTTCAGGGAGGTGCTGATCAGGCCGTTCGCCTCCTCCGAAGTCAAGGTTTTCCGGTTCTCCATCAGATAGTAGACTGCTACTCCCACGATGGCGATAATCAGAGCAACAATCAGCAACAACGGAACCACCGAGGATTCCCGCTTTTCCATGGCGATTTCTTGTTCGAACATCGTAGTTGCCTCCCGGCAAGGAATGCCAACAGCGGCGGCTGAAACCGTCCACCAAAAATTCTGATTCATCCCCTCATAGAATGATGTGACTTGGCTCACCCGCTGGCGGGTATCACGTCACAGGGTGCCGGGCCAGGTCGGGAGGGAGTCCTCGTCAACCGCGTTTCGGGCGTGGGGATGCCGCGTTGCGAGCTACATCGGCCAGGGTGGTTCGCTGCACAAACCGCTCCAGCTGCTTCTTGCTGTCTTTCCAGAAGCCGTGCAGCGGGCATGGATTCCGCTCGTCACACGGTGCGCTTAGCAGAATACAGCCGTCAACCAGGTCGCTACCTTGGGTTGCGTTCAGCACCTGTGCGATCGTGATCTTTCCCGGCGGCTGAGCCAGTTCGTAGCCTCCCCGCACGCCTTTGAATGAACGCAAGAGCCTCTTGTGGCTGAGGTTGCGCAGGATCTTCCATAGAAAAGGGATGGGAATCTGAGCGGCGGCAGCGATTTCCCGCGCCCCCGTCAACTGGCCGGGTGGCTGTTCCGCGAGGTAGATTAACGCCTGGATCGCATAACCCGACGAGCGTGAAAACATGGGAATCGCCCCTCCCATCAGCCAGTATTTGTTCGGCGGGAACCGATTCGCAAGGACCAAGGCATGACTCTTTCATGGTCTCTTTCCCGGTTCGGGAACCTGGCACCTCTGGTTGCTACATCGATTGCAACAGTTTTCACTTCAAGCTACTCCTGCTTCCGTCGATAGGCTGTAAGTTGCTGGGAAATATGGACTAAATTTGTCCTCTCATCTTGGTACCTGGATTGCCCCATCCTCGAGGTGGGGGGGGAGTGGTCTAGGTGCGCGATCCCCCGGGTTTGAACAACATGCTCTCCCACAAGGGGTGGCGTCTCTTCGTCATGCTTTCTGTTCCCGCATTGCTCATGGCTTCGACCACCCAACAGCCGTGGCGGGTATCGCTGCCCGGATCTCTATCCAATATCGAAAAACAGGTGTGGAGAGAACCGCTGCGCGAGTCCCAGTTTGCTGACGTGCCGCACACCAGCCTCCGCGCGCGCTGCGAGGACACGCAGCCACCGGAGGCTCTAACGACCCCCAATCCAGTGCTGGCGGGCGCCGACCCCAGCTTCCGGGTGAAGGTCAGCTTCATCGTAGGCACAGATGGAAGAGTGCACAGCCCCCTGATCCTCGAGAGCGCCGGATCGGTTGAAGATCACTCAGTATTGGAGACAGTACGGGGCTGGCGATATCGGCCGGCCCTGTGCAATGGGGTACCCACTGAGACCGAAGGCAAGATCCAGTTTTCCAGCCGGTAATTCAGCATTTGATCTAAAATAGCGCTTCCGGACCAGTGTAGTGGACGACAAGAAACCATCTCCTGCGCGGGGAAGCGCTCCTCGCCCTGCGGACGTTCAGAAAGAGCTGCCCCCGGATTCCCTGGTAGAGGAGCTATTCCGGCGATTGCAGGGGAATACGGGGCATCCGCCACCCAGCCGAGAGAGGGTCGCCGCGGCGCTGCGGGCGGTGCAGGACCTGGCTCTAGAGACCGGTCCCGATGAGGCTTGGCCCCCCCCTCTACGCGAAGTCTCAGCCGCTACCTGTTCGTCATGCGGGTATCAGAATCGCCCCGGCAGCCATTTCTGCGGGAAGTGCGGACTGACGTTGGAGGACACTGCGGATGTGCCCCTTCCTGCGATCGCATCCCCGGCAAACGCTCCGGTTCCGGGAAGCCATGTATACCACCATCACTACCACCACCACTATTTCTCTGACCCCTCTGGCGGTGCGCCCGGGCTGGTCCCGGCGCCGTCTCCAGACAGCACGCTTCGCGATACTGCCAGGCTGCGCGTGGCCGCCGCCGGGCAGCCACTGAGCCGCGCGGAAACCGCAGCTCGCGCCTTGACCAAGGAGTGGGCGCTGGCCTGCAACACGAAGCAACTGGATGACCTGGTGCACATGTACGGCAGCGATGCTCTCATTCTGCGGCCCAATCATCCTCCGGTCCGGGGCACCGCCGCGATCCGGGAATTCTACTTCGCGGTGCTGGACGCAGGCGTAGGCGAGGTCGAACTCGAGACTTTGCGGGTTGAAGTGGTCGGCGATCTGGCGTACGAAGCGGGCCGCTACAAAATGCTGGTTCCCGTGACGGTCGGGAAACGACGGGAAGAGCGCGGCAAATACCTGATGGTTCTGGCCCGCCACGCCAACAACGAATGGAAGATCGCTTGCGATTGCCTCACTAGCGACCTGAGTCTAACGACCAGTGTCGAAACCGAGGTGGCGAAGCCTCCGGGCTCTCGCAGGACTCCTTGAACGATGGGTGCTGCCTCACTCCCATCGGCACAGGTTCACGACAACTGTTCCCGGTGTGCTAGCCGGACTCGATCCCCAGTTCCTTCAAGTCACGCCGCAGCTGATCGATGCTGTCCATTTCAATGGTATGCATCCCCATGCGCCGCGCCCCTTCCAGGTTGAGCGCGCGATCGTCGATGAAGCAGCATTGGTCAGGAGTCTGTTGTGTCGTCTCCAGGGCCAGGCGGTAGATGCCTTCCTCGGGCTTGCGCAATCCTACGAAGCAGGAGCTGAGGAACAGCTCGAAGATGGAACGCAGGCCGAATTTCTCGATACGGTAGAGGTTTAGATCGCGTGATTCGTTGTTGATGGTTCCCATCAGGTAGCGCCCGGATTGCGCCAAATCTGCGGCAAAGGCCAGTACCTCGGGCACGGGCTGGGAGAGCGCCAGCATGTAGTCCTTGAACTGTTCCCGGGTGAAGCGGCGAGAGCGGTAGAAGATGGTGCGGTCCAAGTATTCATCCAGGCTGATCTTGCCGCGCTCGAACGAAGAGACCACCATCTCGTGACGGTCGCTGAACTCCTCGTCGTCAAGCGCGAAGTGTTCCAGCGTCGCCTCCCGCTGCTTGCGGTCCCAGGCGTTGGTCAGCAGGACGCCGCCCACATCCCAGAAGATTGCCTTGATCGGGGACAAAGACGACTTCCTCCACGTCGCGGGAGTCTGGCAGAGCCGGACAACCATGATACAGGAGACGAGGAATCGGCGGCCCGGCGGGCAGGGACGGTGGCCGTCGGCGGGCGCAGTAAAACCCCGGCCCTGCGAGCAGGACCGGGGCTGGTTGGATCGTTAGGTTAACGGTTTACTGGGGTGTGAAACTTTGACGGTAGGCCAGGTTGTTGATGTCTTCGAACGTCGGCGTTCCAGGCGGCAGGTTCGCGGGGTTCAGGAACAGCGTGTCGAAGTAGTACTTACGACTGGCTGGCGCCCCATACACCACGGTGCAGCACTTGAAGGTGCCGGTGTTGTATTCGGAGTAGTACATGCTGACCAGCGAGCCGCTGTACCAAACGGAAGCTCCGCCCCCGCCCCAGTTTTCGAGGTAGCGCAGGAAGTTGTGCATTCCGCCGTCCGTGCCGAAATCCTGGGATGCTCCCCAGGTGGGAATCGGGAAGGGTATGTTCTTGCCACCTGCCACAGCCATCCGATAGTAGGCGTCAGCGTTCGGCTGGCGGTTGGCCAGAGTAGTCGGGTTATTCAAACTGTTAACATCGGTCCACTGGTTGGAAAGCAGCGTTACTGCATCCGCAATGATCGCTGCCGCCGAGTGCGCGACGGTATTGTTGACATTGTTGCTGGCCCACGCCGGATCGGCTTTGCTGCTGTTGTAATCGCCCTGAACGTACACCGGGTTTTCCGAAGCAACCGTAAAGCCGCCCTGATTATTGTCCCAGCGGACAGGAACATTGCCCAGGCTTCCGTCCACCAGCTTTAGCACGTGGCGCGCTCCGGTTACCGCATTGGCTAGGCCGGTCGTGTTGCAGGCAGTGGCCTTGTACGGATTGGGGACGGCGGTATTGGTGATGACATTGAAACCGTTGCCAATGTTCGCCCCGCCCCAGTTGTCCAACTTGCCGTTCAGATCCACGTCTTCCGGCGAATAGAAGTAATACTGGGTTGCGGTAGCCTCCAAAACGCCGTCCACAGTGGTGGACGTAAGGGGTTGCGACCAGTTGATCACGTCCTCCAAACCCGATTCACCATAAAGAAGGTTGCCTTGGTTCGGATCGGGCAACATCCCTCTTCGATCAGAGAAGTAGAGCACGTAGCCATTCTGCTGCGAAAGATTCACTAACTTGCCGCTTCCCCCGCCGTAAGCATTCTTGCCGGCTAACCAAAGGGCTAGATTCCCCACGTCAAGCTCGACGGCGTTCATGATGCCGTTCACCGCGCAGCCGTTCGCGTTGTCCCGCATCTCGCCTTCGCGTGTGTCATAGAGATTGATGGGATACCAATTGTTCACCGAGCCTGCCCCGGTGGGCGAAGTTGGGGGAGCCGTGCTGTTGTTGATGAGCTGTTGCAGGATCAGGATAGCGTTGGGATTGATGGCATTGCCTCCCGCGGGTGCGGTCGGAACCGTGTTGTAAGCGCGCCCGAAGCCATAGCCCAGCCATTCCTTGGTGACCCCGACCCATTTCCCTGGGTTGCTGTTATCCAGATACTCGACGCGGAGCCATGCGCCGTCCCCCCCGTTAGGAGGATTGTTGGTGATTTCACCCAGCAAGGGCCACGTGGCCCAATTAAATTGCGTGCCCGCGGCCCCGGAGTTGGGGTTGATCGGCGGGGTCCAGTTGTTGGTGTTCTTCTTGGCCATGGCGAAGTATTCGTTGCCGCCGACGGCGTTTCCTTTGGGGTCGAATGCCGTATTCACCGGCCAGGTTCCGTTGGGGACGAACTGGACGTCCTGGTTATCCGTCGGCAGGTTCGGCAGCAGGTCGGGACGCAGGCCGGCCTCGGTATCGGCCAGCAGAATCCGTATCTGCGCCTTGTTGTACAGCCGCGACTGGGACAGGGCACTGCCCGGGGCCTCTTGGGGCAGCGGCTTGCGAATAATCTGGATGGGGTCGGTGCAGGGCGGAGGATTGCTGGTGCAGCTGTTCTGCACGAAGGGCAACTGCATGTTCGTGGCCCCGGTCAGGGAGTTGACAAAGTATCCCTTCAGGGTCTTGGAAATGGAGGGGAAATTCTGGTTTGTCTTACCCGCCACCCCCGGGAACCCTCCGCTCCAACTGGCGTCCCCGGGAGCCGCCGGCGCGGAAGCCGGAAGCACGACACAGTTCGATCCCGCGGGCGGGAAGGTGTTCAGGGGACAGCCCCCCGCTGCGGTGGAGATCCACACTGCCCCAGTGTAGTTCTGCGAGGTGAGGTGGCCGTTCTCCAGCTGGTCCATGACGATCTGATTGAAGGCCGCAATCTTGTCGTTAAAGACCAGGTTGTTGCCATCGCCAAGGAACAGGTTGCCGTTGGTGTGTACCCGCCCGCCGAAGCTGAAGTTTGGGCCGGGGAAGTAGCTGCAGTCGTACCCACAGAAGACGCCGAACTGAAACACGGGAATCAAGGCGACTTCGACCGTCCGGTTGATGTTCACCGAGGCCCCCCCCGGGCGGGTGGCATTCACCGTCAGGTTCATGGGAATAATCTGGGCGTAAAGGCCCTGGTTGGCGCCCGAGCTTACCGTGCTGACGTTGCTAATGGGATTGCCATTGGCGTCCTTGCCGTTGGGGTAGGTGATGGCCTGGACATAGTTCATGGTGCCGACCATGGTCGAGCTCGGGTAGACACCCGCCAGGGCCTGGATCTGGTTGTCGGTCGGCGACAGACTCGTCTGGTACAGCGCCGCGAGATTCGCAGTCAGCATCTCGATGCCGGACTGGGCGCCGTAGTAGGCGAGGTTGTCTTCCTGTTCGTTGCCGCTCATGTGACCTTCGTTGGTCACCAGAAACATCATTCCTACGGCAATTCCGGAGAGCAGCACGAGCAACAACAGCGCCGCAATCAGAGTGAAACCGTCCGAACTGTGTCTCGACTTCCCCATAGGCATCTCCTGAAATCTGAAACCCTTTACTGATACCGGTTGCGAAAGGCCATATTTTGCGCGCTCACCGACGTCGCCAAGGCCATGCTTTGCGCATTCTTGCCGTTGTTGATGAGGCTTTGTCCCATCACGGACATGTTGATTTTCTGCACATTGTTGAGGTTGTCTCCAGCGATCCCCAGAGGATTGGCCTGGTTGGCATCCAACGCATTGTTGTTGGAGTTGTACAGGTCGTAGGCAAACTGAAGGTTAATGATGTTGTCCGCCACCGGTACGGGAGTCAGACCGTTGACCTGTCGCATCAAGCGAGGGAGTTGACCGTTGTTAGGTACGGTCAGGTAGTAGGTCACGGCAAAGATCCGGTAGGCAATCATGGTTCCACCGGCGGCCAGGGCCTTGATGTTGTTCGCCGCGGCGCCGCTCTGGTTGATCTGAAGCGGGTCGTTGTCGGCAAAGGCGATAGTGGCGTTGGTAAAGCCGGTGACCTCGCCCACCGCATTGCCGGCGGTATTGCTGAGCCAGACGAGGTCTCCCACCTGGAGCCCGCCGGCCGCAGTGACCAAAGGCGGGGCCGGGATGAAGGCCGCGTTGGGCGTAATGTTGACGCTCTGTCCGCTGGGATTCGGCCCCGGGAAGGTCACGTTGTATTCGTTGAGCGGGAAGTTGTAGTCGGCGTAGACCACCGTGATGCTGTCATTGACCGCGCCCGGAGCCGAGGGAACGACCGCGCCGCCTTCGACCCCGCTGTTGAATCCGGGAATCACACCGTACATGTAGTTGCCAGTGGGGTAGTTGTTGTTCAGGACGTGGCAGGTTCCAGCCTGATCGCAGCCGTACTTCGAGGGCAGGCCGCCGGTGGGCAGCTGGATCCCTCCCGAGGGAATCCCGGATCCCGCGAGGCTAACGTCTTTGGTCATTATTTCAACGGCGGCCCGCATATTCTGTTGCAGCTCCGCGCGCTGTACCACCAGCCGAGTTGAATCCATGGCCTTCTTGAAGAGCTGGACGGCTGACCCGATGACGATTACACCCAGAACCATGGCGATCATCAGTTCGAGCAACGAAAAACCGCGCTTGCGTTTTGTTCCCATCTCAGGTTTCCTCATGCTCAGCGGAACGCCGACATCAAGGCATTGACGGTGTACACGCGGGGAGTCCGAAATCCTTGCTTGTAGTACTGCACATTCACGGTGATTTGCTTCAGATTCGGATTAGGCACATTCCCAGGCTGCTGCAGAACGGGAGAGATCAGGACTTGGCGGGAGAAGTTCTGCAGGCTCATCGTAGTGTCGTCGGCGGTCCCCAGGATTCCGTCCGGACCGGGCAACTGGAAGCACTCCGCGCCCCCGGGGCAGTTGGGAAAGTTGACATCGTCGGCCGTTCCCACCAGACCGTCCGGGCCCGCCTGCAGCATCGGGGTATAGCCATTGGCGAAGATCCCGCCGCCGCCGACGTTGGCGATTTGGGCAAAGGTGATCTGCTGCGTGTCGCGCGCGGTGTAGATGCTCTCCAGCGCCTCTAACGCCTTCTGCTTGGCAATCAGATCTTCCTGCGACCATTGGGTGGAGGCGAGCGCCGTGGCAAACGTGCCCACTAGGGCGAGCAGCCCGATGGTCAGAATCGTCATCGAAATCATCACTTCGATCAGGCCGAAGCCCAGCTGGCCACGCGCCCGGCGCTCGGCTTCGCGAGCGCGCTGTTTCCCCATTACTGTTGACTCCATTGCGCTCCTCCCGCCGGCTTGTTAAGACGCCAGCCGCGGATTCTACCGGTAGAACCAAAAACCGTAAGGGCACGCATACTGAGCAGGTCTCCCGGGCGGCCGAGGTAGAGCACACCGCTGTTCAGGTTGCCGAGCGTGTCCTGCGAGGAACCATCGGGCATGAACATGACGTAGTTCTGGCTTCCCAGACCGACCCCCTGGTCGAAGTCGACCGCGGTCCCCCCGTTGCCGAATCCGTCCGGCACAGTGGCCGGACTGGTGGGCATGCCCGCCTGCACGACAAATTGAACGTCGGGGGGCAGCGTCAAGGTCGAGACAATGACCGGGGCCGGATTGACGGGTACGCCGACTCCCCAATAGGAAATCGTGATGGTTCCGGGCGCGGTGAAGGCTACGATGTAACGCTTGCGTTCGGTAATCGCGCGCGAGCGATAGTTGCGCAGCGCCATCAAAGTGGTGTCGTAGGCTGAATCCACGTGCGCCTGCTTCAGCGCCGGCTGCAAGGTGATGAAACCGATCCCGCAGGTGAGCATGAGGATCAGAACCACCATCATCATCTCCAGCAGAGAAAAACCGCGAGCGTTGGACACGAGAGTTTCGTTTCTAGGGGAGGAGTCTGAAGCGCGCGGGTTGTCGAGAGCTGTCATGGCACTCTCCACCATTGCTGCCGTCGCGCCATTCAGGGTCCGGGAAGTGACGAAGTAACGGCACTGAGAAGCCGCGAGCCCGGCCGCAAACCGGGCGCGCCTGCTTACGTGCGTTCATCGTAGGGAGGTGGAAAGTGAGCGTCAAAGCACCAGCGTACAAGGGGTGGGGATTGGACCTCCGTAACGTAATTGAGCCCGGTAACCCTGGTTACATCGAGACCTCTGCCTGGCTTTGCCGGCGATGGGTGGCCTTCAAAATCAGGCTTGCCATTCAACGGGTTGCAGAGTCCTTCGCGAGCTCGAGCTGGCTGCTGGTGCAGCCCCGGGGTGGGGCGGATCCAGCCCGCTCTTCACACCTGGTTACAGCAGTAACTTGTCGTTGCCTCCGCCGTAACTCTACGATGCTCCCGGTATGGCTCTCACAAGCCTGATCGTGTGCCCGGACGCTTCTTCTGTGGAAGTATTGCAGTCCATCCTGGCGGCACTGGAGATCCGGACGGAGTGCCATCCCGACGCGAGCCCGATCCAGGCGTTGCTGGACCACCAGCCCTTCGACGTCATCATTGTTGATTTTGTCGAGGAGCGCGAGGCCGCTGTCATCCTCCAACGAATCCGATCTTCTCCCGTGAACCGCCCAACCCTGGTCGTCGCTTTGGTTGGCTCAGAGAATGACGTACGCCAGATCTTTGCCCTGGGCACCAACTTTGTTCTGTACAAGCCGATCTCCCCCGAGCGTGCGCGGGCCAGCCTGCATGCGGCACGCACCCTGATGCGCCGCGAGCGTCGCCGCAGCGCTCGCGCATCCGCCTACATCCCCACCACGTTGGATTATGCCAACATTGAAAAGGCCCAGGCGACGCTGCTCGACCTGGGTGAGGAAGGCCTTTCCCTGCAAAGCGAACACAAACTTCCTCCCCGCTGCAGGGTCTATTTCCAGTTCAACCTACCCTCTAGTCCTGCCCTGGTTCGGTTGTCCGGGGAGGTGGTTTGGCAAGATTCCGCGGGCCGCGTGGGGATTCGGTTTGCGGATGTGCCTCAGTCTTCGCGTCGCATCCTGCGGGACTGGCTGCGCGAGAGCCTAGCCGTTGCCAACAACGCCGGTGCCTCTGCCCCGGCCCATTCGCGTCCTACGCCGCCTGCCCCGCAGAAGCCGCGCCCTCCGGCTTCCCGGGCTGACGACGGGTTGGCTCGTTTCCGGGCTTCACCCGGAAATCGCCGCGGAGGAGCGCGGCATGCGTGCCGGCTGGGAGCGGATGTCTATCGTCTGGGCGGGTCCGTGCCCCACCGCTGTAGCTTGTCGGACATCAGCATGGGCGGCTGCTACGTCGAAATGCCTTCGCCCTTCTTGCCGGGACAGGCCGTCGAGATCCGGGTCCGAACCACCGAGCTCAAGCTGCGCGTACAGGGGGTGGTACAGGCCGTACATCCCGGGTTCGGCATGGGCGTCCAGTTCACACTGAGGACCTCCGAGGATCGCGATCAGGTCCAGCACTTGATTCGGCTGTTGGCTGAGGTCAAACCTGATGCCAGCGTGGGTGTAGGCGACCCCTGGACGCGCTGAGAGCCCGGCGGGGTCGGGCAAACGGCGGGTTACCCCTTGGCAGGGGGTTCGCCGCCTACGACCTGTCGGAAATACTCCAACGACATTTTCAATCCGCTGTCGAGATCGATCCTGGGTTCCCAGCCCAGCAAGCGCCTGGCCTTAGCGATGTCCGGCCGGCGCTGTTTGGGATCATCCGCCGGCAGTGGCTGGAAGCGAATTGCGCTCTTCGCCTGGGTGAGCGCCAGCACCTTCTTCGCGCATTCCAAAATCGTAAACTCGACGGGGTTGCCGATGTTCACCGGTTCACGCTCGGATGATCGTGAAAGACGCAGGATGCCGTCGATCTCGTCACTCACGTAACAGAAGCTGCGGGTCTGACTGCCGTCGCCGTAAACGGTCAAGTCTTCGCCGCACAACGCCTGCCGCATGAAGTTGGGAATCACGCGACCATCCTGCACCTGCATGCGCGGACCGTAGGTATTGAAGATGCGCACGATGCGCGTGTCCACCTTGTGATAGCGGAAGTAGGCCATGGTGGCGGCTTCGGCAAAACGCTTGGCTTCGTCGTAAACCGAACGCGGTCCAATCGGATTCACGTGGCCCCAGTAAGTCTCGCTCTGGGGATGCTCCAGTGGGTCCCCGTAACACTCCGAGGTGGAAGCCAGAAGGTATTTCGCGCCATACGTGCGGGCCATCTCAAGCGCCTGAAAGGTGCCGAGCGAGCCCGCCTGCAGGGTTGCAATACCGTGCGCACCGTAGTCCACCGGACTGGCCGGGCTGGCGAAGTGAAACACATACTGCACCGGACCGCAGTCGAAGGGTTCCGATACATCCACCTCGCGGAACTCGAATCGGGGCTCGTTGCGGAGATGTTCGAGATTGGACAGGCGGCCGGTGAGCAGGTTGTCCGCTACCACCACCGAGTATCCGTCACTGAGCAGCCCGTCGCAGAGATGCGATCCGAGGAAGCCGGCGCCGCCGGTGACCAACGCGCGTAGAGGACTCATGTGCTGTCGCCCGCTTCGCCTGCCAGGCGTTCCGGCAGCACGGGCAGGCGTCCTACGCTGTAATAGGTAAAGCCATGAGCCGCCATGACCTGGGGATCATACAGGTTGCGTCCGTCGAGCACGATGGGATAGCGTAATTTGCCGCGCAACTGATTCAGGTCGAGCGTGGCGAAATCCTCCCATTCGGTCAGGATCAGCAGCGCATCCGCACCGGCGGCCGCGTCGTAAGCGCTCGCGGCGAAGTCCACGTTGGCATGCAGAACTTCCTTGGCTCGTTCCATCGCAGCCGGGTCGTAGGCGGTGATGAGGCAGCCTTCCCGGACCAGGTCCTGAACCAGCAGAAGTGCTGGCGAGTCGCGGATATCGTCAGTGCCACCCTTGAAGGCAAGACCGAGCACGGCCAGTCGCTTGCCCCGCAGCGTCCATAGCGCCTTGCGCACCTTGGAGAGAAAGCGCTCACGCTGCCCCTCGTTGATACGCATGACCTCGTCCAGCAGGCGGAAGTCATAGCCGCATTCGCGAGCCACGGCACGAAAAGCCCTCAGATCTTTGGGGAAGCAGGAACCGCCGTAGCCGATGCCGGGATTTAGGAAACGCGGCCCGATGCGGGCATCGCTGCCGATGCCCTGGCAGACCTGCCGCACGTCGGCCCTGACCGACTCGCAGATCGAAGCCACCGCATTAATGAATGAGATCTTCATCGCCAGAAAGGCATTGGATGCGTGCTTGATCAGTTCGGCGCTAGCGGCGCTACCCATGATGAGCGGAGGCGGGACGTGGGCGTGATCGGGCTGCGGGATCGCATCCGCGCGATGGTAGTACGAGCTGTCGGTTAGGGGCGCGTAGATCTCGCGCAGCACTGCGCCGCAGCGTTCGCTATTGACGCCGAGCACGATGCGGTCGGGGAACAGGAAATCCGTGACCGCCGTTCCCTCACGCAGAAATTCGGGATTAGAGGCGACCTCGAAGCACGCCGGGTCGGCTCCGTTGCGCAGAATGATGCGGCGCACCCACTCGCTGGTGTATACCGGTACCGTGCTTTTTTCGACGATCACCTTGTAACTGTCAATGGCTCCCGAGATCTCCCGCGCCACCGATTCGACATAGGAGAGGTCGGCTTCACCCCGCTCCGTGGGCGGCGTGCCTACCGCGATAAAGATGACCGCGCTGGCGCGCGCTGCTTCCTGCAGGTTCTCGGAAAATTGGAGTCTTTTGCCGCGGTGCCGCAGCAGAAGCTCAGGCAGGAATTTTTCGTGGATCGGGACCTGGCCGTTGCGCAGGGCGCGCAGCTTCTCCAGGTCGTTGTCGACCACGATCACTTCGTGTCCCACTTCAGCGAAACACGCTCCTGCTACCAGCCCTACATATCCGGAACCAACGACTGCAATGTGCATGGGAGAAGGCCTTGGTTTGCGGCGGGCGAAGCACGAAGATCATGCGCCGACCAGACGCTTACTTTAGCAGGTTTGTCCCAGGCGACTGAAGGGGAACTCGTGGCTTGCCGCCGGTGCGGTGTCAAGACGGGAAACCGCGAATCCCAGTCACATTGCAAGGTGAGCCCGGTCACGGAGGTCCGGGTCATTTGGCAGAACAATGGCAAGGGGAGAAGGTTATGCCGATCCTTATGATCGCTCTGCTCGCTTTGGCGTGTTTCGGCGCGATTGGGATCCTGCTGGTTACGGCCGGGATGCTGGAACGGAAGGCACACAGCAAGAGTTCGTCGTCCCCCGAAGGCGCAGTGCCGGGCGGAAAACCTACAGCTTGACTCGGAGGCCTCCGCCCGAGTTTGCAGATCCTCCTAGGGGTTCGGTGTGTGTTTTCCAGTCTTAAAAGTGGCCTGATGCCGGGCCGGTCTCAGGCGAGTGCGTCGGCCTGAAAAGCCGTGGGGACGGCGAAGATATCCGGCCTCTGAGCACGCCGGACAATCGTGCTGCCAGGTTCCTTGGGTTAGTCTCCTAGCACACTGATAATACATGACTTGCATGTGGCATTTGGAGGTGCAGGGATGCCGTGCGCACCCCGGCAACACTGAAGCGAAGGCTCGCCTGCTTGGAAGCCTTTCCAATTGACAACCTGCCAGTTTTCGGGTGAAACTCCGATTGGTAGTCCCAGCACGCTGACCCCCACAGCGGTGAGAGCCCAGGCTCACAAGGTTCCCTATTCATGGCTCGTTCTCTTGGTGCCCGTTCCTTCGATCCTCTTGAGGAGACCTCTGCGTCGACCGAGGAGCAGCTGCGTCGCTGGCTGCGTTCGGACAGCGAGGTGTCCCGCCTCACCGAAGCTCTGACGGCTCACGGCGGTGGAGTGACTTCGGCCAACCTGGCTCTGGACCTCGTCCTGAACGAGATCGTCCGGCAGGCCTGCCTGGCGACAGCCGCTACCGGAGCGGCGATTGCCCTGCTCAAGGACGGCGAGGTGGTGTGCTGCGCCACTACCGGCGCGAGCGCCCCCGAGCTCGGCGCTCAGCTCGACAAGAAGTCGGGGCTATCGGCCATATGCCTGCGAACCGGAGAAGCCCAACGTTGCGATGACACAGTCATCGATGCGCGCGTGAATGCCGCTGCCTGCCGCCTGCTCGGAATCCGGTCGATCCTGGTCATGCCCCTGCAGATCGGCGAGGAGATGGCTGGTGTTTTCGAGGTCTTTTCGTCCTTGCCGCATGCCTTCGCCGATCGGGACCTTCAGACCTTGCAGGCCCTGGCGGGGCGCATCCTGCGCAGTAATCCCCAGACCGCTGCGAGCATATCATCCGGAAAGATCGCAGAATTTCCCTCTGCGCCCGCCAACGACGATGTACCCTTTCCCAAACTCACCAGCACCGACGTCCCCAGTCCTGAGGAGAGCAGTGTTTATCCCGCGGACATCGCCGCTATCGTGGAGAGCGCCGTGCCGGCACGCGTACGCCGTGATCCCTGGACGCTGGTTCTCAGCGGCCTTATCATCGTGATCGCTTGCGCCCTGTTGGGATTGATGCTATGGCGGTTGGGTTGGCCGCACGCTAAAACCATGGGCGCTCACATTAGTGCACCAGCCCACTCACGCACCCCGACCCCAGTTCCTACCCACCCGGAAACAGTTGCTCCCCAACCGCCTCCGACACAACCACCCGCTTCTCGAGCAGAGAATCCGCCGGCGCTGCCGGAGGTGGCCAGGCCAGTTCCATCCGAGATGAGGGCGAAAAAGGACGCTGCGTATCAAACTCCGCCGGGTGGGCTCGACATCTTCCAGAACGGAAGGCGGATTTATCATCTCGAGCCCGCTACCGGGTCCACGGTGACCACGACCGGGCCGGACACTTCCGGGGCGCCTCGCAAGCCGGCGCCTCCGGTCTCGGACGCCGCCCTGGTGAAAAAGCAGCCGGTGGCTACCACGAAGCCGGTCCCGCGTCCTGGCGAGAAGCCGATGGATCAGATCGACCCTGAGATTGCCGAGCAGTTCGTGCTGGACCGCGTCGAACCGGAGTACCCTGAGGGCGCCCGCCAGAAACGCATCCAAGGAATGGTCGTACTGCTCGCCCAGGTCGGGAAGGATGGGAGTGTGCAGGACCTCAAGGTGCTCAGCGGAAACCCCGAACTGGTGGACGCTGCGGTGGCGGCAGTGCGGCAGTGGAAATACACGCCCTACACCAAGGCGAACAAACCGGTCCCGTTCCAAACTCGAGTTACGCTCAGCTTCGCCCTTCACGATTGAAAAGGCGCCCTTCAGCTGCTGTGCGCCAGCTCGCGGGCGCGCTGTGTGGCTTTGACTACCGCCTTGATCAGCGTTACTCGCAGCTTACCCTCCTCCAGTTCGAGGATGCCGTCAACGGTGCATCCCGCCGGAGTCGTGACTGCGTCTTTGAGCAGCGCCGGGTGATCACCGGTTTCGAGCACCACGCTGGCGGCGCCCAGAGTGGTTTGCGCTGCCAGCAGCGTGGCCACGTCGCGCGGCAGTCCTACCTTGACGCCGGCTTCCGCCAGCGACTCCAGAATGATGTAAATGTATGCTGGACCGCTCGCGGAGAGACCGGTGACGGCGTCCATGTGCTTTTCGTCCACCACGACGGTGCGTCCCACCACGTCGAAGAGGGCGCTGGCCGTCTCCAGGTGCATCGCAGCCGCATGTTTGCCCCGACACAGAGCCGTCATGCCTTTGCCCATCGCGCAGGGGGTGTTGGGCATCGCCCGCACGACGGGAATACTGCCGCGGAGCGCGTTCTCGATCTGGGTAGTCGGTACTGACGCCGCCACCGAGATGACCAACTGCTCGGCACGCACGTACGGCCGGATCTCCTCGGCCACGCCGGCCACGGCCTGTGGCTTAACGCAAATAAATAGGATGTCAGCCACACGGGCCGCGGCAGCATTATCCGTTCCGACCGGGATCCCCAGCTTGGCAGACAACGCCTGGGCGCGCTCCTCGTGCTGCACAGTGGCCAGCGTCGAGGCCGGATCCAGGAGCTTCTTCTCCAGGAAGGCTTTCAACAAAATTCCGCCGATCTTTCCTGCGCCAATAACGGCCACTCGCTTGCCGGCCAGGTGTTCCATGCGATCCGCCTCCGTAATGCGCTCCGCCCGCAAGCCTTGCGCACCATTACGCGGTTCAGGCCTACACTCTAGCAGCTTCTTTGTGGAATGAGGATGGAAAGCCGCGGCGTGGCGGAACGATTATGACCTACTGCCAGGAGAAGGCCTCGGCCGCCATTTGGACGATAGCGCGGCCGACGGCGATGGACGCAGTCGCCGCCGGCGAAGGCACGTTGTACAGGTGCAGCAGGTTCCCACTGCGCGAGAACAGAAAATCATCCACCAGGCAGCCATCGCGGGCAATGGCCTGTGCCCGCACCCCGGACCCGCCCGGCCGCAGATCGTCCTCGCGCACTTCGGGCACCATCTTTCGCAACGCCGCCACAAAAGCGCGCTTACGCACCGAACGGTAGGATTCGCCAACACCGCTGCGCCAGAAGCGTGCCGCCATCCGCCAGAAGCCGGGGAAGGAGAGTGACGCCAGCGTATCTCGGGCGCTGAAGTCCGTGCGCCGGTAGCCCTCGCGTTTGAAGGCCAACACCGCGTTGGGTCCGGCGTCCACGCCGCCGTGGATGCGTCGGGTGAAGTGCACACCCAGGAACGGAAACCGCGGATCAGGCACCGGATAAATCAGGGTGTGCACCAGGTGCTCCTTCGCCGGCACTAGGTCGTAGTACTCTCCGCGGAACGGGATAATCCGGATTGGTGGCCTCTCTCCCGCCATCTGGCTGACCCGGTCGCTGAACAGGCCCGCGCAGTTGATCACAAAACCGGTGCGGAATGCCCCTGCCGTAGTTTCCACCACTGAATCCGTGCCATCCTTCCGAATCCCGATCACCGGCGCAGACGTCCACACAGTGCCGCCTTGTGCCCGGGTGATCTCGGCGTACTTCTCGCTGACCAGGGTGAAGTCGGTGATCCCGGTTCCGGGCACGTGCAGCGCGGCCAGTCCCTCGGCATGAGGCTCAATTTCCCGCAGTTGGTCCCGATTCAACAAGCGTAGCCCATCAACACCGTTCGCGCGTCCACGTTCCAGCAGATGGTTGAGCCGCGGCAACTCCGCCTCGCTGGTGGCGACGATCACTTTTCCGCAAACCCGGAGGGGGAGAGTGTGTGCCTGGCAAAACTCCACCATGGCCGCGGCTCCCTCTACGCAGGTGCGCGCCTTGATCGACCCTGGCTTGTAGTAGATCCCCGAATGAATGACTCCACTGTTGTGCCCGGTTTGGTGCCGGCCGACACCTGCTTCTTTCTCCAGAACTGCAAGCTTCATACGGGGAAATCGTCGCGTGATCTGCATTGCGACGGAAAGACCAACGATCCCTCCGCCAATTACGATGACGTCGTGTTCGCCGGTCATGAAAAGTCGGGGCGCGGGCGCTTGGCCGCCCGGGCGCGAAGACCTCCCCCAGGATAAGCGCAAGAGCTGCCTTTCCCCCAAGGATATTCAACCCATGGAGTTCCCTGCTCTGAAACAGCCAGAAGGAAAGCAGGCGACCCCGGGGCTGGCACGGCCACTTACTGCACATTCAGTGTGACGGTCGTGGTCTGCGCGATGTTTCCCGAGGTTGCGGTCACTGTAACGGAGTATGTCCCGGTTGGCGTCGGTTGCTTGATGGTCACGCTAGCGTTACCCGACTTGGTGATGTCGGCCTGCGCGATCGCGGTCACGGTCACCCCCGGCGGATTCGGCACGGCCGCTGGCGCGGTATACATCCCCGCGTTGTCAATCGTCCCGATCGTGGAGTTGCCACCGGGCGTGTTGTTCACCGACCACATGACGGCCGTATTGGTGGTGCCGCTCACCGATGCAGCAAAGGCCTTCTGCTGCATGGGGAACAAGCTCCAGGACATTGGAGTCACGCTGACGGTCACGCCTCCGCTGCCATTGCTTTCGCCGCCGCTCCCCCCGCCGCACGAGGGCAGTGCGCTAACTGCCGCGATCAACAACAGCACCCCCAGGCCGGTCGTTACTCTCCGCCTCGCTCTCGGCCTGCGGCCCAGCCCTCCGACGATTAGGCCGAGCGCCGGCACCCATAGGAAGAAAGGCGGCCCCCGGCGCTCGCGCGCCAAGGGGCGGAGCGGCGCCTGCGCGCCGGCTCCGGCAGTGACAATCGACAAGGTCACACTCTGCTGGCCGCCATTGGCCTGGACTAGGGTTGGATTGAAGGAACAGGTCGCGGCCGCAGGCAGATTCGAACAAGCGAACGTCACATTGTTGGGGAGTGCAGTCACTCCAACCGGTGTTGTCGTGAGGGTGTAGGCTGCGGTTTGTCCGGCGGTCACCGTTTGCGCAGTGGGTGAGGTCGACAACGTGAAGGTGAAAGCATTGAACAGCACTGCGAAGGAATGCGCCACGTGTACCGCATCCGTGCCTGTGCCATTGACGCTGAAGCTATAACTTTGCGCCAGCGTACTCTGAACCGTGACCGTAAATGCAGCCCCGCTGGCTGTGGGCGTGACCGAGGTGGGCGAGATCGCGCAGGTCGGCGGTGCGCCTGTGCCGCAGGACAAATTCACCGCACTGCCATAACCGTTCACGGTCTTAAGAGCTCCATGAAATGTGGCTGACGTACCCACGGCGGAGGTTTGCGGCGAATCGGTGATGGCCAGGCTGTAGTCCGACGTCGGAACGGTCACGGTCAGGCCCAGAAACTGGGTTTTTGCGGCGGGTGCCCCTGTGGTATCGGCCGAAACCGTGACTGCCGTCGTGCCCGCCGGTGTAGTGGCGAGGGTGGCGATGGTCAGGAAAACGTTCACCGGGCTGCTGGAGGTGGGCTGCACCGAGTTGGAAGGAGAGAAACTGCAGGTTGCGCCGGCCGGCAGGCCCGAACAGGACAAAGTCACGGTCCCGGTGAAAGAACCGGTGGAGGAAACCGTGAACTGAATTGTCGGGGAAGTGTCCCCCTGGGGAACCGCAACCGACGCGGGCGAAACCGCGCTCACCCCCAGCGTGTGCAGCACGACCGGCGCATCGTGAGTGGTGGCGGAGGCATCGGTTCCCACCCCGTGCACATTGAACGAGTAATCTTGCGGCGTGCTGCTCGTTCCGGCGCTCACCGTGAAACTGGCCCCCGGGGTCACCTGGGCCGGGTTTGGACTGCACGGATTGGGAAGGGAACTGCCGCTGCAACTCAAGTTGACTGCACTGTCATATCCGTTTGCCGCGGTCAGCCTGCCACTGAATGTTCCAGTCTGCCCCGCGAACACAGTCAGTGGGGTGTTGCTGAGGGCAATCTGATAGTCGGGTGTTGTCACCAGGTCGAACTGCCAGATGCCACGCCCGTAGGTGGAGGCCCGCAGTAACTTCTGCCCTCCACCGTTGAAAATCTGCAGCGCGCTAACCGGAAGGTTGGGCAGAAATCCATGGGCGCTCGGGCTCGCCGCCGGCCCTACTTCGATCCAACTCGGGCTGGAAGTGCTGCTGTAAAACACCCCGACATCTGTGCCGACGTACACCGCCCCAGCCGCGGAGTCCACCACCACCGAGTTGGCCGGGGAGTCGGGAATCTGTGTCATTCCCGTCCCCGAGAAGTCCGTCCAACTGGCTCCCGCGTTCGTGGTCTTCCAGACGTGGCTGACATGGAAGCCCATGATGGTGACGTACGCAGTCTGTCCTGTGACGTCGGACGAGTCCACGGCGATGCTGGAGACGGGATTCCAGCCCGGATTGATCGTCCCCGTGACCTCGGTGAACACGGGCGAAGCCACGCTTGCGTCTTTGGTGACGAAGACCCTGCCGCCGGTGGGTACGCTCGTGACCACAGGGGTCTGAATGGCGCCCAATCCGTCTGTCCCGGCGTAGATCACCTTAGAGAATCCGTTTGCGTCCTTAGGACCTCCGGCGGCAATCGAACGCACCAGGTTGATCTCGACGCCGCGGCAGGGCGTCGACGCGTTCGGCTCAAAATCCTGGCTCAACGCGATGAAGTTCGTGGGATTGGTTGCATTCGTCACCCGCCAGATCCGGCATGTACCCACGAGCGTTGCGACGGGTGCTTGCGGGTCCAGAATGTAGGGAAAGTAAAACTCTCCGTCATCGTTGCCGAGATTTGTGCTGCTGATGACTTGCTTGAAGCTGAGCGCCGTGCAGCTGGCTCCACTGGCGCAGTGGTCGACCTCCAGACCTCCGGGTGGAACATCGGGAAACGAAGTGAACCAGTCGTTCGGTGAATTGGACGTGATGGCGTTGTAGCCGCCGTCCCCGGGATGCACGTTGCCCCACTCTAGGCTGGTGGTTGCCGACGCCGTCGCCGGCGACCCGTTGTCCTGAGTGCCTCCCAGTAGGGTCTGAGGATCGGTCGGGTGCACCGAGAACGAGACGAACTGTGTCATCGACCCCAGAGTCTGATTCAAGCTGTCGAACTGTAGCGTTTGACCGCAGGTCCCGGCGCCCGACAACGTGTAACCATCCAGCGAGCGGTAGATGCCGCCATCATTGGCGAAGTACATCAGTTCCTTGCCGTTCACGATGGTCCCCGCCAAATGATGCTGATCGGGATGAACCTTAGCGAAAGGGCTACATACGCCGTTGTAAACATGGGTAAGGTTCAGGAAAGAGCAACTTGGGTTCGCGGCAGGGGTGTTAATCGTGCACTTGTAGAGATTAATCGCTCCGGCGTACAGATCGGTGGCGCTTCCGCTGGGCAAGGCCAGCAACTCCAGGTTGTACGTGCCTTGTTCGACGCCACAGCCGTCGGGATCGCCACAGTTGCTGATGCTGGGACTGGTGGTGCTGTTGTCCGGGATTGGTGTCCAGCTCCCACCGCCGTTGCGGGTCTGCCAGATGCCACCGTCAATCTCGTTCCCGCCGTTATCCAGCGAAACGACCCAGGCGTACATCTCGTTGCGCCCGGGGACTACGGTCAGCTCGGCGCGATAGATCGGGCAATTCGCGGATGAGGGATTGGCCGGGCAGTTCGCCGCGGTCAAGGTGGTCCCCGGCTGGTTTGTCAGTCGCGTCCAAGTCTGACCGTCTGTAGAGGCATAAATCCCGTGCCGTCGGATGGCGGCGAAAAAAGTCCCCGCGACGGCGTTGTAAACCACCGAGGTTGCCGACCCCGGCGCGATGGTCGTGGCGCTATCCCGGACCGCGGCGAAGTTCCAGGTCGCGCCGCCATCGGTCGAGTAGTAAAGCCCAAGATTGTGGGGATAGCCAGCATCCAGTCCCAAGCTGATTCCCGTGCTGGCTGCGGCCGACGCCGCGACCACGAGGCTGGTAGTTGCCGTGCTGAATGCAATCTTGCTGAAGCCGGTTCCTGCAAAGGACTGACCCGTGACCGCCGACGGGATCAAGCTCCAGGTGTTTCCCCCGTCCGCAGAGCGCAGAATGCCCAACCCATAATAGGAGTCTGCCGAGCTGTTGGGCTCGCCCGTTCCCACCAGGACCACGCTTGTCGTCGGGTCGGTATTGCCCGGTTGGATGGCGATGGCGCCCACCGCCAAGGTTGACTCGTAATCGAGCACCGGGCTCCAGATTACCGCGGCGGGGCTGGTGCTGGCCGCGTTCGTTGACTTCCACACGCCGCCATGGGCGCCGCCGATGTACACGGTGTTGCCCGTGGGAACGCCCCCCACCGCATCCGCCGGGTCGATCGCAATCGCCGTAGCTCGTCCCGAGACCCAGCTGTAGTCCTGGCCGTTGCCGGAGTCCGAGGCCAGCGGTGCCGGGCCCAGCGCGATCCAGGCACCGCTCAGGGTGATGGCAGGTGCGGCCGCAGCCGTGCGCACCGCCGTGCGTAGCTTGCGAATCTGTAATTTCTGCTGCAATGCCTGGTAGCGAAGCAAAGCCGGCGACTCGCCCGGCACTCCGCTACGTCCCCGCATGAACCAGGCATCACGCGCTTGGGGATTGTCGCGATGCTTTTCGTCGATCGAATCGTAAGCAGAGAGCGGGCGGGAACCTTGTCCGAATCCCGCTATGGAGTTGGAAAGAACCAGCAGGAAAAGCACCGCTGAGCGGAGTAGATTGCGCTTCATACTTTGGACGCCACAGGGTTTCGCCCGTGAGTCGTCACACTAGCTTGAAGTTTCCGGGAGTGTCAATTGAGATTCTGTACAATGAACTCCTTGCCCCTTCTGCCGGCGGGATTCTTGAAACACCGAGTTAGGTGCCACCTGGATTGGCACCTGCAAGGCCGCAGGAAAGGGAGAGTTAGAGCCCGGCTGCCGGGTCCGGGCAGAGCCCAATAGGTGCCAAATTGGGAAATGGAGAGCTAGCGCCCCGAAGTCCAATCACTGCCGACCCCCTCTTGAAGCTGGCCCCGGCCCCTAGCGCTGCCTTGAGAGCCGGGCTCGCCGCGCGCATCCGCACCACCTCCAGCGTTGATCCTTTTTTTGCCCTGGACGTGGACTTCTCGGCTCCCACCGGCTTCACCATCCTGTTCGGAGCTTCGGGGGCCGGCAAGACCACAGTACTCAACTGCGTGGCAGGCCTGACCACTCCGGCCGCCGGGACCATTGCCGTGGGCGAGCGCGTATTCTTCGACGCGCAATCCCGCATTAATCTGCCCGTGACCCAGCGCAGGGTGGGATATGTGTTTCAGAATCTCGCGCTTTTTCCTCATTTCACGGTCGAGGTCAACGTCGGCTATGGCCTCGACTGCATCGGGGCTCAGGAGCGGAAGGAGCGGGTGGCCTCCGTGCTCGAGGCGTTCCGCATCGCATCACTGGCGACGCGCCGTCCCCGCGAGATCTCTGGCGGCGAACGCCAGCGCGTCGCACTGGCCCGCTCGCTGGTGACCGATCCCTGCATTCTGCTGCTGGACGAGCCGCTGGCCGCCCTCGATCAGCCAACCAAGTCACGCATCCTCGATGACCTGCGGGTGTGGAATGAGGCCCACCGCATTCCCATCCTCTACGTCACACACAGCCGGGACGAGGTGTTTGCTCTCGGCGAGCGGGTGCTGGTTCTCGATCGCGGACGCCTGGTGGTGCAGGGAACTCCGCACGAAGTGATGGGAGCTCCGCGCCAGGAAACGGTGGCGCAGCTCGCCGGGTTCGAGAACATCTTCGACGCGGTGGTGGAGGCTTCGCATGAAGATCGCGGCACCATGACGTGCCGTTTGGCACAGAGCGAAGTTTCGCTCGAAACTCCGCTGGTGAAGGCCAGTGTCGGCTCGGCCCTGCGGGTTGGCATCCGCGCCGGCGACATTCTACTGGCCACCCATCCTCCGCAAGGACTGAGTGCACGTAATGTGCTGCCCGGCAGAGTCGCCGCCCTGGTGCGAAAGGACGTGATCGTCGCCGCCCGTGTCGACTGCGGCGTAAGACTCGAAGTTCACCTGACGCTGGCTGCCCGCGAGGCCCTGCAACTCGTGCCGGGAAGGGAAGTCTGGCTGGTCGTGAAGACGCACTCTTGCCATGTCATGGCGGTCTGAGAGATCGCGTGCCTCCTTCACTGGTTGCAATTCGATCACCGCGACCCATTGACCGGTTCGGGCCTCGCGAAACACGATCCGTCCGCCCAGGATCTGGGCAGCGGCCGAGGGAACCAGGTCGCGATGAAAACCGAAGAAGCGCGCCTTGACTCTGTTCCACGCGCCCCAGCGCTCCAGCAGCTGTCGTGGCGGTTCATACTTGGTGGAAAAAAGCAAAACGACATCAAACCGGCCCCGCTCTTCTACCACGGAGAACAGTTCTTCCGCGGTGAAGTCCTCGATCTGTACCACGCGCAGTGGCTGTGTGACGTAGCCCAGATACGGATGGCTGATCTCGTCGGAGGCGGGCCAGGCGGTCAGAACCCGTGCCCTCGGGTAGCGCGATTCCAGAACGTGCTCCGCATCTTCATGGAGGCAGATGTAGTCGCGGTAGGCCAGGTTGTCCTCGGGAGAGAAGCCATAGGGCGGATTCCAGAACAACGCCGCGACAAACGCCCCGCATGCGACCGCTACCCATGCCGGCCAGAGGCGGATTCTCCGGCGTAGCGTAGATACCGCCAGAATGATCCACAGCGGGACCACCGGCAGCATGTAGCGCGCCAACACGGCGCCTCCCACCAGCGCCATGGCTGACACGTAGGCCAGGATCACCACGCCGAACACCATCTGCGCCGAGAGGCTAATGCGCGGACGCTCTGCGTTCCCGTCCCGCAATGGAGGCTGAGTGAGCGCCCATGCCATTATCGCCGTGAGTACCCACATGTGTAGGTAGCCCGTGACTTGCCAGATCCGCAACCCTAAGGCCAGCAGTATGCGAATGGGGTGGTGCGTGGCCTGCACGTTGTAGCGGAAAAATTCCGGATTTCCCAGCACGTACCCGGTCTTCGAGTAATGATAGGCATACCAGCTGCACAGGATCGCTACCGGAGCCGTCAACGAGATCAGCCGCCCCCGCGGGGACGCTAGGCAGATTGGATCCAAGGTTCGTCGGCTGATCGGCGAGCGAGCTAACTCCCACGCCAGCAACCCGAGTGGAGCGAGTACAGCCGTTTCCTTGGCCAGCGTTGCCAAGGTGAACCACAGGGTACCGGCGCGCGGACGTCCTCCTAGGTAGGCCTCCAGGCCCCAGAAGCTCAAGGCTGCGGCCGCCAGGTCTATGTGCGCCATCGAGCTCTGCGCAAAAAAAACCGGGTACAGTGCCGCGCACAAAGTGGCCGCCACCGCTACTTCGGAATTCGCGACCAAGCGTGCCAGCCGGAACACTCCGAGCAGGGCGAAAGCCGCTACCAGTAACATGGCGGCCCGGGTCACCAGCATGGAGAAACCCGCGATCTTCCACCATGTCCCCAGGTAGGCCATCACCAGCGGCGGGTGAGCGTTAGAAGGCACGGAGGAGGGGATAACGTTGCCCGCCAGGAGCAAGTCCCTGGCCGCCGGAATGTAGTACCCGGCCTCGTCCCAAAAAAAAGGAAGTCGCAGCAGGGGGAAATGCGCAATTAGGACCGCTGCCAGAATCACGACAAACGCCAGCCCGCTTAACCTGCCGGACCCGCGCCATGCGCCGGACGAGTCGTTGGATGGATCTGCAAAACTCATCGGTTGGATCTGGTCCCGAAAGGATGAAGGTCGCGTCACGGGAGGCGGTACGCCACGCCCGGCGTCAGCAGACAAAATGGAAATCAGTGCACGGGGCCGGGCGTCATCATCCGCGGATCCAGTTTGATTTCCCCGAACGCGCTTTCGTACCCTGCCACGTTCTGCTGCAGGATGCCCAGCAATGCCTTGGCTTGCTGCGGGCTCAGGTAGATGCCTTGAAAGTTCTGAATGTCCACCTGCGTCTCGCTCTGCTGCTGGAGCGTGCCGAAGACCAGAAAAAAATCCCACACGTTCACCCGCACCTGCACGCTGTTGGCGTAGTTTTCGCGGTAGTCGTCCGTCTTGCTCAGCTTGATGTTCGGTTGGATCGGGTTGGGCATAGGGCTGAAAGTCTAGCTGGTTTGCAGCGGAAAAAGGAAGGCGCGAGTCGAACTGCGCGAGAATTCCCCTGCCAGGGTCGGAGCATCTTGGGAGGATCGCCCGAGAGCCGGTGAATGACGCGGTCACGCCAACGCGAGCCTGCATGCCAGCGGCTTAATAATCTCCTGCAAGCCGCCTTTTCAACATTCTCCACAAGAAAGTCACACCAGCTGGCGAGACCCCAATCTGGGCGCCGTCGATGGCAAGCAGGGCACACCCGGAATTCATCCATTTGGTCATGGCACTCCCCCCGCTAGTGTAGTGCGTCATAAATAGCTTTACTTATGCGCAGCCCGTATATATCATGCGGTCATGAGCCGAACGGCTGCACCGCTCTCGCTTTCCGACCAGGAGCGCAGCACCTTGCAAACCTGGGCTAGGGCCAGAAGCCA
>DASPST010000038.1:0-4768 GCA_035623795.1 Terriglobales bacterium
GTAGAACGGCGTTCGCAATTGCACCATCCGGGAAGTGGGCAGTACGTTGAGGATTCCTTCGAGGACTTCGCGCCGATTGTCGTAATCTGCCGCCGTGATGTTTGCTGGGTTACTGGGATCTGCGACGAAGTAGTCGGTGTAAAACCACTCACCCCAGTTGCCGATAAATCCAGCCTCTACCACATCGATCACATCAACATTTGCTTGGAGGATGGGTTGCAACTGAACCAGGTGCTCCAGCACGCGTGCTTTGTCGGCATCTCCATAGGGCGGTACGAAGCTTCGGTTTGCATAGGCAAAACGGATGACAGCCTTCAATCCGACCGCTCGAAGGGTGTTGAAGTCCAGTTGCATTTTGTCCAGATACCATTGCGGAATTGCGCTGTTGACAAAACCTTCCAGATAGAAAGAACGCTTAATCAGAGTGATGTTTTCGTTTTGCCGGTAGCCTTGGAGGGTGTTCCGATCCAACAAAACGTAGTCCTCTTCCTGGGCATTCCAGGAATGGGATTCGGATGCCTGCAAAAAGCCACGTACGGGGTTGGGAAACAGGGTACTGTCTGGGGTGTAAGTCACCAGGACATCACCCGCTGCCAATGCCCAACCGGCGGTCGCCAGCACCACGGCAACCATGCCAAGAAGTGTTCGGGTGATTTTCTTCACCGTCAAACCTCCCCTGGTGAGGGCTTGAGCGCGGCTTCCTGGGACCGGCGAAGCTCGGCGTCAAAAGTTAAGCCTGCAGTTTAGTGCGTCGCAATGGCACCGCAGTGCCAACGTTCATGGCACAAACGAGTCAGAACACAAGGGAACTAGTCTGAATGTCCGATGCTTGAACGAAACGGGAAGGTACTCGCCACAACCGGTCCCGGTCGGCAGGCCGATGAGGCTTTCCTTGGGTTCTCTGCCACTTAGAAGCCCCAGCGATGCCAACTGCCCCGGCAACAACGTATATCAACCCTAGCCGAATGAAAATACGACGGCGATGTCGCTGCCTGGGCTCTCAGCGCCCACTTGTGATGCGACCGTCAACCCGTTTCCTCCAAGAAGCCGAATGTGCTGAGGGATTCTACTGCACCAACTGTCGTACTCAGCGCACGCCTGTCGAACGACCGACAAGCCTATAGTGCGTTGGTGCATTTAGCGTCCCACCAATACCCCCGAGCCACTGGCCGCTGATGCTTTTGCCGTCCCCAGATAACGTTCCTTCGTATCGATACTGGGGACCTGGGGACAAGGGAGGAGATCATTTTTGATCGATACCGGTTCCAAGAGGAATGTCCTCTCCGTGAACGTTGCTCGCGAGATTACCAAGGTACGGCTGACACAACAGACGGGATTCAAGGGGCTGAGCGGTTCGGTCAAGAAAGTGTATGGCGCTGAGCATACTGAGTTACGTTTTGATCATCTGCTGCAATATGCAGACAATCAGCTCGCATTTGATCTCGAGCGTATGAATAACAATGTGGCGACGGAGACCCCCGGTGTTCTCGGTGTCGAGACTTTCGGGACGCTTGATGTCATCATCGACTACCGCGACGGCCTGGTGGCATTCGAACCTATTACCCAACCTGGCAGCCAATATCGGAACCCATCAATTGATTTGCTAACCACAACACAGCATAGATTGACGTACATCAATCGTTTCTTGTGGTTAACGAACTGGTAAACACAGGGTGAGATCGGCGAACGCCGAGGAGCGCTCTCATCTCTCTCCACGTCGACAATAGCTGCACCGTGTTCCCGGCGAACTGTAGCCGGTGTTAAAGCAATACGGGCAAACCTGGGAGCCGTGGACCCCAATAGGAAAAAACCGCGCCATTTCCAACGCAGTCTTAAAGCTGCTGCGTGCACCCTGCCGCGCAAACTCGGTGTTCGGCCGCGCCTGCTCTGGTGCACGAACGCTAGAAGGTGAGGACGTACGTGACACAGGCGCACTTACCTGCGCCGCGTGCTTCCGCCTGCGGTATTCCCGCATTCACGCTGCTTTCTTTGCTGGATCACGATAAGGCATACAGTTAATTAGATGCGTGCACCGTGTACCGTGAGCTCACAACCGTCCGACAGGACTGTCCCCAAATGCTGCAAGCGTCGAGCTAATGTCTGACCCGGCGCATAATCGTTCGCGGAAGTCGGCTTGGAGTCATCCGATGCAGCGGGCGGAGTCGCGTTGGCTGAGGAGGCTCTAAACCATTTGGAGCGATCCGCCCTACACATTTCGTCATTATGGAGTGGGTAGGTGATTGAAATCCCTCTTTCAACCTTCCTGCAAGAATTTCAGCCATTTGCGTTCTCTCAACGGAATAAACCCGGGAACAAAATGACCGCCCGACGGCTCTAAGGTACGTAGGAGAGGCACATGATCGACATCGACTGGCATGCGTTTCTGGCAAGACAGCGCCAATGGCTGAAAACGGGATGGTTGATTACAGCCGCCTTAGTTGCAGTTTATGGCGGCGTCATCCGGCCTTCGCATGCCTTCCGCGGCATTGCGACGGAAAGAACCACTGCGCTCGCCGCAATTGAACACAACCGTCATTGGCTGGTACCGCTGCCGCCGCAATCGGTGGACAACGCGACCCTAGCAGCGGGCGTCGTTGGGGGAGTTCCGGAAGGACTTGGATCCCACTCGGCTTCGAGTATGGCCTACTTGGCCACGTCCGACGGACTAGCCGATCGCAAACTGGTCCGCACATCGTCATTGGATCTCTTGGTGAAACAACCCGCAGAATCCGCCGAGAAAATCCGCTCACTGACCGAGCGGGTGGGAGGGTTTCTCATAAAATCGCAAACGAACGGCGCGCAGGATGCCACGAACGTTACGCTGACCATCCGCGTGCCGGCCGCACGCTTTGCAGAAGTGGGAGCGGAAATTCGCAAGCTGGGCGTGCGCGTGGAAAGCGAGCAAATACAGGCGGAGGATGTGACAAGGCAATATGTCGACCAGCAAGCCCATCTGCGCAATTTGCGTGCCCAGGAAGCGCAGTACTTGACGATTCTGAAGCAGGCGAAGACCGTAAAGGACACACTCGATGTCAGCGAAAAGTTGAATGGAGTCCGCGGTGAGATCGAGCAGCAACAAGCGGAATTTGAAGTGCTCTCCAAACAAGTGGAAACAGTTGCGATCACCGTGTCATTGCACTCCGAAGCAGAAGCGAATATGTTTGGGCTGCACTGGCGGCCTTTGTACGAGCTCAAGCTGGCGGTGATGCAGGGCCTCGAAGGTTTGGCCGACTACGCTACCGCCATGTTTTCGTTCGTTCTCTATCTGCCGTCGATTCTGCTGTGGCTGGCGACGATCCTTGTCGGAGCCGCACTGGGTTGGAAAGCCCTCCGCTTTGGAGTGCGAGTGCTATTCGACGGGAAGAAACCTGCACATGTACCTGCTTAAATCGATGTGAATTTGCCTCCTGCACAGGCATGGTTGGCGTAATATCCCTATATTACTCATCGACAGGTCAATGAATGTACGCACCTGATAACGCTAGCATGGTTAAACTGTAATTCGCGTTGCGGTCTTTTGCCTGATAGGGATGAGCATGCGTCCCAATCGCGTTTCATGCCTACCTCTCATTGTGGTGGTCGCGGCTGCCGTCGCTTCTAAGTGCCCAGCTCAGGAAGTCGGTTCCATTGACTTGACGAAGGTCACGGCCCGTAGAGATTTGCGACGCCCACGACCAACTCCGAAAACTAGCGAAGCGCAAAAGGGGGGTGCCGAGCAAAACGACGAACGCTGCTCCATTTCCAACAGCAGCGGAGGCGAGTTGCTCGCAACACTGATGTCGCTAGACCGTACCTATTATCAAGTCGGAGATGAACCAACCTTCGAGGTCACGGTTAAGAACATTGACCCCGCCCCCCTGCGGCTTCCATTTTCTCCCCACTTAGCTGACCTTCAACCCGAGGATCCAGCGCAAAAATTCGCCTATTCGGAGCTCCGGCTAGTCTTGTGGATTGCTGGCGGCAAGGAATGGAGCGCAAATACAGGTGGCGAGGTCACTTTGTATGGAGCTGACAATCACCCACACACAATGTTGACGCTCAACCAAGGAGAATGGGTACGAATCATCGGTAAGGGCAAGTTCGCTCTCCCGACTTACGGACCCATCATCGAGCTCATTCATTCGGGTCATGCGGTCGATCATGTTTACGCCCAAGTTTCCCTCTATCGTGCCGAAACCGTGTTGACGGCCACTGCCACGGCGACGGCTCGCCGCAATCTATGTCTCGGACACACGGATGGACAAAGCGTTCCAATTACGCTCGGTAGTCCGCAACAATAGCATGGTGATTTCACAGGTTGTTGTAAATCGCGATAACGCGTGCGCCGTGAAAAGGCACTGGTCGACTGCGGGTGAAAGTCCCGCCCGGGAACTGGGTTCGCTCCACCCGGAAGCAATCGGAGCGGCGGTGGAGGAAACGAAACCGTCGGAGCCTCCGGTGTAGAGGGTCGCGAGGCGACTCGGCGAGCGGGCAGGCCATAACGTGAGTGGTGAATCTTGAAAGTCCGTATCAACTAGCCGGTGGAAGTCCGGTCGTGGTAATCGCCAGAGAGCCACGTAGCAAGCTCCTCATGCCTCTGGGTGACTGGGGGTGTGAAAGCGGAATATGCCTCCAAGAAGGGGGTGCAAGATGGCAGTCCGTACCATGAAGGGAATCCTGCAGCGTCGACATACGGAAAAGGGAGAGCCGAACCACTCACTTACTGGTGAAGGCCACGGAGGGGAAGAATCTGGAGCGCAACCTCGATGGACTCCACGGCGTATGGGGA
>DASPST010000061.1:0-110734 GCA_035623795.1 Terriglobales bacterium
AGCTAGCTACTATGGAGTCCGGTTTTCAGATCGCCCTACCTCCTATCCCATGGGAGGAGGGAAACGCCCCTTAGAGTGCCCCGACGATCCGTAGCTCGATGGTTGCGCTTTATCAAGGTCGTGGCCGTTTATTCATGGTACGCCGTCAATAAAATTCCGAGGACAACTAGGGCGGTGGGCCAGAGATATACAACAAACCTCCGACGCCAGAGATCGGCGTCGGAGATAAACTTGAAGAGAGCGACTGCAAGGCCTACGATTAGGAACCAGAAGTGTTCCCGTTTGACGATCAACATAGCCGGCGTCTCATGGTTGTGATCGTGTTCGGAGCCAGTAGATTGAACTGGCGAGTCGTCCATCGCCATCGTGGAATGTCCTCCAGCCGACTGATCCGCGTTCATCATGGAGTGATCCATAGACGCATTGGCGCGGGGACTAGCGGCTGCCTGTACAGCAGAGTCAACGGAAGGATGATTCATGTTGGGCCACGGCTTGCCGTCGCAATCCAGTGCGGGGTTGACCAGGTAGGCCTGAGCCTCCAGTGAATGTCCACTGTTGTCGCCCGTGTGGTCGTGGATGAGGAGAAGCCCGGCACCAGCGACTGCGAGGATAGGAAAGAGCCAGATACGCCAGAAGCGAGGCAAGCCTCCGCGCGCCCGCAACCACTCCACACCACCGATGGCGATCAGGAGGAGTGCATAAATCTTGTGCTGGCGAGCTTCTCGATCGTGGTGGAGAAGCCAAGCCCAGTTTAGGTTGCCACGCGGCCAGATTTCCGCATCGCTCCAAATGGCCAAAAAGACTCCGGCAAGGATAAACAGAAAGGGCCAGACAAACCGGGGTCCCTTAAGACC
The DNA here is from genome assembly GCA_035623795.1 of Terriglobales bacterium. Lineage (GTDB taxonomy): Bacteria > Acidobacteriota > Terriglobia > Terriglobales > Acidobacteriaceae > DASPST01. Next base: position 855 of record DASPST010000061.1, read on the forward strand.
GGGGAATAACAAGCCTGCGATGACAAGCGTGCTTACTCCGATCAGGGCATATCCAGCTACGTGATGATTGAACTCAGACGGGCCTTTATCGGGATCCTGGGATTTCAGGGTTTCCGCCGCCTCCGTGGGAGAGACCTTCGAATTGAGTTTTGGTAATGCGGCAACCGTGGAAAAGCATGACCACACAACCATAAGCACCCAGAGAGAAAGAACCAAACGACGGTTCGAGCACATGTGTCGCCCCTACGATGGTGAAACCTTGCTGGTTCCGCGAGCCTGAAGCCCGCATTGCAAACTCGCGCTTACCAACTCCCTATGCGCAACACCACCCCGGTGCGCACTTGCACAGTGTTGGACGCGTTGATGGAGTGCACCGGTGGCAGCCAACTATGCGAGTAGTTCAGGTCGAGTACGCGCCAGGCAAACGCCCGACCAAAGGCAGCGTCGAAGCCGCCGCCCATCGTCAGGTCGAATCCAAGAGCCTGGTATTGGGCTTCGTAGGCGCTGCGCTTGGGATAATGAGGAAGTGAGCCGTTTCCATCATTCCATCCATTCAGCAAGAAGTCTTCTAACTGCCGATTCACCACCTCGTAAGTCATTCGTCTTCCCCCAAAGAGCACCTGGACGAAGGGCGAGAGACGGTGGGTTGCGCGAGGCGTCCAGCGCGGACCCGCAGAGAATGTAACCGAATCGGAGCTCTCGTTCTTGGGCGTATTCACCACCATGCACCCGTTGACCTCACTGACGACTTGCCACGCGGGAGCGATGCGTGCCGCTCCCTGGCCGCCGCCGCCCCAGCAGTTGCGCCCATTCAGCAGGCTCTCGTAGATCGCGTAGGCTTGCAGCTCGATGGGAGCTTCCTTGGGGTGAGATCCTTCCACTGCCTGGTTCATCGCCGCCTTTTCTTCGGGAGTATGAGGACCGAAGGGAGCACTGATCAGACCCCTCTTGTATTCCCCCACCAGCTCTTTGCGCATGGTGTGGTACTTGCCGAAGAGCCCTGGCCTGTTTTCCCGATTCCAGCCCATACGGAGGGACATGAGGGTCGCAAAGCTGCGTGCCGGATTGCACAAACTGCGCGCGGCCAGGATAAGGAATGGATTAGCTGTGTGATTCTCGAGCGGGATGACGACATAGCGGTCGAGCATATCCTCGCCCATCATCTCCATCACGCCCAGTCCGGGCGTTTGCACGATGTCTATAAAGCCAGGCGAGCTATGCAACTGCACATTGCCGAGCGAGGCTTCGCTGAGCGGGCCCAGGGTCCATTGTGTGCTGGCGACGGCCGCGAAAGCCATAGCGCGCAAGCGGCTTATCCAATAGATACGCCCGTCGCCCCACTCCACCTTGCGATAAAGCGGATCATTCTGCTGCTCGATGAAGCCGTATATGCCACCATTGAGCGGGTGTCCAACGTAGCTCGCGTGCCAGCCGTCGCCATCATCCCACCCTCGGGTTTCCCCAATTGAGTCGATCCAGTCGTGGAACCAGGGGCCGTATCCCGTGGCATCGCGTGTGCCGGCCTCGTGCGCGAATCGCCAAGCGTGTTGAATGGAAATCTCAAAAGTGTACTCCGCCCAGGCCGGGCCCCACTGGAAGCGGGTTGCAGGTACTTCACGATGCTGAACACCCGAATCGGGCGAAATGACTTTCGATTCGTCGTCCGTGCCCCTCGAATCAGTGGTGCTGGGCGGTGGAGGCGCCCCTTGATCTTCTTCAGGGTGTGGAAACGGTCTTTCCCAGTAGTAAGTAAAACCCAGCACTTCTCCAGGGCCGCGGGTTTGTGCTGCGCATACAGGAGTTGTGGCCCAGAGCAGCAGAAAGAGTCTCATCCATTTCACACGGGTACAGAAACGCATGGAGTTCCCTCGTTGGGTGTGATTCTGGGTTCAAGATCTCAGATCAACTCGACACCATTTAAGTTGCCACAAGGTGGGCCCGACAACTGTCACTTTTCCCGGTACTTGATGATTCGCGAAAAATTGCTTTAGTGCTGCTATCAGTTCGTTTTGGGATTCGGGGCTCTCTGCTGCGCGTTCATGCACTGCGTCGTATAGCGAATCCTCGCATTTGCATCACGATGGATTTTGGTGCGCTCAGGCGCACTGACGGCTGTGGAGATTAAGTGTCGGTTGCTCGGAATGTTCTCGAATGAAGCTGCAGGCAAGACTGAACTCCTGGCTAGAGGGATACGAATTGTATGGTATCAACGACCAGGTCGCGGCGGTCACCTCGACGGAAACAGCTCAATCCAGGTCACGGTTGACGTCTTGGGCACCTCATTCCAGGTGGAGATATCGCATGGGTGGACCTGCCGGATTCGAAACAAGTGAGCAACAGATTACAACACAGCAGCAACACGGGCCAAGCATCTTAAAACCATGATGCAGCGCAAGTATCTGAAAAGAATTGGCTGCCCCCCAGGGATTCGAACCCCGATATGCTGATCCAGAGTCAGCTGTCCTACCATTGAACGAGGGGGCAGCAGGTGGCCGGTTGAGTGGCAGAAGGTACGCCACCTTGTCGATTTTATGGGGTCGTTCGGCCGTGGTCAACCGAACCGCATGCATCGCTCGCCGACCCGGCACTAAAAGGGCATTGTGCTCATCCGGACGTCCTCGCGATAGAATTCACAAGATAGATTTCCACGTCCGTTCGAGTGAAAGGAGCGCTGCGATGGCCTTGCCTGGTACGCTGGTTCCGACGAGTGCTGGATACGAAGAGATTGCACGCCGTCCGCTGGACGCGGAACAATGCGCCCTCCTCGTGATCGATATCCAGGAAAAGCTGCTGCCTCCTATTTTCCAGAAGGAGCAGCTGATACGGAACGCACAGCTGCTCATCCGAGCGGCGGGTGTGCTCAAAATTCCCGCGGTGGCTACAACGCAATACGCGAAAGGGCTGGGAAACACCGTGCCCGAGATCGCTTCCCTGCTGCCTGACTCGCAGGCCATCAACAAACTGGCGTTTTCCTGCTTCGGCAGTGACGTGTTTTGTTCCACGTTGAAGCGCTTGCCTGGCAACCGGAATACGGTACTGCTGTGCGGCATCGAAAGCCACATCTGCGTGGCCCAGACCGCGCTGGCGGCGCTGCGGGAGGGCTACATCGTGCACGTTGCGTCGGACGCGGTCAGTTCACGCATGGAGGAGAACTGGAAAATCGGTCTGGAGCGGATGCGGGCGGCCGGCGCCGTGATCTCCTCTACTGAGATGGCGATCTACGAGTTGCTGCGCGCCTCGGGAACCGAAGCTTTCAAAGAGGTGCTTCCCTACCTTAGGTAAGACCATATTTGGCAATATCTTCAGGATACTCTTTCGATACCATCTTCAAGCACCTGCTCCAGGAAACCACGGGGTTGACTGTAAACAAAGGACTTAGTCGCGATCGCGCAACTTCCCTTCAGCCCCGGGGTTCATATCGCTAGGAATGGGGTTGTGGGCACCACCGTTACCGCTCAGACGGGAGTGTCCGGGAGGCAACCATGAACAGTCTGAGGCGCACAGTTCTCGCGATGGTCTTTGTGATGTCGCTCAGCGCAGCACTCGCCCGGGCCCAGGATCGGTCAGGACCTGAGGGCCAGGATCCACCAGGACGCGTCGCCCGGCTGCAATATATGAGCGGTTCCGTATCGATGCAGCCGAAGGGGACGGGGGACTGGGTGGAAGGATCGTTGAACAGCACGCTGACCAGCGCGGACAATGTCTGGGCTGACAAGGATTCCCGCGCTGAATTGAACTTCGGTACGGGCATTCTGCGCATAAGTTCGGAGACTAGCCTCACACTTACCAACGTCGGCGATGGCACGGTACAAGTCCTCTTGAACCAGGGCACCCTGAACCTGCGGGTACGGAAGTTGTACCAAGGCGAGATCTACGAGGTCGATACACCCAACCTGGCGTTCACTGTCCAGAAGTCTGGTGACTACCGCTTCGACGTGGATCCGGATGGCGACGCAACGGTTGTAACCGTCCGCAAGGGCGAAGGTGATGCCACTGGCCAGGGATCCTCAGTGCGGCTGAAATCGGACGAGCAAGCCCGTTTCACCGACGGAACTTCCCTGACGCATACAACCGCTGAGGCTCCCAAGCCGGACGGGTTCGATGACTGGTGCAAGGTGCGGAATGAGAGGCTTGACAACTCCCTGTCGGCCCGCTACGTCTCGCCTGACGTGATCGGGTCGGAGGACCTAGACCAGTACGGAACCTGGAGTGAAGTACCTCCGTATGGGCCGGTGTGGGTTCCGAGTTCAGTACCGGCAGGCTGGGCCCCGTATCGCTACGGCCACTGGGCCTGGATAGACCCGTGGGGCTGGACGTGGGTCGATGACGCACCTTGGGGCTATGCTCCGTTTCACTACGGGCGCTGGGTGTACTACAACAACTACTGGGGCTGGGCTCCCGGACCGTACTACGGTCCGTATTATGTGCGGCCGGTGTGGGCGCCCGCGCTGGTAACCTGGTTTGGTGGCCCGGGCTGGGGCATTTCCTTCGGCTTCGGTTTTGGCGGCGGCTTCGGATGGTGCGCTCTGAGCTGGGGTGAGCCGTTCATCCCGTGGTACCACGCGGGCTGGGGCTACTGGCGGAACGTGAACGTCTACAACACGCATATCACCAACGTCAACATCATCCACAACATCTATAACGGACACGCCAGTCCGCCCAACCGTTTCGCGAATTTCAACCATCCGGGCGGCATGACAGCGGTTTCACGAAACACCCTGGCCAACGGGCTGCCCGTGGCGCGGAACACGATCGCGGTCAACGCCCGCGGATTAGGAAACGTGTCCCCACTGCGGGGGGGACCGAGCGTTTCACCGACCCGCGAGGCTCGTCTGGGTCCGAACCTGGGACGCGCGGCAGCGATGCCCCCGGCGCACACCATCGGGCGCACCGCCATTTCCGGACGCCCCGTGGCGGGTGAGCGGGACATCCCGACTGCGCAGCAGACAAATGGCAGACCACAGAACGGGATGAATACTGCCCGTAACGTGCCTCGGCCACTTCCGGATACGACGGGCACCCGAACGGCGCCTGTACAAACCGCGCACAATGTGCCGCGGCCACCTGTGGGCAATTCAATGGGCCGCGACGGTATCTCAGGGCGTCCGTCCTCTGGCAGCACAGTCCAGCCCGGACGCAGCAACGATGTCTCATCGCCCGCGCGTAGCGTGCCACGGCCGCCGGCCTCCATGAACCGTCCTGGTACGAATCAAGCTGTGCCGTCAGCCACAAGGCCCTACGCGGGATCGAACGATTCGCGTTCCGCCAGCGTCCCAAGGCCTGCAGGCAGAGTACTGCCGGCCAGTCGTGTATCGAGCATGGGCAGCTATGGCAATGGATCCTTGCGGTCCAGTGGGTCCTATGGCGGTTCCTACGGCAGTCCTTCGAACGCTGGCGCAAACGGACGTTACAGCCAACCTCCAGCGTATCGAGGTGGAGGGCCTTCTTATCGAGCGGCGGCGCCATCGTATCGCGGATCTGCACCCTCGTATCATGCCTCGGTGCCATCCTCTCACGGGGGCGGCTCCGCTCCCTCCTATCACGGCGGAGGCGGTGGGCACTCGAGTGGCGGAGGGCACGCCGGACGCGGCTAAACTTCGCACTCACGAAACTTCAGAACACGCCGCCCGCAGATAGGCGGCGTTTCTGTTTGGCAGCAGATTCGTGACCATGACCTTGCTTTTGCCATGGGTATTTGACCGGGCCGCTGTGCCCCCTTCTGCATCAGTTCGCAGGTTGAATCGGCTTCATTTTGACCCGTACCACAGTTACCTTTGAGAAGCCCTCCTCGAAGGTGGGCGGGCGTAACCTTGCGGCCATGCGCCGCATGACTTCTTCGTCTACAACCCGTTGCCGCTTGCGGTTGCGCTCCAGGCATACTTCCAGGGGAACATCAAAGAAGACCGCCTGCACCTCGTAGCCATAGTCTTTGGCCAGCTTAATCCAACCATGGCGTTCGTGCGGGCTGAGGTTGGTGGCGTCGACGTAGTTCATAGGACGGCGCGCGATCAGCCGAGCCTTGAGCATGGAACGCAGGTTGGAAAAGACTAGGTCCTGAAAGCGTTGTTCCTCGGGATTGTCGAAGAGCAGAGAACGCAGTAGGTCACTGGAAAGCGGTGTGATGGAATTGCGCTTGAACCACGAGCTCTTTCCGGACCCCGGGAGCCCAATCGCCAGCACGACCACACCTTTGGGCGGTCGTGGCGTCTCGGGTACGGCGATCGGAGGAGCAGTTGGCTCCGGTTCAACCGGAGCCGGTTCCGGCTGGGTTTCCGCGCGGGCGTGTGTCTCGCCGCGTCCGCGGCCTCCTCGTCCCCGGCGACGGCGGCGACGGCGCTGTTCTGGGGCGGCCACGGCCGGTCGCGGGCCGGACTCCGTCAAAGCAGGCCCAGAGGGCGCGGCCTCGCTGGGTTCGGGCTCGGGCGCCGACGGGGAGGGCTCTTCGGGAACAGGGGGTGCCGGTGCTGGTGCTTCGTAGTAATCGGGCCGCAGCGGCGGTGGGGCCGGTTCGCTGCTCTTCGTTTCCGGGGGTTTCTTGCGGCGCTTGAGACGGTCGCGCATCCATTTCCGCATGTACGGCTTGTAACACAAGGCCGTCTTCGCGAGCAATGTAGGGGAACCTTGGACAGCAGCGGGCAGTCCGTACGACTACAATAAAGCCATGCCGACCACCATTCCCGGCGAGTTGCAGCGCCAGAGGTATCTCAGTCTGACCACCTTTCGGAAGAGCGGGGCAGCGGTTTCTACCCCGGTTTGGTTTGCCGAAGCCAATGGCAAGCTTTACTTCCAGACCCGGAGCGATTCCGGTAAGTACAAGCGGATGCGGAACCATCCCCAGGTCAAGATTGCTCCCTGCACCATGCGCGGCAAAGTCATCGGACCCCAGTTCCCGGCCACAGTGCGCATCCTGCCGCAACAAGAGTGGGATGAGGCGCGCAAGGCCATTCACGCCAAGTATTGGCTGACACGCCTTCCCTTGCTGTGGAGCAAGCGAAACGTGTACCTCGAAATCACCGTGTGAAGATGACATCCCGCCAAGCACGCCTCGCACGTACAGAGGTCACAAATGGATTGTGCGGTCCGACATTTACGCCCTGTCGTTGTGCCTGCTAGGATGATGGGTTTAGGTCACCCGGCGATTGCTGGGCTTGTCCTCATAACTGGTACGGAGGAATTATGGCAATCAAAGTCGGCATCAACGGCTTCGGACGCATCGGCCGCAACGTGCTGCGCGCCTCCCTGCAAGACCGGAACCTCGAGTTCGTGGCGGTCAACGATCTCACCGATCCCAAGACGCTTGCGCACTTGCTGAAGTACGACTCCATCCTGGGCAACTTGCCCAATGACATTACGGCCGGAACCGACTGCATCAAGGTCGATGACAGGACGATCCGGGTGTTTGCCGAGAAGGATCCCGCGAAACTCGCCTGGGAATCGGTGGGGGCGCAGGTGATCATTGAATCGACCGGGCGCTTCACCAATGCGGAGGACGCCAAGAAGCACCTGCGCGGACCGGTAAAGAAAGTGATCATCTCGGCTCCGGCGAAAAACGAGGATATCACCGTCGTGCTGGGAGTCAATCAAGACAAGTACGATCCGGCCAAGCATCACATCATTTCGAATGCCTCCTGCACCACGAACTGTCTGGCACCGATTGCCAAGGTGATACACGACACCTTCAAGATCCTCAGTGGGACGATGACCACCATCCACTCCTACACGAACGACCAGGTGATCCTGGATTTCCCCCACCGGGATCTGCGACGGGCGCGAGCCGCCGCGCTGTCCATGATTCCCACAACCACGGGCGCAGCCAAAGCCCTGAAGCTGGTCATCCCCGATCTGGCGGGCAAACTCGACGGCTTCTCCATGCGCGTGCCCACGCCGAATGTCTCAGTCGTGGATCTAGTAGCCGTCGTGGAAAAAAAGACCTCCAAGGAAGAAGTCAATGCCACCCTGAAGGCTGCTTCCGAGGCCGGTCCCCTGAAAGGCTATCTCGGTTACGAAGAGGCCGAACTGGTCTCTACGGACTACCGTGGCGATGGGCGGTCTTCGATCGTCGATTCCCCCCTGACCATGGTGGTGGGCGGCAACTGCGTGAAGGTGATCTCCTGGTACGACAACGAATGGGGATATTCCTGCCGCGTTCGGGATCTGATCAATTACCTGGGAAGCAAGGGCCTGTAGTCGGACGGGAGCATCGCTTCTTCGGCTGAAGGGCGGCTTCTCCGCCTCCCCTTGGTGGGCGAAATACCCGCTCTCTCCAGCCACCGGATGACGGTACTCCCCAGCATCGAGGACCCACCATGTCCAAACTTTCGATTCGTGATCTCCCCCTGAGTGACCGCCGCGTGTTCATGCGCGTTGATTTCAACGTGCCGCTCGAAGACGGCCGGGTGATGGACGACACGCGCATCCGCGAGACCCTGCCCACCATCGAGTATGCGTTGCGCCACGGAGCCCGGCTGATCCTGGCCTCACACTTGGGGCGGCCCAAGGGCAAGCCAAATCCCCGGATGAGCTTGAAGCCGGTCGCGGAGCGGCTGCGCATGCTGCTCGACCGGGAACTGGCCCGCGGAGAAAACGTCGGTTTTTCCCCCGATTGCGTAGGGCCGGAAGCGGAAGAAATCGCGGGCAAGCTGGAGAAGGGCCAGACGTTGCTGTTGGAAAATCTTCGCTTCCATGCCGAAGAAGAGGCTAACGACGCCCATTTCGCCAAGCAACTGGCGCAACTCGCCGAGTTCTATGTCAATGATGCCTTCGGTACGGCGCACCGGGCACACGCGTCTACGGTGGGCATAACGCAATACGTGCAGAAATCGGCTGCGGGACTGCTGATGGAGAAGGAACTAGAATACCTGGGTCGCGCCATGCAGCACCCGGAGAAACCGTTCGTCGCCATCCTCGGCGGCGCCAAGGTGAGCGACAAGATCGCTGTGATCACCAACCTGATGCATAAAGTGGATGCCCTCATCATCGGCGGCGGAATGGCTTACACCTTTCTTAAAGCCCTGGGCGAGCCGGTGGGCAAATCGCTGGTCGAAGGGGACAAGCTCGACCTGGCCAGGCAGATCCTGCAGGAGGCCAAGACTCGCAAACTGAAGTTCCTGCTTCCGGTGGATCACCTGGTGGCCGACCAGATTGACGCCAACGCCCGCCCGCAGAGAGTCGATCAGGGTCAGCCGATTCCGGCCACCCTGATGGCGCTGGATATCGGGCCGAAAACCATTGAAACCTACAGCGAGGAAATCTCCCGCGCGCGAACCATCGTTTGGAACGGGCCCATGGGCGTGTTTGAACTCCCTGCCTTTGCCCGCGGCACGTTCCAGGTGGCGCGAGCCGTGGCGGAGAATGCCGGTGCAACCTCCATCGTAGGCGGTGGCGATTCGGTCTCGGCAGTGAAAGCCGCGGGCGTTGCCGATAAGATCACCCACATCTCCACGGGGGGGGGCGCTTCGCTGGAGTTTCTGGAGGGCAAGAAACTACCGGGTGTCGAAGCGCTGAGCGATAAGTCTTAATTCCGGCGCTCCAAGCTCGTTGCTCGCTCTCGTTCCGACCGCTGTGTACAGCCGGGAAACCTCGGCGCACCAAGAAGGAGCCTATGTCCCGCAAGAAACTGATCGCCGCCAACTGGAAAATGTACAAAACTCCTGACCAGTCTCGTGAATTCTTCCAGGACTTTCTTCCCCTGGTCGCCGGTCATGAGCGCGACGAAATCTGCGTGTGCCCGCCGTTCGTGGACCTTCCGGCAGCGGTCGAATCGGCGAAAGGCTCGGGTGTGGCCATCGGCGCCCAGGACGTTCACTGGGAGAAGGAAGGCGCCTTCACCGGGGAAATTTCGACCGCCATGCTTCTCGCCGTGGGTTGCACCCACGTCATCATCGGGCACTCCGAGCGCCGCCAATATTTTGGTGAAACCGATGACATGGTCAACCTCAAGCTCAAGGCGGCGCTGGAAGCTGGCCTGACGCCCATCGTCTGCGTCGGCGAAGTCCTGGAAGAACGCGAAGCCGGCCTGACCGAAGACGTGCTGCGGCGGCAGTGCCTGCGCGCCTTTCACGCCATCTCGGGGAAGAAGGCGGGAAAGCTGGTGGTCGCCTATGAGCCCGTCTGGGCGATAGGAACGGGCAAGACCGCCACCCCGCAACTTGCCGCCGACGCTCACAGCCTGATCCGCTCCGAGGCAGCCAAGGCCTTCGGCGAGGAACATGCCAACCGGCTGCGTATCCTTTATGGGGGTTCCGTGAAACCTGAGAACGCCAAAGCCCTGATGGCCGAAGAGGAAATCGACGGCGCCCTGGTGGGTGGCGCCAGCCTCGATCCCAAGTCGTTCTCGGCGATCGTGAGGCATTGACCGTCAGGCTAACACCCCACTTCAGGTTTGCTGTTGCCGCCGCAGCTGTTATGGTGTTCCCGCTTTCCCTGATCCGATCGTCTGGGACGTGCCATCACGTGCAGATGAGCGAGCCCCGTAGAAGATCGAGGCGGCCATCGCCCGGCACGAGGGCGCAGACCTTACGCATGAAACCAGCAACCAATATTCTGCAAGAGAGTGCCGATACGGCAAACACCATCCATGCTGAGCGCGAGCGGAGCTGTCTAAGGATTACCTCTCGAGGGCAGCACGGTCCCAGTGGCCCAGGTTTGCACCCGCCTCGTACGTGCTGCGACAAAAGTCCAGTATTGAGGAGGTGGGCGATTTTCCCTTGCGCACGTCCTCGTACATCAGGAGAAACTCGCCGAGCCGTGACTCGTAGTAGGCTGCATCTGGATGGATGGTGGCGTCTTTGAATCCCTGTGGCTCAGGAACCACATAAGAGTAAAAAGCCGCATCCTTAACATCACCGCTGCCCGGCCAGAAACCCACGCTGCTCACTTCATGGGAATACGCTTCCCGGGTCATTGCGTCGGCGCCCGGACGCTCCGGCGCCCGCCGGCCGGAGAAACGGCTGACGGCAAGGTCGAAACTGCCCCAGAAAAAATGCACTGGACTGGACTTGCCGATGAATTCTGAGCGGAATTGGCTGAAGACTGTGTCCACTGACAGCAGAATGCGCCAGAACCTCTCAACCGCCGCGGCATCATAAGAGCGATGCAGACGATCCTGGTCGAAAGCAATCGGATTGGGGATTTCGACCGGCATTCGCCAGATCTTGACTTCGATCCCGGCGGATCGAAGCATCTGCATGACCTCCCCATAGAACTCGGCCACCGAGCGAGGCGCCAGTGGAATTGACTTCCGTATTCCATCCGTCGTCTCAAGCACAAGCTGGTGCCGTATGAAGTCAAACCAGAGCTCAAATGCTCGCTCTCGATACGGGATGCGGGATGTGGTCAGGCCCCGGGTGGTAACGTACAGCGGGACATTCCACCAGTGGTTCAGCAGTGGCGTCAGGCCCAGCCGGACCTTACCCACGATCTGGGTCCACATATGGAGGGTGGCGCAGGTGTCTTTCCATGAGTCCAGCGGCAACGCGGGCCAGCATTCGGGGTGATCGGCATCGTGCAGCATATCCGGCTCCTAAGTAATCCGCCTGGTAGAAAGCCGCAGCAGGAAGAAACGTGACACGGCAACAGCAGCAAAACAAAACCGGGCGCTGGATCATAGCCCGAAGTTTCGACGATGACAGCGCCGGTATCCCCCGGTTTCGAAGACATGCAGCCCAGGTGCCACTCTCCAACCCGATGACCGCGTCCAGATGTCAATGCAGCTTGCCGCCATCGATATGCGCGGGGCGAGGCGCTGTCCAAGCCGGCGAATGGGCGGTTACGCGATTCCGAGTACGCGGTAGCCAAGGATACCCCTTGTGCAGGGGATCAGCTAGCTCGCCCCGCCTTGATTAGCGATGTTTGATGAAAGTCCCGGTTTCGAGGTCGGCCATCGCCTGCCGCAGCTGTTCTTGCGTGTTCATGACAATTGGGCCGTACCACGCAACCGGCTCCTCGATCGGCTTTCCGGAAACCAGAAGGAACCGAATTCCTTCAGGTCCAGCCCTGACCACCAACTCGTCCCCCCGATCGAACAGTACCAGAGAATGATTCCTGGCGTCGTACTTGGCTGGCTGGTTGGGCTCTACGACTTGCTCGGTCAGAACTGCGCGCGGGTCCGAAGCTTCCCGGAACGTGCCCGAGCCTGCGAAGACGTAAGCAAAAGCATTCCGCGTCGTCTCCATCTTGAGCCGCTTCTGCTGGTCCGGGGCAACCGAGACATCGAGGTAACTCGGATCGGCAGCTACGCCGTCCACCGGACCTTTTTTGCCCCAGAATTCACCACAGATGACCCGCACGCGAGTGCCGTCATCATCGGTCACCTCAGGGATGGCACTCGAGGGAATATCCTGGTAGCGGGGATCAGTCATCTTCAAGGCGGAAGGCAAGTTAGCCCACAATTGGAAGCCGTGCATGCACCCCTGCTGGTCGCCCTTGGGCATCTCCTGGTGCAGGATCCCGCTGCCAGCAGTCATCCATTGCACGTCTCCGGCGGTCATCTTCCCTTGATTGCCCAGGCTGTCGCCGTGCTCGACCGAACCGGCAAGCACATAGGTGATCGTCTCGATACCCCGGTGGGGGTGCCATGGAAATCCTGCCCGATAATCTGCTGGGTTGTCGCTGCGGAAATCATCCAGCAACAGGAATGGATCGAAATCCTTAGTTTTCCCGAAGCCGAAGGCGCGTTGTAGCTTAACGCCGGCGCCTTCGATCGTCGGCTTCGGTTCGATGATCTGTCTCACTGGCCGAAGTGACATATCTCCCTCTTTTCTGTGCCGCGCAGCCCGTGCTGCGCTGTACATCGATTAGGCCTCTTACGAACTGCGATGGCTCTTCTTCTTGGATTAGATGCGTTACGACGCTATTTGTTTCAACAAGTAGTTTCGCTCGAAAAAATCAGCCTACCCGCCTGCGGGCGGTTGCCAGGAGCTCGGCCAAGTTCGGAAGCCGCTTGCCACCCAGGTGGCCAGTTGCCCGCGATGAGTTTCTGCAGCGGCTTGTCCAACCAGCTCCGCTGTGGCTCAGCATCCGTTCCCTGCCAGCGGGAACCCAGAATGGAAGGACGCGATATCAATGGCAGACGCGCGGAAGGCGCATCAGGCCTGCTCCGACTTGGCCGAGGGAGCCAGCGCAATCGCTGCCTCAGGTGTGAGCAAAAGGAAAGTGAACGTCTCTTGCAAGTACAGGGTGACCGCGGCATCGGTGTGGCTCAAGTAACCAATGGAGACATCCTGGCCGATGTGCAGCTCGAAATCGCCGCCTCGGGTCGTCATTACAAAGGCGCCGTGAAGAGCGGGTGCCCAGATGATTTTGTCATTTACCAGCCGCTTGACATGTTCCAGCACGGGATATCCCTGATCACTGGTCTCAGCCAGCCCGGTGTAGGCGTCCGCGCCGAGCAGCACCGCGTAGGGGCCATTGACGCCTACCAGACGCAAGCGGCTCAGCCCTCGGGCAATGGCTTCCGGGTACTCTCGCACATCACCGGGGAGCGCCTCGGTGGGATTGCTGGTTCCCCGCCGGATGCCCACGATTCCGGCGGCGTTATAGCCTTCGAATATGGCTCCGTCCTCGGCATAAGCCAGCTTGCGCGCGGCGTCCTTCGCCGGTTGCCAATCTGAGTCGTTCGCACCACGTTCGACGTCGTCGATCGCCTGCCGCTCCAGCTGGAAGGGAATGCGCAGCTCCACCAGAGCCTTTACTTCGCGCTGGCTGGCGACGATACCATCGGTCGGTGCCGAGATCGTCCGCAGATGGCCGGTACCGATGGCCGACAGATTTGTGCCCGCCGGCCCGCGCACGTCGACCACGCGCCGCCCCGCCAGGTGTCGCTTGAGCGTGCGCGAGGTTTCCTCTTCGATCTGTGACCAGGCGGCACCGGAAATGGGAGCCAGTTCGCGATGCAGATTATTCATGGGGGACGTCTCCTTTGAGGGAACCAATACCCAGCGAACCAGGATCCTCCCGCGTCAAGGACGGAGTGGGTTGGGCTGTTGCCGAGATCGTAGAAGGCGCCGCGACTGCCGGCGGGTCTCCGGCAACGCTTTCCAGAAATGTCGCGGAGGGCACAAAGAACAGATTTCCCGTGACGGCACGGCTGAAATCGAGCAGCCGGTCGTAGTTGCCGGGCGGGCGGCCAACAAACATGTTCTCCAGCATCTGCTCAATCGTGCGGGGCGTACGGCTGTAGCCAATAAAATAGGTTCCGAACTCCCCGGACCCAACCCGACCGAAGGGCATGTTGTCACGCAGAATCTTGATCTCCCTTCCGTCCTCGACGATCGTGGTGAGTGCGTTGTGCGCCGAGGTTGGCTTGATGGAATTGTCCAATTCGATATCGGACAGCTTCTTGCGTCCGATGATGCCTTCCTGCACCTCCGTGGACAACGCATTCCATCCCTCAAGATCGTGAAGATATTTCTGCACGATAACGTAGCTGCCACCGGCAAACAGGGGATCCTCCTCGCCGATGAGCACGGCATCGATGGCGGCTTCGCCTCTCGGGTTCTCGGTTCCATCGACAAAACCGATGAGATCGCGGTCGTCGAAGTAACGAAATCCGTGCACCTCATCCACGGCCGAAACCGCCTCGCCGATTTGTCCCATGATCTGGGTGGCGAGTTCGAAGCAGAGGTCCATGCGCTTCGCGCGAATGTGGAACAGCAGGTCCCCTGGCGTGGAGACTGCGTGTCGCGCCCCGGCGCGAATCTCGGGAAAAACATGCAGGTTCGCCGGGCGTGGCGCGCCAAAGAGCCGGTCCCAAGCATCGGATCCAAACCCGATGACGCAGGAAAGGCCCGCTTCAATGTCGCGGAATTCAACGGCGCGCATCAGGGCGGCGACGTCTCCGCAGAACGACCGAATCGTCCTGCCATGGTGGGAGCCCGAGTTCAGTGTCGTGACCAGAAAGATTGCCGCGCGCGTGAGTGGCGCGACCACCGCTTGTGCGAGTGGGCCCAGGCCACCGACCGCTCTGGGCGCAGGACTGGAAGCGGACTCCATCGGATGACACTCCGTCGGGGCGGGCAGAATTTTGCTTTCGAAATATCAGTAGCGCGGTTGCGATCGATCCGCCCGCAAGCTTACCATCGCCTCGCGATAATCGTCCATTCCGCGCGGCCGCGTTTGGGTGTTGGTTAATGCGGCTGGCTCTGACCATCAGGTAGACCGGCAGAGTGCTTTTGGAATGCGGCTCTGAGGCGCACGGGACGAATGCGAGCGTTCGCCGAGAAGCAGATGGTCGCGCCGGTGCCCGCAGCGCGCTAGAATTCTGTTAAGAGGGATGGCGGCACGACGGGCTGCTCCCGACGCTTCTGTTCAGCCCCGGCAGGAGGTGGATCCACTATGGAGACGGGCGCTGTGCGACTAATCTTGGCGGTGTTCCATGAGATTTGAGGACTTTTCGTTCGGTCGCATCCGGGTCGATGGTACCGTCTACGACCACGACCTGGTGATCGATCAGGGAAAGATTCGCAAACGTAAGAAACAGCCGTCCAAGAAATACCGCGAGTCCTTTGGCCACACTCCGCTGTCCGTGGAAGAGAACATACCGTGGAAGTGCTGCCGCTTGGTTATTGGCACGGGCATGGGTGCGTTGCCGGTGATGAACGAAGTGAAACGAGAGGCCCGGAAGCGCGGTGTTGAGTTGCTGATTCTCCCGACAGAAAAGGCAATTGGAATCCTGAACGACCAACCGAAAAACACAAACGCGATTCTCCACCTCACCTGCTGAATCGCAATCCATCACCGGGAAGAATGCTGCGTGAATGGTTAACCGCCACTGCCCCTCCCGCGCGCACCTGGGCTTGCCAGCCAGGCCCGAGCTGATACCGTGGGCAGATCGAGACGTCGGCATATCCCGCACGATGAGGGTTGTCGCCAAGAATCTGCGACTGGGAACGCTCTCCGACCGATCCCGCAGCGGGGAAAGCGTGCAGCAGCGAATTACGCGGCTCCTCGACTAGGGTGAGCGTCTCCGTCGCACTGCCACAATCTCCAGGACCCCGGGGGTAATCATGCGGGCTCCCGGTGTGGCTTGGAGAGTTGTGAATGCCTGCCAGATGGATTCGGCACGGCTAGCGGACAGGTATCCCAAATCAACCAGGCGACCGCGGCCGACATCGACGAAGGTTGCCAGCCAAATCCAACTCAGGTGATCGGGTTGCACGACCTCGATGATGGGACGAGCGCTGCGAAGCTCGAAGCCGAGCTCCTCCAGCCAGCGAGGCAAACGCAACCCGATATCAGGCTCGCCGCCGTTGTCGCGCCAACTGGCCATCACCGCGCTTACGAATTCCTCGAGTTCAGAACAGCGCGGCGCAGCGCGCCAAGTGGAATAATCAAAGTACTCGTGCAGAACGACGACCCCGTCCGAAGTGAGCGCGGCGGCCATCCGCGCCAGAATGGCTTGAGGATTCCGGACGAAAGCGAGCACCCAGCGGCACCATGCGCAATCCGCCACTACATCCGGAAACGCATCGGAATCGAGATCGTTTAGGTGTGCTGTGATGTTGTCGACCGAGCGCTCGCGACAGGTTGCATCGAGCACCCGGAGAAACCGTTCACACCTATCGATGGCCACAACGCCACCGGAAGGGCCGACCAGTTCGGCAAGATCTAGGGAAGCGTAGCCGGGGCCGCATCCGACATCCAGTATCGTTTGCCCAGGGCCGATTCCGGCAGATTGCCAAACGGCAAGCGCACGCTGTTTCCACGCGCGGTGCTGCACGCCGAGGCGCTCGATCTCCTGATCGTGCGCGCCCAACACGTAGTCTTGGTCGTCCGGCATTTCGACTTGAGCATAGGGGAAACCAGCCCGCAGCATCTATCCGCTTTTTGCGGTCAAATTCTAGGATCTCGAACCGCGAAGAGAGCTGGGAGTTGCACCGGCTGAAGTTCAGGGCTCGCCACTATGGTCATCTGCGTTGCGTCTGCACTAGTGTTTCCTGACCTGTGACAAGCTGCCATCGGCTATTTCTCCTAGCCCAGACATCCGTGAAACGGTAAGTACCGCTGAGGTCCGTAGTCTTGTATCGGCCCTTTTCCACCAGTCTGCCAGTGACAACCGCCACATCGCCGAAGTCCTGCACATGTACGTCCGACATATCAATGGACTCAAATTTCATGTCCCCTGACTGTAGGCCAGCTAGGTCATCCACTTTGCGGGTCACAGATCCATTAGCATTTGTGAAGATCAGGTCGTCCGCCTCAATCTGTGCGAGCAGCTTCCAATCGCCGTTCAACAGGGCTTGGCTGAACCGGCTCTCAAGAGCGACTAGTTCCTTGGCAGTACCACGGCTCTGCGCTTCGACCGACAGCAATGTTAGGAGCGCCACGAATGCGATTGCGATGGTTGGCTTCAATGCGTATCCTCCCGCTTTTCTCGAGAAGTTCTCATGAAGAACATGGATCGCAAACTCAATGCCTCGCCGTTGTTGACTGCCCGTGCTTGGCGTGTCTGATGCTGTCGGCATGTTACGCCAGTTCGCAAGCCAGGATAGTGATGATCAAGGACTTGACTCACACAAGAGTTGAGTTCCTTGGAAATCTGCGGTTTGGTGCGCCGCTCGGCAGACGCTGTCGCGGACCAAATGGACAAACACGAGCATCCGGTCCAGTCGGGACTGAAGCGTCAGGTGCACGAAGGCAAGCTGCTGGTCGATGCCGAGGTGAAGCAGATCCTGGAGCCCCTGATCGCGGCGTCAGAGTGTGACGATGTATTCACCAGCCACGCGATCTCATGAAGGTCGAGGACCGGAAGGAACACGCGCGCCCAGCACATTCGCTCCCATCCCGATGTCGGCAGGATGCGCTGCCGCTACCTTTTTTCTAACTGAGGCCGGCGAGCACACCGACTAGTCCACATTGCAATAGGTAGCAAGGCACGATACGATTAACAGCACGACCATGCGCTGTGTACATTCCCACCAAGAAGCGGTGCGCCAGCTGCTAGTGCGGCTGGGCGGACCGGAAGGAGCGGCAGGGGAGCAGGAGTGCAGCGGGTCGCTGCCACATCCGGTGCATGCACGCCTTAACTAATTGATTGGATTAAGTTTACATCGTGCGGAAGTGGTGGAACTGGCAGACACACCATCTTGAGGGGGTGGCGCCGAAAGGCGTGGGGGTTCAAATCCCCCCTTCCGCACCAAGATCGTGGTCCCATTCGTGAAAGAAAGGCCGGCCATAGGGCCGGGGCTCGGGTTGTGATCTTCTTATGAATTATCTCGTTCTGATCGTTACGGCGGTTCACATCCTGGTGAGCTTCTTCCTCATTATTGTGGTGCTGCTGCAGAGCGGCAAGGCCGGCGACCTGGCGGCCGCGTTTGGCGGCATGGGTAGCCAGACGGCCTTCGGTCCGCGAGGCGCGGCTACGGCACTTTCCAAGGCGACTACGGTCTCGGCTGTCCTGTTCATGTTTACCTCGATCACATTGTCGATTTTGACGTCGCGGCACTCCACCCGGGGGACTTCAGGCTCGGCACTGTCCGGGATCAGGCAGACCACCTCGCAGCCGGCATCCAAACCTGCACAGCCTGCTGCCCCGGCTCCGCAACCTGCTCCGGGACAAAAGTAACCGGGAGGAAACGGGAGGAGAAATGCTCACGCTCGTGGCTTCCGTTCGAGCCCCGGCTCATTCATGATTCACGAAATCCTTCCCGTCGGACCGCTCCAATGCAACTGCTCTGTCATTGGGGACGAGACCACTCGTGAGGGGCTGGTCATCGACCCCGGAGACGACGTCGAGCGGGTATTGGCTCTGGTGCACAAGCACCACCTCAAGATTCAACAGATCATCGTCACCCACGCCCACATCGACCACGTTGGTGGCGCCATGAAGCTGCGCGCGGCCACAGGGGCTCCCATCCTGCTCAACCGGAATGACTATGCCCTGCTGAAGATGCTGGACGTGCAAGCGGCCTGGATCGGTATGCCAACGCCCGGCAAAGTGGAAATCGACCAGAGCCTGGGACAGGCCGACATGGTTAAGACCGGCAACCTCGCGGCGCAAGTGCTGCACACCCCCGGCCATACCGAGGGCAGCATCTGCCTGTACTTCCCGGCTGAGAGCAAACTCATCGCTGGGGATACTCTGTTCGCCGGCAGCATCGGGCGGACCGACCTGCCGGGGGGCTCGTTTGACAAGATCATCCGCTCCCTGCATGAGCGCGTGCTGGCGCTGCCCGATGAAACCACAGTAGTGCCCGGACACGGGCCGCTCACGACCATCGGCGTCGAGCGCGAGAGCAATCCCTTCCTGGTCAGGCGCTGACGTTTTACGAGTTGAGCGCCTCAAGGACGCGCGTCACGCCTACCCGAAACGTTTCCGCCGGCGTAATCAGGCTGACTACGAGATAACCGTCGGCAGAAAAATCGTAGAAATGTCCGGGGTGAACCAGCACGGACATCTTCCGTAAAAGGTCGACCGCCAAGTCCTCATCGGATTGGACAACCGGCACCCGCAGTACGGCATACCAGCCTCCTTCCAGATCAAGACGCTGGCAGGTCTTTTGGTGAGAAATGAGGCGGTCCAGTTCTTCAAGATTGGTTCGCACCCGATCGAGCAGGAGTGGCTGAACCTGCTTGCGCTGCTGCAGCATTGCCGGTGTAGCCAACTGAAGCGGGGCACTGAGGGAAAGATAGGTGTCCGCGATCACCTCGAGTCGGGCCAGGGCCTCACGCTGCAACTCCTCCGGGCCACTGGTTAGCACCCAGGCGACTTTCATCTGCGGCAGAGCCGCAATCTTGGAGAGGCCGCTCAGGGTAAAGGTGAGCACTTTGCGGTTCAAAGCACAAGTGGGGCGTGCGGCGCCGTCGTGAGCGTAATCCAGGAAGACCTCATCTACGATCAGCGCCAGCCCGTACTCGTGGCAGAAGGCGTTCAGAGTGGCCGCCTCGCCCGGGCTGAGGAACGATCCAGTGGGGTTGTTGGGATGCACGACCAGCACAGCCCGCGTACGTGGATTTACCGCCTGGTACAGCGAAGGGAAATCGATCTGCCAGCCATGGTCATACAACAGCGGATAGTGCACCAGCTTTAGGTCCTGTAAATCGGCCAGAAAAGCGAACAGCGGATAGCTCGGCCGGGGCACGAGAATCTCATCTCCGGGATTGCAAAGCAGGCGGAAGACGTAGGAATAGCCCTCGCTGGTACTGGTGGTCAAGATGACAGACTCCGCATCCAGATCAAACCCCTCGTGTTGTATGCGGTAATACTCGACGACCGCTCTGCGGGCGGATAGCAGTCCCTTGGGCTGTGGATCGTAGATCATGGCTTGCGGATGCAGGAGCCCACCGAGGATGGCCTCCGCCTCGTAGTGCAGATCCGCTCGCGTTGGATTTGAGACCGTCAGGTCGAGGACGTCCATGCCGGCCGCGCGCACCTCCTCCTGCGCCTGGGCCAGGCGGTTGGGCGTGAGCTTCCATTCCGTGCGTTTGGAGAACATGCCGTCCGCCCGATTGCGCCGCCACCCTCCGTTTTCCCGCAGCCTAAGGTTTCGGCTCCAGATAGAAGCCCAGTTGCTGAGGGGGCGGCAGCGTCTTTCGCGTCTCGTAATCGTGGACGGCGTCGCGCACCGCCACGATCTGCGCCTGAAACTTGCCCGCCAGAGTGTCATACCGCACTAGCACGTTACCCAGCCAATACGGCCGGTTTTCCCGCTGCCAGGCCTCCGCGTACATGCCGCGGAGACGCGTGGTGGCGTCCCGCAAGTCTTCCAGACGCGCATTGATAGAGGTGATCTCTTCGAGGTCGCGGCTGACGCGATCAGAATCAGCCAAGTTCTGGTAGGCATCCCAATAAAAACGGTTCATTTCCCAGGTGAACTGGATTTTCATGCCCAGGGTATCGAGCCGCCAGGCAGCAAAGATCATATCGTCAAGCGTGTCCGCATTGGCATGCGCGTCGGTGCGGTGGCGGTAAAGCCGTTCCAGAGCATGCTCCGCCCCCAAGCGCAGGTCGCGCGCGGCGGGCAACACCTGTTGCAACTGGGTGGCCCCAACCAGGGTGAAAGGGTCGGCCCAGAACAGATCATCGACCGCGCCCTCTTCCCTTCCCGTGGCTTTGAGGGTGGCATGCGCGCGGTTCATATCCTCGATGGTCTCGCCGAAGGCATCCCCCGGGTTGCGGTAGAACGCCCAGTCATAGCTGGCCTGGAAGTCGTCGATACTCGACTCACCGGGTTGCCAAGCCGCCGCGGCGCCGAACACCAGCCCGGGCCAGGTCATGTCGAACAGAGTTTCGCCATCGTCGTCCCAGGTGGTGTTAAGCATCCCCATGGCTTTCGCCTTCTGCCCGTCGCGCACAAAGTTGCGGATGTTCTCGTAGGCTACGGCGAAATCCGGCCAGACGGCGTTCCAGTTGCTGACCCCGGGCGCGACCACGATTTCGAGGCCGGCGTCGGTGTACGGCCGGAGCACGGCCTCGTAACTGGGTTTGGCATCGTAGTCCCAGGGCACGGCGATCATGTCCTTGGGCAGGATGTGGAGCAGCTGCGGGTACTTCACCGCGATGTCGCCCCAGAACATGAGCTGCTTGTGGTACGGATGGAGAATGGCGCTGACCTTCTGCAGGTGCTCCAGATACACACGGCCCAGCCCGATCTGATCGGCAAGCGCTTTCGTCTGGCCGCGGCCGAGCTCAAAGGTCTCATCGCCGCCAACATGCAGGAACGGCCCGGGAAACAGCGGTATCAGTTCCGCATACAGGGTCCGGATGAAGTCGTAAGATTTCTCGTTGGTAGGCGTGAGCACATGCCCATGGGGAGTCTCGGCGATGTCCGAATAGATCTCGTACTTCAAAGCGTGGTGCAAGTGGCCAAAGGTCTGCTGCTCGGGCAGGATGGTAACGTAATATTTCTGCGCGTATTCCACCAGTTCCCGGATTTGCGCCGGCGTCAGTGCGGCCTCCTTGGGAGCGATCAGCGGCTGGCTCTGGAAGTCGAAGATATGCTCCATGTAAAGGGCAAAGAGGTTGATCTTATAAGCCGCGAGCGTGCGCACCTGCTTCTTCATGTAATCGAGGGTAGGCACCGGCCCGCGGCTGATATCGTCATGCACGCCTCGCCAGCTCATACTGGGCCAGTCGCGAATAGCCACCGCCGGGCAGATCAACTCACTGTTCTGCCGACGCAACAACTGCCGCAAGGTCTGCACCCCGTAGAACAAGCCTTGGCCGGAAAAAGCCGCGACCAGGATGTGAGATGGGGAAGCGCCGATCAGGTAGCCCTGGTCGCCCAGATCCTTTTCGGAGAGATCCTGCGGGAGCAGCACCCGCACCGCAGAATCAGTCAGGCGGGCGAGCACGATCCCGTCTTTCGGCAGGTCAGTGACCGTCTCCACCGGTATTTGGAGCCCCGCCTGTTCAAGGATTTCCTGCGAAAGCATCTCGGCGGCCGTGCGGTCTTCGGCAAAGTGGCGGGCGTTGACGAAAATGGGAGTGACGGAGGTGACGTGGTATGCCCCCTTGCCCGGGCGAACTTCTTTCGGTGCGGGAAGGAGCTTCAACGGTGCAATGGTTTGGGCGCTCAGAAACAGTCGGAAAGCGAGCAGGCAGAAGGCGGCAACCACGAAGCGCAGAGTATGCCTCATCCCCCATGCTCGGAAGCTTGAAGGCGCAAAGCAAGACTTGGACGCCGTCTGTGTCCAGTTCGCGGATTCCGGATCGGTCACCCTACGACGCATCAGGCAGGAAACGCTTCCTTGTTGACGACATACGGCATCTTGCGGATGTCGCCACCATAATTCCCTTCGAGCACATCGATCAAGCCTTGGGCGCAGCGGCCTGCCATGCCGCGGTTGGGATCGGTGGAGAGGCGTGTTATGCGGGCGGCGCTGGCAAAGTGCGGATACAGACGACAACGGTCTTCGATGGCCGGGTCGCGCAGCGGAGAATCCGCGGGTAAAGGCTCCTTCTCGTAAACATCGAGCGCGGCTCCGGCAATCCAGTTCTCTCGCAAGGCGCGCGCCAAGGCGGCTTCGTCAACCACTGGGCCGCGCGAGGTGTTCACCAGGTAGGCGGTGGGCTTCATGGCGCGCAAGGTGCGCTCATTAAAGAGATGATAGGTTGGAGTTGAGCTCTCGCCTTCGCGCAACAGGGGCACGTGGACGGTGACAAAATCGGCGTCGGCCAGAGCCTCCTCGAATTCCACATACTTGATCCAAGTCCGGTCGCGGCTCAGCCGGCGGGTAAAGTTCAGGTCCTTGACTTCCTGGACTGCCTTCACGAAGTCATGGTTCTGGTACGCTGGGTCGTAACACAGAAGATTCATGTCGAAGCCGGCGCACTTGCGGATCATCGCCAACCCAATCCGTCCGGTGCCGATCACGGCTACCGTCTTACCCGTTACCTCGTCGCCAAGAAAGGGCAGGTACGGGTGCCAGTAGCCCCAGTGATGGTCCCGGGTGAGGTGTTCGGCGGGCCACAACCTTCGGGCCAAAGCGCCCATGATGAAGAAAGCGAACTCGGCGGTGGCCTCCGTCAACACGTCGGGCGTGTGGGTGAAGGGGATCTTGTAGCGGTTCGCGTCGGCGCGATTGATATTGTCAAAGCCGACCGCATACTGGGCGATGATCTTCAGCGTTCCCTTCCCCGCCTCGAAGACGTCGGCGTCGATTTGATCTCGGAGCGTGGTGATCAGCCCATTAATCCCTGACTTCACTTTCTCGATGATCAGGCTCTTGGGCGGCGGCTCGGGCTTGGCATAGACTTCCACTTCATAACCCCGCCTGCGCAACACATCAATGCTCTCCCCGATGTCACAGGTGGCAAAGACACGGAATTTTGTGGTCATGATCTGGCCGAACGCGCGCGCTGCGCCAACCCGCAGGGCGAGGACTGAACAGTGTACTCTAACCGGAAGGTGGCTGCAGGGAGCGATCGAACCGTCAGGACATGCGGCTGCCCGCCAGTTGTGGCGCCTCTTCTCTCTCCCGTTGACTGGCGCGGACCGCGACCAACTCCAGCGCTTTTTGCGCAATGTGCTCCGCACTCACTTCGAATTCCTTGATCAGTTCCCAGGGTGCTCCGGAATCACCGAAACGGTCTTTCACCCCTATGGCGCCGGTGATCACCGGAACACCATAGAGCCATTCGCTCGCGGTGATCACGCTGCTGACACGCCAGGCCAGGGCGCCGATCTGGTGCTCCTCGGCAGTGATCACCACGCCCGTCTCGTGCGCCGCCCGCAAGATGGCCCCCTCGTCGATCGGCTTCAGCGTGTGCAGGTTCAGAATACGGGTCTCGTATCCGTAGTCGCTCTTCAGAATCCAGGCCGCGCGCATGGCCTCAGCCACCAGGGGCCCGCAGGCGATGAGGGTCAGGTCTTCGTCTTCATTTTCGTAGTGGCTGGCCAGCTGGGTGCCGAAGGCATCGGCGAAGGATTCAGTCTCCCCGCGGAAACGAATGACGTTTGCTTTGCCGAAGACAAAGGGAGTGCTGCCGTTGGTAACGACAGGTGTGGCCTCCCGTGCAAAGCGAACGTACTTCGGGCCCACATGTTGGAACAGGAGATAATTGGTGGCCTTGCGGGTCTCCACCACATCACAGGGAACAACCACCGCCATGTTGGGCAGACCACACATGGCGAACAGGTCCTCCAGCGCCTGGTGGGTGGCCCCGTCCGGGCCGACTGAGACACCACCGTGCGCGCCGGCGATCATGACATTGAAATTCCCGTAGCAAACCGAGGTGCGGATCTGGTCGAGATTGCGGGCGGCCGCAAACGTCGCGTAGGTGCCCAGCACCGGCAGTTTGCCCTCTTTGGCCAGCCCGGCCGCCGCCGAGGTCGCCGACTGCTCCGCGATCCCCATGCTGATCCAGCGATTCTTGCGCTCGGGCTTTCCGACGTAAAAGTCGCTTATGGTGATGGAGCCCGAAATGTCGAGCCCCAGGCACACCACGCGCTCATCATCCCCGTTCTGTGCCAGACACTGGCCGAATCCTTGGCGCGTCGGCTCCATCTTTACTTTCATGTTGGGCGTAGAGTTCCACCAGTAGTCACGGCTGAACTTGGGCATCTTTGCCTTAAGCCTTTGGTCGACCTCGGCCTGGTACTGCCGCGCCCTTTCCAGCAGGGGCTCGACCGAGATGCGGTCCTGCACTCCCAGTTCGGCCAGACCCTTCAGCATCTCGTCCCGGTTGGGTGCTTTGCCATGCCAGCCAGCGATGTTTTCCATGAAGCTGACGCCTTTGCCTTTGACCGTGTCAGCCAAAATGACCGTCGGTCCGCCGGCGCCGGCCTTCGCGTTCTCCAGAGCTTCCACCACCTCCGCCATGTTGTGACCGTTGATGCGACGCACTTCCCAGCCGAAGCTGCGATATTTCTGGCCGAGGGGCTCGACATTCATGACGTCCGCAACCGCGCCATCAATCTGAAGCCGGTTGCAATCCACGATCCCCACCAGATGGTCGAGTTTGTAGTGGCCGGCTTCCATGGCCGCTTCCCAGATCTGTCCCTCCTGTTGCTCGCCGTCACCCATGATGCAGAACGTCCGGTAGCTTTTGCCGTTCAGTTTGCCAGCCAATGCAACGCCCACGGCAATGCTGAGCCCCTGGCCGAGGGAACCGGTCGAGACCTCGACTCCGGGCAGCTTCAGCCAATGGGGATGTCCCTGGAAGGGCGAACCGAGTTTGCGCAGCAACGCCACGTCTTCCAGTGAACAGAAGCCGGCAAACGCAAGGCCAAGATACAGGCTCGGGGCCTTGTGGCCCGTGGACCAGATGATTCGGTCCCGGTCCTCCCAGGCAGGGTTTCCCGGGTCGTGATCGGCGACGCGCAGGTACAAGGCGGCCGCGATATCCATGATGGAGAGCGTGCCGCCGGCGTGACCGCTGCCCGCCGCATTCAACACCACCAGGTCATAACCGCGCATCAGACGGGCTGCATCTTCGAGTGCCGGAATTGAATACGGGCGGGTAATTTCGCCGGTGGCGGAGTCTCGTAGCGCCATGGTTTGCTCTCCTTCCCCTCCCGGCGGCGGGCAAGGAAGGAGGCCCGCGCACCTCGGGCTCGTGAGTCGAGGGTATGATGGAAGGTCTCCTGGGGCAGTGAGTGGGATCACAATCGGGAGTGATCGAACGGCGCGCCCTACAGGGGCAGGGCGCTGGGGAAACGAGTCTGAAAGTCGAGAAGCCCGACCCACTCCGGCGTCACCGTGATGCGCACCATCTCGCGGATCATGGAGCCCAGCTGGTCCACCCACGCCTTTCCCTGTTGATCTCCGAAATAACGCTCGGCAGCTGCGGCGTATTCGGGAACGATGCCCGGCACCTTCTCCAGACGGGCGGAGCCGCGCACCAGGAGCACTTTATGCGGGAAGGTGTTGTCGTCGATGGTCAATGCCACCTTGGGATTCTTCGCCAGCGCCTTGAGCTTCGGCGCTTTGGGCGGGCTGGCCAGGATGAATTCTCGTCCGTTCCAGTGGAACCAGATCGGCACCACCCGGGGTGTGCCATCGGTCCAAACGTACGCCAGACGTGCCGGTATCTTGGATTGCAGCAACGCCTGGGCGGCAGGTTGTCGTAAGAGGTCGAGGGATCCTTGTTTTGCCGGCATGAGTACGTTCCCGATCTGGCTCTCAGCCTCGGCTCACCATCCGTGCTGGTTGTAGGGCGCAGCCTACAGGCAAGCCAACAGCGCAACTCCAGTTTCCGCCGGAGGTTCGATCCAGATCTAAAAGTTTTCGTTAACCCAGGCTTCGATTTGGACCAGCGCCTGATTCAGGTTCTCCAGCGAATTAGCCACGCTGAAGCGCAAATACCCTTCGCCAAAATCGCCAAAAGCGGTGCCGGAGAGACAGGCGACTCCGGCCTCTTCCAGGAGCGCGCTGGCGAGCTTCCTCGATGGCCAGCCGGTACCGGTGATGTTCGGAAAGACATAGAAGGCACCCTTCGGCGTCCGGCAGGAGAATCCTTTGATTTTGTTGAGCCCTGCCACGAAAACATCCCGGCGTCGCTTGAACTCGTCGCGCATGCGGTCGACCGAAGCCTGGTCACCGCACAGGGCCTCGATGCCGGCGATTTGGGTGAAGCTCGCGGTGCAGGAATTGGAGTTGGTCATCAGCCGGGTCATGTGCGTAGCCAGGTCGGCGCGCATTACTCCGTAGCCCATGCGCCAACCGGTCATTGCGTAAGTCTTGGAGAAGCCGTCCAGCAGGATCGTCCGCTCCTTGAAGCCGGGGACCGACATGATGGAGAAGTGTTCGCCCTCGAACAGAAGCCGGCTGTAAATCTCGTCGGAGAGAACCAGGATATTGCGGTCAGCGATAGCCTCTGCGATCTCCTGGACCTGCAGCTTGCCCAGTACGCCGCCGGTGGGATTCTGCGGCGAGTTCAGGATAATCAGCTTGGTGCGGTCGTTGATCAGCGATGCCAGTTCGCGAACATCCAGTCCGAAATCGCGCTCCTCGCGCAACCGGATCGGCACGGCCCGCCCGCCCACGTAGTTGACCATGGATTCGTAAATGGGGAAACCGGGATTGGGGTAGATGACCTCATCTCCCGTATCTATTAAGGAGAGAACGGAAAAGAAAATAATGGGTTTACCACCGGGCACGACGACCACTTCCTGACTCGACACCGGGACGCCGCGGGTACGGCCGACATAGTCGGCAATCGTCTGTCGCAGCTCCGGTAAGCCCGCCGAGGGTCCGTAATGCGTCCAGCCCTGGTGCAACGCACCGACAGCGGCTGCGACGACATTGCCCGGGGTTGCGAAGTCGGGTTCGCCGATCTCCAGGTGGATGATGCTCTTTCCTTGGCGTTCGAGGGTTCGCGCTTTGTTCAGAACTTCAAAGGCGGTTTCGGTGCCCAGCCGCGACATACGGGCGGCAAGGCGGAGTTCGTATTGCGTGGCGTGTTCCATGGCGGCAAGCCGAGGCATTATACCCCCCCGGACGGCCAGCGGGGCCGTACCGGAGAATTGTGCTATGCCCCAGGTAGGTTAGTCAGGGAAGGCGATCACAGGAAGGTGTGATGCGCTGATCGGCTAGGTCAATTCCCAATCGTCAATTGCCGATCTCCGGGTGAAAGGTGGCCGTCGCCCAAGCGCCGGCGCCATCGGCAAGCAGAAATGAGACTATTCCGGGATGGTGTGTTCCTCGCTCTGCGCGCGCAGGACGCGGTCTACCGAGTACGGAGCTCGCCGGGTGGGCTCGTAGTAGTGCCGTACCTGCATCTCCCCGAGAAGTCCGACCGCCAGCATGTTCAGGCCGGCCAGAAACAAGACGGCAGCGAAGATCATCAGCGGCCCGTGCTTCACCAGTAAATCCGCGCCCCGCATGAACTTCTCCACCAGCAGCCAACCTGCGACGGCAGTCCCCCCCAATATGCTGAGCATGCCTACGGTTCCAAAGAAGTGCAGCGGGCGCGAGAGGTAGCGCAGCAGGAAGCGGATCGTAATCAGATCGAAGAAGACCCGGAAGGTGCGCGACAGACCGTAGTGCGAGTTCCCCCGCTCCCGGTTCACGTTGCGAATGGGGACCTCGACAATCGAAGCGCCGTGCCACGAGGCCAGCGCCGGAATGAACCGGTGCAGTTCGCCGTAGAGCGGCACTTGGTCGAGAATTTCGCGACGGTAGGCCTTGAAGGTAGTGCCGAAATCGTGGATATCTACCCCGCTGAGCTTCGCCATCAGCCAGTTGGCGATGCGGGAAGGGAGGCGTCGCAGCCAGAAGTTGTCCATGCGCTGTTTGCGCCAGCCACTGACGATGTCGTAGCCCTCGCCGATCTTCTCGATGAACATCGGGATGTCGGCCGGGTCATGCTGCAGGTCTCCGTCCATGGCGATGATGTACTCGCCCCGGGCATGATCGAAACCCGCGGCCAGCCCCGCCGTCTGCCCAAAATTGCGCCGCAGCTTGACCACGGTCACCCGGCTGTCGACGGCGGCAATCTGGCGCAACAAGGTGAAGGTCCCATCGCGCGATCCATCATCGACCAGGACCATTTCGAACGTCTCCCCAGTCGTCTCCATCACCGCTTTGAGCCGATCGTAAAGATCGGTGACATTCTCCTGCTCATTGTGCAGCGGAACCACGATGGAATATTTGGGCATGGAAACAATATTATACGCGAATGTTCCAGCCAATGCCCAGAATCCGGGCATACCAGAGCACCGGAAGGGACAATGCCCTGGTTCGGTTCGAGAACCTACGCCGTGGATTGGGGCAGGGCCAACGCCTGTCCCTTTAGTTCGCCCCGAGCGAGCCCGGCGACGGACCAGGCCGGGTGATATCGTCCAAACCTCGGCACCCAGCCGGGGTGGCTCGTATGCTCCCGCAGACAGCAGAGGGTTTTCTGCCGGTTTTCGCGGAAAAGCACTCGCGACACACGCCTTCTCTGCTATCATCAGCCGCCACAACAGGTGGGGGCGTACAAATCCGCCGATCAGTCTCCGGCGAGCGTGGGTTCAACCCGAGGAAAGCATGCGGGTCATTCTGGTCAATCCAAGCGATATCACCTTCGGCATCGCTGTGATTACACCCCGCTGGTTGTACGTGCTGGCAGCGGCCACTCCCGCCCGCTACGGTGACCCCGTCATCGTCGACGAAACTCTGGCCGCCATCGATCCCCGCAGCATCCAGCCCGGGGATGTGGTGGGCATCGGCATTCACACAGCCAACGCGCTGCGTGGGATGGAGGTGGGTCGATTGGCGCGCGAACGAGGCGCCTGGGTGGTGTACGGGGGCATTCACGCCAGCTTGCACCCCGAGGAAGCCCGCAACCTGGGAGGAGCTCACGCCGTGGTTACAGGCGACGGCGACCTGATCTGGAAAACCGTCCTGGCGGACTGCGAGAAAGGAAATCCCCAGCCCCTGTACCTGGGAGGCCGTGTGACGGGGGATCAGTTTCAGTCGGCGCGTTGGGATCTGCTTCCGGCCAACGGTTACATGTGGGCCTCGGTGCAGACCGTCCGGGGATGTCCCAAGCACTGCTCATTCTGTTCCGTATGGCGAACCGACGGCCAGATACCACGACAGAGGACCGCGACCGCCGTGATTCGCGAAATCGTGCAGCTTCGCCGCATGGGTTACCGCTTTGTCGCCCTGGCTGACGACAATTTTTATCCCGTAACCTTGGCCGACATCGCCCTGGCGGAGCGACAGAACAACCCAAAACGAGTGGCGGAACTGCGGACGATGCGGGAAGAGCGCTTTGAGCTCATGCGCCGCCTGGCCCGTTTGCCCGACGACATGGTCTTTTATACCCAGATCACCATGGAGGCTGCCGACGACCCCGAGTTTCTGGATGCCATGCGGGAAGCGCACATCCTCGGGGCGCTGGTGGGCGTGGAGTCGGTAACCGAAGAGGGCCTGAAATCCATCTTCAAGAACTTCAATGCCGCCGGCGAGAACCTGGTAACCCGCTTACGAACCTTCAAGCAGCACGGCGTCCACGTGCTGGGGTCGTTCATCCTCGGTCTGGCCACGGACAGGCACGATACATTCCGGGCAACGGTGGAACTGGCGAAACGGGCCGAAATTAGCTTTGCCCAGTTCGTCATGATGACGCCGTTCCCCGGCACGGTCGATTTTCAGCGTTGGGAGAAGGAACAGGGGGGTCGGGCGCCATCCATTGACGGTGTGCCCCTCACGCGTTATTGGCTGATTCCCAGCGCGCGCCGGCCCAAACTTTACATGCCTCACCCCACCATGGACGCGAAGGAAATCCGCCGGTTGACGCAAGAAGTGTGGGACGACTTCTACAGCGTTCGCGCCATCTGGAAGCGCGCCGACTGCGTGAAATCGCTGAGGTCGCGGCTCGCCTTTGTGCTGATTTCGAAGCTCTACCGGCAAATGTATGCCAACACCGGCATTTCCGCCGACAGTGCCCGGCGAGCCACCGCCACCCTGTGGGCGCGTTCGATCGCCAAGCCTTGCCGCAAACTGTTCCGGGCGAAGCCGATGCCCGAACTGCAGGTTCCGGATTCGGAAGCCGTACTCCTGCCAATTCTGGGGCAATAAGCGGCTACCGCCGGTGCGTGGATCGGCCGACTCCACCAATGAGGCGAAGCCTCCAGCTCGAGGACCGCACCTGATCCCTAGAGGCCCGGCCCCTCGGGATACGGCGGCAGATCCGGCGGACGTGGCGGCAGGGTCTTCGGACTTGCTTGGATCTGCTTCATCACTTCCTGAATGGCTCGCTCCAGCTGAGGGTCCTGACCTTTGACCACCAGATCCGGGCGGTTGTCGACCTCGATATCCGGCGCCACACCCCGGTTTTCGATGATCCACTTGCTCTCGAGACTGTAGCGGGAGAACTCCGGCCGGCTGATGTATCCGCCATCCAATAACGCAAACATGCCACGAATGCCTCTTACTCCCCCCCAGGTCCGCTCCCCAAGGAGAGGGCCGAGCTTGTAGTACTTGAAAAAGTAGCTGAAGATGTCGCCGTCCGATGCCGCAAATTGATTGGTGACGCATGCCATGTAACCGTAAAAGACCACAGGCGGCACCGTAGTCGACTGCCAATTGCGGGCGGCGTCCATGCCCGCCAAGATACGACGCAGACGCTCGAAGATTAACTGATCTACGAAGCCCCCGCCGTTGTAGCGCACATCGATAATCATGCCCTGCTTGCGAATCTGCGGGAACCACTGCTTCACGAACGCGTTCAGTCCAGGCGCTCCCATGTCCGGTAGGTAGACGTAGCCCACTTTGCCGCCGGTGGCTTCATCCACCTTGCGGCGGTTGCTCTCCACCCAATTTTCCTCGCGCAGTTGAGACTCATCCGAGAGGGGCTTCACTTGGATGGTGTGGGAGCCTTCGTCGGAGGGTTTTTCATTGACGGTCAGCGTGGTCGTCTGATTAGCCGTATTGGTGAGCCATTCCTCGGGTGTCTGCGGCGCGCGCAGCGGTCGGCCGTTCACCGCCAGCAGGTAGTCGCCTTGCTTGATCTTCACTCCGGGTTCGGTGAGCGGAGAACGCAGCTGCGGATCCCAGTTCTGTCCCGGGTAGATGGTCTTGATGCGGTAGATGCCGGTGGCGCGGTCCAGATCGTAGTCCACGCCCAACAGCCCCACGTTTACCGCCTGCAGTTCCGGATAGTCGCCGCCTCCCACGTAGGTATGCGAGTTGGAGAGGTCGCCGATCATTTCTCCCAGGATGTACGTCAGGTCATAACGGTTGGCCACGTAAGCAAGCAGTGGCGCGTACTTTGCCCGCTCCTTCTCCCAGTCCACGCCGTTCATGGAGGGCTCGAAGAAGAAATCCCGCTCCTGTCGCCACACCTCCTGGAACATTTCCTCCCACTCGGCTGGCGGATCGATCTCCGCGCGCATTTCAGTGAGGTTCAGCGCGCCCTCGCCCACTTTCTTGGCAGGCTCCGGCTTGGTGTCGATAATGCCGTAGGTGTGGTCGTCGTGAGCGGCGTTGGCCTCGTAGAGCAGCTTGCTGCCATCAGATGACACCACGAAGCGTTCGACGCCCTCGATCAGGACTTTGTCTTTGCGCTCCTTGAGATCGTACGCGTGGACCGCGGGAGTCTCCCCCGGCAGCGGCCCCGAGAGCCCCTGGGCGGGAGCGCTCGAGTAAAATACCTGTTCCTTGGCGGCGCCCACACTGCGGATCCTCGAAGCCGGCATGGGCAAGGCAACGATCCGGTTTGGCAACCCCTCCAGGTCGATCCTGAACTCCTTCGCTGCTTCCTTCGACGCGGGCTTGTTCGCTTCTTCTTTCTTGGATTTCTCCTTGTCCTTGCTTTCGCCCTTCTGTTGCTCTTTGGTGGTGGCGCTAGGTGCCGGCTCTTCCTGCTTAATCGTTACCTCGTCGCTTAGCGCCGGGAATGGCGACGGTTCGTCGGCCCGCAGCGTCGCGATGTAGATGCGATCGGTCTTGGGATTGGCAAACTCGAAGTCATAGTTGCCCAGCACTTCGTTGAAGTCGCGGCTGGAGACGAAATAGAGATACTTGCCCTCGGGGTCAAACCGCGGCCCGTAACTGTTGCTGAAACTGGAAGTGAGCGCCGTGGTTTTTTGGTCCCCGAGAGCATAGAGGTAGATGGCCGCGTTGCCGTTCTCGTCCTGCTTGTCATAGGCGAGCCACTTGCTGTCCGGCGACCAGGAATAGTCGCGAATCTCGGCGTACTTCCCCCGCGCCACCTCCACCGGTTTCTTCTCACTGATATCCACGTACCACAACCGCAGGTCCTTGTCGCCCCAGGCCAGTTTCTTGCTGTCGGGCGACCAGGCCGGATCGTACTTGAAACCCTTGTAGCCGCTGGTGATCGGTTGTTCCGGGCCACTACCGTCCTGCGGGGTCACATAAAGTTCGTCCTCCCCCGTCCGGTCGGAGACGTACGCAACCCGGCGCCCGTCGGGCGACCAGGCCACGCGCCGCTCCCGAATGCCCGGTGTATGTGTCAGGTTGCGGATGGCGCCCTCCTTGGCGGGCACCGTGTACACATCGCCACGAGCGGAAAATACTGCCCGCTTGCCGTCGGGAGCGATATCAAAGTCGGTAATGAGCTTCGACACGTTGGCCCAGCGCTTCATCGCCTCGTCCTCTTCGCCCGGAAGGGAGAGGGTCAGTTTCTTCGCCTGCTTGCTCGCCAGATCGAAGGTGTAGAGATAGCCTGCGTTCTCGAAGATGATCGCGTCCGGACCCAGGCTGGGCCACATCACGTCGAAGTCGGTGAATTTGGTGAGTTGTTCCACCCGCTGCGATCCCAGTTCGTAGCTGTAGAGGTTGAGCTTGTGTTCGGGACCGCGATCGGAGCTGAAGTAAATTGTACTGCCGTGCCACATGGGAAACGTGTCGGTATAGTCGGTGTGCGGAATCTCCTGCTCGAACACGTTGTTCTTGATGTCGTAGATGTAGATGTCCTGAGCCAGCCCGCCGGTATAGCGCTTCCAGGTACGGAAGTTTCGGAAGACCCGGTTATAGGCAATCTTGGTCCCATCGGGGGAGAAGGAGATCAGGCCGCCCTGGTCAATCGGGAGCGGTTCGGCAGGCCCGCCGTCAATGCTCACGCTGTACGGACGCTTGGTCCAGCCGTTGCTGGCATCTCGCCGCGTCAGGAACAGGATGCGCTTGCTGTCCGGCAGCCAGGTGACCACCTGGTTGTGGATGCCCATGCGGTCGCTGAGTGGCTGCGCCCCGCCCTGATAGAAAGTCAACTGCTTGGGTTGGCCGCCCTCGGCGGGCATCACGTAGACATTGAAGTTGCCGTCGTACTGCCCGGTGAAAGCGATCCACTTCCCGTCCGGCGAGAACTTGGGGAACAGTTCCCTGCCGGGAGCGGTTGTGACCCGGTGTGCGACTCCGCCCTGGCTGGAAGCCAGCCAGAGGTCGCCGCCGTAGACGAAGACGATCCTGTCACCGTGGATATCGGGAAAGCGCATCAAGCGGCCTTCCCGTGCTTGCTGCGCGAACCCGGGAAGGGCAGCGAAAAACAGGCAGACACACAGCCGTTGCGTGAACAGATACATGAGGGCTCCTGGTTGCGGAAGCACAGAGGGAGGTCGCAAAGATGGCTTGCATGGAAAACCTGCTATTGTAGCAACCTCATCGGGTAGCAGCCGCGCCAGGGAAGTAAAGACCAGAGCTACCCGGGTGGCGCAGGTTGCCTTCCCACAGTGACGGCCCGCCGGGCAAAAGGAGAGCGGCCCGACTGCGGAGCGTCACAGCTGGCTTCGCACGCTCCTCGCCTACCCCGCCGTCGCTTTTCTATTCGTTCTTCCCTTTCCAGGGCGGAATGCGCCAGTACTGGCGCGACTTTCCCGCTCCGGAGAACTGGACTCGCTCACTGCCACATCGGCAATGCGGGATCGATTTCTTGCGCAACCCGGGCGGTGGATTCTGGCATGAAACCCACTTCACGCGCGGCGGCATGCAGGCATTTACGCCGATGTCGGCCAGCGTTCCCCGGGTTCGCTTCCGGTCGCCTGACACCGGCCATCACTCGTAACGCAGTGCCTCAATCGGATCCAGGTTGGCGGCGCGCACCGCGGGGAACATCCCGCTCACCACTCCCACCAGTCCCAGGATCGTGACTGCGATGAGCAGGATCTTGGGCGCTACCACCAGCCGGATATCGCCCGCCTCGGCGTGGCTGGCCATGGCGCTGTACAGCGTCAACGAACCTACCGAGAGAGAAACGATGTAGGAAAGCACGATGCCCAGCACGCCGCCCACGGCTGTGATCACCATTGCCTCCGCCAGGAACTGAAACAGAATGTCCTTCCGCCGTGCTCCCAATGCCTTCTCTACCCCGATTTCACGCGTGCGCTGCGTCACCGATACCAGCATGATGTTCGCCAGGCCGACCCCGCCGATCCCCAGCGTAATGGTCCCGATAAAGGTGAGCAGGATCTTCAGGCCCATGGTGATGATGTTGAACTGCGATAGCTGCTTCTGCGCATCGAACACGAACACCGCGCGCTCGTCGTCAGGCTTGAAGTTGTGCGCCAACGCCAGAGAACCGCGAATGATCTTGCTGACCTTCTCGTGGTCCATCCCTTCGTAGTCCAGCCAGATGCCCCCGAGGTGGTAATTGTCCTGGAGCACATCCATGGTCTTGTAGGGGATGTAGATTTGGCGGTTGATATCGCTGTCGCCCTCCTGCATGCGCGCTGTCACCAGGCCGACCACCTGGAAGCTGACTCCATTGATGCGGATCGTCTGCCCCAGGGCGGGTAGTCCGGAAAACAGCTTGTCCCGCGCTTCCCAACCCAGTACCGCGACTCGAACATGGGCCAGGTTGTCCTCGTCGTTGAGGAAACGCCCTTCCGCCATCCTGAGGTTCCAGATCTGCTGAGCGGGCGGATCAACCCCCGTCACAGGCAAATCGAAAGTGCGCGCCCCGTTGGTGACGGTGCATTGTTTGTCCAATTGGCGGGAGATGTGGTGCACCAGCGGCACCACGTTGCGCAGCAGTTCGATGTCGGTGTTGGTGAAACGGATCTCGACCCCGGCCTTGTTTCCCCCGGCCTGCTGCGAAGTGCGGCCCGGAAAGATGCCCACGGCTTTGGCTCCGAAGCTTTCGAAAATGTTGTAAATCGCCTGGCCGAAGCCCTCTCCGTACGCCAACAGCAACACGACCGTTGCGATACCCCACGCCATCCCCGCCATGGTCAGCAAGGTTTTCCGCAGATCATGTCGCATAGCGCCATAGGCTTGCTCCAGCAGGTCGCGGTGCATGCTCACTCCTTGCGCAACGCCTCCACCGGTTCGAGCAGCGCTGCCCGCCGCGCCGGGTACAAGCCCGCGGCAATGCCGGCGATGGCCAGCGAAGTGATGGCCAGGATCGCTGTCGAGGCCACCAGTTTCGGCGGATCAAAGCCGGGCGGCGACGGCACAGTGGACAAGGCTGCCATCAGCGCGGCTGCGCCGCCCATCCCGATGCCTCCGCTCAGCAACGTCAGGAAGGCACCCTCCACGAAGAACTGGAACATGATACTGCCGTTGGTCGCGCCCACCGCCTTGCGCAGCCCGATCTCGCGCGTCCGATCCGCCACCGCCACCAGCATGATGTTGATAATTCCGATCGCCCCCAGCGCCAGGGTTACCAGCCCCACGCTGCCCAGGAACAGGTTCATGGCGTCAAAAATCTTGCCCACCTGATCGACGGTGCGAACGGTATCCCATTCGTCGAAGGCATCCGCGTTGCGGTAGTCGAAGTTATGGTTGCGGGCGATGATCTTGTGCACCTCCAGCTTCGCCAACTCATGCAAGGCCCGCGACCGAGGCTGGTAATTGAGGAACGAAATCGAATCCTTGACGTCCACCGTGGGCGGGAAGTATTGCTGCATGGTGTTGAAGGGTATGAACATGCGCATGTTCAGCGTGTTGTTTTCCCCGTGCCCGATGCGTTGCAGGGTCCCGACAACCTGGAAACGCACGTCGTTGATCAGGATCGTGCTTCCCACGGAGGGACGGCCGGGAAACAGCAGCCGTCGCGCCTCGTCCCCCAAGACCACCACCGCGCGCTTCTGCGTGTCGTCCAAGTCGTTGATCCAGCGACCCTCGGCGATTGGCAAATAGCGAATCTGATTGATATTCGCAGGCACGCCCATCAGCTGCCCGCTGCTCTGGAAGAAGTCGCTAACCGCGCGCAGGTCGCCACGTGAGATGACCGGCGCAACTGCGCCAACGTCCGGACATTCGGCCTTGACGTCGAGGAAATCCTTGTATGTCAGATAGTACTGGCGCATTCCCGTGAAACTGCCTTCCACGGCAGGCGCCCGCCCGGACCAGATGAACATCACGTTCTCGCCCAGCGATTCAAACTGCTTGCGGTTGCCCGAGCGGAAACCTTCGCCCAAGCCCACCAGCAGCAAGAGCGACCCCACTCCCCAGGCAATGCCGAACATGGTGAGGAAAGAGCGCAATTTGTGGGCCCATAGCGTGCTCAGGGTCTGGCCGAAGATTTCGAAGAGGACACGCACCTAGAATAAGGATATACGAGCGCTGGTGAAAACCCGCAGTCCTGGCGACGCCGAGAGGCTAGGCGAAGATGCAGCAGTCGACCGCATTCTTGAATGATCGCGAAGCAATGAGACGGCAAGGCGGATGCTGCTTAGTCCCCGGCGGTTTACGACGGGTTACGCCACCCTCCGATGTCCTTCGCCAAAGTCTCGGTCTCGATCGGCCCCCATGATCCGGGTTCGTAAAAGTGCAGCGGAGCAGAGTTACCCAGAATGTTCTCCACCACGCCCCAGGAAACTTCTACGGCGTCTTCGCGGACAAACAAAAGGGCGTCGCCTCTCATGGCGTCGGTCAGCAGCCGCTCGTAAGCTTCAACTTCGTCGCCAGGCGAGTTCTTGACTGCCGCCAGCTCAGTGAGCATCGCAACCAACTTCCTGCCCGGAAGCTTGATCCGGACGCCCGTCGCAATAGAGACATCCGGACCGAGTTGGAAGCGAAAATAATTCCGTTCGGACGCAGGCTCGCGCCCCAGGGGCGGACGCTTGAGACGTACCAACACTTCGGTGGCAGTGGTCTTGAGGCACTTCCCCGCGCGGATGAGGAATGGAACGCCGGCCCAACGCCAAGAGTCCACTTCGAATCGGATGGCAGCAAAGGTTTCCACTTGGGAGTTCGGGGCTACGCCCGGTTCATTGCGATAGCCAACAAACTGTGCGCGCACGACTTTGTCAGCCTGGACGGGCGGAATGTTGCGAAAAACTTTAACTTGCTCGTCGCGTACGGACTCCGGATACATGGAAGTAGGCGGTTCCATAGCAATGAGCGCCACGACCTGCAGCAGGTGATTCTGGATCACGTCGCGGATTGCACCCGTCTCCTCATAGAACTTACCGCGACCTGAGACACCGAAACTCTCCGCCATCGTGATCTGCACGCTTTCCACATAGTTGCGGTTCCAGATGGGTTCGAAATAAGTATTCGCGAAGCGAAAGAAAAGCAGGTTCTCGACCGCTTCTTTTCCCAGGTAGTGGTCGATGCGAAAGATTTGCGACTCTGGAAACACCGAGTGCAGAATGTCGTTGAGTTCTTTGGCGGATGCGACATCGCGGCCAAATGGCTTCTCCACGATGATACGGGCATTGGAAGAGCACCCAGACTTGCTGAGTTGCTCGACGACCGTAGCAAACATACTGGGTGGTATTGCCAAGTAATGGATCGGCGACGAGGCCGTCCCGAGTTCCTGCCGCAGCCTGGTGAAAGTACTCGGGTCCGTGTAATCACCGTCGATGTAGTGGAGTTGCTTGACCAGTTGCGAGAAAACCGCTTCGTCCATTCCTCCATCATTGTTTCGAATACTCTCGCGGGCGCGCTCGCGCAGTTGCTCGACATTCCATCCTGACTTGGCCACTCCGATAACAGGACACTTTAGCGTGCCGTGGCGCACCATGTTTTGCAAGGCCGGGAAGATTTTCTTGTAGGCCAGATCCCCGCTGGCACCAAAGAAAACAAAAGCATCCGAGAGTTTCCCGCTGCCAAGACTTTCGGTTTCCCACGGGTTCTCGGACCTCATCTGTTGGGTCATAGAATTGCTTCCTGGTCCTTAGTTTGGCAGACGTCTCGACAGAGCTGGGAACGTTTGCCAGCTCGTTTTTCGGCGACAGAACCCAAGGATCGTATCGAAAACGTTCTCCGGGCCAAACTGTCATTTGTACCAGTGCCACGACATGACCTGAACGGACCGTAACCACCAGTCGGCTGAGATGGAGCAGGCATCCAACGACGAAAGCCATTACTTACGCCGACGTTTGTGCGTGCCTCGTCGCATTGTGACCGTTCGAGTCTCCCGCGGTACGAACTTCTCCCACTTCTCCCTTTCATCTTGACAGCATAGCTTGGGTTGGAATAGGTTGCTTGGCAAGGGGCGGGCGTGTATGAAGCAGTGGCGTTGGGCTCTGATTATCCTCGAGCTCCTCTTGTTCGCGGTGGTCCTTGTGTTGCCCCAGGTGGACCTACCGGATTTCACCTTCCACGGTGCGACCGCTCCGATTGTCGCTAAGTCAAGAATGTCTCCACCACCGGCACTGTCCACGGCGACGGTACAGGTTCGGAGCCAGTCGCCAAGACCAACCAGAAGCCAGCCCGTCAGTTCTCCGATTCGTTTGAATACACGCTCTCTGCTCTTTTTCTTTTGCGCTCTCCTCTGTTAGCCACACTTCCAAGCCTTCGCTCGCTTTCCACCGGTTTAGGGTAGCGGTTTTGCTGGGCGTGAGGGACATGCGCGCTGAGCCTTACCGAAAACCGCCGGATACAACCGCCGAAGACCTGGGAACCCGTTTGAGAGGAGGAATTATATGCGAGCTGCAAGTATCAGCAGTCGGACGATTTGGAGGCAGCTTCTTGCCAATGCAGTGGTAGAAGCGGACCCGACACGTCTTCAGAAAAAGCTGGCTGCAGCACAAAGGGCCATTGAAGATCGGGAGCTCACCCTACGCCGAACGGAAGGCCACAACGAAGCCGATTTAAAGGAACTGGCTTACGCACGCGCAACTATCGAGCACCTGCGCGAGCTGGCACGTGTCCAGTCCTGAGCCGCACTCGGATTCACCACAGCAGCTTCCATTCGAAAGGCTGCGACTAGGGTGATTAATTTGAGTCCGGCACGGGTGTCCTTTGCAGGCGATACCTTGATAATCAGCTCAAAAAGACAACGGACAGAAAGAGCTTTATCCGTGGGCCCATCCTGAAGAAAAGCAACGAAGGAGATGCTTCAATGTTGGAGTTGTTAATTCGGCATTCGGACACGGTTACAACTATTTGTTGTAAGGGGCGCATCGTCCTCGGAAGCCATCTTGATCTCTTGCGACAGGCTACCATGTCCCAAACTGCTTCTAAGGTGATGCTGGACTTATCGGGAGTTCATCTGGTTGATGCGG
Organism: Terriglobales bacterium; assembly: GCA_035623795.1. Taxonomy (GTDB): domain Bacteria; phylum Acidobacteriota; class Terriglobia; order Terriglobales; family Acidobacteriaceae; genus DASPST01. Next base: position 41,138 of record DASPST010000061.1, read on the forward strand.
CAGGCCTAGGCGTTCTGGTGGATCTGCACAAGAGATTTCTCGACACGCGAAGGACGGTAGAACTGATAGACCCTACACCTTTTGTGTGTCAGGTTTTCAGAATCACCTGTCTGCACACTGTCTTTCACATCCTACGTACTCGAGATATCGGACTGAAGCAGAGAAACGCCTTGGGGGTCGGAGCGTCGAGCTTCATGGAATGACTGGATTAATCAGGGAGGTTGGGCAGTTCCGAGGTTGGTCGTCTGTCAGCCGGCTGTGACGACGGCTTCCTCGGGGCAGACTCTTCTTCGTGCAAGGTTCCTGGTTTACGTCGAGTGAAGCGAAGGAGCCGTGTGCGTATTGAGGTGAGCATCGCCGAGGAGCGCTATCGAAGAGTTCTGAAGCCTTTGTATGTAGTAGAATTGCTCCATCGAAATTTGACAGTTTGCACTGATTCCACCCCCCCGTCGAATGACTTCAGGATTGGAAATACTTAGAAGGCCTGCCTGGGCCAAGGAGAGTCAATGCTCGACGTCGACATCGGCGGCCTCAAAGACGACTCCTCGTGGCGACGATTGACGGCACTGCTGCGTGAGATCACAGTGTCCGATGAGCAACTCGAAACCATCAGGGCACGGTTGATGGCTCGTATACGGCCCGCCCGGAATGACACTGCGCCCGACACCTAGGAGTTGGAGGAATCAGTCGCGACTCTTAGGAAGCATCGCGGCCCGTCGGTGTTCGCCCTATTTCTCTGCCACGGCCCCGGAGAACTAGCACAACAAGACAGCAGGTCACAATCCTTGTGTGTGGAGCGCTGCCGAGAATCAAGGCAGCACCGCCTGGCCTTGGCGCTGAGAGACTCTTGACGAAAATTTTACAACTGGAGCGATTGTGCTCGAGCCCGTTCGAGAGCACAATCCAACGCGAGGAGTGCTTGTAACCACGGGCGAGGGCAGGACTCGGGGGAGGCTCCTGCTCCTGCCCTCTTTACAGGCAGTCCTTGACTTTCTGTCCGAGTGCTAACGTGCCCGAGAGATTAGAGCTCTTGGCATCGCGTTTGGTCCGTGGCGCAAGCCTGAAGCCGGCACACGAAGCAGCACCACGATGACAAGCGCGACATTTCCGCACTCGGCCAAAAACAACGGATTACCGCGGTTCAATCTTTTCGCAGTGTTTCAGCGGAAAAAATTGACTTACATTCTGTAACCCATGTCTCCGGGTCGGACCATTCTTTGGTGGAGGGGCTGGGCGGAATCGAACCGCCGACCTAGGCGTTAGGAGTGCCTCGCTCTATCCAACTGAGCTACAGCCCCATGAAGCAAGATTAGCAGGTTGCGCTTGAAAACTGCGCCAAAAGCCACAACGATTATCGCACGTCACTCACCGATCCCGGCTAGTCAGGCTCAGGCGAGCCTGATTCGGCTTTCTCGCGGCCTGGTAGAGGTGGATATCAACAGGCGAAGTGTCGGCTTCGACTTCCCAGACCTTCCGGCCGCGAAAATACTCCAACAACGGCGCGAGATCCTGCCCTGGAACCTCACGGGCCCAAACTATCTTGGCATGGTCGATATCTGCCCGGTTGTAGACCCATTCATACTTAGGGTTGTGATCAGGCGCATAGTGAACCAGCACGAGATGCTCACCGGGAGTGCTTTCCAGATACCGGACTATCTGCGCCCGCTTCAGGCCCTCTTCCGGAACCCCGTATGACCTCCTGCTGCCGGCAAAGACTAGAACGCTCAACAGCGAGAGTAGGACCACAGCGCGAGTCAGCAACACACCCACCGGCCGGCCGCGAATCTTCCACCGACGCAAATGCCGCATTGCCTGCGTCAGCATTACCGCCATGGTAGCGGTGAGGGGCGCGGCGTAGTGTGGGTGAAAAAAGACCACTGCTAGAAGACCCAGCGCACAGAGCGCAAATTGGATAAGAATTAGCCGCAGGCGCCGGTCACACAACAGCCAGGGCAACGTCACGAACGGAATCGAAAACGGGATTCCCAGGAAGAAATACCACCAGTTCCACATTTTCAAATAGGTGACCCGCAGCAGTTCTTCCCTCGGAGGATCGTGAGTGGTGCGTCCGTACATGTTGAAGAATGTTTCAAACTGCGGGTTCGCGTAATGTCTTGGAGGTGTCTGCCGCTGCCAAACCAGCAGCGGGTCGTCACCCCAGTACTGCCGTTGGTACAGCAGGTGAGGCGGCAGGAAAGGATCACCGGTGATCCTCCAGTCGTAATACAGCAAGAAAACTGCGGTCAGGCCAAGCAGAGCGGCAACCGGCAAAATGACCTGCCGGGCGGTAATCCTCAGGGCAGGGCTGCGCGAGGAGAACAGCCACGCCGCCATTGCCACCGCCACCGGAAGGCAGAAAATGAGTCCTTCGACCGGACGGCTGTTGGCCAGCAGGCCGGCGCCGATCGCCATCCAGAAAGCGTTGCCCAGCCGACGGCCGCGTACAATGCGGGGAAGCGCCCCTAGCACCAGGGCGCCGCCAATCGCCGCGGCTGCCCCGCCCCAGTAAGCGTTCATCCAGTAACTGGTCAGACCCAGCCGTAGCAACACCAGCACCCCGCCCAGCAATGCCCAGTTGGGCGGCAGCCAGCCCTGCAGCATCCAGGTGATGGCGGCACACATGGCCGCCATGCTCAACAGCACGCCGATCCACGGGCGGCCCAACAACTCGCCCAGAGCGAGCACTGCGCCCTGGGCCGGAGGGTAAATCGAAGCGTAGCTAGGATGTTGCAGCACGTGGAACGTGTCGAAGAACGAGCCCATGGGATGGGGCGGGTTGGTCAGCCTACCCTGGGCGAAAGTGTCTGCCGCGAGCAGATAGCTGAACTCATCATGCACGGCGGGAACAGGCACCGGGAATGCCCACAGCAGCGCGAGTCGGAACCCAATAGTCGCGAATGCAACCGTCAGGACCATGGTGCGTTTTCGGGCGGCAAACCGGCTTGCGACTCCCTCAAGGTGGCCCAGGGAGCGATCGCCAAGCCGCGGACGATACCACCCGAGCACGATCATCACCAGTGCTGTCAGCCCGTTGAGATACAGCAAGCTCTGCCCCTCTGATGCGACATCCTAGCTTGTGCCGAGCAGCGGTCGAGTCGGATCATCTATGCTTTGCCACGCCGGCTCAGCCGCGCCGGAAAATCCATTCGCCATGTCAAGTCGGACCGTCCGGCAGAATTCAGTTCTCCCTCACCCGCAACCAAAAGGAGACTGAACAACCCCCCAACCCTGGCGCGCCGGGGTCCTCGCTCCGGTGAGTCCAGCGTCTGCCGGGGAAGGCCCCTTCCATCGGCAATTCCGTCTCTGTCTTCCTCATCATGATGGAGAACCATGGTACAGATTATCGGTAACCCGAACGCTCCTTCCGTCAACCGATACAAATCCGCGAACGCAGCCACGAATTATTTTGAACGCGCAACCCAGTTTGACCAACAACCGGAAATGATCGGCGGCCCCCAACGTCGGCTTGCACAGTGACAATGCTCCGGACTGGCACGCCTTCGCGGGAGAGCGACGACCGGCGGCACCAACCAGATTCTCTTGACCGTAGACGCGAATTCCGGCCCACATGAACTGGTGAGTACACGGCTGTTCGGGGACGGTTTGGGATTGCCTTGCCTGAACCACGCCTGCGCGCCCGACGTCTCCGTGATGTCCGATCGGTTCGGCCAGCGAAAGGACCAGGAGCCTAGAAGGCCGCGGCCCTCGTTCCGCTCTGCGCAGCGGGGAATACCCGCGACGGAACAGGCCCTGGGAATCCCCGTCAGGGCCCTTGTTTGGCGGCCATTTTGGCGGCTCCCTCTATTGAACCCGCGCGAAGGCCGGTCTAGAATCGAGGGTCTCATGTCCGAGCCCCTGATCATCGAGCACCTGTTCCGCCCCGCCGGCGGAGAGGGGGTGCTCCGCCTCAAAGGTCCACTCACCATGGACAACCTGCCGGAATTTCAAAACGCCGTGCGCCGCGAAAAAGCTCCCACCATGATCCTGGATCTCAGCGAAGTCCCCTACATAGATTCAGCGGGGCTGGGCTCGCTGGTTGCCGCCTACACTTCCGGCCACAAGGCGGGCCAGCGCTTGGTATTGGCCGGCGTCAACGAGCGCGTGCTGAGGATTCTGCAGATCACCCGTGCGGAGCATTTGTTCCTCATGTTCCCCAGCGTCTTTGAGGCGATGGAAGCCCTCACCAACTACGGCAGCGCCTAACCAGGCGTAAGCAAACGGCTGCCCCTTTTGTGCTACACTCTGCGTGCCCGAACGGGCGCTTCCCCGAGAGCCGCCAGAAACCAGTCGTTGCTGCTTTTGGCGGCTCTTATTGTTTCTGAGAGGAAGGCCGGGTGACGCCGGTTAGCACTCGAGCTTGACCAGCTGGGCTGTAGGCGGTTGCAGGATGCCGAACTGCGGCAGTTCGCCCCGCACCATGGCCACCTCGTCGCACTTGTGAAAGCGCGGGCAGCGGAGGCAGTCCTTGTACAGCTTGTCGGGAATGGCTTCCTTCACCGCTACCTCGAATCCCAAACGCGCAAAAAACTCGGGAATCCTCGTGAACAGGCAGACACAGGTGACTTCCTGCCCAGCCGCCTGCTCCAACAGTGCCTCGACCAGGCTGCGGCCTGCGCCCTTGCCTTTCACATCGGGGACGACGGCAATCGAACGCACTTCTGCCAGATGTGGCCCGTAGAGGTGCAGCGCGCCACAACCGAGGATGCGCCCCTCGTCTTCGACGACCACGAAGTCGCGAATGTTCTCACAGATTTCCGGCAGGGTGCGCGGCAGCAGCGTCCCGTCGCCCGAGTAGCTGGCGATCAGGTCGTGGATCTGGACCGCGTCGCGCAACCGCGCTTCACGCGTGAGCATGGATTTCCTCCCGCAACTGCGCGATGCGCTCCGAGGCCTGAGCCAGTGCCCGCCGCACTTGCCCCGGCCCTGTTCCTCCGGGAACGTCATGAATGGACAAGACCGCTTCCAGCGTCAGCTGCCGGAAGATGTCGCCTCCGATCACAGGGTTAATTCTCTGCCAGTCTGCCAACGGCAATTCCGCGAGGGCGCAAGCGCGCTCCAGGCATAGCTTCACTGCCGCTCCTACCTGCTCGTGGGCCAGGCGGGACGGGACGCCGTGTTCTACCAGATACGTCGCCGCCGCCCAGGCGTTCATGTAGTCGGATTGCGCGCGCTGCTGCATGCGCACAAGATCAAAGTCAACTGCGCGCAGGAAAGCGGTAACCAGCGGCAGCAGACCGAGCACCGTGCCCGTGGCATCGAACAAGGGCTCCTGGGTCTCCTGCAGGTCCTTGTTGTAGGCCAGCGGCAGCCCCTTCACCGTCATCAGCAGCGTTGTGGCGGCGCCCACAACCCGCCCGGCCTTGCCCCGGACAAGTTCCAGCAAATCCGGATTCTTCTTCTGCGGCATGGCGCTGCTGCCGGTTGAATATGCCTCGGGCAGCGACAGGAATCCGTACTCCGCCGTGGAGAACAGAATCATCTCTTCCGCCCAGCGGCTCAGGTGCAGCATCAGCAGCACAAGCGTCTGCACAAATTCGAGGAGAAAGTCGCGGTCGCTCGTGGCATCGAGACTGTTCGAGGTGGGCGCGTCGAATCCCAGATCCGCGGCCAGCGCCGCCCGGTCCAGCGCCAGCGTGGCCCCGGCCACGGCGCCTGAGCCCAGGGGGCACAGGTTGAGCCGCCGGCGACAGTCGGCCAACCGGTTGGCATCGCGCAGGAACATCTCGACGTAGGCCAGGAGCCAGTGCGCCACCAATACCGGTTCGGCCGGTTGCAGGTGCGTGTACCCGGGCATGGCCGCGCTCCCCACCTTCTTGGCCTCCTCCAGCAACGCCTCCGACCAGTCAGCCAGCAGCCCTCCCAACTCGTCAACCTTGCTGCGCACGTAGAGGCGAAGATCGGTCGCGATCTGTTCGTTGCGGCTGCGCCCGCTGTGCAGCTTGTAGCCGGTGTCCCCGATTAGCACAGCAAGCTGCTTCTCGACGAAGTGATGAACGTCTTCCGCTTCCTCATCCTTCAGGAAATCGGGGCTGGCGCTGGCCTTCTCCGCGATGACCTCCAGCCCCTCGAGAATCTCCGCCAACTCCTCCGACGAGATCACCCCCGCGTGCTCGAGCCCTCTGGCATGAGCGCGGCTGGCCTCCAGTTCAAACGGCAGCAGGCGGCAGTCAAAGGGGAACGAGCGCTGCCACCGCTCAAATGCCGGATCCAGCGATTCCCGGAAGCGGCCCGACCACATCTTCACTTCGCCACCTCCAGCCGTGCCTGGGCGCGCGACCGCGCCGGCAGTCCCAGGATGCGGATAAACCCGGCTGCGTCCTTCTGGTCATAGCTGTCGCCCATGGTGAAGGCCGCCAGATCGTTGCGATACAGCGAGTACTCCGACTGCCGGCTGGCCACCGCCACGTTGCCCTTGTACAGCGAGAGCGTCACGCTCCCGGTTATGGTCTTCTGCGTCGGTTTCACGAACGCGTCCAGGGCTTCCCGCAGCGGCGTAAACCAAAGTCCGAAGTACACCATCTCCGCATACTTCAGCCCGATGTGCTGCTTGAAGTGCATCAGGTCGCGGTCGAGGCTCAGCGCCTCCAACTCACGATGTGCCGCGATCAGCAGGGTGCCTCCCGGCGTTTCGTAACAGCCGCGCGACTTGATGCCCACGAAGCGGTTCTCCACCAGGTCGATCCGGCCAATGGCATTGCGCCCCCCGATTTCATTCAGCAATTCCACCAGCGACACCGGATCGAGCTTGGTCCCATGGACCGAGACGGGCACGCCCTGCTCGAAGCCGATCTCCACCTGCTCCTCGCGGTCGGGCGCTTGCTGCGGAGAGTTGGTCAGTTGCCACGTACTGGGCAAGGGCGCATTGCCCGCATCTTCCAGTTCCCCGCCCTCATGGCTGACGTGCCACAGATTCCGGTCGCGGCTGTGTATCTTCTCCCGGCTGGCGGCCACGGGAACCCGGTGCCGCGCAGCGTAGTCGAGGCAATCCTCGCGCGACTTCAGGTCCCACTCGCGCCAGGGCGCAATGATTTCCAGTTCCGGAGCCAGCGCCTGGTAAGCCAACTCGAATCGCACCTGATCGTTGCCCTTGCCGGTGCAGCCGTGAGCCACCGCCTGGGCATTTTCCCGCAGCGCCACTTCCACCTGGTGCTTGGCAATGACCGGCCGCGCCAGCGAGGTCCCCAGCAGATACTTGTGCTCATAAACCGCCCCAGCCTGCAGCGCCGGGAACACGTACTCGGTGAGGAACTCTTCCCGCAGGTCTTCTACGATCACCTTGCTGGCACCGGTGCTGTAGGCTTTGTTCACGACGGCTTCAATGTCGTCACCCTGGCCGACATCCCCCACCATGGCGATCACGTCACCGTGGTAGTTTTCCTTCAGCCAGGGAATGATGATGGAGGTGTCGAGACCGCCGGAATAGGCAAGAACCACTTTCTTAGGCATACGCGCTCCTTACCGGGAAACGGCTGGCGCCGCTCCACAGCAATAACATCAGAATGGCTTTCTGCGCGTGCAACCGGGCTTCGGCCTGGTCAAACACCACCGACGCCAGCGAATCGATCACCGCATCGGTGACTTCCGACCCGCGATGTGCGGGCAGGCAGTGCATGAAGACGGCGCGTGGCGCGGCTTTCGCCATCAGCGCTCCGTTGACCTGGTAGGGCGCGAAGATCGCCGCCCGTTCCTCCGCCTCCAGCTCCTGCCCCATGCTGGTCCAGACGTCGGTATAGACCGCATCCGCTCCCGCCACCGCCTGCTGCGGGTCGCGCAGCAGCGTGATCGTCGCCCCGGTTTCCCGCGCAATTTCCTGCGCCGCGGCCACGATCTCCGCCCTGGGCTCGTATCCGGCGGGCGTGGCCGCCCGCACCCGTGATCCGAGAAGCGCTCCGGTGAGCAGCAGCGAATGCGCCACGTTATTCCCGTCGCCCACGTACGCCAGGGTGACCTCCTTCAGGTTGCCGAACCGTTCCTGCAGAACGAAGTAATCCGCCAGCGCCTGGCAGGGATGTTCCAGATCGCTCAGCGCGTTGATCACGGGAATACCCGCGTAGCGGGCCATGTCCGTGACGGTCGAATGAGCGAACGTGCGCAGCACAATCACGTCCACCCAGCGTTCCACGTTGTGGGCGATATCCGACAGACGCTCGCGTGCGTCGATGCGGCCCTGGGTCTGGTCCATGAAGAATGCCGTACCGCCCAGGCTCGCCATCCCCGCCTCAAACGTCAGGCGCGTGCGCAGCGACGGCTTCTCGAAAAACATCACCAGTTGCTTGCCCTCGAGCGTCCGCCGGAAATCGGCCGGCCGCGCCTTCACCACCGCCCCCAGGTCCAGCACGGACCGGGCCTCGCCCGGGCTCAGATCGCGCGACGACACCAGGTCCCGCATCTTTGGCGGATGCGCCGGCGCCATCGACACCAGCGGCGTTCTCTCCAAGGAATGACTTCTCATTTCTGCTCCTCAATTCGACTGGCGACTGGACTGACCCCGGGATGCCGACCAGAGCGCAACCACTTCCCTGGGCGCATGCGTTTGCTCCAAACCGGTTGTTGTGCCCACCAGCCCATCCCCGCAGGGACTGGCTCTCCAAGCTCGCTCACGCCACCCGCACTTCGGTTCCCAGGGGCACCTTAGCGAAGTAAAACTGCGGCAACCACTCGGCCTCGGCGGCGGGCAGAATGCGCACCCGTCCCACGCCCTTGCTGAGCGCGTGCCGACACGCCTCGAGTTTGGGCAACATGCCGCCGTGAATCACCGCCTTCTCCACCAGCGTGCCCACCTGGCTGAGATCCAGCCAGCGGATCACCGAGCCATCCGCATCCTTCACTCCGGGAACATCGGTCAGAAAGATGAGCGCGCTGGCCTGACACGCCACGGCGCACGCCGCTGCCATCTGGTCGGCGTTCACGTTGTAGTAATCTCCGGTGGCGCCGGTGGCCAGGCTGGCAATCACCGGAATGCCGCCCTGCGCCCAGATCATCTCAATCCAGCGCGAATCCACGGCGGTGATTTCGCCCACATAGCCCAGGTCCAGACCCTCCGACTGTTTGCGTCGCGCCCGGAAGCTCAGCCCGTCTCCTCCGCTCAGTCCCAGCGCCGGCTTCCCGGCGGCTCCGATGGCTGCGACCAGCTTCTTGTTCACCAGCCCGGCCAGCACCATCAGCGCCATGTCGCGGGTTTCCGCGTCGGTCACGCGCAGACCTTTCACGAACTCGCTTTTTTTCCCCAGCCGCTCCAGCGTGCGCGTGAGCGCACCACCACCGCCATGTACCACGGCCACCTGGTGGCCATCGCCTGCCAGATCTACGATCGCGTGGGAGCACTTCCGCAGCATGTCCTCGTCGTCCAGCGCCGCGCCGCCGATTTTGACCACCACTTTCACTGCAATCCCTCCGCCTCGTCCCAGCCGAACATCAGGTTCATGTTCTGCACCGCCTGCCCGGCGGCGCCCTTGCGCAGGTTGTCCACGCACGACACCACCACCAGCCGCCGCCGGTCATCGCCCAGGCAGAAACCGAGGTCGCAATAGTTGGAGTGCAGCGAATACCTCAGCTCGGGCAGCTTCGGGGGCGAAAAGATGCGTACCCAATGGCGTCCGGCATAGAAACTCCGGTAGCAGCGCTCCACTTCCTCGACCGTCATGGCGCGCGACAGGTAGACGTAAATCGTCGACAGGATGCCCCGCGGAATGGGCAGCAGGTGCGGGGTAAAGATCAGCTCTTCCGACTTGAGTTCGAGCTGTTCCAGCATCTCGCCCAGGTGCCGGTGACGGAACACGCCGTAAGCCGACAGGTTGTCGGCCACCGCAACAAAGTGGGTGCGGGCCGTAGGCCCTGTCCCGGCGCCTGAGACTCCCGATTTCGAGTCCGAGATGATGCCCCGCTCTCGCTCCACCAGTCCCCCGGCGAGCAGCGGCGCCAGACCCAGGATCACCGAGGTCGCGTAGCAGCCCGGATTTGCCACCAGCACGGCCTCCGCGATCTCGTCCGAGTGAAGCTCGGGAAGTCCGTACACCCTCTGCCGCGTGATCTCCTCAGCCAGTTTCGTGTCCTGATCCTCGAACTCGTACACCGACCTGTTCTCCTGCCGGTCCAACCGCCATGCCCCGCTCAGGTCGATCACGCGGATGCCCTGCTGCCACAGTTCCGGCACCAAGCGGCGCGACGTCTGGTGCGGCGTCGCCAGAAACAACAACTCGACGCTTGCCTGCTTCAGCCGGGCGAGAGAAAACGGCTCCAGCGGGTAACCACCGTTTCCTGATAGCTCCGGGAATGCCTCCGCCAGGTCCGCGGCCTGCCCGCCCTCGCCGCGCCCCAGCAACAGCGGTTTCTCCAGCCGCGGGTGCTGCCCCAACAGCCGCGTCAGCTCCAACCCGGCATAGCCGCTCGCTCCCAGGACCGCGGTTTTGAGCTTTGCCGGCATCAGGCCAGCATCCCTTGGATGCGGCGTGCTAACTGCAACGCAGTCTTGTTTTCAGGAGAGATGACGAGAATGGTGTCATCGCCGGCCAGCGTGCCCACCACCTCGGGCCAGTCCTCGGTGTCGATCGCGGCCGCTACCGGCTGGGCGCTGCCCACGCTGGTCTTCAGCACCAGCAGGTTCTGCGCCTGGCGTACGTCCACCACGAACTCCCGCACCAGGCGGGAGACGGAGGGCAACACCGGTTCCGCGGCGGGCGCGTCTTCCGGTGCGCGGTATCCGTCCGTCGTCTTCACCAGGCCGATCTCGTGGATGTCGCGCGAGAGCGTGGCCTGGCCGACATCAAACCCCCGCCGGCCGAGGAGCCGCTGCAGTTCTTCCTGACTCTCCACCGGACCGCGGTGCAGCAGTTCGAGGATCGCCTTTTGTCGGGCCGCTTTGCTCATGAATATTTATTCATTCAGATGCATAACTATGCATAAGGGGGCCGGTTTCTGTCAACTCTTTCTTGCTTAACGGATTTGCGTCCGGGGCGCCCACCGCCGCGCTCGGAGAAAGTACCTTGCAGCGATGGTTGTCCTCAGCCCAGCCAAGAATGTGGCAAGCGCACGGGCGGCCCGCCCCCATAACAATTCCTGATGACGCTCATAAATAGTTTCAATTTCCCGCAGCTCGCCTCGCCCAGTTAGATTGAGGTGCTTGAACACGATCTCGCCCACCGGAGTCCGGCAGCCAGGGATGGCAAAACGGCTGCTTCTGGGTCTCACCCTCGCACTGGCCGTGGGCTGTCCCTGTCTGCTGGCGCAAGCATCCCCCGACGCCAACCGTATCGCCACCTTGGAGCAGCAGGTTGCGGATGCCAAGGGCTCGGCGGACAACGCCTGGATGCTCACCAGCGCCGCTCTGGTGCTGATGATGACCGGCCCCGGCCTGGCGCTGTTTTACGGCGGCCTGGTGCGCAAGAAAAACGTGCTGGCTACCATGATGCAGAGCTTCGCCCTCATGGCGGTGGTGACCGTGCTCTGGGGATTGGTCAGTTACAGCCTGGCCTTCGGTCCGGGCACCGGCTTCATTGGCGGCTTTCACAACCTGTTCCTCCATGGCGTCGGCGCGCAGCCTGACCCGGATTACGCTGCTACCATCCCGGCCGAGACCTTCATGGTCTACCAACTGATGTTCGCCATCATTACACCCGGACTGATTGCGGGAGCCTTCGCCGAGCGCATGAAGTTCAGCGCCATGCTGCTGTTCATGGTGCTGTGGACGTTCCTGGTCTACGATCCCATGGCGCACATGGTCTGGGGCAAGGGTGGACTGCTGAATGCCTCGTTGGGCGGCCGCTTCCCCACCCTCGACTTTGCTGGCGGCACGGTGGTGCACGTCACCTCGGGGGTTTCGGCGCTGGTCTGCGCGCTCTACCTGGGCAAGCGCATCGGTTATCCCCGGGAAGCGATTCTTCCGCACAGCGTGGTGCTGAGCTTCATCGGTGCTTGCCTGCTGTGGGTGGGCTGGTTCGGGTTCAACGCCGGCAGTGCCCTCGCCTCCGGCAGCCTGGCCACCAGCGCTTTCGTGGCCACGCACTTCGCCGCCGCCGCTGCGGTGGTTGGCTGGAGCAGCGCCGAGTGGATCCGCAACGGCAAGCCCAGCGCCCTGGGCGCCATCTCGGGCGCGGTCGCCGGCCTCGTGGCCATTACTCCCGCGGCGGGCTTCGTCCGTCCAATGCCCGCCTTGCTCATCGGCCTTGTCGCCGGCGCTTTTTGCTTCTACATGGTGGCCAGCGTGAAGGCACGCTTCGGCTACGACGACAGCCTCGATGCCTTCGGCGTGCATGGCGCCGGCGGCACCCTGGGCGCGCTGCTCACGGGAGTTTTCGCTGTCTCCACGGTCAACCCCATCTTCAAGGACCAACAGGGTAAACCACTTCCTTCCGGAGCGTTAGAGGGAAATCCTCATCAATTGCTGAACCAGAGCGTGGGCATCCTGGTCGCCTGGGTGCTGGCCATCGTGGGCACGCTGATGATCCTGAAGATTGTGGACGTGGTGGTGGGCTTGCGCGTCTCGGCGGAGGACGAAGTTGAAGGCCTCGACCTCACCCAGCACGGAGAAGAAGGCTATTCCTGGGAGGTGACGGCATGAAGGCCGGTAGCGCGAGCGCCCGCGAAAACTCGCGCGTTCGAAGGTGCCGTTAGCTAAGGACCCTGGTTCGGAGGGCCGCGAGGCGGCGGAATAATCTGGCCCCGGGCCGAAGCCCGGGGAATCGAGCGGAGGGGTGGCACCAGCGTTTCCCGGGGCTCTGTAGCGGAGAAAACCGAGCCAACACACCACCATGACCAAACTCGAAGCCATCATTCAGACCTCCCGGCTGGATGCCGTCAAGGACGCCCTGCAGCAAGTGGGCGTCGAAGGCATGACCGTGATTGAAGTCCGCGGCCACGGCCGACAGAAAGGCCACACCGAGTTTTATCGCGGCCGCGAGTACACCGTCGACCTCATCCCCAAGATCAAGCTGGAAGTCGTGCTGGCTGACGCCATGGTGGAGAAGGCGGTCGAGGCGATCGTGGGCGCCGCCCGCTCCGGCAAGATCGGCGACGGCAAGATTTTTCTTTCGAAAGTGGATGACGCCATCCGCATTCGCAATGATGAACGGGGTGAAGGAGCCTTGTAAAATTAGAGAAGCCTTTGGGTGAAGCAGCGCTTCCCTGCCGCGCCCATGGTTTTGCTGTCACCCGCAGTTTTTAGCCCCTGGGGTACCCGTAGTGCGGCCTGCTGGACAGGTGAGGCCACCAGGAGCCATCCGCGGATTCTGATCCCCCTCCGCAGCTGCCCGGCGCAGCGTGCCGGCAAGTACGGGAGAGTTCATGGGAATCGGGATGAGCAACGCGCCCTCACTGAACGGCCGGTTGCGCGAGTTCTACGCCGACGAATCCCAACTCATCCAGCAGCACTTCCTGGCTACCGGCGATGGCCGCGCCGTCGTGGCCGAGCGGACTCGCTTGGTCGAGACCGTCGCCCGCCGCCTCTGGCAGGAACTGATCTCGCCCGATCAGAACCGTCCCGCCGGCTCCGCGCTGGTTGCGCTCGGGGGCTTCGGCCGCAGCTGCCTTTTCCCCCACTCCGACGTCGACATTCTCTTTCTGCACGCGGTGGCCGACACGGAAGCCGCACTCAAAGATCCGGTCCGCCGTTTCTCGCAAGAAATGTGGGATCTGCACCTCAAGGTCAGCCCCGCCACCCGGATCCTTGGCGAGTGCGACCGCTTCGATCCCAATAACATCGAGTTCGCCATCTCCCTGCTCGATTGTCGCTACCTGGCCGGCGACGAGGAAGTCTTCCGCCGCCTGCATGACAAAGTCATTCCCAAACTGGTGCTTCGCGAGTGCCAGTCGCTGGTGCAGAGCCTGGCTGAGGTCACGCGCACACGCCACGCCAAGTACGGCAACACCGTCTTCCACCTCGAACCTAACGTGAAAGACGGGCCGGGAGGCCTGCGCGATTACAACGTCGCCTGCTGGCTCTCGCTGCTCTCGGCCATGGACAAGCTGCAGAACTGGCCGGACCCGAAGACCCTGCTTCCGGTTTCGGTCCGCAAGCAGTTCGACTCCGCGCTGGAGTTCCTGACCGCGGTGCGCTGTTTCCTCCATTTCCGCCAAGGCCGGGACGACAATCTGCTGCTCTGGGAGTCGCAAGACGAAGCCGCTGCCTTAAAGATCGGTGCTCCCGAGGCGGATGTGCCCAATGCCGCCGCCTGGATGCGCCTCTACTTCGGCCACGCTCGCGCCGTTCATCGCACCTCGAACCAGTTGCTGGAGGAGATCCCAGCGGCCTGGTCGTCGCTCTACCGCCAGTTCCAGAACTGGCGCTCGCGCGTCTCCAACTCCGATTTTTCCGTGGTCGACGGCCTCATCTTCCTGCAGCAGCCTGGCGCCCTGCACGATCCCGAGATGTTGCTGCGCCTGTTCCACTTCATGGCGCTGCACGGCCTTCGCCTGAGCACGACCACCGAGTATCGCGTCGAGCAAGTCCTGCCCTCGCTCGCGGCCACCCCGCCCCGCGGCGCTGAACTCTGGCTCTACCTGGGCGAGATCCTGCGCCAGCCGCATGCCGCCGATGCCTTGCGTGCCATGCACGCACTTAAGTTGCTCACCCTGCTCCTGCCCGAACTCAAGGCGATTGACGCGCTGGTGGTTCGCGACTACTACCATCGCTTCACCGTCGACGAACACTCTTTCGTGGCCATCGAAAGCCTGCACCACCTGGCCCAATCCCAGTCCGAATGGGATCGTCGCTACGCGGAACTCCTCGGTGAACTCGAACAGCCCGAACTGCTGTATCTCTCCCTGCTGCTGCATGACCTGGGCAAAGGCGTGCCCGCCGACAACCACGTGCAGGCCAGCCTGGAGATAGCCGAGCGCGCCATGGATCGTCTCGACCTCGAGCCCTCCGAGCGCGAACTGGTGCGCTTCCTCATCGCCAACCACCTGGAAATTTCCTGCGTGCTGCGCCGCGATATCTTCGATCCGGCCACCGTCAGCGCCTTCGCCGAAAAGATCGAGACGCCCGAGCGCCTCAAGATGCTGACCCTGCTGACCTACGCCGACATCAAGGCCGTCAACCCCGACGCCCTCACGCCTTGGAAAGCGGAAAATGTCTGGCAGCTCTACATCGCAGCCTTCAACTACTTGAACCACAGCGTGGACCAGCGCCTCCACGCCTCCGAAGAAAGCGACCATCTCGCCCACGTCCGCGCGCTAGTGCCTACGGGGGGCAAAAAGCTGAAGACGTTTCTGGAAGGACTCCCCAAGCGCTACCTCGCCGCCTACGCGCCCAACGATGTTCTGATCCACGTCGAGATGGCCGGCCGCCTGGGCAAGGATTCGGTACAGTTATCGCTCGAGCGCGGCCGCCACTGGTTCGCACTCACCTTGGTCACCGGCGACCGGCCCTACCTGTTCGCGACCATCGCGGGGGTTCTCGCCGCCTGGGGCATGAACATCGTCAAGGCCAACGCATTCTCCAACAGCGCTGGTGTCGTGGTCGATACCTTCTACTTCACCGACCGCTTTCGCACTTTGGAACTGAACCTGCCGGAATGGGATCGCTTCAAGCGCAGCATCATCGCCGTGCTGCAAGGCGAGGCCGACCTGGAGCGCATGCTCAAGGATCGTCTGCGCGCCGAAAAACCCGGCCTGGCCAAGGTGAAGGTCGCGACCAAAATCGAATTTGACAATAACTGCTCCGCCCGCTCCACCCTGGTGCAGATCATTGCCCAGGACCGTCCCGGCCTGCTCCATCGCATCAGTTCTTCGCTCTCGCGGGAGCGCTGCAACATCGAAATCGCCCTGATCGACACCGAGGGACAGATGGCCATCGACGTCTTCTACCTCACCTCCCAGGGCGAGAAACTCCGTCCCGAACATCAGCAACGGTTAAAGCGGAGTTTGCTGGATGATCTGCAGGACGAATGACCGGGCAAATCTACGCCGGGGTCGCGACGGCCTCCTGGGTTCGGAGTCGGCGAATCCGCTCACCCGTTTACCGTCTCGCAGCCGCCCGTTGCAGCCTCTTCTTGCGACCCCACTCCCGGATCAGCCTCCACGCGGCCCCGCTGAAAAACCACAGTCCCACCCCGGTCCCGACGGCAAACACCAGCCCTTCAACTAGGTTTGCCATCGATTCATAGGGTCCCCAATCGGGGCTCGCCAGGTCCCACCCCGTCCAGGACCATATGATCAGCCCGTACACTCCCACCCCGAGCAGGACCAGGACAAACAACGCGAAGAGCGCCAGTGCTCCCACCCCGATGCTGTGAAAAGAAACCCTACCCCAGTATTCCAGTCCGCTCTCCGGCTGCGGCTTGGCGGGCGTCGGTCGTCCCGGAATCCCCGGCTTGCGCTCGACCGCCCCGGGGTTGCTACGTCTGGTCGTTGCAGGCCGCGATGGCTCAACCGTTCTCACGCCCTTAGACTATCGGCGTTCCGGCCACTCCCGGTAGTGTCCCAACGTTCATGTACGAACGGTGTGCCGGTTCTTCGTCAGCCTCCCTCTGAGCCCAACCAGCGGTTTTGCGGCTGTTCGATCCGACCCGGAAAATTTCCGGCGAGCGGGGAACGGGTGTGTTCGCCCGTCCGCTCAGAAAGCAATGCCCGGCTCGGGTGAAGCGTCGAACCTGGCGCGCTTCGAACCCGCCGGTGTGATCCCGCTCCTTCCCCTCCCCGCCCGATAGCGCTATAGTCTGAATCCGATTCCTCCGGAGGCGCCATGGCCACCGCCCATCCTCGTCCCGAAGTCAAGAGTTTTGGCGAAAATATCGAAAGCGATCTGGCTCTCGAATTCCTGCGCGTGGTGGAGAACGCCGCCATCGCTGCGGCCCGCACCATGGGCCAGGGCGACCGCCCCCTCTCCGACCAGGTCGCGGTAGAAGCCATGCGCCAGACCATGGACACGGTACCCATGCGCGGCACCATCGTCATCGGCGAAGGCGAGCGCGACGAAGCCCCCATGCTGTACATCGGCGAGAAGGTCGGCGCCGAATTCCCCGACGGCCACCAGGTCCCCGCCGTCGATATTGCTGTCGATCCCCTGGAAGGCACCAACCTGTGCGCAACCGGCGCCCCCGGCGCCATCACCGTGCTCTCCGTCTCTGAGCACGGCGGCTTGCTCCATGCCCCTGACTGCTACATGGAGAAGATCGTCGTCGGCCCCTCCTGCAAGAACGCCGTCGAACTCGACGCCCCGGTCGAGGACAACCTGAAGAACATCGCCAAACGCCTCGAGCGCGACGTCGAAGACCTGGTCGTAATGGTGCTTGACCGCCCGCGCCACGAAAAGCTGGTAGCCGGCATCCGCAAGGCCGGCGCGCGCATCAAGCTGATCGGCGATGGCGACCTCTCTGCCGGTATCGCCGCCGCCGTTATCGGTACCGGCGTCCACGCCGTCATGGGCTCGGGCGGCGCTCCAGAAGGCGTCATTACCGCCGCCGCCATCCGCTGCCTCAACGGCTACATGCAGGGACGCCTGGTCGTCAATACTCCCGAACTCGAAGAACGCGTCGCCCGTATGGGCATCAAGGACAAGAACCGCATCTACGAGGCCGAAGACCTCGCCCCCGGCAAGCAGCTCATCTTCGCCGCCACCGGCGTCACCGAGGGTGCCCTGATGCGGGGCGTGCGCTTCTTCGGCGAAGGCACCCGCACCTCCTCGCTCGTCGTCACCCTGCGCACCGGTAAGGTCCGCTTCATCGATAGCATTCACCTGGAGAAGGGTCCGGATGTGAAAGTCCGTTTCGCGTAGCAGCCGGCGCTGGTCGCGAACCTCGCCGGCCGTCGGTTGCGACAGCATGGGGGAGTCTTCCTAGCTATAATCACGCCGATGGCGAGCCCATCTTCACCTCGGGATCTGGCCCAACCCGCCTTTCCCGCGGACCGCCCGCAGCCTCACCTCCGGGTTCACGCCATCAACATCTTCGTTCGCGATCAGGAGCGGAGCCTTCGCTTCTACCTGGACCAACTCGGGTTCGTCCTGGTGGGGGATGTCCGCTTTGGTTCCGGCATGCGCCGGGTCGCCGTCGCTCCCCCGGACGGCAGTACCATGCTTTCCCTGGTCGCACCGGAACCGGGTTCGAAGGAATACGAACTCATCGGCCGCCCGACCCAGGTGGTCTTCGTGACCGAGGATGTCCTGGGGAAGTATCGCGAATGGCGCGCCCGCGGGGTCAAATTCCAGTACACGCCCCGCCTCAAACGCCTCCGCTACGAACTGCAAAGCCTGGGTGCAAGCCACCCCGGGGACTCCTCTCGAGGTCAGCCCCCGGTATGGGGTGGAGTCGTCGCCTCCTTCAAGGATCCGGACGGAAATTCTTTTGCCCTGGTGAGCTACGACGAGGAGACCCGCGCGCTGGAGGCCCAGCGCCGCGCTGCCGCCGCCAAGTTGGAAGCCGAGCGGCGCGCCGCCCAGGAACTGGAGATCGCCAAGCAGGTCCAAACCCGCCTGTTTCCCCAATCACTCCCGTCCCTGGCCACGCTCGACTATGCGGGAACGTGCCTGCAGGCGCGCGAGATCGGCGGCGATTACTACGATTTTCTCGATCTCGGCCAAGAGCGGTTGGGGCTTGTGGTCGGTGATATTTCCGGGAAAGGTATCGCGGCGGCTCTCCTCATGGCCAATCTGCAGGCCAACCTGCGCAGCCAGTGTGCGATCGCCGCAGAGCAACCCCGGAGTTTCCTCCAGCTGGTGAACCGCCTGTTTTTCGAGAATTCCAGTGACAGCACCTACGCCACCCTGTTTTTCGGTGAGTATGATCAGCGGCTGCGCCGCCTGCGCTATGTCAATTGCGGACACCTGTCCGCCCTCCTGCTCCGCCACGACGGCGCTTTGGAATGGCTGGCCTCCTCTTCCACGGTACTCGGGCTTTTCAAGGATTGGGATTGCTGCACCCGGGAGTGTCCTCTGTCCCCAGGGGACACTCTCGTGCTCTACACCGACGGGGTCACCGAGGCTTTCAACCGTGCCGGAGAGGAATTCGGAGAATCCCGCCTCATCGCTTGCCTGCGCCGGCACTGCCAGCAGCCGTCGCCAGCCCTGGTTGCCGCCATCATCGATGAGGTCCGGAACTTCAGTCGGCATGAGCAGTCCGACGACATCACCCTGATCGTCGCGAAAAGCCGCTAACGACTCGTGGCGTCCCTCCCGCCCACGCGGGCTGAGGACTTCGGCGGCCGCCCGGCCACGCTCGCACGAACCTCCGCCTCTGGCTTCCATGCCGAGTCAGGCTGGGCGTATGAAACCTGGGCCCGGCCGTTCCAGACAGCCAAGGGAACGGTTTCGCTGCACCGAAGGCCCACCAAATATCTACGCGGCAAGTCGCCGTGGTTCTCCCGGCCGAAGTCCGGATACACCAGGTTGAAAAGATATAATTCCTCACGCGGATGGCCCGGAATTCGATCCGGCCCTGCTTGCGCCGTATTGGCGGCGGCCGGCCGGAGTCGCCAGACACAATCCTGGGCGCAGCATAGGATCTCCGTGCTGAACGGCGGCAGCAAACTCGGTCCTTACGAGATCCTCTCTTCCTTGGGTGCGGGCGGGATGGGAGAGGTTTACCGCGCCCGTGACACTCGGCTCGACCGCACCGTAGCCGTCAAGATCCTGCCGCGCCACCTCTCCGAGCAGCCGGAAGCCCGCGAGCGTTTCGAGCGCGAGGCCCGCGCCGTCTCCTCTCTCAATCATGCCAACATTTGCCAGCTCTACGACGTCGGCCAGCAAGAGGGCGTCCACTACCTGGTCATGGAGTATCTTGAGGGCGAGACCCTGGCCGCGCGCCTGATCAAAGGTCCGCTCCCCCTCGAGCAAGTCCTGCGCTATGGGGCCGAGATCGCCGACGGCCTCGACAAGGCCCACCGGAGCGGTGTCGTGCATCGCGACCTCAAGCCCGGCAACATCATGCTCACCCGCTCGGGCGCCAAGCTCATGGACTTCGGTTTGGCCAAGACCGCCGCGCCGCCCAAACCTGCCTCCCACTTGTCCGCAACCCTGACTTCGGCTGACGTAAGCCACCCGCTCACCGCCCAGGGCACTGTACTCGGCACCTACCAGTACATGTCGCCCGAACAGGTGGAAGGCCGGGAAGCCGACGCCCGCAGTGACATCTTCAGCCTGGGCGCCGTCCTCTACGAGATGACCACTGGCAAGCGCGCCTTCGAAGGCAAGAGTCAGATTTCGATCGCCTCCGCCATCCTGGAAAAGGAACCCGAGCCCATCAGCGCAGTTCTCCCCCTGGCCCCGCCGGCCCTCGAGCACGTCGTCGAAAGCTGTATCGCCAAGGATCCGGAAGCGCGCTGGCAGAGCGCCGCCGACATCACGCGGGAATTGCGCTGGATCTCGAGCGCAGGTTCGCGAGCTGGTCAGGTTCTGCCGCTTCATCCCCACAGAAAATTCCCCGAGCGCGCCCTCTGGGTCACCATGGCCACGCTGCTTCTGGCCGCGCTGCTATGGACCATTCTGCGCCGGCCCCTGCCTGCTGCTCTGCGCACCTACTTGCTGCCTCCTCCGGATGCCGCCTTCCATTTCACCGGGGATCTTTCCGGTCCGCCGGCCCTGTCGCCCGACGGCACCCAAGTCGCATTCTCCGCGCGCAACCCGAAAGAGCGCGACTTCATCTGGATCCGCGCCTTGGACAACACAACCCCCAGAAAGCTGCCGGGTACGGAAGGCGGCTATGACCCGTTCTGGTCCGCGGACGGCCGCACCCTCGGGTTCTTTGCCGACGGTAAACTCCGCAAGATAGCGGCGGCCGGCGGACCGGTCACGGCCCTGGCCGATGCCCCCAATGCCCGCGGAGGCTGCTGGAGCAAGGACAACCTCATCGTTTACGCCCCCGACTATCGCGACGGACTCTGGAGCGTCGGCGCGGGCGGGGGCACGCCTCGTCCCGCTACCCGCGTGGATTCGAGCAAGCACACCACCCACCGCTGGCCGGTTTTCCTGCCGGATGGCAAACACTTCCTGTTCCTGGCCACCAATCACGTAGGCGGAGTTCCGGCTCAGAACGGCATCTACCTGGCATCCCTCGACAAAGCCGACGGCGGCAAGCTCATCCTCGCCACCGATTCATCTGTCGACTACGCCTCCGGTTATCTGCTGTTTCATCAGCAGACTTCCCTGGTAGCCCAGAGATTCGATCCCGCCACTGGCGCTTTGTCGGGTGATGCCGTCACCATCGCCGGCGATGTGGAGTACGACAGCGGCACCTGGCACACGACGTTTACCGTCAGCCCCGATGGCCTCCTGCTCTATGAGCCCGGGACGGCCAAGCTGCTTCACGTCGACATGACACTCATGGATCGCGCTGGCAAGGTCGTGGGCCATGCCGGAGAGCCTGATAGCTATTTCGGCGCTCGGCCTTCGCCGGATGGCAAGCACCTCGCTGTCGCTTTGGGCGATCCCAAGCCCGACATCTGGGTCTTCAATCTGGAGAACGGTTCCCGCACCCGCCTGACGTTCGAGCCGTCTTCCTACTTCATGCCGGCCTGGTCGCCGGACGGCCAGCGCGTCGGCTTCATGGCTCAGAACGGTCCCTCGGGAACCTTCGGATCCACGCTGCACGCGCGCCTGGCCAATGGCAGCGGACAGGATGAACTGCTGGCCGTGCCCGCCGGGGACCCATCTATCAGCCTGACCTGGCCGCAATGGTCGCCGGACGGCCGCTACCTCCTCTACCAGCAGCAGTCCGGCCCGGCCGGCACCTCGGTATGGGCCCTGCCGACCAGCGGCGAGCGCAAGCCGTTTCCCGTCGTTCTGCCGCAGACCCCGCAATCCCGCATCAGTTACTTCCGTCTCTCGCCCCAAGGTCGTTGGCTGGCCTACAGCGCCACCGACTCGGGACGCGAAGAGATCTACGTAACCCAGTTCCCCGGTTCGGCTGGTCGCTGGCAAGTATCACGGGAGGGGGGCCTGTTTCCAGTCTGGCGGCAGGATGGCAAGGAACTCTACTATCTGGGACTGGATACGCAACTGCGTGCCGTGGAAGTAAAGGCCGAAGGCAGCAACTTCTCGGTCGGAGACCCGCAGACATTGTTTACCATCAAGAACGCGTTCCCGCTTGGATCGCCCTACGAAGCCATGCCCGACGGCCAGCGCTTCCTGGTTATGACACCCCCAGAAAGCACCGCCTCGCCTCTGCTTCTGATACAGAACTGGACCGCGCCGTTGAACCACTAGCGCCCGGGCCGCGAACCGACAGACGATCGAGAGACACACCAGAGCGGCTCTCGAAGCCAGCAATCGAAAATCACTTCGCCTCGGTTGGAACTTTCGGACGGGGCGGCCAGTCCTCAAACCCGCCACGGAACAGGCTTTCGGTGGGCTCCATGCGCTTGTTGCCATCGTGTACCGCGAACTGCCGACGCTCACCCTTGGACGACTCCGACCAGAGTGAGACCCCCGCATAGGCGCCATCCTTACGCAGCACGTAGTACATCATGTCCACGAAGCGCAGTTTGTTCATGTCGTGGTTGTAGTTGCGCGCGATGCGTTTCAGCGCATCCATGCCCGCTTCCTTCGGCTCCATGCCGCGTCGCATGTTTTCGACGATGGTGTGCGCACCCGCCACCTTGAGGTTCTCTTCCCCGCTGCCCGTTGCTCCCGCCGAGCCCACGTCCTGGTCGGTGAAGCAACCCGCGCCGATGATCGGCGAGTCGCCGACGCGTCCGGGAAGCTTGAAGGCCAGGCCGCTGGTTGTCGTGATGCCCGAGATCTCGCCTTTCGGGTTCAGCGCGGAACAGTGAATCGTGCCGGTCGGCGGAAACAGAACTTGTCGCACCGCCTCATCACGGATTTCCGGCGCGATGCCCACATTCGCCGCCATCTCCTGTAAACGGCGAATCCCTTCCCGCCACAGCTCCGACTGCGGCTTGCCCCCGGCTGGCTGGGGCTCGGGCGGCTGCCAGTGCGGATCCGCCAGCCCCGGCCCCCACCAGTCCCGGGCGTGGTACTGCTTCCACAACAGCCAGATCTGGCGCGAGTGGTCGGTGAGCAGGTTCTCCCGCGGAAAGCCCACGGCGACCGCGAACCGTTCCGCGCCTTCGCCCACCAGCATCACGTGCCCGGTGTGTTCCATGACGGCTTTCGCGACCATAGAAACGTTCTTAATGTTGCGCACTGCGCCCACCGCGCCCGCCCGCCGGGTTGGGCCGTGCATGCAGCACGAGTCCAGCTCGACCACACCCTCTTCGTTCGGAAGTCCGCCCAGCCCGACACTGGTATCGTTGGGATCGTCTTCCGGCCCGGTGACGACTTTGATCGCGGCCTCCAGCGTATCTCCACCCTGGCTGAGGAAGTCGTAAGCGCGGTCCAGGTAAGCGAAGCCATTTTTGGCACACACGATGATGGGGCGTTTGTACGAGCCCGCTGCCCTGGCCTCCGCGGGCTCGCCGTGGCCGGCATTTTGGGGCCGCCCCTCCAGAGCTCCGGCTTCGAGGCCGAGGCCCAGCGAACCCAGCGCGGCCGTGGCCAGAAAATCGCGGCGAGCAAAATTCATGCCATCCTCCCAGCATTTGCTAGCAGCGGTGGTAGCACGGCTAGCCGTTCCCGAGTGGAGTCGGAAGAGCCTCGCCGGTGCTGCAGTTGTATTCAGAAAAGCCCACCCCAGCCGGGTCGGCGATAGCCGGCCTCAGGTCGCGTTACTTGAGCCTGGCGTACTCGGCTTGGGCTTGCTTGAGTACCGGCAGGTCGGGATCGGCGTCCTGCCACAGCGCGAAGAAGTCCTGATAGGCGGTGCGACTCTTCCCGGGGTCGCCAGTCAGGGCATAGGCGCGCCCTAGTCCGAGGTGGGCATACGACATTAACGGATCGGCGGGAGCGAAATTTCGGAGCGCCAGGAGCTTCTGAAATTCCTGAACCGCGTCGCTTCCCTTCCCGGCTTTCAGACAGGCCAGTCCGCGCAAGTACAGCGAAGAGGGATTGGCCTTGTCGTAGGCGGCCGCGGGCTTCAGCAGATCCAAGGCTCTGGTTGCTTGGCCGTTGTCGAACGCACCCGCGGCCTCGACTTGGGCTGCGAACACAGATTGCACCAGCACATCTTCGGGACGGCTCTTCGCCACCTCCCCCGCCAGTTCAAGCGCCTTCTTGTCCTCTCCGGCAAAGGCCAGGATGAGCCCAGTGAAAAGTTTCTGGTTGTAGTCCGTGAAGATGGCCAGGGCCGAGTTGGCGGAATCGGCCGCTTCTTTCCGGTTTCCCGCCAGGGCCTGTGTCCAACCACGCTCCGATACTGCGAAAGCCTCCGAGCTTTTGAACTGGAGTCGCTGCGCCACTTCTCGAGCCTGTTCGTAAAAGTCGCCCGCCTGGCGAAGCTTGCCCCGGGAAGCGGCGATGTCCCCATGGCGGAAGTAAACGCTGAACTCCAAGTCGGGCTGGGCCTTGGCGAGCGCCTCCTCTTTTTCCATGGCGGCCAAGTCACCTTCGGCCAGCGCGATGTTAGCCATAAGGTCATGCAAAAAAAGGAACGTGGGGTGCAAGCGCAGTCCCTGTTGCGCCACAGCCTTGGCTTCCTCCACGCGGTTGAGACCCAGGTACGCGGTGGCCGTGTTCCCGTACCCGCGTGACTCGTCGGGATCCACCCTGATCGCCTCTTTGCCGTTCTCCAGCGCCGCAGCAAAGTCGCCCAGTTGCCCCTGGGTATTCGCCAGGTTGATGTAGGGTGTCACATCACGAGGATAGGTCTGCTTGTACAGTTCGTAGGCGGCATTCCCCTTTTCCAGCTGGCCAGCGTCGGCGTAGTAATGCGCGACGATGTAAAGCCGCTCGCGTTCGCTGGCCCGGTCCTTCAGTTCGAAGGCCTTCTGGCGGTACTGCTCCGATTTGTCCAGCTGTCCGAAATTGCTGTACACCGTGCCCAGGCGGGCATAGGCCATGGCAAAGTTGGGATCGAGTTCGACGGCGCGCTGGTAGAAAGGGATGGAGGCCAGGTCATCGGCCGCGCTGTGTCTCTGGTCGCCCAGGGTAAAGGCCTTGAGCGCTTCGAGCGACGCGGTGGTGGCCTCCTCGAGCGGCTTGTCGAATTTCTGGATAGAAGCCAGCGACTCGCCCAGTTTCTCGCGCAGGTCGGTCGTGGCCTGGTCAAGCGCCTTGAGAACCTGTTCCTTGCTTCCCGCCCGCCCCTGCACCTCGGCCAGGGTATCGCCGCTGGCGGCGTTGATGGCGTCGAGCGTGACCACGTACTGGCTACCCAGGCTGGCGATCGATCCCACCAGCAACGCCTTTGCCCCAAGCCGTTGCGCCATGTCGCGCCCGATGGGGGAGGTGATGCGCTCGTCCGCCGGCTTGCCCATCATGGTCAGCGTCTGCCGCGCCTTTGCCTCGGAGACGACGTTCAGGTATGGCGACTGCTGCAGATCGACCGCCAGGGCTTTCTTCAGGGTTCCATCGAAGACCGCGTCCCCCGTGGTGTTGACGAAGTCAGCGAGCAGGATCGAGTCCTTCTCCGTGATGGCTTGGGTGCGCTGGGAACGGAAGTAGAGCGTGACTCCGACAATCAGCGCCAGACACGCGGCGATGGCGAGAAGAATCTTCCACAAAGGACGCGCCGCCGGGGTTTCGGTCACGACCAGGCCGCTGGGCTGGGCAACCGGCACGCGGGCGGAACTGATGCGCTCGGGCGAGGGCAGCAACGGGGCGGAGCCCGATCCCAGACTGGATGGGGTCACAGTCCGGCCCGAAGCTGAGGTGACGCTGGAACCCGAAGTCGGAGTTAGGGCCGGGTTGGAAGCTGGCGGCATTTCGACTTCGCTGTGCACGACGGCCCGCCCCGAGTCCGAGTCGCGCTTCAACCGTTCGAGGTCAGCGCGCAGATCGGCGGCGTGCTGGTAGCGCAGGTTGCGGTCCTTCTCCAACGCCTTGTTGACGATGCGTTCCAGATCCACCGGAAGATCAGGGTTCAGGCGCACCGGCGCCACCGGCACTTTGTGCAGAATGGCATCAAACAACGCCGCCGAAGTATCACCCCGGAAGGGCAGCGCCCCAGTCACCATCTCGTACAGCACGGCCCCGAACGAGAACAGGTCGGTGCGGCCGTCGATCTCCTTGCCCAGGGCCTGCTCGGGCGACATGTAGGCCACGGTGCCGAGCGCAGTACCGGGGCTGGTCAAGTGCTGATCGGCGACGCCGGCGGTCGGCTCCTCCAGGAGAGCGTCGGCGCGGCTGCCAACCGGGGTCAGCTTGGCGAGGCCGAAGTCGAGGATCTTGCCGTGGCCGCGCTTGGTGATGAAGATGTTAGCCGGCTTGATGTCACGGTGCACGATGCCTTCGGCGTGGGCGGCGTCGAGCGCGTCGGAGATCTCGATGCCCAGCGAGAGAATCGTTTCCATATCGAGCGGGCGTCCCCCGATGCGGTGCTTCAGTGTCATCCCGTCAAGGAACTCCATGGCGATGAAAGGGCGTCCCTGATGCTCGCCGATGTCATGAATGGTGCAGATGTTGGGATGGTTGAGCGCCGAGGCCGCCTGGGCTTCGCGCTGGAAGCGGCTGAGGTACTGAGGGTCGCGTGCGACCTCGTCAGGCAGGAACTTCAGCGCTACAAAACGGCGCAGGCGCGTGTCTTCCGCCTTGTAGACTACGCCCATGCCGCCGCCGCCCAGTCTTTCCAGTATGCGGTAGTGCGAAATGGTCTGGCCGATCATGAAGTGGCGGTTGGAGCTGGGGCTTCATCTTAGGCGGGCGTGAGAGGCAAGTCAAACGCGCCATCCGCCGCCTCACCCGTGCAGATCGGTGGGTCTGCCGATTTTCAGGGGCGTGCGCAGCAGCGTCATTGACAGGAAAGCTCCCACCCATGACCCGGCGGCGGCAAATCCCACGTACGCCCAGTTCTTGGTGTAGCTGATGACCGCAAATGCGGACAAGAGATACCAGACGCTGCTCCAGGTTGCCGCCGGCACACGTCCTTGCGACGAGACCGCGGCATTGAACATGACATACACGGCATCGGTCGCGGCGGTGGAGACAAACACCCCTAACGATAACCAGGGATCGATGTGCAACCCTGCACTCACCCCGTAGATAGATTTTTGCCAGCAAAGATCGATCAACACCGGTGCACGAGTGTACTCGTAACTTCGCCGGCGCGTCATGGGTGGTTGTCCCTGGCTGCTTCGTTGACTTCCCTCGATCGCACCCCTAACATGGCCGCCAATGATCGGGCAGACCATCTCCCACTACCGGATTGTCGAAAAGCTCGGTGGAGGCGGCATGGGCGTGGTCTACAAGGCAGAAGACACCCGCCTGCACCGCTTGGTGGCCCTGAAGTTTCTGCCGGAAGAAATTGCGCGCAATCCCCTGGCCTTGGCCCGCTTCCAGCGTGAAGCCCAGGCGGCCTCGGCGCTCAACCATCCCAACATCTGCACGATTTACGACATTGGTGAGCAGGACGGTCACGCCTTCATTGCCATGGAATTTCTGGACGGGGTTACGTTGAAGCACCGGGTAGCGGGGCGAGCGCTGGAGACGGAGACGCTGCTCGGGCTGGGGATCGAGATTGCGGATGCGCTGGACGCGGCGCACGCCGAGGGTATCGTGCACCGCGACATCAAGCCCGCCAACATCTTCGTCACCAAGCGCGGACATGCCAAGCTGCTGGACTTCGGTCTGGCCAAAGTGGAACCGTCCCCCGGATCCTCCTCCGCCCGGGCCGCCGAGGATGCACCCACCTCCGCCACCGTCTCGGAGGATCATCTGACCAGTCCAGGCAGCGCTCTGGGCACGGTGGCTTATATGTCGCCGGAACAGGTGCTGGGCAAGCCGCTGGACGCGCGCACGGATCTGTTCTCGTTCGGCGTGGTGCTGTACGAGATGGCCACGGGAGTTCTTCCCTTCCAGGGACCATCTTCGGGTGCGATCTTCGATGCCGTGCTGCATGCCGAACCGTCGGCACCGGTGCGGCTGAATCCGGCCCTGCCCGCCGAACTGGATTCGGTCATCCGCAAGGCGCTGGAAAAAGATCGCGAAATGCGCTATCAGCACGCCTCGGAGATGAGAGCGGACCTGACCCGGGCGCGGCGGGATTCGACGGCGGGGCGGATAGTGACGCCCGTGGTCACGACCAAGTCTGCTTCAGCCTGGTGGAAGCCGGTGGCGGGTGTGCTCGGGATGCTGCTATTGCTGGGAATCGGGCGATTGCTGTGGCTGTGGGAGTTCGCCGCGCCCAAGGGAACAGCTGCCCCGCCCGCGACCAACCTCGCCGTCTTGCCCTTTCAGAATGTGGGCGCAGACAAGGATACGGACTTCCTGCGGCTGGCCGTGCCCGACGAGATTGCCACCACGCTGAGCTATATGCGGTCGGTTTCCATCCGGCCCTTCGCCACCACCAGCCGCTACAGCGGGCCGGGCCTCGACCTGCAGCAAGCCGGCCGCGAGATGCACGTCAGTGACATCGTGACCGGGCACTATCTGAAAGAGGGTGACCGGCTCGAGGTCACTCTGGAGGCGGTGGACGTGGAGAATAACCGGGTGCGGTGGCACGACACGGTGAGTGCCCCGGCCGGGGATCTGGTGGCGCTCCGTACCCAGATCACCGCCAAAGTCCGGCAGGGACTGGCGCCGTTGCTGGGTGTGGCGGTCGGGTTAGAGGAAAGCACCACGCGTCCGAACAGCGAAGAGGCCTACGACCTGTACCTGCGCAGCGTTGCCGTTCCCCACGACTCTGAGCCAAACAAGGAAGCCATTGGCTTGCTGCAACGTTCCGTGGCCCTAGATCCCAACTATGCGCCCGCCTGGGCGGCGCTCGGGCTGCGTTACTACTGGGACGGGGAATATGGGAGCGGCGGCAAGGACATGCTGCAACGGTCCGATGGAGCCTACGAGCGGGCGCTGGCCCTGGACCCGAATCTGGTTTTCGCCGCCGGTCAATTGATCACCAACCGGGTGGAGCGAGGCCAACTGGCGCGGGCTTACGAGCAGGCGCAGGCGCTGGTCCGACGCCGGCCGGACAGCAGCCAGGCACACTTTACCCTGGCATACGTGCTGCGCTACGCCGGGTTGCTGGAAGAGTCGGCCGAGGAATGCGACGCGGCCTTGCGGCTCGATCCCGGCAACTTCGCTTTTCGTTCCTGCGCACAGACGCTTCTGATGATGGGCCAGATCGAGCGCGCGCAGGACTTCATCAAACTGGACCCGGGATCACAATGGGCGGCCCTGATCGGCAGCATGGCAGCATTGGGCGCGGGGAATCTGGACGATGCGCGTGCCGCCATTCCACGTATGGCGCCTTACCCAGCTTATCCGCGTGCCATTCTTCAGGCCTGCCTGGCGCACCCGCGCTCTCCCGATCTGCAGCGCGTGGGACGCGAAGCCGAGTCCCAAATTCTGGCCGAACCCGATCCCGAACGCAGGTTCTCTTTCGGCTCCCTGCTGGGATTCTGCGATCAGAAAGATCCGGCCATGCATTTGCTGAAAAGCGCTGTCGAGGGCGAGTACTGCGCGGTCGAGGCTCTCGAACGCGACCCACTGCTGGCCAAGCTAAGATCCAGTCCGGAATTCAGCGCTCTGCGGGCCGAAGCCAAGGCCTGCCAGGATCGTTTTGAGGCGGCGCGGACTCACAAGCAGCCGTAGAGCAATCAAGGGTAGCGTCGGGCCCTTGGGAAAAGCCGAGGGGGCGCCGGCGCGTCACGACGCGGCTGCCGCCGGCGGAACCCGGGACTGGCCGGCACGGAAGCGCAGGACGGCGGCGATGTTGCCGACCTTGTCGAAATCCGCGTCGTTCTTGACGTAGAACAACTCGATGTCGCGCCGGATGGCGATGGGGATGATGGCGTCGCAGACGTCCTCGAGTTCCCGGGTGGCCCGGCCACAGACCACGCAAGAGGGGACCATGTGGGAATCCACGTGGCTGCAGGCGGGGCATTCCACGGCGCGCGCGGCATAGTTCTCGCCCAGCAGCAGGCTCTGCACCTCTCCCATTTCCAGCGCGCGCAGCACGCGGCGCAGGCCGGTAACCCCGCGGCCGTGGCCGCGGGAAAGGCTCAGGGCTTCGCGTAGCAGGATGCGACGCCGGTTGTCCAGCCATTGCCGCAGGGCGCGGTCGGCGTGCTCGCGAATCTGGTCGCTGCTGAGCGACTGCACATCCGCGGGAAAATGGCCGAGCAAGCGCTGGCGCACGTAGGGATGCAGGTAAGATTCGAATTCCGACCAGTTGGCGTCATGGCAGCCAACCACCAGGCGCTCCCACACACCCCGCTCCACTTCCTCCTTCAGCCGCAGGGCGACCGCCTTGTAGTGCTGCATGATCTCGTTGGCGACACGGCGTTCGGCGTGTCCGGCGTCGTAACCGGCGTAGCCGTCACTGCGCCGGCGGGACAGAGGGCGGAACGACTCCTCGCGTTCCTTGAGTTCGTCGAGGCGCAGCTCGAAGAAGCGCCCGCGCTGGCGGTCGACCAGCGCCACGCCCAGGCGGGGCTGGGCCCCCAGCAGGGCGGCCAGCGGCTTCAGGTGAAAGCGGCGATTGACGAATACCTGGGTGGCGGGCAGCTGCGGCGGGAGATCAAACTCGCGCCAGAACTTCTGTGCGCTCGAAGCAAAGACGGCCTTGGCACGAGCCTGGTTGCCGCGCAGCTGGCCGGCCAGATCGAGGATGCGATCCAGGTCGACGCGGGCGCAGCCGTTCTTGCCGTGCTTCTCGGCTTCGCGCAGCGCCTGGCGCACCAGGTCCTTGGCCAGGATGGTTTCCTCCTTGTGCGACTTGTTTTGGGGCGTACGGGGCTGAAAGTAAAAGCTGAGGGCGCAGCCTTCGCCGTTGGATTGGAATGCTGCCAGCTCTCGGATGTCCTCGCGGGTAATCATCACGATTTCTCCTGCGTCGTGTGAAATGAACTACGCGGTGCTGGTACGCGGCATCACGGCTTGCCGAGGCGGAGTGGCAAACAGGGGAGACTTGCGGAGATGTTCGCGGGCGTCGGCGATGGCGGTCCGGACGTCGTCGGCAGAGCGGTCGGTAATCGCCGCGATCTCGTCGTCGGTGAAACCCTCAACCGCGGAAAGGATAAAGGCTTCGCGAGCCTTGCGGCCGGCGCCGCGCAGCGCGTTCTCGACCAGGCGCAGCAGTTCGTCGGAAGAGGCGATCTGCTCGGGAGTGGAGACGCGGGCGTCGGCGATGACGGTTTCCTCGATGAAAGTTTCGTCGGGTTGGTGGAATTGCAGTTCGGCTTCGTCGGAAGCCTGCACGTTGCGCTTGCGCGCCGACTCCTCCAGGTGCACCTTGCCGTTATCCTCACGCTCCTGGTGGACGAGTTCATCGAGCGCGCGCATGGCCAGATGGCAGAGCCAGGGTTCCAGCGCCAGGCGCTCGGGCTTTTCGCTTCCGTCGCCCAGGGCACGGGCAATGGCTTCGCCGATGATCTCCTCTTTGGAGATGGACTCGACCTCGATCTGGTCGGAGGTCTCACGGAAGTAAAGTTCGCGCTCGACGAAGCGCTCCAATCGCGCCAGGTTGGCATTGACGTAGGTACGGATGTCGTCGGAAGAGACGACGGGCAGCGGCACCGCCGCCAGGGTCTGCTCGAAGGGTACCTGCGGCTCTGGTCGGACGTTGGCCACCCGGCGCCAGCGCGGCCACTTGTGGGTGGAGCGTAGCTGCGCTTTGTGGCGGTTGATCTGCTGCAACAGATCTTCGAAGGCAACCTTTACGGCCGAAGCTCCCCCGGGGGCTTTGCTTTGCACCGCCATTTGTCCGGAAGGCAGGCGGAGGTTCAGCGAGACAATCGTGCCTTCGCGGGGTGAGTTCTGTTCTACCACCCCTTTCAGATGGACCAGTTCGGGGCGAAACACCTGCAGCCGCTTGCGTAGCTTTTCGACCTGGTGCTGGATTTCTTTTTCGATGTCGGGAGTTTTATGAACTTTGTAACTGATATGAACGTTCATGAAAGCCTCGGAAACCGGGAGTTGGTCCGGTGAAGCATTCAGTCCCTTCAATTCGGATTCTACACCCGTGGCAAGAGACGGGAGCGGGGTTTTCGAAGAATTTCGTTAGGCGGGCGGCGGGAGTGTGACGGGTGCACTTGAAAAGAACTTTACTCTTCAGGTCTTGCCGGGCGCAGGTCAAACCGTTCGAATGCGGGGGAACAATCGCGAAACATCACGGTCGCGGCCAAAAACGGACGTTGGTTTCTGGGATATCGGGACGTAGTGGCTTGGGGTCAGCGCAAGCAGGCAAGTTCGACGCCCCCCCGGCATGAGAGCGCCCGCGCTACACCGCAACCGTTACCGACGTCTCCGTGCGCGTTACCGGCCGATACAGCGTGTCGCGTTCGACCGGTTCCCTGCCGGCTTCCCTGATGAGGCGGACAAGTTCCTGGCGGCGCATGCCTTGCGGGGTGGTGGCGCCGGCGTCGTGGTAAATCTTTTCTTCGATGACGGTGCCGTCGAGGTCATCGGCGCCGAAACGCAGGGAGATCTGCGCGATCTTCGGACCAAGCATCTGCCAGTAGGCCTTGATGTGAAGAAAGTTATCGAGCACGAGGCGGCTGACGGCGATCTGCTTGATGTCCAGCATGCCGGTAGTTTTGGGCAGGTGCTGAAGCGCCGTGTTGTCCGGATGGAAAGCTAGCGGAATGAAGGTCTGGAAGCCACGGGTTTCGTCCTGCAGGGTGCGCAATCGGAGGAGGTGGTCGACGCGGTCTTCATCGTTTTCGAGGTGTCCGTAGAGCATGGTGGCATTGGACTTAAGGCCAAGCTGGTGCGCGGTGCGTGCGGTTTCGAGCCACTGCTCGCCGTCGATTTTGTGGTCGCAAATGATGTGGCGCACGCGGTCGGCGAAAATTTCGGCGCCGCCGCCGGGGAGCGAATCCACTCCGGAATCCTTTAACTGCTCGAGCGTCTCCCGGATGGAGAGCTTGGCGCGCTTTGCCAGATAGGCCACCTCCACCATGGTGAAGGCTTTGAGGTGCACTTGCGGGAAGCGCTGTTTGAGACCGGAGCAGAGATCCAGAAAATATTGGAACGGCAGGTCGGGATGCAAACCGCCAACGATGTGGAACTCGGTAACGGCTTCGCTGTACCCGGAAGCGGCGGTTTGGAAGGCCTCCTCGAGCGCCATGGTGTAGGCGCCGGGCGTGTCCTTCTTACGGCCGAAGGCGCACAGGCGGCAGGAGGCGACGCAGACGTTAGTGGGATTGATGTGGCGGTTGACGTTGAAATAGGTCTTGTCGCCGTGCAGCCGCTCGCGCACGCGGTTGGCCAGCCAACCCAGGCCAAGGATGTCGCCAGTACGGTAGAGGGCGAGGGCGTCCGCCGCATCGAGGCGAGTGCCGGCGAGGATTTTCTCGTGAACCGGATGCAGTCGGGGATCATCGCTCTGAAACGGGTGCGCGCTTGGCATCGGCATCGATGATAGCGCAGGAAGGCAGGGCAAGTCACAGATCTGCGTGCTGTTGGATGGGTTGAACGATTTGGTGCGTACGAACGGCGGCGAAGCGACGCACAGGTGGAATCGGAAAGTGAAGTTGGATCTGCATCTGCCAGGGAGCAAGAGGCTCACCCGACAGGCGATGAGACCCTTCGATTTCGCTCGGCGCGGGCCCGTCTAGTGGCTGCGGGAGAAGTGCTCATGGACGATTTTCCAGCTGCCGCCATGTTTGGCGAAGACGTGGCTGCCGCGGCCTTCGATGCTGTGGCCAGGGGCGAGACGCACCTTCCAATAGAAGCTGGCGACGGCCGCGTCCCCCAGGACTTGCACCTTGGGCTGGGTGATGCCGTAACGCACCCGGGGTGAGACTTTGAGGTAATGGCGGAACGTGCGGGCCAGAGCGTTGCGCCCGGAGATCCGCGGGTGCCGGGTGGAGGAGAATCCGACGAAGCTGGGAGAGTACTGCGCCACCAGCGCTGCGATCTTGTGGCGGTTGAAGTCGGAGACCTGCGTGCGTTCGAGAGCGAGGATGGCGCGTTCGGCGGGAGTCATAGGACGCCTCCATGAGAAGTTCGACAAACTGATTATAGGGATTTTCCATTGACAAATTCCCATGAGGATTGCCCCGGCCGACTGAATAGGCTGCTGCCGGTCAGACCCTTCGAATCGGCAAGGCCGGCAACAGAACCCAGGGAGGGCAAGATCCCCAGGACCCGGGCTGAGCACCGCGTTACCAGGCGAGGGTTCTATAGCGGCAGCTCAGCCAAGAATTGCCGGCAATCCACGATTGCGGAGGAGGAGATCCGCGGCCAGAAAGAAGAAGAAGACCAGGGAGATGACACCGTTCATGGTGAAGAACGCGGCGTTCAGTTTGGAGAGGTCGGTTTCAGAGACCAGGGAGTGTTCATAGGCCAGCAGTAGAGCGACCACGATGACGCCGGCGACGGCCAGCCTGCCCAGACCGAAGACTGCCACCAAAGCAACCAACAACAGCAGCATGACGAGGTGGAAGCCGCGGGCTATCCAGAGAGCGCGGGAGATCCCGAAGTGGCGCGGTACGGAGTGCAGGTTGACCCGGCGGTCAAAGTCGAAGTCCTGGCAGGCGTAGAGAACGTCGAAGCCTGCAACCCAGAAGGTGACCGCGGCGGTGAGGAGGAGGATGCGAGGGTCGAGGGATCCGCGGACGGCGATCCAGGCGGCGGCGGGCGCTATCCCCAGGGCGAATCCAAGGGCGAGATGCGACCAGCGGGTGAAGCGCTTGGTGTACGAGTAAAGCAGCAGGACAGCGAGTGCCACGGGTGACAGAATGAAGCTGAGGTGGTTGAGCTGGGCGGCGGCCAGGATGAAAATCGCGCTGGAGACGAGGACGAATCCGGCGACGAAGCCGGGAGTGAGTGTGCCGGCGGGCAAGGCGCGGGCGCGCGTGCGCGGGTTGGCGGCGTCGAGTTCGGAGTCCGCGATGCGGTTGAAGGCCATGGCCGCGGAACGCGCGCAGACCATGGCGACGATGATCCAGATGAACTGATGGAGCGTGGGGAGTCCGCCGGCGGCGAGCATGGCCCCCGCCAGCGCAAAGGGGAGTGCGAAGACGGAGTGCTCCCACTTGATCATCTCCAGGGTGACACGGAGGCTGTGGGAGACGGTCACAGGGAGATTTTAAACTACGGTTGTTGATCGTCCGTCGTTCTGGCTCGCGGGCCGAGTGCTGCAGGCGAGTTGAACCGTGGTTTGATCGGCCGGGGGCGAAACTCCGGTCGGCGGCTCCGATCACAGAAGCCAGCGCCGCCAGTGTGGTCCGCGCAACCCGGTTCAGAGAGGTGGCCATGAGCAACCGAGTTTGTCCCTGGTGGTTGGGATACCTGCTGGCCAGTCCGGTGCGGCGGTTGCTGCAGAAGCCGGAGGAGGTTGTCACGCCCTATGTCGAACCGGGGATGACGGTGCTGGAGCCGGGGCCAGGCATGGGCTTCTTCACGCTGGAACTGGCGAGGCGGGTGGGGAGCGGCGGACGGGTGGTGGCGGTGGACGTGCAGCCCAGGATGATTGCGGGCTTGAAGCGGCGGCTAAGCAAGAACGGGCTGCTCGAACGGGTGGACGCAAGGGTGGCATCGGCCGATTCGATGGGGGTGGAGGATTTGCGCGGGCGGGTCGACTTCACCTTGGCGTTCGCCATGGTGCACGAGATGCCGAGCGCGGAGCGGTTTTTCGCGGAAGCGGCCGAGGCATCGAAATTTGGAGCAGGCCTGTTGCTGGTGGAGCCAGCGGGACATGTGCCGCCGGCGAAATTTGCGGCCGAGTTGGAGGCGGCGGCGCGGGCAGGTTTTGCGGTGAAGGAGCGTCCGACGGTGCGCCGCAGCCATGCGGCGTTGCTCAGAAAAAACGCGAACTGACTTTCTGTAATTAGCCGGCGCGGGCACGGCTGCCGGTCGAGTCCTGGAACCATCGCTTTTGTCACCGTCCCCGTCGTCCCTTCATGTCCTCGGTTTCCCTGGGTTCATTCCGGCGAATATCCTTCTTCGCCGATCAGGGGGACGAAGCGGCATCCGGTGAGATTGGTGATGGCGGGCTTTCCTTCCCTCTTTTGCACCAATTGCAGGTTCTGGCAGTCGGCAGGGCCTACGGGAACCAGCAGGCGTCCGCCCTCTTTCAGTTGCTCAAAGAGCGCGTGCGGCAGCTCGGGGGCAGCAGCGGAAACGATGATGGCGTCGAAGGGTGCAAGCCCGGGCAAGCCGGCGCTCCCGTCGCCAATCAGAAGAACAACGTTGTTGTATCCAAAACGTGCCAGGACCAAGCGAGCGGCGTGCGCGAGCACCGGATGGCGTTCGACGGAATAAACACGTGCCGCGAGTTCCGCCAGCAGCGCCGTGACATACCCCGAGCCCGTGCCGATTTCAAGGACCACGTGATCGGGCTGGAGTTCCAGGGCTTCGAGCATCAGAGCGACGATGTAGGGCTGAGAGATGGTCTGGCCGTGGCCGATGGGCAAGGGGCTGTCGTTGTAGGCCGCATCACGGTAGGGCTCGGCCACGAATTCATGGCGCGGGACGCGGGCCATGGCGGAGAGCACGCGCTCGTCCTGGATGCCGCGAGCACGCAGCTGGCTGTCGACCATCTGCTGGCGGGCATCAGCGAGGGACGAAATCAACAAGCGAGCTCCTTCGGACTGTGGTTGTGGACGGCCGCGTGTCGATGCGACCGTCCATCAAGGGCATATTAGCGCGGCGGGAGAGGCGATGCACAGAGGACTGAAGATTCCGGACTGCGGGCGTGGGATTTGGGGCTCCGGGCTTCAGCCGGAAACCGCGAGCTGAGAAGGTCAGGAGGCGGTACTCGGGGCACCCGTCAGAAGGTGTAAACCACG
The DNA here is from genome assembly GCA_035623795.1 of Terriglobales bacterium. Lineage (GTDB taxonomy): Bacteria > Acidobacteriota > Terriglobia > Terriglobales > Acidobacteriaceae > DASPST01. The sequence goes on from DASPST010000061.1 coordinate 77,792, forward strand.
CCGGTGGAGAAGCGGCCGCTATGCTGGGTCGAAGAGGAGAAACGGGTGAGGAGGTAGTCGCCCTGGAAGCGCCACTGGAAGCGGCCGTGGATGCGGCGATCGAGTCCGCCGCCGAACGCGGCGGCAAAGTTGAGTTCCGTGTCAGAGTAGCCGCTGGCGGTCAGGCTGTTGCGGGCGGCGCCGACCAGGGCGTGCACGAAGGGACGATAGTGCCCCGTGGTGAAGGAGAGGCGAGGACCGCCCAGAAAGACATATTCGCGCACGTGCACGTGCTCGATGCCGTTCTGGGGAAGCACCTGGTCGGCGGCACCGAAGTGCGCGCTGGCGTCGCCCACGAGGCTGAGATAGGGAGAGTGCACGAAAGGAAAGTATCGTGCCTCGAAAGTGCCTTCGCCGCCGTGGAGCTGGAAATAGTGGTTGTTGCTGTTGAGGTCGTTTAACTCGAAAGCGTATCCGGCAAAGGCGTTGTACTTGGGGAGCTGGGCGGACGCGAGAGAACTCGAGGCCAGAAATGTCAGGACCACAAGCAACTTGCGAAACAAAGCGGTGTCCTCCTGCGAGTAAAAGGCCAAAGACCTGTAGGATGCGCCGGCTCGAGTAAAAGATGGTGATGAGCAGCGGGACACAGGCTGGCGCCGGCTCCCGCCCAACCAGACCGGCGTTGCCCTGGCGGCGACGGAGGCGGGGCGGCGATGGCCCTGTCTATTTCTTGCGCTGGCGGATTTTGACATCGAAGCTGACCACCCCGTTCTGGTCGCGCGTGCCGACAATCGAGAGGTTGCGGCGAATGAAATACTCGCCCTGAATAATCTGTTGCGAAGCCTGCGACACGTTCTGACTGTAGGTCAGCGTGAAGTTGTGCGAGAGCTGCTGTTCGATGGTGACCTGAGGTCCGCGGGTCGGGTTGGTTTCCGTGCTGAGGCCCTGGGGATCGACGCGGATGTTGCTGACCCCGAACAGGCGCTGCATGCGGTTGGAGACGGTTGCGTTGAGCGCTTGGCTGAGGATGAGGTTGGAGGCCGCGCCGCTGAAGGGCAAGTTGTTACTCGTGCTGGCCAGCTGGGCGGACTCCTCGCGGGTCTGCCCGACGGCGAGCAGGGCGATGATATCGGCCTTGGGCATGGGCGGATCGGAACGGTAATCGATGTTCAGCTTGTCGGTGGAACCGTTGACGGTCACGGTAATGTCGTAGTCGCGGACCCGGGTGGTGGCCCGGAGATCCAGTACGGGCTGAATTCCAACCGGACTCTTGAACAAGATCTCGCCGCGCTCGAGGCGAAACTTTGATCCGTTGAAGTTGATTTCTCCTTCGTACGTATCCACGCGGCCCAGGACGGCGGGACTGGCCAGCGTGCCGCGCAGGCGCAGGTCGGCATCGCCCGAGAGGCGGGCCATGGCGGTCTGCATCTGCAGATCGGCGGCGGTGAGGACGTGGACATCGAGCTTGACCCGCTGCAGGGGCGAGGTGGCGGAAGGCGTGATGACCGCCTGGCGGGTGCTGGCCGCATAAGCGGCGAAGTCGAAACCAGGCGTGATGGCGATTTTCTGCACCGTAACGTCGCCGGTGAGGTTGGAAGATTGCGGGGTGCCGTAGAAGCGGAGCTGGGCATCGCTGACCGAACTGACGCCGGCGGGATAACGCAGGCGTACGCCGTGGCCGGTGGCGCTGAAGTCGAAGTTGATCTGCCCGGCGTAGGAGCTGACCTCTCCCCTGAGGGCGATGTCGCCGCCGCCGCTGTGCGCGGTCAGGGTCTCAACCTCGAGACGGTTCTTGTTGAAGACGAGGGAACCGTTCATGTCACTCAGCCCGCTGGGCAGATCGACGTAAGCGATGGCTGCATGGCTCACATTGACCCGGCCCTCAAGGACCGGGTCAGCGGCGGGGCCGGTCACGGTCAGAGTCATATCCACAACCCCGGAGGAAGTGAAGCCCGGATTCAGAGTCTGGAGGAGTTGGAGATCAATCGTGCCCTTCGCCGCCAGATCGAGCGGGCGATCCCCGCTCAGAGCAGCGGTCCCGTGCGCCGAGAAATCGGTGGACTCACCGGCCAGGTGCAACTCCTCGATGCGCACGACCTCATCTGCCAGGGTGAGGCGGATAGGACCCTGATTGTGTAGCAGGACGTGCGTGAGGTCGGCCTCAAAGCCGGCTAGGTTGGCGACCACGGTGAGACGGCGAGGCGCGCGCAGGGGACCACGGACCTGTACGTCCCCGCTGATGGCAGAGTGGCCGGTGACGCGTCCGTGAAGGTAGGAACGCAGGAGCGAATCGACGTCGAGGTGCTCGACTTCGAGGGCAAGGTCGGCGGGAAAATCGCCGCGGAGGTGAACCGAGCCGTCCAGATGGAGGCGGCCGTGCTCGAAGTCCGACCGGGCGGTGAGGTGCATATCAGAACCGCGGGTGACAGCCTCGAGGGTCAGGTCCCCGGCACGTTCATGGTCCAGGGTGAGATCGCGCAACTTCACGGTGGCGTCGATGGCGGGCTCATCCGGAGTGCCCGAGCCCTGGGCTGTGAAATCCATGTGTCCTTCCACCGGGAAGCGCTCCTGCAACTGGGGGAAGCGGAACAGGTCCAGGTTGGACCCGGCGAGATTGAAGCGAAAGGCACGGGTGGAAAAGTTATAGACGGCGCCGCCGGAGGCCTGAGTGTCGCGATACGTCAGGCGGAGGTTGTTTAAGGAGATTTCGCCGGCGCCGCTCCAGCGCAGGTCGCTATCCAGGCGCTGGACGGGTTCGCCGTAGAGAAAACCGTCGCTAAGTGCGACGTGTCCCTCGGCGTGGGGCTCGGCGCGGGTGCCGGCGGCATCGAGTTGCAGGTTGAGCCGCCCGGAGACGGGGTATTGGTAACCGGCGAGGGACAGGAGCTCGGCCAGATCGAGGTTCTGGAGGATGGCGCTGGCGGTGAACGGGTCGGAGGCCGCGAAGCTTCCGTGGGTCAAACCCGCGCTGAGGTCGAAACGGGCAGAGGCATTTCCCCGGTGGAGCTGGGCATGACGCACGGCAAAGCCATGGGGCGAGAGCTGCAGGTCGGCAGCGAAGGAATCCCAGCGGACGGTTTGCGCAGGAGCATGGGCGGAGGCGGGCAGCAAGGAATCGAAATCGCTGACCTCGATGTGTCCGGCGAGGCTGGGAGACGACAGCTTGCCGCTGGAGATGCCGTGGAAGCTGGCGCTCCCATGGAGGCTGATGGGCAAGCGTTCGGGGCCGCCGAGAGCGGCCAGGACCGGCTGCCATTCCGAGAGATCGGTGGCCTCGGCCGAGATTTTGAGCAAGGAGTTTTCCGCGAGCCTGCCGCTGGCCCGTGCCTGGGTAAAGCGGGTGTTAAGGGCAAACCGGTCGAGCTCCAGTTCGTCAGCGGCGGCGTGGTAGACCCCGCGGGCATCGCCGGCCACGGGCAACTCTCCGGGTGACGGATTCGGGGGAGGGGTGAGAGCGAGGGCGAATCCCAGGTCGGCGTTGCCGAGCGCGCCCTTCCAGCGCAGATCGACCGTGCCGTCGACGGATCCGACCAGGTGAGCGCGGTCCAAGGGATGGGCGGGCGTGGCCACGGCGGCGGTCACGGCACGCCATGCAATGCCCGCCAATTGAAGGTGGACAACCCCGCTCGGTGCCGGTGCCCGGATTCCCTTTCCCGGCGCACTGCGGACCGTTGCGCTTTCAGAAGAGAGCCAGTTCGTGAGCTCAGCATCGCCACTGACGGAACCACCGAGCAAGCGGCCTTGCATTCGGGTCAGGCGGGCCTGCCTGCGGTTAAGGGAAAAGTCGGAGGCAAAGCTGGCATCGTGCAGAGTGAGCTGGCTGTCCTGCCAGTCGAAACCGCTCAAGCTCAATTTTCCCGTGGCAGAGAAATCCTCGGCTGACCAGGCGCCCCGGCCTTCCAACTGCAGCCTACCTTTGCGCGGCTCACGCCTGCGCGCGATAGCCGCGGCTTCGGCCAGATCGAGCGTCGCGTGGTAGGAAGCTTCGACGCGGGGATGGCTGAAGTCGTCGACACGGCCGCTGGCCTCGAGGCGGGAGTGAGCGGAGTTCCACACCAGCGTGCTGACTTCGACCGAGTGGCGCGCCAAGCTGAACTGGGCGCCCAGACTCGAGGAGAGCGGGCCGAGGTCCCTGAACTTGGTGTTGATCTGACCAAGCAGAAGGCTGGTCTCGTAGCGGCGGTGCAGGAACGAATACAGCATTTCCAGCGAGATGTCACGGGCGTCGAAGTCGAGGGGGAGGATCTGGTCATTCCAGACCACCTGCCCGTTGCGCACCGAGATGCGCTTGATAGAGAGCGAGAACAGCTGCTCGATGGGCGCCTTACTGGAGGAGCGCGGAACCGGAGGCGCCGGCTGATTGGTGCTGCCATCGGGGTAGACGATGACATGAAGGACCGGGTGCTCGAGGAGGATGGCATCGAACCCGAACTGGGTTTCGAGCAGGGAGATCACCTTGATGCGGGCTACAGCGGAGTCGACGTGGGCCAGCGGAATTTCCCCCGCTGCCTCGCGACCGTGAAGAGTAAGATCGCGAACCTCGACTTGCAGGCGGAAGGGGATGGTGTGGTAGGCGCCCAGTTCAACCCGCGCCCCGGTCATGGCCTCCAGCGCGGTCACCAGGCGGCGGCGGACGTAGGCCTGAAAGGCGTCGGTGGTCAGATACCAGCCGATGCCGATCAGAAACAGAACGCCAACCAGGAAGACGATGAGGAAATACTTCCACCAGCGACGCGGGGCCTTGGGGGTCGCCTCGGTCACGGAGCCTGGCCCCCGCTGGGAGCAGTCTGGGAAGAGGGGGGGGCGAGGGTGCGGATCCGGCTTTCGGCACGGAGGTTCTGCAGCCAGGTGCTGACAAGCTCGTTGATTTTCTCCTGGATGAGGATTTCGCGGATCTCTCCGGAGACTTTCTCCAAGGGGACCTCCTGGGCTCCGGCGGCATGCAGCTTAGGCAGGAACTGATCGCGATAGTAAGTTTCGACGCTGCCGGGGTCGAGGCGGACGCTGGGGCGGAAGCGGACATCGACCTGGCGCATGAGGCTGAGTTCGGTGGCTACGCGGGCTTCGAGTTGCTTTTCGTCCAGGCCGTAGCGGGCGAGGAGATCGTGCCAGGCGTCGGTTGTGATGGCCCCGGGGTAACGGGCGCGGATTTCGTCCAGCCGCTTGCGGACGTCCTCGGGCGGAGGGGCGGGCAGTTCGGCCACGAATGATTGCTGGCGCAGCAATTCCTGGTCGATGAGGCGATCCAGGATAGCCTCGCGTTGGGCCTGGGAAACCTGGTCGAGCGGCTGGCCGCTGGCTAGCGCCTCGAAGCAAACGGCCTTGTCCCAGTCGCTCTGCAGAATGAGGTGGCCGTTGACGCTGGCGACCATGCGTTCGATGATGTCGCCTGCGCACAGCGGAAGCGCCACCAGGACCACGCAGAACAACCCGAGATGAGAGAACCGAAAGGCCATCAGAATGACTGTCCAATACTGAAAAAGACGTTGAAATGACTCAGTTGCCGCGGAAAGAACTGAGTCGTAGTCGTGACTCCGTTCACTTCGTTGGTCAGGGTCTGAAAACTGGGATATGCCGGCGGATTCAGATTGTACCCGAAATCAAAGCGCACCGGGCCGATAGGAGTCTTATAGTTCACCCCGACGCCCAGAGCGTGCGAGATGTAACGGAAGTCACACTGCGTGTAGGTCTCCTCGTTCAAGCAGAGGTTGGGGTTCTTTTGGCGCCAGCGAAAGAAGTTGTTCACCATGTCGCTGGACGACGCGAACACATTGCCCATGTCGTGAAAGACGACGAAATTGAGGTTGTTCTGCACAAAGGGCATCTCAAAAGGGGGCAGACGGAGTTCCACCTGATTCAGGAACAGGGCGCTGCCGCCCAGGGGGAAGCCGGAGACGAGGTCGCGTGGTCCTGCCTGATTTAACCCGAAACCGCGGTGGGAGTTGCCCCCGCCCGAGAGAAAGCGTTCGGGCAGCGGGATCAGGTTATAACCGGGGGGGACGGGCTGGTCGGGCTCGAGAATAAGGGTATTGCCGAAGGCGTTCTGGATGCCCACGCGGGTGGAGCGCGCCAGCACGAATCGATTGCCCAAGTAATGGCCGAAGGGGTGGTAGGTGGCGTTCTGGATCAGGAGCTTGCTGAAAGAAGACTCCGAACCAAAATAGCGGCCGGCGACCCCCATATCGAGCGTGGTGTAGTTTCCCTTGGTGGTCTCGAGCGGATCGTCGCGCTTGTCATGAATCCAGGTCAGACTGGGGAAACCGACGCGCGTGGGCTGGGAAAGAACGGGAATCAGGTTGGGATCGATGACCAGGTTGGAAGCCTGGACGCGACGGTAGGTGATGGCGTAGAGCAAGGTATCGGCGTAGCGGACCCCGGGAAGGGCTTCGGCATTGCCCAGTACCTGACGCAACTGCACGGATCCTTCCAGGCGTTTGGAGGTGAACGTGGTGACGTCGACGGTGTTGTCGTAGAAGGCCGTGAAGGAGAGCGTGAGCTTGTCGTTGTTGAAGGCGCTGGGATCGGTGTAAGTGACCAGAGCACGCTGCTGCAGACTGCCGAGGTGGCCTTTAAAGGCGAGAGTGTGGTTGATGCCGCGCAGATTCAGGCGGGTGATCTCGAGCGAAACCCGGGGACTGACTCCAGTCTTACCCTGGGGAACATTCGCGCCGGTGGACGGTTGGCCGGTCTGGAACTCGAGTCCCAGGCCGTAGTTGAAGGTGTAGCGCTTGGCCTCGTGAACATCGACCAGCACATTCTTGGAGGGATCGGTGCCGTCCGGATTCTGCACCGCCGTATCCACCTGGCTGAAGATGCCGAGATCGTAGAGGGCGGATTGGGTATTCAGCAACTCCTGCTGACTCAGTGGATTTCCCTGGGATACCTTGAGTTTTCGTTGCACCACGGAAGGGCGCGTGTATTCGAGCCCTGACAGCAGGACCTGGTCAACGAAGAACTGTTCCCCTTCGCGGATGTTGAAGCTGACGTCCATGCGGTCGGGGAGGTTTGGAACGGCTTCCGCGGCCACGGTCAAAATGGCGTTAGGAAAGCCGTTGTTGAAGTAATAGTTGAGGATGAGGTCGCGGTCGCCAGCGAGCTTTTCATCGGAATACGCCTGGCCCGGCAGGGTATAGATGAGCGACCGCAATTCCTCGGTAGAGACCTTCTGGTTCCCCACGATGTGCAGTTCGCGAACCAGGGTCAAAGGCCCCTCCTCGACGTCAAGATGGACGGCGATTTCGCGCGGCTTGCCCCGGAAATCATCTTCCGCGGTGGCGTTGATTCGGACCTCGCGGTACCCGATGGAGCGATAGAGTTGCTGCAGCCGGTTCACGTCGCCCGCCAGCAGAGCCTGGCTGTAGCGGCCATTGGAAACGAAGCGAGTCTTGGGCTGCACCTGCATGCGGGAGCGGAGTTGCTGTGGGCTGAAGGCCTTGTTGCCGGTGATGCTAACTTCCATGAGTTTGTGGCGTTGCCCCGGATCCACGACGTAGATGACGCGCAGTTCGTTCTGCTCGGGTGCGGACTGCTTCTTCACTCCCACGCTGGCCTCAAAGTATCCGCGGGTCTGCAGGTAGTCGAGCAGGTTCCGTCTGCCTTCGTTGAGCAGGTCATCGTCAAGCGCGTTCTCTTCGTAAACGGGAATGCGCTTTTTCAGCACAGCGCTACGGATCTTGAACCCTTCGACCACGATATCGACGGTAGGACCAGGCTCGATCCGGAAGGTGTAGTCAACGGTGTTGGCGGCGGGAACGTACGTGCGTTCCGCCACGGAGACCTGGACGAGAAGCCGATTCTGTTTGAGGTATTTCTTGCGCAAGCGCGCCAGGGCGCTGCTAACGCGGTCGGCGGTGACCCGGTCGCCGGTGTGCATTTTCGTGATGTCTTCGACCTGGGACGAGGTGAGGGTGGAGGAACCGCTGACCCGCACTTCGCCCACGCGAGCCTGCGGGCCGGGGCTGATATGCAACACTAGGTCCATCTGGCGGGTGTCGGAGTGCGGGTGCTCATCCTGGGTGACCGAGGCGCGATGGTAACCATTGTCAGCCATGAGTTCGAGGACATTGGTGCGGGCGCGTTCGAGGCTGTCGAGGCTGTAGATGTCACCCAGTTGCAGCTTGGTGGAACTGATCGCCTGGTTGGGCGTGGGGCGGCTGGGCAGGCCTTCGACGCTGACATCGCCCACGAAGTAGTTGCGCACGGTTTGGAAGGTGAGCACGACCTGGTTGTCCTCGGTCTTCTCGGCTTCGACCTGGATGTCCGAGAACAGGCCGGCGTTGTAGAGCGCTTCTACGCTGGCGCGCACCTTCTCGCGTTCGAGAGGCTGGCCGACCTGCTGGGGAAGCAATGGGCGCAGGCGATCTTGGTCGCGGACCGGCAAGCCGGCGAAGCGGATCTCGTGCACAATCAGACCGAGGTAACGCGCAATGACGTCCAAAGCCGGGACGGACGAGGGGCTAGAGGCCTGACGGGAGGAGACGGGCGAGGGGGGCGGGCTGGCCTGGCGGGCAAGAGTCCGAGGGGGCAACAGCAGTCCCGCGACCAGGATCGCGCCAAGCGCTATGGTTCCTCGCAAAAGTACTCCTCGCCGGGGATGAGGCTTTGTAGCTTGGATGAAGACACAAAAATCTGGCGTTGTCCCGAGCAAGGCCGGACCTTCCTGGCAAGCGTAGCCCCGCAACCGACCTATCACGACTCCGGCCCTTATAATAATGGTTTCGCGGTTGGCGATTGGTAATGTCCTGGGAACCCGGAGAGCGATATTCACGGCAGGTTTTGTTTGCCGGCATCGGTCAAGCCGGACAGCGACGGCTGGCTGCTGCGCCGGTCGCGATCGTCGGCTGCGGGGCCACGGGATCGGCGATGGCTTCCCTGCTGGCTCGGGCCGGTGTGGGCACGCTGCGCATCATTGACCGGGACTACGTCGAACCCAGCAACCTGCAGCGCCAGACGCTGTTCGAGGAAGCGGACGCTGCCGAATCCCTACCCAAGGCGGCGGCAGCGGCACGCCGGCTTGCAGCCTTCAATTCCCAAATCGTGGTCGAACCAAAGGTGGCGGACCTGACCCCGGAGAACGTTGAAGCGTTACTTGAAGGAATGCAGCTCATCCTAGACGGTACCGATAACTTTGAGACGCGTTACCTGATCAACGATTACGCCGTGAAACAGGACGTGCCCTGGATCTATTCCGCGGCCGTGGCGAGCTACGCGGTGACAATGAACGTGCTGCCGGGCAAGACGGCCTGTCTAAGCTGCGTGTTCCCCGATTTTCCGCGGGCAACGGTTGAGACCTGCGAGACGGTGGGGATCCTGAATTCCGCGGCGAACCTGGTAGCCTCAATCGCGGCGGGAGAGGCGGTGAAGCTCCTGGTGGGGGCCGAAGACAGGGTCCGGCGGACGCTGCTGTCGTTCGACGTGTGGTCGAATGAACGAGCCGAAGTGAGAACAACGGCGCCGCGGCCGGGTTGCCGGGCTTGCGGAGAGCGACAGTTCGTCCATTTGGAAGGGAAAGCGCGGCCGCACATTACGCTGTGCGGGCGTAACTCGGTGCAAATTCACGAGCGTGAGCGGCCGATTGACTTCGCCGAAATCGAGGAGCGGCTCAAGCCCCACGGCAGGGTTCGTCATAACGCCTTCGTGCTCAAGTTCTGGCACCACGATTACGAAATGACCTTGTTTCCCGATGGGCGGGCGATTATCAAGGGGACGAACGATACCAGCGTGGCGCGGAGCTTATATGCGAGGTACGTGGGCTCGTAACGGCGACAACAGTACTCCGGGTGATCTGCTAATCTTCTCTGCTCTGCATCCTCCGACATTCATTCCGCCCGGCAGGAAAACCGCTAATGACTGAAAGCTCGCGTCCTGCCGCCCCCGCGCTGTATCGCTGGTCTGTTCTCATTTTCATCAGCCTGGCGATGGGTGGGAACTACTATATCTACGACAGCATTAATCCGTTGGAGCGGATCTTCATTGAGCACCTGGGCTACTCGGGGACGCGCTTTGGCTGGCTGAACTCCAGCTACAGCGTGGCCGCGGTCATGACCCTGCTGTTCGGGGGAATCATCATCGACCGGATTGGGGCCAAGAAGTCGGTTTTCATCTTCGCCGTTCTCTGTTTCCTGGGTGCGCTGCTGACCGCAGCGAAAGGCAGCTTCTGGACCATGGTGAGCGGGCGGACGGTGCTGGGCCTGGGGGCGGAGTCCATGATCGTCGCGGTGACAACCGCTCTGGCCAAGTGGTTCAAAGGGAAGGAACTGAGTTTTGCCTTCGGAGTGAACCTCACGATCGCCCGACTGGCCTCGGTGGCGGCCGACAACTCACCGACCTGGGCCAACTCCGCATTCTATCCGCAGGGCGCTTCGGGACCCCCCAGCTGGCGCGGTCCGCTGTTGATCGCGGTCGGCGCTGGGTTACTCAGCCTCGTCTGCTCCATGATCTATTGGACGCTCGAGAGCCACGCGGAACGACGGTACCAACTGGGCAAGGCAGGAGCTGTGGATAAGCTGGAATTCGGGGGCATGTTCCGGTTTAACCTCTCTTACTGGCTTGTGGTGGGCCTGTGCTTCACTTTCTACTCGGCCATTTTTCCCTTTCGGACCTTTGCCATTGACTTCTTCACCAACAAGATCCTGGCAGGCCTGGGCGGGGTGAACGCCTCGGAGGCAGCCCGGATTCTGGCTCACGAGAAGGCGGGGTTCTTTAATAGCCTGCTTCCTTTCACCGCCATGGTCGCCACTCCCCTGTTCGGGTTGCTGGTCGATCGGGTCGGCAAGCGGGCGTTGTTTATGATCTTCGGCTCAATTCTCCTGATGCCGGTGTATCTGACGATGGCTTATACCGATGTTTCGCTGTGGGTGCCTGTGTCCATGATGGGCGTTGCCTTCTCGCTGATTCCGGCGGTCATGTGGCCCTCGGTCGCCTACATTGTCGAGGAATCCCGGCTCGGGACCGCCTACGCCCTGATGACCTTGTTCCAGCAAATCGGCTTCTTCATCCTGAACCTGCTGATCGGCAAGGCGAATGACTATGCCAGAGCCGGGCTGGATCACCCCCAGGGGTATGGGCTGGGGATGTGGATCTTTTCGACCCTCGGGTTTGTTGGCCTGGCCTTCGCAATCCTGCTCCGCATTCGGGAAACGGGTGCTTACGGACATAGGCTGGAGACCATTACTACGAAGAGCGGAGTTTGAAAGGCTGGGGTCTCGGGCTTCGGAACTCCAGGCGCCCACCCGCCTCCGGTGAATCATGGATACCTTCTGGGGCGAGGCCTTGGCTCGCCGGTCCCTTTGACGTTGGGTGGGAGACTAAGGTCGGTCGGCCGGGAAACAACCCCCGGACCTGCGGGTTTAAGGTTACCGAAGTCACCCATGCCCAAACCTTGTGCAAGTCCCTGCCGGGACAATGCTTTTTGTTATGCTGAAGCTTCCGTTCGGGGAAAACGGGGATGGGGCGACCACCATGCAAGCGGTACAACGTACAAGTAGTTAGCCGCATCTGAAAAAGTGCGGCCGGGAAAGGCGACTTGACCGACCGAAGACAAGCGAAGGGCGAGCCTTCCGAGGCGGAGGCGATTGCAGGGGCGAAGCAGGGGGACGCGGAAGCTTTCGAGTTCCTGTACCACCTGCACAAACGTCGGGTCTATTCGCTCTGCCTGCGCATGACGGCAAACACGGCGGAAGCCGAGGATCTGACGCAGGAAGCCTTTCTGCAGCTGTTCCGCAAGATCGGGACGTTCCGCGGAGAGTCGGCCTTCTCCACCTGGTTGCATCGCATGGCGGTGAATGTCGTGCTGATGCATCTGAGGAGGAAAGGGCTGGCGGTGGTTTCTCTGGACGAGACACCCGAAGGCGACGAGGATGCTCCCAAGAAGGATTTTGGAGCGGACGACCTGACGCTGTCCGGGTCGATCGACCGGCTGCAGTTGCAGGCCGCAGTGCAGAGACTGCCCCCCGGCTACCGGACGATTTTCGTCCTGCATGATGTGGAGGGCTACGAGCATAACGAGATTGCCGACCTGGTGGGTTGTTCGATCGGAAACAGCAAGTCTCAGTTGCACAAGGCGCGGATGAAGTTGCGTGAGTTCCTGAAGACGAGCAGAGCCGAAAAGGCCGGAAAGCCGTAGGGAGCGGACGCGGTAAGCAGCGGTATGGGGAGAGAGGCAGTATGACCTGTGCAGAGTTGCGAAGGGAGTTGCCCGAACTCCTGGAAGGGGACCCGAGCGCCAAACTGCAAGCCCATCTGGTGGGCTGCGGGGCGTGCTCGGAGCTGGTAAGAAATCTCGAGACCATCATCCGGGAGGCCCGCAGCCTCCAAGCCTGCGAGGAACCGAGCCCCCGGGTGTGGAATTCCATCGAAATCGCCCTGCGACAAGAAGGGCTGATCCGGCAGCCTGAGCCGAAGGGTCGGGCCGCTTTTGTTCCCTCCCTGGCGCGGCGGTGGGGCGTGGCCGCCTGGCTCGTTCCGTCGGCGGCGCTCGTGCTGGTGGGCGCGTTCCTGATCGTCGGTAGGCAACCGCGGGTCGAGCAGCTGCCGGGGGCGGAAAGCCGCGCGCGGGTGCAGGTGACTAGCCGCGTGGACGTGACCGACCAACAGTTGCTGGAGCAACTGGCCCTGGATGCGCCGCTGATGAAAGCCGCGTACGAAAAAGAACTGAACAACGTGAACGAGTACATTCGCGACGCACAGAATCTGGTCGACGAGAACCCCAACGATGAAGGGGCGCGGCAGTCCTTAATGGATGCATACGGGCAGAAAGCCGTCATTTACCAGCTGGCATTGGACCGGTCTCTGCCATAATGGGAAGCCGATGTAGCCGGCGACGGCCGCCAGCCGCCGGGTCGAAAGGGGAGGGTTCATGCAACGTGGTCAGGCTCTGATGCTCACGCTAGCGATCCTGGTAATGGTGGCGGCGGCTGCGGCGGAAAACCGCAAGGAGTACCGGTTCACGGTCGGGCCCGGTTGCACCGTGTCGATCACCAACCAATATGGGTCAATCCAGGTCAGGCCGTCGGGCGCCAACCTGGTGGTGGTATCCGCGACGGTTTACTCCGACAAGGTGGAGGTTGACCAGAACCAGAGCGGGAACCGTGTAGACCTGGAGTCGCACCTGCTGAGAGGGGCGACGCCGGAGAATGCGCGGGTGGACTACGAGGTGCTGGTGCCCTCGGATGCGGCGGTGACGCTCCGCTCCACCAGTGGGCCCCTGCGGGCAGAGAAACTCCAGGGAGATCTCGACCTGGAGAGTGCGAGCGCGATTGTCGAAGTGCGGGACCTCTCCAACGGGCACCTCAGGGTAAAGACCTTGAATGGGCCGGTGACGCTGACCAATGTTCATGACGGCTTTGTGGACGTGGACTCAGTGAGCGGAGAAGTCCGGCTGATTTCGGTTACCGGGCGACTGGTGAAGGTGACGTCGACCACCGGGGCCATCCTCTACGACGGCGACTTCGGTTACACCGGTAACTACCAGTTGAGCAGCCACTCCGGAGATATTGAAGCCACCATACCGCAGGATACGTCCGCCGAAGTGCAGATGCAGTCGGTGCGTGGACATCTCGAGGACGATGTTCACCTGGCGCCCAAGGCGCATACCTCGATGACGCAAAAAGCGGGGAGTTCCTTCGTAGGTACGATCAACAAAGCCGCATCGCTAGTCTCCCTGAAAACCTTCAGTGGTAAAATTCACCTCAAGAAACGCTGAAAAATTAATCCGGGCGTAGGCGGGAAGGTCCGGGAATCTGCGGGAATGGAAGCCATGCCAGGTTGGCGCCGGGATGCGGGTGTCTCTGCGGACGGCGGTGCCTTGGGTTTGCGCGCGATCTTGCTGGTGGGCTTCATGGGCGCGGGCAAAAGCCGTGTGGGTAGCGTCTTGAGCCGGAAGCTGGGATGGCGCTTTGAGGATCTGGATGCGCGGATCGAGGCCCGGGAAGGGTGCAGCATCCCGGAGATCTTCCGCCAGTCGGGCGAAAAGGTCTTTCGCCAGGTCGAGCACCAGGCCTTGCGGGAACTGCTGGCTGAGGTGGAACCGGGAATGCCCTTCATTGCCGCACTGGGCGGCGGGGCCTTCGTACAGCCCGCCAACCGGGCTCTGCTGGAGGCGCCGGGGATCACGACCGTGTACCTGGATGCTCCGATCGAGGAGCTGTGGCAGCGTTGTTGCCAGGACGGTGTCGAGCGGCCCTTGCGCGGAGACGAGGCCGCATTCCGCCGGCTCCATGAAGAACGCCGGCCCCACTACCTTGCCGCTGAGCTGCGGGTCGAGACCGGAGGCAAGGACGCCGAGGCCATTGCCCAGGAAGTTTTGCAGGAGCTGGGCTTTGCGGACAAACAAGGAGATGTGCAGTGAAGCTTTCGAGGGTACTTATCGTGATTCCGGCCGGGCTGGCTCTCATGGCAGCCGTGGCCCAGGCTGGGGACAAGGGGAAGCAGAACGAGGGCACAGGACGAGTGGTGGATTCCGGCTCGTTCGCAGTCTTCGTTAACGAGAAGAGAGTGGCGACCGAGACTTTCTCGATCCACGAAGATGGCAACGGGAGCCTGACCACGTCAGAATTCAAGACGGAGGGGACCACGGACAACGCGGTGCAGACCTCGGAGCTGCAACTCACGCCCACCGGCGAGATCCGCAAGTATGAATGGAAGGAGATCAGCCCGGGCAAGGCACAGGCCACGGTCGTTCCCAACGATGAATTCCTGTTGGAACGTATTGTCCGAGCACCGGGGGAGAAGGCGGAGGAGCAGCCCTACCTGCTGCCGGCCTCGACCAGCATTCTGGACGATTATTTCTTCAGCCACCGCGCCATCCTCATGTGGCGCTACCTCTCCGCCGCCTGCAAGCAGGAGAACGGGAAGGTGCAATGTCCGGTGAACCAGCCGGTGCAGTTCGGGGCCCTGAATCCTCACCAGCGCACCTCCATGCCCCTGAGTATCTCGTTCAGCGGACGCGACAAGGTCGCCTTTCACGGAAGTGAGCGGGAATTGAACAAGTTCGTCATGAAGAGCGAGACCAGCGACTGGATGCTGTGGCTGGATGACCAGTTCAAGCTGATGCGAATCACCATTCCGAGCGAGCGCACGGAGGTAGTCCGGGACTAGCGTCCTGAGGCTGGTGGGTAGCGCGGATGACCATCGTTGACTTGCGAGCGACGCGGGTGCTGTTTACGGCGCTGCTGTTTGCCTTGGGTCTCAGTTTCCTGTACATCGCCCGGCGGACGCTGATCGCCTTCCTGTTCGCCATTTTTTTCGCCTACCTGATGGAGCCTGCCGTTTCACGCCTGGAAAAACTGCTGCGCGGTCGGGGCCGTGCCATTGCCGTGATTTACACCTTATTGCTTGCCGGGCTGGGGCTGTTCTTCTTTTTCGTAGGCCCCCGCATCGGGCACGAAGGTGCGCGACTGGGACAGTCCCTGCCCACCCTGCTGGAAAAAATCAGCTCCGGGGACATCGCGCAGCAGATCGGCCAGGAGCACGGCCTGAGTTCGACCACCCAGAACCTGCTGAAAGGGTTCCTGCTCGACCACAAGGACGACATCACGCGGCTGGCCCAGCGCTTCGGCCTGCGAGCGGCGGGCGTGGCTAAACAGGCCTGGGTGATCCTGCTGGTTCCGTTGCTGGCAATCTTCTTCCTCAAAGATGGAAAAAGTTTCAGCGACGTGTTTCTGAACCTGGTGCAGTCCCGGCCGCAGCGGGAATTCTTGCAGGGCGTGCTCGATGACATGAACCACATGCTGGCACACTTTATCCGCGCCCAACTGACACTGGCGGCCCTGTCGCTGCTGGTGTACACCATCTTTCTGGGGATACTGCGGGTCCCGTATGCCCTGGTACTGGGAACCGCCGGCGGGGTGATGGAGTTCATCCCGGTGGTGGGGCCGCTGGTGGCGGCGTTTCTCATCCTCAGCATAGCGGTGTTGATGAGCTACCAGCACTGGGTAGTCCTGCTGATCTTCCTGGGAACCTGGCGCCTGGTGCAGGATTACGTGGTCTCGCCCCGGGTGATGGGCCAGAGCATGGAACTGCATCCGCTGGCGGCGATTTTTGGGGTGCTGGCGGGCGGCGAAATTGCCGGCGTGCTGGGCGTCTATCTATCCATTCCGGTGATGGCCAGCCTGCGCATCGTGTTCCGACGCTGGAAGCTTTACATGGAGAAGAGACGCTTTGGCCCGCTGAACGAATATGCGTTCGGGGGAGAGATCCAGCCGCGAAGATGAAGCAGGCGGCGGAACCAGCCCGAG
Source organism: Terriglobales bacterium (assembly GCA_035623795.1). GTDB lineage: Bacteria > Acidobacteriota > Terriglobia > Terriglobales > Acidobacteriaceae > DASPST01. Next base: position 94,006 of record DASPST010000061.1, read on the forward strand.
CAAGACCTGATACGTGAACTCTTCTCGCCGCGGCCTGCACCCGAACAGCGCGATGCTTTCGCGAGCGGCTCGGCTTTCGCTCCTCGTTTCCCGCCCAGCCCCTGGTTCCCCTCCAACCCAGCGAAGAAAGTCGCCCTGGAGGTAATTCGTGTGAGCCCGGCTCGGCCAGGTGGCCGAAGCCGTGATGTAGAATTCAAAACATTACCTATGTCGGGGAAGCTGCAAATCGGAATCCTGGGCGCGACCGGCATCGTGGGACAGAGGTTTGTCCAGATGCTCGAGCACCATCCCTGGTTCGAAGTGGCCTGGCTGGCTGCCTCGGACCGATCCGAAGGCCGTGCCTACACGGACGCCGTGCGCTGGCGGCTGAAGACCCCCATACCCGAACGCGTCGCGAAAATGACAGTGTCACCGGCGGCGCCCGCGGACGCGCCCAAAGTGATCTTCGCGGCCCTGGATGCCAGTATCGCGGCAGACCTGGAACCGCGCTTCGCCGAAGCGGGCTGTGGCGTGATTTCGAATTCCAGCGCGTTGCGCATGGCGATGGACGTACCGCTCGTCATCCCCGAGGTCAACGCCTGTCATGTCAGGCTGGTGGAGACGCAAAGCTGGCGAAAGAAATCAGGCGGGTTCATCGTGACCAATCCCAATTGCTCTGCTATCGGGCTGGTGCTGGCGCTGGCGCCGTTGGAGCAGCGCTTCGGGCTCGAGACGGTGATGGCGGTCACCATGCAAGCGGTCAGCGGCGCCGGTTATCCCGGCGTGGCGTCCCTGGACATCCTGGGAAACGTGATTCCCTATATCGCCAAGGAAGAAGAAAAGATGGAGGAGGAGACCCTGAAGCTTCTGGGCCGGCTGAACGGGCTCAAGGTGCGTCCGGCGTCGTTTGCCATGAGCGCACAGTGTAACCGGGTGGCGGTCGAGGACGGTCATACCGAGTCGGTCTCGGTGAGGTTCAAGCAGAAGGCAAAGCCGGAGGAGATCATCGCCGCCTGGAACTCGTACACGGCGGAACCGCAGAAACTGCGTTTGCCCAGCGCCCCCGAGCAGCCGGTGGTGTACGTGGAGGCGGTGGACCGTCCGCAGCCGCGCTTCGATGCCGAGCGCGGGGCGGGCATGGCGGCTACCGTAGGGCGTCTGCGGCCCTGCAAGGTGCTGGAGTGGAAATTTACCGTGCTCTCGCACAACACAATCCGCGGTGCAGCCGGGGCGGCGTTGCTGAATGCCGAGTTGCTGAAGGCACAGGGATACCTGGGGTAATTGGGGCTTCGCGCCTGCGGTTCCCGCGGCGTTGGTGTTCGCCCCCCTGACGGCCGGTGGCAGGCCGCGGGCGAAACCCGGGCGCTACTTTCCTCGGCGGGATTGCTTCTCATGATCGTGATGAAATTCGGCGGCACCTCGGTGGAGGACGCGGCCGCCATCGACCGCGTGGCCTCGATCGTGCGCGACCGGCGGGCGCGGCGCCCGGTGGTTGTGGTCAGCGCCATGGCCAAGGTCACCGACACCTTGCTGAAGATGGCGGGCGCGGCCGGATCGGGCGAGCGGGAGACGGCCCTGGATCTTTCCCGTGGCTTGCGGGAGCGGCACTACAGCACAGCCGGTGAACTGCTGGGCACAGGAGTGTTTACCCGCTTCCATGGCGAGCTGGAAGCGGAGTTTGACGCGCTCGACGAGTTGTTAAGAGGGATCGCCGCCGTAGGCGAGTTGACCCCGCGCACCACCGACCACGTGGCCGCCTATGGAGAGCTGCTTTCCAGCCGGATCGTGACCGAGGCATTCTGCTTGCGGGGGCTCGAGGCATCGCTGGTGGACTCACGCCAATGCCTGATAACGGATGCGACGCATACGCGGGCCGCTCCCCTGCTCGATGAAACCAATGAACGTTTGCGAAGGCTGGTGCGGCCCCAGCTGGAGCGCGGGCAGGTCCCGGTGATGGGGGGATTCATCGGAGCGACCCGCGGCGGTGTCACCACCACCATCGGACGGGGCGGGTCAGACTTCTCCGCCGCCATCGTGGGGGCAGGGCTGGGGGCCGAGGCGATCGAAATCTGGACTGACGTGGACGGGATGCTGACCACGGATCCCGGCTTATGTCCCGAGGCGAAGCGCATCCGCGTCATCAGCTTTGACGAGGCCGCCGAGCTGGCGTACTTCGGCGCCAAGGTCCTGCATCCCGCCACGGTGCTGCCCGCCATCCAGAAAAACATTCCGGTGTATGTGCTCAATTCACGCAATCCCCCCTGCGAGGGGACCAAGATCACGGCCCGTGGCATGCACTCGAGGAATGTCTTCAAGGCCATTGCCGCCAAGAAGAGGATCACCATCATCAACGTCGCCGCGCCGCGCATGCTGCTGGCGCACGGGTTCCTGAAGGCGATCTTCGAGGCCTTCGACCGGCATAAGGTTGCGGTGGACGTGGTTTCGACTTCGGAAGTCAGCGTATCGTTGACGGTGGACAGTAACCAGGCCATTCCAGCGCTGGCCGCGGACCTGGCCAAGCTGGCCGATGTACGCTACGAGGGCCGGAAAGCCATCGTGTGTCTGGTGGGGGAGAATCTGCGGGAGACGCCGGGAATCGCGGCGCGAGTGTTCGGCGAACTCGCGGATCTGAAGATCCGCATGATCTCGCAAGGGGCTTCGCAGATTAATCTGACGTTTGTCGTGGAAGAAGACGACGTTCCGGGGGTGATCCGGCGGCTGCATCGGGCGTTCTTCTCGGAACTCGATCCCGAGGTCTTTGCCTGAAGCAAACCGAGTACCCGGAGAACTGCGGCTCAGGACGCGACGGAGAGGTCAGGAGCGATGAATGTGCTGATTCTGGGGCGCGGGAAGACGGGATCGCTGGTCGCCGAGGTGGCGCGTGAGCGCCGGCACCACGTCCGAGTGCTGGGCGCATCCGAGAACCAGGCCGCCTGCGGCCTTACGGAGGCGGCCCTGCGCGACGTGGACCTGGTGATCGACTTCACGACGCCGATGGCTGTTCTGGAGAACATTCGCGGGTGCCTCGTTGCCAGGAAGAATATGGTCGTAGGCACAACCGGCTGGCAGGGAGACGTGGCGCGGGTCCGGCAGCAGGTGGAGAAGGCCGGCACTGGGTTGGTGTACGGCGCCAATTTCTCGATTGGCGTGAACCTCTTCTTGGAGGTGGTGCGTGGCGCGGCGGAGGCGGTCGGCCACCAATATCTCGGGCAAATCTTCGAGCGGCACCACAAACAGAAAAAGGATGCGCCTTCGGGCACCGCGCTGGTTCTGCAGAGCATCATAAAGGCAGCGGCTGGAGCCGAACTGGAGATCACCTCGTTTCGCGAAGGCGACGTCGTGGGCATGCATGAGGTGGTGTTCGATTCCCCTAACGACCGGATCTATCTCTGCCACGACGCGAAGTCGCGACGGGGCTATGCCGAGGGGGCGGTGCGCGCGGCAGAGTGGTTAGCAGGCAAGCGGGGATTCTATGAGTTCAAGGAGATCTGGCGGGAACTGTAGGAGGCTGTGGACGGTTCTGGATGCCTTAGGGGCTGAAGCCCTCATACAAAACAGAACCCGGGTTCGACCGCGGCCGGTGCTGCTCTTCCCCCCAAGGCGAAGTTTTTCCGCCGCAGACTAAGGCCGAGGCTCTGAAGGCCCGGGCGCCTGCCTTCCGCTTGATTCTGTCGTGCACCGATCGATGATTTCCCGGCGGGGCTGGTTAGCGTTATCTTAGTCCTATGGAACTGCGTGGATGCGGCACGGCGCTCGTAACTCCGTTCCTCGAGGACGGATCCATCGACGAAACAGCACTGCGCAACCTTGTAAGTTGGCAAGTGGAATCGGGCATCGATTTTCTGCTTCCCTGCGGGACCACGGGTGAGACGCCGACGCTGTCGCACGACGAGTGGCTGCACGTCATCGATGTAACCGTGGAGGTTGTGGGCGGGCGTGTGCCGGTGGTGGCCGGCGCCTCCTCGAACTCCACTTATGAGGCGGTGCAGAAGGCAAAGGAAGTCGCATCCCGGCCGGGGGTGAGTGCTATCCTCACGGCTTCTCCTTATTACAACAAGCCGACCCAGGAGGGACAATATCGCCATTTCCGGGCCATGGCCGAAGCCGTGGACAAGCCGCTCATCCTGTACAACGTTCCCGGGCGCACCGCCGCGAACCTGGAACCCGCGACGCTAGCCCGGTTGGCGGAGGTTCCCAACATCGCCGGGGTGAAGGAAGCCAGCGGGAACATCACCCAGATCGCCGAGGTCTCGAACGCGGTGCCGGCGCATTTCCGGGTGTTCTCCGGGGATGACGCCCTGACGTTGCCGGTCATTGCCTTGGGCGGGGTCGGCATCATCTCGGTGGCATCCAATGAAATACCGCACGAAATGGCGGAGATGACGCGAGCCGCGCTCAACAATGACTGGAGTGCGGCGCGCAGCCTTCATCGCAAGTATCTGCCGCTGATGCAGGCGAACTTCCTCGAGTCGAACCCGCTGCCGGTCAAGGCGGTGCTGGCCATGATGGGCAAGATCGAGGAAGTCTACCGGTTGCCGCTGCTGCCCATGCGTCGGGACACGCGCTCCAAACTGCAGCGGATTGTGACCGAAGCCGGCCTGATCACCAAGCCTGCGACGCCGGCGCCCGAAGTCACCGAGTTCTACGTCTACGAAAACTGGCTGGCCGGGCCGCACAAGGTGGTGCTGCATCGCGGCACCTGCGGCCAGTGTAACCACGGCAAGGGCCGGCCCGCGGGACATGACGCCAATCATGCGCGCTGGCACGGTCCTTACCGCACCCTGGCTGAGGCCCGCGAGATGGCGCACCATCTGCCGGGCGTGCTGATCCGGAGCGAATGCAAGTGCATCTGAGAATAGTCAATGGTTGAGTTTCGCTTTTCCAAGCTCTGGCGCTTGCCGGCGATTCAGGGTTGACCATCGACAATTCACCCTCTGCAAGCGACAATTTCATGCAATCCTTGCAAACTGCCATTGCCCGTTTCGCCTCTCTCGGCGAGGTCGAGGGGAATCCCGAGGCCCGCAAAACCTTTCTGGAGTTTCGCGAGGCGCTGGCCCAGGGCAAGGTCCGGGCGGCGGAGAAGCAGGACGGGCGCTGGGTGGTGAACACCTGGGTGAAGCGGGGAATCCTTTTGGGCTTTCGACTGGGCGAACTGATCGAGATGGGCGATGCCGGGCTGACGTTCGTGGACAAGGACACCTATCCTGCCCGGCGGTTCACGGTGGCGGACCGGGTGCGGGTGGTGCCGGGCGGGTCATCGGTGCGGCAGGGCGCGTACGTGGCGCCTTCGGTCATCTGCATGCCCCCCATGTTCATCAATGTGGGCGCGTACGTGGATGAAGGAACCATGGTGGATTCGCACGTGCTGGTCGGGTCGTGCGCGCAGGTGGGAAAGCGCGTGCATCTGAGCGCGGCGGCGCAGATCGGCGGAGTGCTGGAACCGGTGAATGCCGCGCCGGTGGTCATCGAAGATGATGTGCTGGTGGGGGGCAACTGTGGCGTCTACGAAGGTACGCTGGTGCGGGCGCGGGCGGTCCTGGGAGCCGGCACGGTCCTGACACGCTCCACGCCGCTCTATGACCTGGTGCGGGGAGAAGTCTACCGGGCGACTCCGGAAAAGCCGCTTGAAGTACCGGAGAATGCCGTGGTGGTTCCGGGATCGCGGGCCGTGCGCAAGGGAGCGGCTCTCGAGTGGGGACTTTCGCTGTACGCCCCGGTGATCGTGAAATACCGCGACCAGAAGACGGATCGGGGAATCGAGTTGGAGGATTGGCTGCGCTAACAGGGATCCAACCACCAAGCATTGCCGCCGCCCGGGCTGCGTTCAGGAGCACTCTGCGATCCATCGGATCTCCAGGTCGCCCGCTGTCTCGCCCAGCCGTACTTGGATCTTGTCCAGACCCGTGACCAGCGCGTCGGCGTCTTGCAACTCGTCGGGCGAATACGTGCTGGGCAGCGCGATGACCTTCATCCCAGCGGCGTGGGCAGCCGAGATGCCTGCCAGCGCGTCTTCCACGACCAGGCAGTCCGCAGGCTTAACCTCGAGGAGCTCGGCTCCCTTGAGGTAAGGCTCAGGGTCGGGTTTGCCTCTCTGGACATCATCGGCCGTGATCAGCACATCGGGAATCGGCACACCCAGCCTCCGCATGCGGGTGGTGGCGAGGGAGCGGCCGCCGGAGGTCACCACGCCCCAGCGGCCTCGGGGCACGGAGGCCAGCAATTGGGGCGCGCCGGGCATGACGACGATGTTCGGGTCGGCGGTTTCGCGGGCTTCGATCTTAGCCTTCTCGGCTTCGGCATCGAGATGGGGGGCGGCAAGGCGCACCACTTCGATGGTGCGGACGCCGTGGGCGGTCTGCAGCACTTGCTCAGGGTCCAGGCCGTTTTCCTGCGCCCAGCGCCTGTACTGGAGAGTAACCACGCGGGTGGAGTCGATCAGAACTCCGTCGAGATCGAACAGCATCGCGGCACAGCGGAAGCAACCTGGCATAGCCGTCAAGAGGACAGCTCCGGGGTAGCCGGGGCAGCCGCGACTTGGGCCGGTGCGTGACCAGCCCGCACGTCCAGGTGTTTGCCGCGGAAGTGGACCCGGGCGCGCCGGCCCCAGGCCCGCACGAAATAGTAATTGAGCCCGGCTCCGATCAGGGAGCTGAGAAGGGGAATCATGCGCCCGGCCCAATGCTCGACCACTTCTCCGCTGGCCTGAACGGCAATGCGCTGAATGACGCGGGGCACGAAGCGGTTGATGACCCCTTTTTCCAGCAGCTCGCGGCTGATGTCCACGCCTGCGGCGCTGGCCGCAGCCACCCAGAGTTCGGCCATCTCTTCGTCGGTATTGAACTCGAAGCCATAGATCAGGCTCAGCTTCTGGATGGTACGCATGGTGATGGTAGAGAGAATGCCCAGGTCAGGTACGACGGTCACGATGCCGCCCAAGCCCAGGCCCGCACCTTCGGCGGCGGCAATCTTCATACCGCTGCGGATCACGGACTCGGCGATCTCATCGAGGTGCGTCAATTCAATGCCGTAAACCCCCTGGAACCCGGTGATGGGCAAGCCGTAGGCGGCGCGCAACTGAATCAGGAATCTTGCGGGATCAACCCTGACGGTTTCGTAGGCGCGCGTCAGGCCCTGGACCAGAGCGGTCTCGATGTGGTGCCGCAACCAGCTTTTTCTCAGCCGGGACGCCATTCTGGTTATCGATGTATTCCCTGCCGCGGCGCGGGCTGCGCCCGGCGCTACTATTGACCTTATCGCAGAGTGCGGCGAGGGGCAAACCGCAGTACCAGCCGTGCCGCCGTCCTGTGCTAGCATTTGTACTTCCGATGCCATCTGGAAAACTGCAGCTTGTGCCGCTGGGGGGACTGGGCGAGTTCGGGATGAACTGCCTGGCCGTGCGTTGGGGCGAAGATATCCTTGTGGTCGACGCCGGGTTGATGTTTCCCGAGGCGGAGCTCCTGGGCGTCGACGTGGTGGTCCCCGACATCTCCTACCTGATCGAAAACCGCCAGCGTGTGAAGGCGATCGTCCTCACCCACGGGCATGAAGATCACATTGGCGCGCTGCCCTGGATTCTCTCCGAACTGAACGTTGCCGTCTGGGGCACGGAGTTCACGCTGGCCTATGTCGAGGACAAACTGGACGAGCATGGATTGCTGGATGACGCCGACCTGCGGGAGATCAAGCCGGGCGAGCGCTTCCGCATCGGCCCGTTTACGATTCATCCCATTCAGGTGACCCACAGCCTGGTCGACTGCGTGGCCCTGGCCATCCACACTCCCTTGGGCGTGGTGCTGCACACCGGAGATTTCAAGGTCGACCCGACGCCCACCGACAACCGGCTCTTCGACCTGCACGCGTTCGCGGAGTACGGCAAGGAAGGCGTGCTGGCTTTGTTGCAGGATTCCACCAACATCGAACGCAAGGGATACACGCCCAGCGAGCGGGCGGTGAGGCGGAAATTCGACGAAATCTTCGCGCGCACCGAGCGGCGCCTGTTCATCTCGTGCTTTTCTTCGTCGATCCACCGCATCAAGTTGGCGGTCGAACTGGCGCAGGAGCACGGGAGGAAGCTGACGTTCATCGGCCGGTCGATGAACAGTTCGGCAGAGATCGCCGAGGACCTGGGGTACCTCGACCTTCCGCAGGGCGCGGTCATCCACCCCGGCGAGATGAAGAACTTTGCGCCGGAGAGAGTGTGCGTGCTGATCAGCGGAACCCAGGGGGAGCCCATGTCGGCGCTCTCGCGGGCGGCGGTCGACAATCACAAGCACGCGAAAATCGAAAGGGGCGATACCGTCGTCCTGTCTGCCCGCATCATTCCCGGCAACGAGAAGGGCATCTACCGCATGGTGGACCACCTGTTCCGGCGGGAGGCGCACGTCATTTACGACGACGGTTCTTCCCCGCCGGTGCACGTCAGCGGGCACGCCAGCCAGGAGGAATTGAAGCTGGTCATCAACCTGGTGAAGCCGCGCTACTTTCTTCCTATCCACGGGGAGTACCGTCAGCTCAAGTTGCACGCGGAGATGGCCGCAGCCATGCACGGTTCGGTGGGACAGGTCATCCTGATCGAGAGCGGCGACGTCCTGGAGTTTGACGAACTGGGAGCGCGCAAGGTGGGGCGGGTCAGGGTGGGGCGGGTATGCATCGACTCCGGTTCGCGCACCGACGTGGTGGAGGACCTGATCATCAAAGACCGGCGGCACATCAGCGAGGACGGCATCGTGCTGCCCATCATCGCCATCAACAAGCTAACCGGGGAAGTCGAAACTTCTCCCGAAATCGTCACCCGCGGCTTCTCCCCGGGTGAAGACGGACTGATGGAGGGTGCAAAGCAAGTGGTGATGCAGACGCTCGACGTCTCCAGTGACGAGGAGAAGGCGGACTACGGCGTGATCAAGGAGAAGATCCGGGCGGATCTGAAGCGCTACATCTCGAAGCAGACCCAGAAGCGCCCGCTGATCATGCCCGTCATCCTGGAGATCTAGAGGGCCAAGGCGAACCGATTCTGGGCGGGTCAGGCCCAGCTGCGCAACGAAGCTACCGCGCCTTCAGCGCGGCTCCAACCCAGGTTTCTCTGCCGACCTCGGGCGGCGGACGCGCTGGGAGATAAGCTCGGGAGCGATCACCATCGTCACTCTGGCAGACATCCGACAAGCGCAGAGCCGCTTACACGGCATCATCGTGCGTACGCCCTTGCTGGAGGCGCGCCCCGCCCAGGCCGATGATCGCCAGCTGTTTTTCAAGCCCGAGAACCTGCAGCCGATTGGAGCGTTCAAGCTGCGCGGTGCTTACAACAAAATCGCCTCCCTGTCCGAGGCGGAGCGCCAACGCGGAGTCATCACGTATTCCAGCGGCAACCACGCTCAGGGGGTGGCTTACGCCGCTCGGGCCCTGGGGGTCAGAGCGGTGATCGTGATGCCCGGCAACGCTCCGGCATTGAAGCTGGAGGCCACCGCGTCGCTCGGAGCGAAGCTAGTCACCGTGGGCCCGGGCAGCGCGGAACGGCAGAGCAAGGCCGAGGAACTGGCGGCTCAACATGGGTATGTCCTCGTGCCTCCATACAACGATGAGCAGATCATTGCAGGACAGGGGACGATGGGCCTGGAGATTCTTGAGGACCTGCCGTCGGTGGAGACGGTGCTCGTGCCGGTGGGCGGCGGTGGCATGATCAGCGGCATCGCCACCGCGATCAAGCTGAGCCGGCCCTCGGTCAAGGTCATCGGAGCCGAACCCGAACTGGCGGCGGATGCCCAGGCCAGCTTGCGTTCCGGGAAACTGGTGCAGTTGGAGGCCGAGCAAGTGTTGCAAACCGCGGCTGACGGCCTGCGCACCCAGAGCATCGGCCCCATCAACTTCGAGCACATGCGCTTGTACGTGGATGACATCGTGACGGTGAGCGAGAATGAGATCGGCGAGGCCATGCGACAACTGGCGGTCAACCCCAAGACGGTCGCCGAGCCCAGTGGGGCGGTGGCGGTCGCAGCCTTCTTGTTTCACAGGAAGGAATTGCCGGCGAGGAAGATCCATGTTGCAGTGATCAGCGGCGGCAATGTCGACCCTGCGATGCTGGCAGACATTCGCCGGGCGTGAGTGTGCCGGGCGCTCGGACGTCCTCTTCGGCTCCCTTTCCCCACTCGGATTGGCTCCGGGCGTGGCGTCCCCGGTCCCTGTGGTGCCCATCGAAGCTGTGACGTCCCACGGTTTCGGTTTTTTCTGGGCGCTGCACTTCGAGTGTAAAATCCCTATGTCCCTGACATTTTGAGGGAAAGAGGAAGGCCGTGAAGGTGCGTCTGACGGTGTGGTTTGTGCTTTTCCTTTCAGGGGTTACAGCCAGCCTGCTGGCGGCGGACCGCGCGACCCCGGTCCGGGTGGCCAACTTGTATGTCTCCCCGGATAACAGTTCGCCGAAACTGGCGGAAGTGGACCGGGGTCGCGAGCTGGTTGTGCTCGAGACCAGCCGCGAGTGGGTGCATGTCCAGGCGCTTCTCGGGGAAGAAAAGATGGTAACCGGCTGGATGCTCGATAAAGGGGTGGTGCGCGCCTCCATGCCGGAGGGAGACAAGATCGTCTTCGGCGAAGCAGTGGACTCGGAGGACCAGGCCAGCCGCAGGCACGGGCGCCGGGGCGCCGATCAGGACGCCCTGCGGTTGTACTACCGGGTGTATGACTTCTTCCCGACATCCCCGCTTGCCGGTGAGGCCCTGTACCGGGCGGCCGATATCCGTTGGCAGGTGGATCGGGCCGACGTGATGTCGCGGCCATCCTCCCGGGACCAGGATCCAGGGTTGCGCGAGCGCATCAACGAAGATCTCATGAAGCTGGTGATCAAGAAGTTCCCCGGCACCAAGTGGGCAGACCTGGCGGCGTTCCACTTGATAGACAACAAGCTGTGCGGAGACTGGCAGGGCGCATCCAAGTGTCCCGACAAAGAGGCCGACCTCTACGAGAAGTATGCCAGCGAACATCCCCAGTCCCCCGACGCGCCCGAAGCGCTGTATCAGGCGGCATCGCGGAGGGCAGCGCTGATCGAGATCTACAAAACCGAAGAGAAGGCGAAGAAGGCCGACGAGTCCCGGGAGCAGGCGCTGTCTCTCGCCCAGAAAGTCATCCAGCAGTATTCGCAATCCGATTGGTCGAACCGGGCGCAACTGCTGCTTTTCCTGGTGCAGCAGGGGGTTCCGACTTACGGGAATGTAGTGCAGTAGAGAATTCTCAGGACCCGCAAGCAGAATCCAACTTCCGAATCCTTGGGCAGCACATCTCTGGGATACTGATGGTTCCTCTCAGGAGACAGCTTGAACCCTTACCTGCTCTCGCTCGTGTTGGGCGTCATCGAAGGCTTAACCGAATTCCTTCCCGTCAGTTCGACGGCGCACCTGCGGATTGCCGAGAAGATTCTCCATCTCTCGCTGTCTGACGGTTACTGGAAGATGTACTCGATCGTCATCCAACTGGGAGCGATCCTGTGCCTGCCCGTCTATTTCCGGCACCGGATCGCGGCGTTTCTCTCGACCTTCCCCCGGGGCGAGCGCCGCGACAAGACCGCCCTGACCCATCCTCTGGGGCTGACCGCGGTGGCATTCGTGGTCACCGCGATTCCTTCCTACCTCCTCACCAAACGAATCGGCCAAAACCTTGAGAGCTTGTACGTGATGGGCTATGCCCTGCTCATCGGCGGCATCGTGATGTGGGTGGTGGACGCGATCAAGGCAAGATGGGAGAGGGCCGGCCCGAATGCCGCCGGCAGCCCGATTCACACCTGGAGAATGGAGGATATGAGCCTCGGGCAATCCGTCTGGATCGGCGCCTGCCAGATCCTGTCCGCGGTTTTCCCCGGAACTTCGCGGTCGATGTCGACCATCGCCGCCGGCCAATTGGCCGGCATGTCACGGGCCTCGGCGCTGGAGTTCTCTTTCTTTCTTTCCATGCCCACGATGATAGCGGCCACTGGTTACACGCTGCTCAAGTCGGTCCTGGGAAAAGGCGAGAACCCGATTGGCGTTTCCCAGATTACCGGGGAACAGTGGGGTATCCTTACGCTGGGGTTCACGGTCTCCTTCGTGGTGGCCTACGCAAGCGTTGCCTGGTTTATGGCCTGGGTGCGGACGCGGGGTTTCGTTCCCTTCGCCCTCTATCGCATCGTGGTGGGAGCGGGTGTGCTGGCGTTCGCCCTGCGGGTGGCAGGTTGATTCGGGGTTTTGCGCAAGCCTTTGCCGGCAAAGGGCTTGCAGCCTTTCTCTGAGTCAGCTGCGGCGTGAACCAACTCGATACGGGACGCAGAATACCCAATTGTGGGGGGCTTGGATTCTTGTCATAATCGGAGGGCTCTGGCGCTTTCTGGAACCCAGGGGCGGGTGCCCCCACACCCGGTCTGCACTGCGGAATTCGACCCTATGAAGTTTCTGTCGCGGATCTTCAATCCGTCCCATAACCGGCGGCTCAACGAGTTGGTCGGTCTTCTGCTGTGCGTCTCCGCGCTCCTCCTGTTCCTCGCCTTGGCCTCGTATTCGCCGCTGGACCCCTCCTTCAACAGCGCGTCGCTGCCTGGATCCCGAGCGGCCCACAACTGGATAGGAATCGCAGGGGCGGTCGTCTCCGACCTCCTGCTGCAGTTTTTCGGCCTGGGGGCGGCGCTGCTGCCGGTCTTTCTGGCGATGCTCGGAGCGCGCTGGTTCCGTTCCCGGAAGGTCCAGTCACCCCTGGCAAAGATGCTGGGTGGGATCTGGCTCCTGACCTTCGTGCCGGCCTTTCTCGCACTGCTGCCGGGAGAAGTGCGCTGGATGAACGTGATCCCCATAGAGGGATTGTTGGGCCGTTTGCTGGGCGATGTTCTGATCCACTACTTCAACCTGGCCGGAGCCTATATCGTCGCCGTCACCGTGCTGGCGGTAGCGATGTACATGACCACGGCGTTCTCGTTCTCGGCGGTCGAGGTGTGGATCCCGACGCGCTTTGCTTTCCTGGTGGCGCTGCGCGAGCGGTGGAGGGACTGGCGGGAGCAGCGGGCGAAGCAGCGGTTGCAGAGAGAACTGGACCGCCGGCGTGCTGCCCGACCCTTGGTTCCCAGTCAGGTAGTGCCGGCGCGGAGTACGGCGACGGACGTGGAGCGTCGGCCCGACAGCCCAGGTGACGTCGGTGGCATTCCTTCGGCAGTGGCACAAACAGGAATCGAGCGGGTGTTGTCGCCCGCGCACCCGGAGTCCGTTCCGGAACGCGTGCATCGGGACAGCCCGGTGCCCTCTCCCGCGGAGGCTGAGCCGGAGGTCAACCAGCGTGGCGACAGCGCGCGGAAACCCCGGACCACCCTGTCCCGCATCGCCGGCAGCTTTAAGCTGCCTCCCAGCAGCCTGCTGCACCGCCCCGACGAACAGCAGGCGGTGGATGCGGGAGAGTTGAAGCTGCTGGCACAGGTCCTCACGGAAAAGTACGCAGAGTTCGATGTACACGGGCAGGTGACGCAGATCAATCCCGGTCCGGTGGTCACCACCTTCGAGTTCAAGCCGGAAGCCGGCATCAAGTACAGCCGAATCACGAACCTGACCGAGGACTTGTGCCTGGCCCTCAAGGCGGAAAGCATTCTGGTCGAGCGCATGGCAGGCAAGTCCACGGTGGGTATCCAGGTGCCGAACCGGGAGCGCGAGATCATCTGGCTGCGGGAAAACCTGGAGTCGGCGGAATTCATCGGCTCGAAGTCGCGGCTTACGCTCTCTCTGGGCAAGGACATCAACGGGCGGATTGCCGTGGCCGATCTAGCCGGGATGCCACATCTGCTGATCGCTGGGTCTACGGGAACGGGCAAGAGCGTGGCCATCAACGCCATGATCATGTCCATCCTGTACAAAGCGACGCCCCACCAGGTGAAGCTGATCCTGGTCGACCCGAAGCGGCTGGAACTGGGCAACTACGAGGGCGTTCCCCACCTGTACACACCGATCATCACTGAGCCCAAGCTGGCGGCGAACGCTCTGCGCAACGCCGTGCGTGAGATGGAGCGGCGTCTGAAATTGCTGGCGGAGAAGGGCGTGCGCAACATCGACCAGTACAACAGACTGTTTGAAGACGAAGAGACGCTCAGCCTGTTCGGCGATGATCCGGAGGAGCGGCCCATCCCTTACATCGTGATCATCATCGACGAGTTGGCCGACCTGATGATGCTCGACTCGGGGAACGTGGAAGAATCGGTCACGCGGCTGGCGCAGATGGCGCGAGCCGTGGGCATCCACCTGGTGCTGGCCACGCAGCGGCCGTCGGTGGACGTGATCACCGGACTGATCAAGGCCAATTTTCCCGCCCGCATTTCCTTCCGGGTGGCGACCAAGGTCGATTCGCGAACCATCCTGGATGCCAACGGAGCCGAGGCCCTGCTGGGACGCGGCGACATGCTCTACCTTCCCGCCGGGTCGGCACGCGTCCATCGCCTGCATGCCCCCTTGGTCACCGAGAAGGAAATCGCGGCGGTGGTGGAATTCTGGCGCTCGCAGGGCGATGCTGATTACCAGGAAGCGTTCCTCGAAGCGCCCCCGGAAGAGCGGGAGGCCGGCGAGAGAGCGGCTGGAGAGTTGGGAGAAGACGAGAACGACCCGCTGTTTGCGGATGCGGTGCGCCTGGTGGTGGAGTTCGGCAAGGCATCTACTTCTCTGCTGCAACGCCGCCTGCGCATCGGCTACGGTCGGGCGGCGCACCTGATCGATCTGATGGAACGCGACGGCATCGTAGGCGCCGCCGACGGCCCCAAGCCGCGCGAGGTCCTGAAACGGCCGGATTGGATCTCGGAAGTGGAAGAGTCGATGCGCTAATTACTTCCAGTGCGAGCGGAAAGCGAGTGCAGGAGTTCACGCGGCGACTCTGAGAGTCGCCCTTTCTGTGTGCAGACGATGCGCACCATGCCGGTCGCCTGGTGCCGTGGTTACAGCCGAGGTGTGAGCAGAGAAAACCCCGAGTTCCGCTTATGAGCCGTAGCACCGATCCCCTGCTCGCCCTGCGCCGCTACTGGGGCTATGACTCGTTTCGCCCACTCCAGCAGCGCATCATCCAAAGTTTGCTGAGCGGGCGAGACGCCTGCGTGGTGATGCCCACCGGAGGCGGGAAGTCTCTCTGTTACCAGTTGCCGGCCGTCGTACTGGAAGGCACGGTCGTGGTGATCTCGCCGCTGATCGCCCTGATGCAGGACCAGGTGGCCCAGTTGCGCCAGATGGGGATTCCCGCCGCTGGGCTCAACAGCATGCTGGCGGGGAACCAGCAGTTCGAGGTCATGCAGGCGGCGCGCGAAGGCGCTTACCGGTTACTGTACCTGTCCCCGGAGCGGCTGGCGCGGCCGGACACGACGGAGTGGCTGCGGCAGGTCCCGGTTTCCTTCTTCGCCATCGACGAGGCCCACTGCATCTCCGAGTGGGGCCATGAATTTCGGCCGGAATACCGCCAGCTGAGCCGGCTGCGGACCGAGTTTCCGGAGCGGCCGATCGCCGCCTTCACCGCCAGCGCCACGCGCCGGGTGCGGCACGACATCCTCGAGCAGCTGCAGTTGCGTGATCCCCACAAATATATTGCCAGCTTCCACCGCCGGAACCTGCGCTACGTCGCCAGGCAGAGCGACGCGGTCTCGCAGCCGCAGCTGCTGGTCCGAGCGCTCCGGCAGCTGGGGGACGGCAACGCGATCGTCTACTCGCCGACCATTGCCCGGGTGGAGCGGACCGTCGCCATGCTCGACGAGGAAGGCATTCCCTCGGTCGCCTACCACGGCAGGATGGAGACAGAGGAGCGGCGCCGCAATCAGGAGCGCTGGATGTCGGATGAAGTGCGAGTGCTGGTGGGCACGATCGCTTTCGGTCTCGGCATCAACAAAGCTGGCGTGCGTGCCGTCATCCATCTCGCGCTGCCGAAGTCGCTGGAACAGTACTATCAGGAGGCCGGACGGGCCGGCCGGGATGGCCGGCCGGCGGACTGCATCCTTTTATGGCAGAAGCGAGACACCGCCCTGCTGGCCCACTTCATCGGGCAGATGGAAGATCCTGCGGAAAAGGAGCGGGCCTGGCAGCGCTACCGCGACATTCGGGATTTCGCCGAATCGCATTCCTGCCGCCATCGGCAAGTGTGCCGACACTTTGGCGAGACGCCCAAGTGGGCCTCCTGCGGGGCGTGCGACGCCTGCGGCTCCGAGCCGGAATGGCTGAAGCGGCCGGTCACGGAGGAGCTCCCGCGACGGACCCGGTGGAAGCCGCCATCACCGCCCGCCGCGCCCGGCACCACCGGCGCTCCCGGGCCAAGGGCTGCGGAGATCGATCAGGCACTTTGGGATTACCTGCGAGAATGGCGTCGTTCCACGGCGAGGCAGCAAAGGATCCCGGCTTATATCGTGCTGCATGATCGTTCGCTCGAGGAATTGTGCCGGGTCCGTCCGCGAACCTTGCGGGACCTCACCGGCGTCCCTGGCTTCGGGAAGCGAAAGGTGGAGCTTTATGGAAGGCAGATTCTGGACGCGCTGACCCGGTTCGACAGGAAGCCTTCGTAGCGGCGGAAACGAGTTTTCACGCTAGTTGCGGGCCGTTGAGGCCAGTGCTGTGGCACTGAGTTCCGCCCCCGCATTTTGCGCCACTTGAGAGGCGCCCGACATCGCACCCGACGAGGAGAGAACGTGAAGGTTCGCACCGAGTACCTGACATTTCATACCCGCACCCATCGCGCCTATGTCCACATCACACCGCAAGTCGAGCAGATTGTTCGGAACAGCGGCGTGAGGGAAGGCATG